>CAYZRS010000039.1:0-48401 GCA_964480915.1 uncultured Pirellulaceae bacterium | reverse complement strand
AAGTGCCATTCCATGACACATTGCACGATCACACTTCTACCAAAGTGCTATTAGAAAAATCCAATAAGTGAAGAATGTCCCCGGTTTCAGCCGCTTGATAAATCGAAACGTCGGCCGAAGTGGCAGCTTGCTTCTCTGCCTGATAGAAACGGGGGCGAGAGTTCTGGCGTCAGTGGCTGCGAGAAGCAGGAAGCACGGAACTGCCCTCGAGGAACGCCTCTCTTCCGGGTGGCGCAATCTTGGACGGCGCAGTCGATGAGGCAGATCGCATCATTGGGAATCAGGTTAAATTTCCGGCGGCCTTCGATATCACACCGGTACCAGAACCTGGCGTGAAGTGATCTCGGTGCCCGCTGGCGCGTCTCATCGCCGTGCGGGCCCTGCCCGGCCGCTGCCTTGGTCGACGGGGATCGCGGCGAAGCGACCTCAAAGTTTCGCTTGGATCCGCTGCTCGATGTATCGTTGATGGGCGCCCACGTAGCAGTCGCGAACGAGGTCGCCATAGGCGGCCGGTTCGAGGAAGCCATCAGAAAAACCGGGAACCTCAGCGTCCAGTGTGACTTTCGCCGCACTGATGAGATGCTTGATCAGATCGATCGGATCTTCGTCTCCGATGGCAAAGCGAATCGTCGTTGGCGCCATGCCCGCCTTTGCCAACGCTTCGTCATCCAGTTCGGAATGGGTTGTGAGCGACGGGCAACTGACGATCGTATTGGATTGACCTAAGCTGATCATGTGACCAAAGGTCGGTGAAAGCGCGTCGAAGAACCGTTGGAACGCCTCGCGAGGAATATCGCCCATGTCGGTCGTGAACAGGGGTGCCGGCAGGCCAAGGAAGCATAACGATTCCCGCATGGCTGAATTTGGGTCCTCGGGAAGTGCGTTGCAATGAACATTGATCTTGGGGTGGCCGGCCAGGAAACGAGCCATGATTTCCGTGTTGATACACTTTTTCATCATGCGCACGTCGAGTGTGCGTAGCCCTTGCAGGACTTCGAACGAGGCGTCGGCGTTGAGGAATGCGCCTTTGACGTAATAGACATTCCAGAACATCGTCTGGTCCCAACTGCGCCCACTGGCAGAAGCACCCTTCGGGATGAACATGTCTTCGTTCCTGGCGATCACACAGCCAGCAATCGCGCTGCCCGTCCCCGTCATGTCCTTGGTGTAACTGTGAATAAGAAAATCAGGGCGCTCGATCGGGTCTTTTCTCTGCAACGGCCGACTAAGGAAAGGCGTGGCGACTGTTGCATCGAGCATGACTCGCATGCCGTTTTCATGCGCCCAGCGACTGATGCCTGGGACGTCCAAGACGTAGCCGTGGGGATTGCATGGCGATTCGAGATAGACATAAGCCTTGCGTCCGTTTTCGAAGCGGTCAGCGTACTTTTTTTGGACGCTCTCCCAGCATTGACGAATCGACTCGACGTCGTAACCGTCGAATGTCTCGACGGCGATTTCCAGATTGCCTTCCTTGGCATACCAATCGTGAATGAGTTGGTAGGCTCCGCCATAAATGCTTCGACTTGTGATCAGTACGTCGTCGCGACCCAGCACGTGGGCCAGCGTCGAATCGATCGCCGCCATGCCGCTGTTGAAGTTCCAGGCCATGTACTCACCTGAGTACGGGCCAGCTTCCAGGTCGACGACATGGTTGGCGAGTGAAATGCTGGTCGGATTGAGCAGCCGAGAGTAAATCTCCAGCATCAATTCCTTGCCCTTAAAGGCGTCTTCGATCCATTCGGCGCAGGCGTAGATGTAGGTTGCCGTCCGCGCGATCACGGGAGTCGCAGAAAAAATCGCCGTGATGTTGTCGAAAATGGGATAGGGCCCTTTGGCGGCCTGTGTCGACTGGCTGTAATCGAGCGATTGATAGCTGCGGCGGAAGGAGTGCTGAAGCGAATCGAGCAGCTTCGCGATCTGGAACGAAAGGAACTTCTGTGCATTAAAGCGAGCGATTCGAGTGGGCGCTTCGAGCTCGTGCATGCGTTCCATCGCGACTCGCCACAACGTATCGATATCGCCTTGGCAGTCATAAAGATGATCGATCAACTGTCCCATCGCTTCGCCAAATTCCGATTTGGGGTCGATGCTGAAGTGTTCAAGCTGCTCTTGGACGAGCTCTTGTTTCGTCGTTGCAGTAGACGAGTTGCGTCGCGGGGAGAGTTTCCGCATTGCTTCGAGAGACTTGTCCGCCATGGAAGGTGCTCCGTCGATTGATGGTCTGAGTGGTGTGCCGTTTCCGGCAAGGCAGCGGAAGCTGGGCTCGAACGAAAACGGCGACTACAGGTTTAGGGAAACAGCAGGTTTAGGGAAACAGGCTGGTCGCGGATTGTACGAAAGATCGTTGGTCTTCCGTTAGAGCAGCAAGCGAAGATTCCTCGAGTCGGGTGTTTTCATCGAATTTGGCTCCGTTGCACGGCTGCCCATTCGCGTCAAGGTCGCAAAAACTGGCTCCGAAGAGTGACACTCCCGTCAAATCGGCAGCAGCCAAATTGGCTCCGCTCAAATTGACACCTTCCAAATCGGCCTTCTGGAAATTGGCTCCGCTCAAATCGGCATCGTGGAAATGGGCGTTCGATAGATTGGCGCCGCTAAAATCGGCACGTTGGAGATTGGCTCGCCGAAAATCGGCATTCCGCAGCAATGCGCCTGCGGCTCGGAGCCCTGCCAAGTCACGATCGGCCGCAATGAGACTGCGAAGATCGCGGCCTTGAAAATCGCGATTGGTTATCAGCTCGGCCGCCTCTTTTTTTGAAAGTGAAGGAGCCATGTACCGCTCTTCGCGCCATGGATCGGCCACGTTGTGATAACCGGCGTCGGCCTCCCAGTAACCGAGTCGGTCTTCTGCCAAAAACTCGATTCTCTCCAGCCACTTCACGCTTTTATAAAAGTACTTTCCGGGCACAACCATTCGCACCGGTCCACCATGTTCGGACGTGAGCGGTTCACCGTCGGCCTCCAGAGCGATCAGCGGATCAAGCTTCAGTACTTCGGCGATTGGCAAGGATGTTGAATGGTTGCGAGCACTTCTTGCTCCAAACGAGATGTATCGGGCTTCGTCTCTCCACGTTGGGTTCGACAGCGTTCCGATCAGTTGGGCCAAACGAATCCCACGAAATTCCATTTCCAGTCGCGACCATCGTGTCACGCAGTGGACATCGATCGTTCGCGTCACCTGAGGCATTGCCTGCAGCTCCGTCAGCATCACCGTGCGGGCCGTGGCCAGCCCGCTAACTTGAACCGACCAAGGCGAATCGTCCTGGCGTGGGTGCCGCTCGCCTACCAAAGGCCAACGTTTGCCGCGAACGAGCTGTTGATTTGGTGGAAGGTTGGGAATGGGCATGGTGAAGCTGCGCTGGGGCGAGTGTCGGCGATAGGACTGACGGTATCGTAGCACGTTCAGCATCTCAACAGGTGGCGATCTCGTCGAGTTTTTCGGGGACGTTTGGTCATGGATTCGAATGCGTTAAGATAGCGGGATGAACGTCCCCGTCAGCCGCTGTCATTCGCTTCACGCCGCCAACGAGCTGGCCACGGAGCGGTTGTTAGCCGCCCGCGATGCCCGGGGCGTCTGGACGGGCCTCTTGTCGGCTTCGGCGCTGTCGACCGCAACCGCCGTGAGCGCTCTGGCGTCCCATTATGGTCCGGATTCCTTTGAATACGAGCAATACGTCGTGCCGGCGGTCGGCTGGTTAATGGCGGGACAAAATGCGGATGGCGGTTGGGGCGATACGTCGTTTAGCTATTCCAATATCTCGACGACGATGTTGGTGCGCGCCGCCCTGTCGCTTGCAGGCAAAGAGGACGAGTATCGCCCAGCGCTGGCCCGAGCCGCTGCCTATGTGGAATCCCAGGGAGGCGTCAGCGGGTTGAAGCGACGTTACGGTCGTGACAAGACGTTTGCTGTTCCCATCCTGGCGAACGCTGCGATCGCCGGACAGGTCGGTTGGAACGAAGTCTCGCGGCTGCCGTTCGAGTTGGCCTGCTTTCCGCAGAGTTGGTATCGGCATCTCAAGTTGCCCGTTGTGAGTTACGCGATCCCGGCGCTGGTGGCCGTTGGGCAAGCGATCCACCATGGCCGCGGTGGCGGTAACCCGTTGCTGCGCTGGCTGCGAAATTTGGCAATCGAACCGAGCCTGCGTGTGCTCCAACGCATTCAACCGGCGAGCGGTGGGTACCTCGAGGCGATCCCGCTGACAAGTTTTGTCGCCATGAGTCTGATCAGTTGCGATCGGGGGGAGCATCCGGTGACGCAAGCGTGCTTGCGATTTATTCGAGATACCGTGCGCGACGATGGAAGCTGGCCGATCGATACGAACTTGGCAACTTGGAATACGACGCTGGCTTTGAATGCGTTGACCGGCTCTGTCCAAAATGATCGCTGTCGCGCCGAGCAAGATGGGAATCAACTAACGGCCCGAGAGCACACGGCGCTGATCGCATGGTTGCTCGATTGTCAAAATACCGAACCGCACCCTTTCACCGGTGCCGCTCCCGGGGGATGGGGTTGGTCCGATCTCAGTGGCGCCGTTCCCGATGCGGACGACACGCCCGGTGCCCTGCTCGCACTGAGGTATTACTGTGCTGCGGCGGACGCCGATCCGGACGTGGTGGCTCGTGCGAAGTTGGCTGCAGCAGAGGGCGTGCAGTGGCTGTTGGATCTGCAGAATCGGGATGGTGGCTGGCCCACGTTTTGTCGTGGTTGGGGCAAGCTGCCGTTCGATCGCAGCGGCAGCGATCTGACGGCTCACGCCCTGCGAGCTTTGTACGCTTGGTCTGAATTGGGGCATCAGCGGAGCGAATCGGCACGGCAGCGCGGTTGGCGTTATTTGGTGCGAAATCAAAATGAAGATGGTAGCTGGACGCCGCTCTGGTTTGGCAATCAAGATCACCCGCAGGAAGAGAATCCTGTGTACGGCACAGCCAAGTGTCTGATGGCGTACCGAGATTGTGGACGTTTGTCAGACAAGCCGGCGCAGGCGGCCGCTACGTGGCTGCTGCGAGTTCAGAATGAAGATGGTGGTTGGGGTGGTGACGGTCATTCCAGTAGCGTGGAAGAGACCTCCCTGGCGGTTGAGGCGTTATCGGCGTGCTTTGACGGGCTGGACAGGTCAAACGATACGGCCGGAATTCAACGAGGCGTCGATTGGCTTGTTTCGGCTGTGGAAAATGGCGAACAGGACCGCGCCTCGCCGATTGGGCTCTACTTCGCTAAACTCTGGTACTACGAATCCATCTATCCGCTTGTGTTTTCGGCTTCCGCATTGCGGGGCCTGACCAAGTCGAAAATGGATTCGTAGCGGCTCAGAATTTTAGATTCATTTACATTCAGTCTGAGACGCCACCGTCACCTACCGCGAAGGATTCCTTAACTTGGCTACTGCTGACGTTACCAACGGATCGGAACCCGCTCAGGATGGCTCCCCTGCGAAGACTCGCAGGTCGCGGCGCCGTAAGACGGCGCATCTCAAGCTCGTTCCCGAGACGAAAGAGGCTCGCGAGGCGCTGCGGCAACGCTGCGAAGAAGTGGCGGCGAAGCTAGACAAGTCAAATCCGCTGACGAAGGACCAGATGGAATCGGTGGCTCGTGCGACGTTGGCCGACGCCGGTTTGGAAGAAGGATACGTCGGCTGGACCATGGTTGCCTTGGCGACCGCGTTCTACCAAGAGCACGTGGCGAATACGCCCCCGTCGCGACGCCTTTTCTTGCTGCCTCATTGCTTGAAGCATGCCGAGGGATGTCCCGCCGACTATGACGAATTCGGACTCGACTGCGAGCGTTGCGGCGCCTGCAGTATCGCCGATTTCCGCTCGGTCGCAGAGAAGATGGGATACAAGGTCTTGGTCGCTGAAGGCTCGCCGATTGTGCTCAAGATTATTGTGAGCGGTCACGTCGATGCGATTGTGGGCGTCGCTTGTTTGAATGTGCTGGAAAAAGCCATCGACAAGATATTGCTCGCTGGGATTCCGTGCATGGCCATTCCTTTGCTGTCGAGTGATTGTCGAAACACTTCGGTCGATGAAGATTGGGTGCACGACATGATCAACGTGCAGCCGGCTGCCCCAAAGCCGGAAACTCGCAGCTATGTCCACCTGATGCGATCCGCAAAACAAATGTTCGTTGCGGATGAGCTAAACCGACTCGTTCCCCGCTCGCGAAAAATCATCGACGTGCAAGGCTCCGGTCCTGACGGTTTTCGATCCGATCCGATCGCGGCGACGGAATCCATCGCATACGACTTCCTGGCAAAAGGGGGTAAGTACTCGCGCCCCTTCATCACGCTCTCGGTTTACGATGCGTTGACCGGCGGCAACGCGACAACATCTGACGGTGCAGCCAACATCGAACAATGGGGCGACCAAGTCCGACGCACGGCGCTGGCCATCGAAACGTTCCACAAAGCGTCGCTCGTCCACGATGACATTCAAGATGACGATTCGTTCCGCTACGGCGACGAGACCATTCATCAGCAGTACGGGGTTCCCACCGCCATCAATGTTGGCGATTACCTCATTGGGCTCGGGTATCGAATCGCGGGTATGAGCGACGAAGGTGTGGACCCTGCGACCACGCTCGACATTGTTCGTTGCCTGTCGAACGCGCATACAAAACTCTCCGAAGGCCAAGGGGCCGAATTGATGTGGCGCGACGCCGGAGACAAGCGGCTGGCACCGCTCGATGCACTGAAGATCTACGCACTCAAGACATCGCCCGCTTTTGAAGCCGCGTTAGTCTGTGGCGCTCGGCTGGCCGGATCGTTGGCAGATTATGAATCTCCTCTGAAGCTGTTTGCCAGGAACTTGGGCGTCGGATTTCAAATTCTGAATGATCTTAAGGATTGGAGCCAGGATCGTGACAACAAAATGGACTTCGGAGCCGACGTGTTGGGCGGCCGCCCTACGCTGCTGTTGGCGTTAGCTCTCGAATCACTGGACGAAATCAAACAGGCCGAATTGCTGGGCCTCATCTCTGACGACAATCGCGCCGACCATTTCCGAGTCGAGCGAGTGCGGCAATTGTTCGCGGAGGCCAATGTGTTCGAAAAGGCGGAACGGCTGATCGACAAACATCAAGATCGGGCCGAAGCGATCGCCGATGATATTCAGCCAGACGAACTACGTCGGTTGCTGTATTATTTGGTAGATACCGTTCTCGATCGTCCGCAAAACTCGCTGTCGCCTGCCGACATCGTCCTGCCTGTCATTGCAAAATAGATCGTTCGTCCCAAGCGTAAGTGACTCTCTAGGTCCCGGTGAAATGTCTATGATTCGCCTTCTGATAATCAGCATCCTTTCCGTTGCTTGTGTGAAGGACGCTTGGTCGCAATCCGAAGTCGCGAACCCCGTCGACGACAAATCGCACACGATTTTCAATGGAACCGATCTGGAAGGCTGGGACGGTGACCCTCGACTCTGGTCGGTCAAGGATAGCGTCATTCGTGGTGAAACGACTTGGAGAAAAAGAACAAGCGGAAACACGTTTCTGATTTGGAAAGAACCCGCCAAAGATTTTCAGTTGAGCTTCTCGTTTCGCTGCAACGCGACCAATAACTCGGGCGTGCAGTATCGGTCCCGTCGTGTAAAGAAGGGCGAACCAATCAAAAAAGGGAGGAAGGCTCGCAACGACTGGGTAGTCGTTGGATACCAGCACGAAATTCGCAACGAAAGTGCATTTCCCGATGTGCCCTGTTTTATCTACGACGAGGGAGGCCCACGCGGGCGAATTTGCCTGACGGGTGAGAAAGCGATTTGGGGACCGGATGGGAAGCAAGTCGAGGGAGAGCCGCTTATCACCGAGGCCGAATTTAAGGCACTCATGAAAATTGATGACTGGAATGACGTCATGATTTCTGCCGAAGGCAATCGCATTCGGCATTTTCTCAATGGTCGCTTAGTGCTCGACTTCACCGACAATCATCCAGAACTAGCGCGACAAGCAGGCATGATCGCTCTTCAATTGCATGCTGGTAAATCGATGTGGGCTGAGTTCAAGGACCTTCGCTTAGAGCACATCGAATGATTCGTAGGCAGCCATGAACGTCGATTCCGATCTGGCGAATCTTCAGCGGTTGGTTTCGCTGTTTCATAACGATCCAAATATATTGGGATCGATCGAGCTGTGCGGTGCGAGCGAAGTGCCTCAACCGTTCGCAGAATTGTTGGTGCATGAACACCACATGACCGTCACGGTCGAGGCGTTTCACAGCTCCTTAGTCGATGTCGAGGTTGTTCAGTTTCGGAACGAAGGCTCGACCTATGCTCGAGAAATTCTCCTGCGGCGGCAGTCTGATTCCCGCGTTGTGCAATATGGGATCGTTGAATTGGACCGAGCGAAATTGTCAGACGAGGTGCGACAACGTATCGAGTCGCGCGAAACGCCGCTCGGTCGAGTTCTGATCGAACATGACGTACTGCGACAGGTCGAATTGGTCGCCCTCTGGAAAATCACAGCTTCGGCCTATTTGGCAGAGGCATTGGAGGTTGCGGCGCCGACGATCGTCTATGGCCGCAGCGCCGTGATTCATGTTAGCAACGAACCGGCGATCCGCTTGTTGGAAATCGTCGTCCCGGGCACATCAGGTAACTCGTGAAGTTGTCGCGATCGAATGTAATCCGGCTAATTCTTGATGGGGCTCATCACCTTTTGATCGAATCAAAACCACGCAGTTCGTAGCCGATGCCGGCTTCATCCAATTGGTGACAGAGCGTTCGGACGGCGACGCCCATACCGTCCGGTCCACTGAAGCCACCGAATTGCCCGCCGCCTTTCAGGTGAGGTTCGGCTTCAAGAAAGAAACCTGGAATCCCCATCGCCTGCATTTTCTTTGTCAGTTCGGGAAGGTGTCCCTTCAGGTCGGAAAAGATCCTGGCGTGACCCGCGTCGCCTTGGTCGCAAGGAACAAAGTTCTTCAGTCGATCTTCATCGACCGCGCCTTCCCAAACTAGGTTGGGATCAATCTTGTAGTCCTTGACATGCATCCAGCCAAGATACGGGCGGGTCTGGACATACTCGTCAAAGCAGACGTCCGGCTGTTTGTTTTGAGCCGCGACGTTGCCTCCGTCGTAGATCAGTACCATGTTGGGGCGATTAACGGCTCTGCCTAGCTCGGCTAGTAACTCGCCCGTTTCGCCCACGAGATTCGGTTCGATTTCAAGACCGTAGATGAGCCCCTCGGCTGAACATGCATCGACGATCTTGCCAATCTGTTCGGCTGCCAAAGCCAAGTGTTCTGTCGGTTTGGTTCCGCGCGGGTGATAGAACGAAAACCCGCGAATCAGCTTCGTTCCCATTTCAACAGCGGCTTTGATCGTGGAAGCAACTTCGGTCTCCATGTATTGCTCGTAAGGAACAAACTTGTCATGCGAGCCATCATCGACGTCCAGTAACTTGACCTTGCCCAGGCGCGATCCAATGCTCGTCACCCGCATCCCATATTCAGCATGAATGTCACGCAGTGCGGCCCATTCACTTTCGTTCAGGTCGACCACATGTTTGACGACGCCATCCCCTTCGATATCGACAAATCGGGGGCTGTAATAGCTAAGTCCGAGTGCCGACAGCGCGGCCATTTGTTCGACGGCCGTTTTTCGGTTGGCTGCTTCATCTGCAAATGCGCTTAAGATGACCGAAGGACGATTTGAATTCATATTTTGCCTACAGAGGTAATTTCAGAGTACGGCCGTCGCTAACGGCCAGGTAGCATGGCCGATTTCGAGATTCGGCCTCATCACTTTAGCAATTGAACGGCCTTGTTCCTATGCTTTTCGAGCACCCTTCTTGGCCTTCAGGACCGGGTCTTTCGTCAGCGGCAAGACAACCTTCTTGCCCGTTTCGGCCGCCTTGTAGATGGCGAGGATGATCTCGACGCTACGACGCCCCTCATGGCCATCAATGGCCGGTTTCGTGCCGTTCTTGATTGCCTTCAGCACATCTCGGAACTGTTCGGCGTGTGCTGCGTGACCGATGGCGGAAGGATCGGCCGCGCCGCCGCCCGTTTCCGTGACGCCCGCAAACTCGGCCGCAATCTTCTTATCCTTCGCCGTCATTTTGGCGAATTCCCATTGAACGATGTCTTCTTCTTCGATGGCTGCCGAGCCTTCGCTGCCGTGAATTTCGATTTTTTTGAGCGTGCCCGGAAAGGCTGCCGTCGTGGCTTCAATGACACCCAGTGCACCATTCTTGAACTTAAGCGCAGCGGTTGCGACATCTTCAACTTCGATGCGTTTGTGCGCGAGAGTCGCCGTTTGGGCCGTCAGCTCAGCCACGGGGCCCATCAGCCATGTCAAAATATCGACACTGTGGATGGCTTGATTCATCAGTGCACCACCCCCATCCAACGCCCATGTGCCCCGCCATTGACCGCTATCGTAATACTCCTGCGTGCGAAACCACTTTACGTAGGCGTCGCCCAAACTAAGACGGCCAAAGCGACCATCGTCGATCGCCTTCTTGAGCATCTTGCTGCAGCGATGAAATCGTGACGGGAAAATGGCCGACAGAACCACCTTATTCTTCTTGCAGGCTTCGATGATCTTGTCGCACCGTTTGAGTGTGATTTCCAACGGTTTTTCGACGATGACGTGCTTGCCGGCGTTGGCTGCCGCAACGGCCGGTTCCATGTGGGCACCGCTGGGAGTGCAAATCGTGACGACATCTACCTTGGGATCGGCCAACATCTTCTTGAGGTCGGTGTATGGCGTACCGCCGTGCTCCTCGGCTAATCGTTCGGCCGCTTCCTGGCGAAAATCAAAACCAGCAACGAGTTTTGCCCCTTTGATCTCTGCGATGGCTCGCGCGTGAAAGTGTGCGATCATTCCGCACCCGACGATTCCGAATCCAGTGGCCATGTTTGTTTGTTTCTCTGTTCAGTCAGGAGGTTTCTAGCGCAGAAGCGGCCCATTGTGGGCGATCGACCGGAGCAGATCAACCGTGACCCAGTCTTCCGGGTACAACTCGCGCGACATTTTTCCACACTTGAGATGAGCTTCTAATGGGTGCGAGTGATCTCCAACAGCTTTTCGGCCGATCGAGTCACCGCTTGGAACTCGATTTCATATGCTTCCAACTCACCGCCCAATGGATCGTTGTCAGTTTCCGGCAAGCGACGTTTGTTACCGCCAATATCTGCGGCCAGTGTTTCCAGGTCGACTTGTTTTTGGATGCCGCCGACTCGCAAATAGCTCATGTTTTGGCCTTTGAATTGACCATCGCCGTTTCCGGCAATGACATTTGTCAAACAGGTAACGCCTGCGATCGTCTCATACGTGTCACCCCGCGCCATGCGTTTCTCGTGATCGCTCAAATGACGCCCTTCGCAGCTCACGGCAAATTTCTCGTTGCCCACAATCTTGTTGTCTTGAACCAAAATGTCGGTGCTATTGCGACAGCGAATGCCCGTGCCGGCATTGAACGCCACAATGTTGTTCAAGAGCCGATTGTTTGAACTCTCATAGAGCGCGATGCCATTTCCGTTGTCGAAGACTCGGTTGTTGACGATGACGTTGCCCGAGCACTGGCGATCCAGCATGATTCCCGACTGCGTGTTGTTCTTCGAGACGTTGTCGAAAATGAAGCTGTCGCTGATACCGCGAGAACCAATGATGCCATGTCGCTCGATCGTGCCCTCCGCAATGTTCTTTGCGATGACCAGACGTGTCGAGCGATCATGCGGGTCGATGCCGTACCGAATACTGCCCTTGTAATGATTTTCAACAATGGCGACGTCGCGAGCTTCGAACGAATAGAAGCCGTAGTAAAGCCCTTCGAACGTATTTTTCACAAGCGTTCCCGTGGGCCAATTGCCGACGCTTTCCTCTGTGTTTCGGCGCGGGTGGCTGGTCAGCGTGAGCCCGTAAGCGGACGGTGAACCGTACCCCAAGTGCTGGAAGGTGCTGCCGGCAAGATAGGTCTGCGATGCCGTAAAGGAGGTGATGAACGGTCGGAACTGCGACGCATCGGCGAAAGCGGTCGGTGCCTTCGTCGTTTCATCCCAAGATGAAACGGTCGCATCGATGATGAACAGCTTTCCCGCATTGGCTAGGAGCGTGCCGGTTTTCGTAACGAGTCGTACCTTGGGCGTTTCTTCTCCACGAATTACAAGCGTCGCATCGTCCGCGACAAGAATGGGGAGCCGGAGGATCGTCTCGTCGCCCATCGTTTCGATGATTTGCGAGTCGGCCACCTGCTTGACCACTTCGGCCAATGTCAGGGCACCACCGGTCAGCTTGATGAGCTGGGTCTCTTCCCTGCCCTGCATGGCCTGAAATGTCTTGCTGCGTTTGCTGTCCTTGAACGATTCACTCAAACAAGCAATGCCGGCCGTCGATGTGATCGTCGCGCTGCCTGAAAATTCAGCGGGCAACTTGGCTGCAACGGCGTCGCCGGTGAATGCTTCGAGCGACGGCAACTGTACCGCCGGCGCGGCCGGCATGGGGCCCTCGGAAATTGCTGCGGAATAGGTCGCGGCCGCATCGGTAGCTGCCGGTTCTTGCCCTACCGAAGCGTCTGGGCATAGCATCACGAAGCATGCGCTCAGTAGAGCGCAAGAGGCAGCGAATGAAACTTGATTTGTAATGAGGCGAATGGTCATTTCGATCCTTGCAGCACGTTTAGGTAGGGGATGTCGATCTCGACGGTTCCGAGGCGAAAGGCTGATCTAACAAACGATCTGCTGTTCATCCTGACTTCACACTTGGTTTCGATTCGAACGTAGAAGCCTGACTCATCTGAGCCATGCACGGTAGCACGATTCAAACAGATCGAGGATCCGTAAAACCGGCATGTGATTCTGGTTTTGCAACACTGGTGAGTTTGTGGGGTGCGCACGAAAAAGCCCGTAGCGAATGCTACGGGCTTTATGTTGTGAACGACTCTTCCGTGGCGACTATCGTCGGCGTAGGCCAAGCAATGCCAAGCCTGCGATCGAAAGCAGGCCAAAGGAAGCTGGTTCTGGAACGGCTTTGACCGTTACGGAAATGTTCGTGAAGTCAATTCCGTTGTCAACATCACCTGCTGAGTTTGACGTACCGAACCGATCTGAATTCACATGGAATCCGAGCATACCAAAGTTCAGAGAGTTTGGCGTGGTGATATTGCAATAACTGTCGGCTCCTAGTGTGCCGCAAAGTTCTACGTCACCACCAGCGAGTGCCTCCACCGAAAACGTACCCGTGTACTCGGTGTTAGGTAAGAACTCGTAACCCGCGTCCGGACCCGATGGGCTGATGTTTGACCAATTCGATGTGGTACCCATGAGGCGACCGGTTCCAAAGGCAGTATCAAAGCCGTGTTGACGGAAATTGAGGTCGGCCCCAGTTCCCGTATTCACGTCCATGTCCAACATGAAGCCTGGAAGCGTCAACGTTCCAGGGCCGCTAACTGCTCCACCCCAACCGTAGACAGCGTTTGGACCTGGGCCGGTCGCTGGATTGCTGGAAGCATCAACGTTGTCATCCAAATTAGTCATGTTGGGCATAGTCGAAGTTACCGCTTCGACTCGACCAAGAGTGTCCAAGAGTCCAACGCGGAAGGACGAAGACGAGCCGCCGCCAATGGTGGTCGGTGTCACGAACGTATAACTAGCCGTAAGGATATCCCCAGGCGCCAAAGTTTGTGTCGGAAACACGGTATGGATACCGCGACCTGAACCACCGGTAACAAGACCCAAGCTCGGGGGCGCGGGCATCCCAGCTTCATCAATTGTATCGATTTCAATTCCGCTGCTAGAACTTGAAGTCCACCAATTTGTGTCGGTGGCACCTGTCTTGGCTAGGTCGCCATCAGAAAAGTCGTCATTAAAGACGTCGTTGGCTTGGAGAGAGGTCGTGAGACACGCCATGAGCGCGATAAGTAGGCCCGTGAAGAGCACGTTTTGTTGTCGTAAAATCATTAGTCATTCACTCCGAGTTAAGAGAGTTAGAAAATTGTCAAAAGTAACTTCGTTCAAATCTGAGTCTGCGAACCGCGGTGACGCGCCTCGCAACCATCAAGTTTCATTTCAATAAACTTTGGCAGTAATCACAATCCTTTTTTACGGATACTAATGCCGGTTTTTTGACAATAAGGCCGTTGTTTTGGCTAGTTGTTGGTTTGTTGTCGGCTTTTAAATTTGGATTTGTGCGCTTTTTGGGCCCATTTACCAAGAATAATCGCTCGCCAGCCGATGTCTATCCAATCCATGATCTAAGGACAGCAACATCGCGACGAAGCGCGTCAATATTGGCTTGCACACCCTCTTTCTTCAGATATTCGACGTGCAACGAGTACAATCCGTCGTAGCCGTTGGCCTTTAGCATCTGAAAGAACTTAGGATCGACCCGTCCGTCACCGAGTGGCACGTGTTGAGCCTTCTTGCCCTCCCACTGGAAGTCTTTGACATAAATGGCACCGATGTTGGGCTTCATCATGTCGTAGATCACCGGCCAAGCTAAGCCTGCCTCGATCGTCGTATGACGAATGTCGAAGGCAGACGCAATTTCGTCCGTCGGGTAGTCCTTGATCAATTCCCGCAGGTCCCAGAGAGTGGCTCCCACGAAGTTAGCTCCCGAATGGTTTTGGTAGAGCGCTTGCATTCCGAGTTCTTTATTCATCGCTGCGAGATCGGCAAGCTTCGGCCGAATCTCATCCAATTGCTCCATCACAGGGCGGTCAAGGTCGTAGCGATAAAATCCCATTCGGTAGCGTTTGATGCCCAAGCCGGCCGCCGTTTTGAGAACGCGCTGGTTCAGCTCGCTCGTGTCCATCACATCGGACGCCATGATGGTGACTTCCAAGTCGTTCGCTTTTAGTGCTTCGACCAACTTCGGTAAGTCCTCTTCGACATTTTCGGGCAGGACATGCCCTTTTTTTCGCACGGTTGCTTCGACACCGTCGAAGCCCAGTTCCTTGATCGTGTCGGAAAGTTCCGTATAGCTTTGGTCTTGAAGGAACTTCGTGAAAGCACAAATCTTTGGTTCGTCTGTCGGTTTTGACGGTGTCTCGGCGAACGCGTTTTGTGATGCTAACGCTGCAGCCGTTACCGCCGCGGAACCTTGCAGAAACAGACGTCGATCAAGGCGATCGTTCACAGGAAACTCCATTCAAAAATACTTGCGTTGTTGCCTTAGCCGCATAGGGCGTCAGTTGGGTGTCACAGTAGGTTGGTGAAGTGCCGACTTCAGCGTGCACGTCGCCGGCCGATGGCGACTCCCAGCAATAGCGCGAAGAGCGAAGCCAGTGTGGCAGGTTCCGGCACACTGGCAATGTCCGACGACGTGAATTTGAAGTTATTCCAAATGATGAAGTCGGCTCCGTTCACAAACCCATCCGCGTTGAAATCACCCGAGCACCAAGCGGCTGCCGTTTGAAACTTGTTGTTATTCCAAATGATGAAATCCGCCCCGTTCACGACGCCGTCCAGATTCGCGTCTCCGGGAAGATACGGGTTGCCGGAGGCCAAGTTCGCTGCGCCGGCATCGGCCAGCCACATGACTAAGTCGTCGCCGTTGACTAAGCCGTCGTTGGTGAGGTCATAGGTCGTATCGTTCGTTGCACCCGCAATCGTGGCGACCAAGGCGTCAACGTCGGCGCAATTGATCAGCCCGTCGTTGTCAAAATCGGCATCGGGAGCGGATAGGAAGATCGCGTCCAATTCTGCCGGCGTGAGGAATGGATTCACGTGAAAGACAAAGACGTCTAGATTTGCCAGTTGTTCGCGTTTGCCGATGCGGAACTGCAAGGGGATGCCGACGTCCGAACTGGTGATTTGGAATGACTGACCAACTTCCCAGCGATAAATTCCATTCGAAGACAACGATTCGTTGTTGTCTGGGTCGACGCCAAAATCGTCGGGCGTGAACAAGCTATCGGTGGAACTGTCAAATCCTCGTGCACGATAATACGCCGTGTAGACCCCGGCGTCGTCGAAGACGAGATCATAAGTTACTAGAGCATCATGCGGGTCACCGGCATCTAGATCGGTGCGGCTACCCGTTGGCGCGGTAATGTTTTGACCGCCGAATGCATCGGGATCGGACATGATCGTCCATTTATTGCCGTCTCCATCCGGGTCGATGGAACTGGAAAACCCTTCCGCTTGGACCGAAACGCAACCGACCCCACACGGGTTGCTCGGCGGATCGACCGGGTCATAGAACCAGCCCGCTCCGACATCTCCGTTGCTTAGTGGTACCCGAACAATCGAAGCCGTTGAGAACTCATCGGCGCCGATGTCATAAGCGCCTGTCCGAGCCTGCCCGTCCATGTCGTCAACAATGAATCCATATCCGCCCGCCGCTGCATCGATCGCTGGGCTGTTCGAGCCAAGCCGCCAGAGACCATCAGGCGTTAATCCCAACTGCGGGTTGACGGTCGAGATGCCCGGATTGCCATTGGCAGGTCCCAGGGACTGGCCGTAGGCGATGTTACCTTCCCAAGTCCAGCCGCTCCCTTCGCTGCCACTAAAGAGAGCGTCTTGCGAGCTATCGATCAGATTGTTGGCGATCGTGACATCTTCTGCCAACAGCGTGCGATTGCTGCTCCCCAGCCCATCCGAGAACGTAATCGCCGCATCATTCACATCGACGATCGTGTTGTGGGCAATGATTGCATTCTTGACTTGAAAGTACTCGTTCAATTCCGAATTTTGGACCGCAGCCGAGATGGAAATCGCACCGTTGGCTCGCCCATCGAGGTTCGCGAAATAGTTGTTGGTAATGGTTTGGTCCTCACCAATCACCCGCACTCCGCCACTCTCGTTCTTGTTTTCACCAAGAAAAAAGTTGCCTGTAACCAGATTGTCGTTGCCGTGCCGCAAGGTCAACGTGCCGGCCGATTCGCGAAACGTGTTGTATTGAAACGTGTTGTTGCCCGACTTGTTCGAGATGATTTCAATTTCGCCATCGGTCCGCTCAAACAGATTGTTTTCGACGGTCGTGAAGGAACTGCTCAGCGATTCGGCACTGGTACCGATGCGAATCGTCTCGAAGCCATTGCCGTTACCTTCCGGCCGATCAAGGAAATGATTAGCGTCGATCCGATGATTGTCGGCATCACTGTTGTCACGCCAAACAGTGACCGTTACCCCCGAGTGGTTTTGGCCGCGAAACGTGTTGTTGTCGACTCGGTTGTTTTCGCCGTACATCGACACCCAAAAGTATCGTGTGTTGATGTCGGATGGGTTGTAATCCAGAATCGCCGAGTTCGTAAAACGCGAGTTCGTCGCATGTCCGAGGCTGCCGCGGAATTCGACGATATGGTCACTTGATCCAAGAGCGCCTCCGTCAAAACGCAGACCGTCGGCAACCAGCCAGTCGCCAGAAATGTTGAGCGACGAGTTGCCGTTAAGCGTCACTCCGCCGGGCGTTTCTGCCCGCAGCGTGATCGGCATTGCCGCCGTTCCCATGGCGGCGAATTGGATCTGCTGATTGGTCCAGACGCCATTGGCCATGACCAACGTATCGCCCGGTTGCACGTTGGGCAGCGTGCTGGCGATGTGGGACGCCGATGTCACAAGGAAGTCGGTGCCAAAGCAGGAGAGCGACAGGTTGAAGATGATCCCGGCTGCAAGTGCCGCTCGAGAAATAGAACGCAAAAACGGTAACTTGGTACTTACTGGCATTTAGATGTCATCCGAGGTTTCTTCGACCGATGAACGCCCCGTGTTTTCGACATATGGCTTCTTGCCTTCCCAAGACAGATCAAAATTCAACTCCTCTGTGTCAGCATCAATCGTAGCCGTCAGCTGCGAGTCATTCAGCTGAGAGTATTTTTTGGGTGCATTCCACTTAATTTTTGTATTGCTTAAGTGTTCCGCTCCGTTAATGGTCACACGATGCGTGCCAGGGATGACGCCGTCGTCTTCTTCGTAACACCGCATTGTGTAGCTGCCGTTCTCAATAAGTCCGTTCGATGCACGGCCACTTTCGGGAACAATCTGTATGACACCTCGCCCCAACGGCGCACCGTCAACGGTCACCTGCCCGGAAACCTTGTACCTCTTAGGCCGGTCGTCGCAGCCTAGGACAAAGAGTGCAACAAGTGACAGGAAAAGTAACGCAGTGGGAAAACGGCAAGCAAAAGAGTGGTCACAAGGCATCGTGGATTCCGAATACAGCAATCGAGCAGAATGGGGCAATGGACAGTTATTGGCAGAAGCCGGAACCGTTCATGTCGTCTCTACGAGACTTCACCGAGTTGATCATCGAGATGTCTTGGTAAAGGACCAAGTCGATTTCATCCTCGAGGAAGTCGACATGACCATCACCGTAGACGAAGTTGCCACCACCGATGTGTTTGCTGGCAAAAGCGCCGCTGGTACGGGAGCCATTGATGTTTTGTTGCAATGCGTTGATGCATCCGCTGTTGATCGCTGCTTCCGTCACTCGCATCGAATCGAGGAACCGATAGAAGTAGGACCAAGTATTGGAGCAATCATTCGTATGAGATTCGACGGTTTCACCGCAAGCAATCGTCTTACTCAAGCCGTCTTTGACTTTTTTTGTTCGGACAATCGTCTTGTAGAGGAACATGCCAGAGTTTTCCAGCTTTGTGCGGCACGCATTGACGCCGTATTGCACTGGCCCGCGGTGCCCTGCCACCAAAGCGTAATTCGACGTCGCCGGCTTCAAATCCCAATTGGAAAAGTGATTGGCCGCGGATTCTGGCAGCGTGGAGCCCTCACTCGACGGGCAAACGAAAGCCGCAAGACGGGTGGCAAGCGTCTGTTCGACCAAGTCCGTTCGCCAACCGGAGACGCCAGCCGCACTCGACCAGTGAATGCCCACGTCGTTGATGCCAAGCTGGTCAAAAATGGCTTGTTCTTCCATGAATGGCATCATCAGTACGAATCCACTGACGCCCGTTTTCTCAGAATTTTCTTGCCCCGGCGTACAAGCTGGATCCGAACTGGAATCGCAACCTGGCCGACCCTGAGGCAAATGCCTGTATGCCGACTCATAATTCAGGGCGGCGAGTCCGATTTGTTTCAGATTGTTGATGCACTGAGTTCGTCTGGCCGCTTCACGGGCCGAATTCACGGCGGGCAACAACAAGGAAACGAGGATCGCAATAATGGCGATGACGACTAATAGCTCGACCAGCGTGAAAGCTGATCGCGAATTGTTCTTTCCGACAGGAAACCTAAACAACATTTCTTGTTCCTTCTAGGGTGTGAGTCCCATCGAGCGCTTCCTGTGCTCGATGATCGTAACCAACCAACGCGAGTTAACCGCCTACGATTCGTACGCACCGTGCTGCCGTTCCCCTCGCACGGTACGTCGCCAAATTCAATTGTTCGCCGTCTTAGCTGCGTCGTCGAGCAAAGAACAGCAGACCGGCGATGATCAATGCGATCGACGATGGTTCGGGTACCGCCGAAACGTCCGAGCTTGTGAACTTATTGCTGTTCCAAATCACGAAGTCTTGGCCGTTCACATTTCCATCAGCATTGAAATCACCACTACACCAAGCGGCCGTTGTCGTGAACTTCGAACCGTTCCAAATGACGAAGTCTTGACCGTCGACGTTACCATCCAAATTGGCATCGCCTTCGAGGATGGGATTGCCATTGGCATTGAGTACCGCACCGGCTTGAACGAGCCATTCCGTCAGATCAGCTGCATCGACATTGGTGTCGCCAGTGATGTCATACGTGGGGTCGTTGGCTCCCGCTACGATCGCCGCCACCAAACCGTCAACATCCTCACAGCCAATCGTGCCGTTCCCGCTAAAATCGGGCCCGACCATCATGCCACCGGTGAACTCTTCGACCATGAAGTTATCCATGATGTAGTCGAAATCGTCGCCATCGGACATCTGAGCGGAAAGTGGGGTCGTATTGCGAATGGCAAAGTAATCCCAACTTAGGCTTTCAGCACCATCTTCATCGGGATCGAGTCCGCCAAATCCTTCCGTTCCTTCGATCGACCAAGACATGCCGCTGGCGATGTCGGTGACCGTGTAGATCGCTTTCACCGTGTCGCCCGGAGTATTGACCGTCGCCCGCTCAAGTGTCAGCGACAAGTTGTAGGCTCGCGTAACATCTAGCGCCGTGAAGGTCGGGGCCATTTCGTCCGTCTTCGCAACGAAGTCGTTATCGGAGCCTTCGAGGATTCTGCCGCCGCTGGCAAAGTCGTTTGTCTCTTCATTGATGCGTCCACCGATTCCGTCAAAGTCAACGGCGCCACGCGTGGCGTTACCGGCCCAATCGGTTCGCCCCAAATCAATATTCGTGTACCAGCCGTGGTCGTCGTTGGCGCCGACCGGACCAATGTCGCCACGGAAGTGACCGCCTTCGGTTCCCCAAACTGCTGGCGCAAAACCACCGTTTTCGTTGATGCCAGCGAAATCATTGGTCATGCCGATTTGATTGTCGGTGTCCTGGTAGAGCCCAAATCGCAAAGAAGCGATCCGCGGCACATTGCCTTCGAATCCATCGGACTGAGTGTTGAGATTGTCATCACTGATCCAAGTCCGGAAATCAAAACTTACTTTGACTTGATCGCCTTCGTCGGCGCCAAGTGCGATACTCTGACCGAAAAAGCCTGTGATCGAGCTACCACGTCCGCGAGATTCGACACCCAATGCATGTCCTGAACCTAACGACGGGACCGCGTACGTAGGGTGAGTCGAGTCGGGCATGGAACCGACCGAGTCATCCACCAAACGAGCGAATGATTTTGGCGATCGATTGGGGTCGCCATTCGAACCGGTCCAACCTCGCGAATGGAGCCAACGAATTCCTGTGTCGGTCGCATCTTCGACAGTGCTGATTTCATTGAATGTCGATGTGATCGCAACGTCACCCGGAGTGATGGCGTCGCCGATCATGTCATTGCCGTTGAAGTCAGCATCGAGAGAACCGAGGATGATCCCATCGTTGTTAAGATCTCCATCGCCGAAGCCGTCAAAAATTGTGACGACGGCATGCGCAGAGTTGGAAATTGAAAAGATCGTTAGTGCAATAACGAGCGCCGTTTTTAAAAGTGATCTCATGCTCATTGTCGAAGCCTCGAAGAAAGTGGATTGCTGGGAGCAATAAATTGCGTTTGAACGGATAACGAGAAATGACTGGTTTGTAAAACAACTTTATTTTTCTTAGTAGCTTCACAATAACGACAATCGCGAAAGCCACAATCCGGTTTTTCAGACTTCGATTCTGGTTTTGCGTATGCGCGTTCATCGGTCAAGGCGAAAACTCTGGCGATATTCGCTCGCGGTGACGCCCTCGAAATTTCTGAAAGCTTCACAAAAATATTTGGTTTCTCCGAAACCGCATCGATCGGCGATTCGTGAAATGCTCAGGTCGGTTTCTGCGAGAAGCAGTTTTGCCGAACCGAGACGAACACGGTTGATTTCCGCTTTGATGGTGCGCCCAACGCTACTCTTGAAACGTCGCTCAAAGGTCGTGGGAGAGCGCTTCGCCATGGCCACGATGTCGCGAACCCGGAGCCCACCGCTGCACGCTTTTTCCCGAATGTGACGAACGGCACTTTCGACATCGGCGTCGTCAAAACGAACCAAGTTGGTCGATTGTCGAGGCACAAGACCACGCGGCGGTCCCAGCAAAATGGGCTCGGAGGAAAGCTTCTCTCCGTTCATCGCCCGGGCCAGCAAGGCGGCCGCCTCAAAGCCAATTCGCCCCGGATTAACATCGATGCTTGTTAAGGGAGGCGTGCTGAGGTTACACATGTGGACATCGTTATCAACGCTCACAACGGCCACTTCGTCCGGCACGCGAAAACCGGCCCGGCGGCAGGCGTCGAGTACCTGCTGGCCTCGGTCATCGTGGCAGGTCATGATGCCGACCGGTTTCGGGAGACTTTCGAGCCATTTAGCGATGGTTTGTTGTTCTGCTTCCCAATTCAGCCGCCCTGTTTTGGATTCAATGCCTAAGTTCACGTCGCATCGGAATCCATTGGACTCCACGAGTTCGACGAAATAATCGCAGCGCAGATTCTGGTTCGGATTGACATCTCGCGGCGTTCCACAGAAACCGAAATTTGTGAGTCCGCAGCTGCGAAGGTGTTCGAAAGCAAGCGCAGCAACAGGACGATTGTCGACACCGATGAAGGGTAAACCGACGTCGGGAAGCGCGCCTCGGACATCGACGGCGGGAATGCCTGAAGCCAAAATTGCGTCCGCCATTTTTTGATCATTGAGCCGCACGAGAATGCCGTCGCCATGCCAGTCTCGTAGCCACTTCGGCGGCTGCTCGCGCAATCCCCTTGTCGCAAAATAGATCGACCAGGGACCAAATTCCTGATGATATCGGGCGATGCCGCGCAGGAGGCCGCGGGCGTACTCCCGCGAAGTTTCCACGAGAAGTGCAATATGGGGCGCACTGTCGGCGAGACGCCCTTTCACTCGAACCGGCAAATTTTGGTGACTCTTTTTTCTTGCAATTCCCATGTAAAGAAAATAGACGGGTGAGGGCTCTCCGGGTATACAGAAAATAGGAATTGCGTTCCTAAAAACCGGATTGTTTGAAATGGCAGAAGGAATACCTTCAATAGAGGCGGATTTTGCACGCACCACGAATGCACGAATTTTGGGCTCGCTTCGCGAGATTTATCGCGATTGACGGCCCGTTTTGAACCAAAGGGGACGGAACCATGTCGAGAAAAAAAACAAAGAATCCAACGGCTAAGTTAGCTGCCAGCCGTCGAACATTCCTAAAATCGGCCGCTGTCACGATGGCGGCACCCTATTTCGTTCCTGCCAGTGTGTTCGGCCAAAACGCACCCAGTAACCGGATCACGATGGGATGTATCGGTACCGGCAACCAAGGGCTACCGATTTTGGAACGGTTCATGAAATTGGATGACACCCAGATTGTGGCAGTCTGTGATGTGAACCGAGGGAGCCATGGCTACAAAGAGGAAAAGCACTTCCGAGGCCGTGAACCGGCTCAAAAGAAGGTCGAGGAATACTACTCCGACGCCAGTCGCTCCGGCTCTTTCACGGGATGTGCTGCGTTCGAAGATTTTCGCGAATTGCTCGGTCGAGACGACATCGATGCGGTGACCGTCGTGGCCCCAGATCATTGGCATGCCATCATGACGATCATGGCGGCCAAAGCTGGCAAGGATATCTATTGCGAGAAGCCGCTGTCGGTCACTTTAGGGGAAGGTCGCGCGATGGCGAAGGCGGTCGCGAAGTACGATCGAATTTTACAAACGGGTACGCACGAGCGTTCCAACCCCACGGTCCGAAAAGCTTGCGAGCTTGTTCGCAGCGGACGGATCGGCGAACTCAAACGCATCACGACGCATGTCGGACTGAACAACAAAATCGGACCTGGCCCGGGGTGGGAGCCGATGGAGGTGCCCGCTGGTTTCAACTACGACATGTGGCTCGGCCCTGCCAGAGAGGTGCCTTACCACCAGGATCGTTGCCTCTACCGATTCCGTTTCAACTATGACTACTCGGGCGGCCAAATTACTAACTTCGGCGTGCATTCCAACGACATGGCACAATGGGGAATGGGAATGGACGATTCGGGCCCTGTCGAGATCGAGTACATCGACGCCAAGTATTTGCCCGAGGGCAGCCTGTTCAATACGGCAACGCACACGAAATTTCGTGCGCGGTATGCGAATGGGGTCGAGCTCGTTTGTCAGACGGACGACCCGTCGGTCCGCTGCCTGTTTGAGGGGACCGAAGGTTCGGTTCGCGTCGACAACAAAGGGGACAATTTCGTGACCGTCCCTGAAGAACTGGCTCTCACGGAGATTGCTGACGAAGATGCGATCCTGGCGATTAGCGACAATCACCAAAGAAACTTCATCGATTGCGTTAAGTCCCGCGAACAGCCAGTTTCTCACGTAGAAGCTGGACATCGGAGCACTTCCGTTTGCCATTTGGGTAACATTGCGATCAAACTGAAGGCAAAATTGGAGTGGGACCCAAAAGCAGAGCAGTTTACAAACAATGACGCGGCCAACGACTTCCTGCACCGTGAAGCACGCAGCCCGTGGCAGATTCCAGAATTGGAATCGAAGCGGACCGCCTCCCTGTCGGATGCATTGGCCGTGACCGCCAGTTAGCAACGAAGTCGAGTTGAGTTTCGAGTTACTATTCAATCGTTAGGCATATGGAACATGGATCAATTTTCGCAATTGGCTGGCAAGGAAGCGTCAGCTCGCTCATCAGGGGCGGAAACCAGTAATGCTTTTGATGTGCAAATCCAAGGTGTTCGGCTCTACTACCTGCCGATTGAAACTCGGGTTCCGCTTAAATTCGGTTCGGAGGTTTTGACTTCGGTGACGTGCGCAAGGGCGCATGTCACCGTCAAGACGACAGACGGTCGTCTGGCGAGCGGTTGGGGGGAGACTCCTCTCAGCGTGCAGTGGGTTTGGCCTTCGACGGTAAGCTATTCGATTCGTCACGAGCGCATCAAGCAGTTTGCAGAACTTGTGGCCACGGATATCGCCGCATTCGATCAGCAAGGACATGCGCTCGAATTGGGATATCGGTATCAGCAAGAACGACTGCCGAAGCTGCTGGAGGAGTTCAACGCGGGCCAGCCTGCCGATCATTGCTTGCCCTACTTGGCCGCCCTGCTCTGCTTGTCGCCCTTTGATATCGCTCTGCATGATGCGTACGGGGTAGCGCACGACGTTTCTGTTTACGAGACGTACGCTCCTCCCTACATGAATTGGGATCTGGCCGATTTCTTCGACCTAGACGGCAACGTGGAAGTCGATTTTAGCGGGAAGTACCCGGATGAGTTCTTGCAGTTTCCAGCAACCGCCGATACCTCGCCGAAGCGATTAATGGCTTGGCATTTGGTCGGTGGATTGGACGCGATTAGTCGTGACGATCTTTGCGGCGCGGAACCAGAAGACGAGCATCCCGTAGAATTGGCCGGCTGGATTGAACGAGACCAGCTGAAGTGCTTGAAGGTCAAACTGCGTGGCAATGATGCCGCTTGGGACTATGAACGTTTGGTTCGCGTCGGCAAACTGGCTCAGGAACATGGAGTCGAGCACCTAACGGCTGACTACAACTGCATGGTGACCGATCCCGAATACGTGATCGAGATGCTGGACCGTCTGCAGGAATCGGAACCGGCAATTTACGACATGATCTTGTATGTCGAGCAGCCTTTCCCATACGACTTGGCCGCTCACTCGATCGACGTGAGCAAGTTGGCGCAGCGAAAGCCGTTGCTGATGGACGAAAGTGCCCATGATTGGCAGCACGTCCGTTTGGGGCGTTCGCTGGGTTGGAACGGGGTAGCGCTGAAAACATGCAAGACGCAGACCGGAGCCATCCTTTCGCTCTGTTGGGCGAAGGCGCACGGCATGTCGCTCATGGTCCAAGACCTCACGAACCCGATGTTGGCTCAGATTCCGCACGTCCTCTTAGCCGCTCATGCCGGCACCATGATGGGTGTGGAAACCAACGCGATGCAATTTTATCCAGAGGCTTCCAGCGTCGAGGCCTCGGTCCACAATGGTTTGTACCGACGGCGCGATGGGCAAATTGACTTTAGCTCGATTCGCGGTCCGGGGTTTGGATACCGAACAGATGAAATTGGACGAACGCTTCCTGCTCCGACGGTTTCATCGCCATTATTTGCCACACCTGCTGATGCGAAATAGCGGCAGGCGGCTCGCGTGGAGCCGTGCGGTTTGCCTCATTCTCATCAGCGCCGCTGCCGGATGTGTTGCTCCGTTGTCATTCGCCGATACGGTGAGTGGCGATGTGGAGGCGACAAGTCCCAAGACGGTGCTGTGGGATGGCGCCCACATGCTGCGCCTGTTAGAGCAAGAGCCTACGAAGTCGGTTCGCAAAGCGCTGGAACGTTTGGAAACTGCGACCGATGATGTCATCGATAACGGTCCTTTTTCGGTCACGAAAAAGAAGAAGGCTCCGCCAAGCGGTGACCAGCATGACTACCAAAGCTTCTCTCGCTACTGGTGGCCCAATCCAGAAACGGAAGACGGTCTGCCCTACATTCGGAAAGATGGTCATGTCAACCGAAAGCTCGTGAATCGAGGTGACCGCAGTCCGCTCGGCGATTTGGTGGACACGGTCCCGACACTCAGTTTGGCCTACTATTTTCTCGATGATCAGCAAGCGGGCAAACGAGCGGCGCAGTTGGTGAAGGTCTGGTTTCTCAATCCTGAGACTCGCATGAACCCCAATCTGAACTTTGGCCAATCGGTGCCCGGGCGAGCCGCTGGGCGAGGCGCGGGGATCATCGACACCCGTGGGTTCATGCTCGTGCTGGATGCGTTGGAATTGCTAGACGAATCGGTCGGTTGGGGGAAGAGCCAGCAGGCTGCTTTGCAAGATTGGTTTCGTGAGTACGTCGGCTGGTTGCAAGCAAGTGAGCTGGGGCGACACGAGCAAGATGCAAAGAACAACCATGGCAGCTGGTACGCGGCGCAAGTCGCGAGATACTCGGTATTCGCCGGCGATTTTGCAACGGCAAAGCGAGTCCTCAAGCGTGTCAGGGACGAGCGGCTTGAGTATCAATTCGAACCCGACGGAATGCAGCCGCAGGCCTTAAAGCGAACGTTGTCACTCCACTACAGCATGTTCAACTTGTCGGCCTTAGTTGTTTTGGCTCGGGTCGGTGAGCACCCTGAGGTCGATGTCGACTTGTGGTCACATCTGCCCGAGCATGGGTGTGGTCTTGAAAAGGCGCATCGTGCTTTGTTGCCTTATATCGATGGATCGCAGGAATGGGAACACCAGCAGATTTCCCCCTATCGCATATCAAGAAGCACACATTTGGCCCTGCGTTTTGTCTCACAGCGCTACGCTGACGAATCGTTCCAGCATTTGGTGCGTGAAGTCAAAATCAAAGAAGGCCATGCCGATTTCACCGAGTTGCTGGCCGCAAAGTACGTCGGCGAATCACAATGAAGGTGAGAAATCTGTACGATGAGGACGAGTCATTCATGATTGGGATATCCGTCTCCGATTTCAAAAGCTTCAAAAGTGAGTCGGCTGTGCCACACCGACTCGCGTCCATCAAGTGCCTGGCGATCTCTTTCCTGTTCCTGGTGGGCGGTTTCAGCCTGGCCCATTCAGCGGTGGCAGCGGAGAGCACGTTGGCCTATCCCGGCAATGCCGGCCGCATGCTTTACGATTCGCGAGCGATCGGCGACCGAATTCCCGACTTTTCGAGCGTCGGCTATCGCTTTGGAGAAGAAGCATTGCCCAACGTTCCGGGGGCAGTCTTCGTTTCCCCGCAACCGGGTGATGATACGGCCTCGATCCAAGCGGCGATCAATGCTGTCTCGGCACTGCCTATCAATGCAGACGGGTTTCGGGGCGCCGTCGTTCTCGCACCGGGCGAATTCGAAATCGCGACGTCGCTCAATATTTTCGCCTCGGGCGTTGTCTTGCGAGGCGCCGGAGACGGCGTCAACGGGACCGTCTTGCGCGCCACTTCGACGACGCAGTCGACCACGATTCGAGTGCTCACCGGTTCCAGTAAGAGCAAGATTTCCAGTAGCGAGAGGACGATTGCCGACAAGTATGTCCCGGTTGGTGCGACAAGCTTTCGCGTGAATGATCCCAGCAATTTTTCGGTGGGTGATGACGTGATTGTGCACCGGCCAAGTACCGCTGCGTGGATCAGTGCGATGGGGATGGACATGATTCCGCCCAGAGCCGACGGCGGCACCGTCGTCCAGTGGGCACCCGGGTCCAAAGATCTTCTGTCGGATCGGCATATTACGCGCATTGAAGGGGACCGAGTCTTCATTGACGCGCCGCTCACGAATAGCCTCGACGCACAATTTGGCGGCGGTACGATCTACAACTACAACTTTGCAAACCGCTTGGAAAATATTGGCATCGAGGGCATTCGCGGTGTCTCCGATTATGACACCAGCAATCCTTTCGACGAAGCGCACGCTTGGACGTTTATCAGCATTGATGATACCGAGCACGCTTGGGTTCGCGACGTGACTTCACAGCACTACGGTAGAAATACCGTCAGTGTCGAAAGAGAGGGTAAAAACATCACAGTCGTCGATGCCCACAGTGTCGATCCGATTTCGATTGTCACAGGCAGTCGACGTTATGCCTTCGAAATTGATGGCCAACTGAACATCGTGCGTGATTCGACTTCTGATAAGGGACGGCACGACTTTGTTTTCAATTCACCTTCTCCCGGTCCGAATGTCTTCTACAACAGTGTCGCAACCAATGCTCTCGACGAGACCGGACCGCACCAACGCTACTCAACTGGCGGACTGTTTGACAACGTGACGGTCGATGGGGATCAAATCAATCTCCGCAACCGAGGCAACTTTGGCACCGGTCACGGTTGGGCCGGCGCCAATATGGTGATCTGGAATAGCAACGCAGAAAGCTACATCATTCAGAATCCACCGACGGCTCAGAATTGGATGATCGGTTCCGTAGGGGCAATTCAGACCGACACGCGTTTTGGCGTGCAAGAAGATGGCATTGTCGATCAGCATGGAGCGCACGTGGACACGCAAAGCCTCTATCTGGCTCAACTTGCAGACCGCACTTCACTGTCCGGAAGTCAGATGCGTGAGTACGTCGTAGGTGATTACGATCTGTTCCAGCAAGATGGTGCCGGCAGCGTTGATGCGCCATTCGTTTCGGCCAACTTGCTCAACGAATTCAACTCGATCCTTTCGAGCGGCGCGGCGAATCAGATCGGTTTTGATGACACCACGAACCCTGGCCTCGTGCCGTTTACCTGGGATTACCAGCTGGATCAGGGCGAGCAGGTTTACCATGCGGTCATGTCGATGGCCGTCCGAAAGAGCGGCGGTCAAACTTCGAATGATATCCTTTGGTACGATTCGATTGCGAATCAGTTGAGTTTCTCGGGCGATCTTGGGTTGGTTTCCGAGTTAAGCACGGTCGATAGTCAAATCCTCACTCTCGAGTTTACCGGTTCCGACCTTGCGCTCTTTCAAGATGGTGAGTTCAATATCCTGGTCGGCGATAGTGTCGCCGTCGATTGGGCGCGACTCGAATTGTTGGTTGCTGACGTCGCGTTGACCGGTGACTTTAACTTTGACGGTACACTGAATGCTGCAGACATCGATTCGCTGTGTGGTGCCTTCAACGGGACAGACCTGTTTTACGACTTGGATGGCGATGGCCAGGTCGGTAGCGGGGATCTCAATCAGCTCGTGACGAACGAAATCGGCACGCTGATGGGTGATGCAAACCTTGATGGGTTCGTGAATGGTGCCGACTATGTGCTGTGGAATAGTCACAAATTCGAATCGGGGCACGGCTGGGCTGACGGTGATTTCAACTGCGATAGCACGGTGGACGGTGCCGATTTCATCGTTTGGAATACGTTCAAATTTCAAGCGGCCGATCTTCAATCGGTCCCCGAACCGCCAGGGATGATGGCGGTCGGAATCCTGCTGGGGCTGTGCTTTTGCCGTCGGTTCGGTTGCCGAGCCTAAGACTTCAGCCTGCGACGACGCGCTTTTCTCGAAAAAACACCCGATCTTTCGCCCGGTTGTCGTTTCAACTCGTCGCATTCTGCGGTCGATCTATAATGGGTGCGATTCCTTTCACTGTAGGCTTTCCGCTCTTGGTTTTTGGCAACTGTTGGATTCTCGATGATTTCTTCCTCATATGATTGCGTGGTACTGGGCGGTGGACCGGCCGGTTGCACGGCCGCGGCGCTGACGGCTCAGGCCGGCCTTTCGACGTTGCTTGTAGAACGGGACCAAGTTCCCCGTTTTCATGTCGGCGAATCGTTGATGCCCGAATGCTATTGGACATTCAAACGCTTGGGCGTGCTCGACAAAATGAAGAATTCCAAGTTCACCAAGAAGTACAGCGTCCAGTTTGTAAACAACACGGGTAAAGAATCGGCTCCTTTCTTTTTCGATCAGCATGACGAGCGTGAATGTTCGCAGACATGGCAAGTCGAACGAGCCGACTTTGATAAGATGCTGTTCGATCATGCGCGTGAGCTCGGCGCGACTTGCGTCGATCAAACACGTGCGCTGGATGTGCTGTTTGACGATGAGCAGGTTGCGACCGGTGTCCGTTTGCGACTTGCTGACGGATCAACCCAAGAAGTCGCTTGCCGCGTTGTGATGGATGGCACGGGCCAGCAGTCCCTCATCGCGAATAAGCTGGGGCTCGTCGAACCAATTCCCGAATTACGAAAAGCGGCGATTTGGACCTACTTCAAGGGAGCTCAACGCGAACCGGGAAAGCATGGTGGCGCGACGTTGGTTCTTCACACGGAATCGAAAGAGTGTTGGTTCTGGTACATTCCGCTCTCGGACGACATCACTAGCGTGGGCCTTGTCGGCAATAACGATTTTATTTTGAAAACCCGGCCGTCTCCGGGCGACGCGTATTGCGAAGAGCTTTCCAACTGTCCGGCCGTCGCCGAACGCATTCGCGGTGCTGAGATGGTCGGTGATTTTCACGTAGCCAAAGAATTCAGCTACACCAGTCGTCAACACGCTGGCAACGGTTGGGTGCTGATCGGTGATGCGTTTGGTTTCATTGATCCAATTTATTCATCCGGTGTCTATTTTGCCCTCAAGACGGGCGAGATGGCTGCGGATGCTGTGGTTGCCGGGTTCGCTGCAAATCAGTGGGACGAGCAGCAGTTGGGTGGTTGGACCGACGAATTCAAGGAAGGGTCGCAGTGGGTTCGAAAACTGGTCGACGCGTTTTACACGGATGATTTCAGCTTCGGGCAGTTCCTAAAACAACACCCCGAGCATCGCGGTGGGATGACCGACGTGTTGATCGGCCGCATTTTTCACGATGAAGCGGGCGCCATGTTTTCCGACATGAAATCTATGCTCGAACGTTAATCGGGCGTCGCGGTCCCGTCTGTTCGCCGGCCTCGCGGAACAAAGGTCCGGTACGATTGGCCGCAGGCAGCGATGTTTTCGCTGGTTGTTTTAGCCCTTCTGAGGAATTCGTTTCCCTGTTCTGCTAGAAGAGGCCACAATATTGGGGTCTCTTAAATCGTGTATGGCGGGCAGTCTATGGCACTCAAGATGAAGCGATTCCCAGCACGAAGTGCGATTTCAGCATTTCTCATCGTCAGCGTGTCGTCCCTTTTGGCTGAAGAGCCCGATCGACCGCTTTGGCAGTGGAGCCCGGCGAAGCCTCATCATTCGTCGGTCGTGATGATTCGCGTCGGTGGCGACTTGGGCGATTGGGAGACGGGAACGGGTGTCGTCATTCACGTCGACAGAGATTCGCCAGAAGAAGATGGCTACTTAGGGTTTGTGGCGACGGCCAGTCATCTGTTTGGCTCGCGCCGTAGCCGCAACGTGGATCAAAAAGAGATACGTGTTTTCTATGCGAATGCAGCGCAAGATGTTTCTCGTGAGTGCAGTATTGTTCGACGAGAAGATGATTTAGACGTGGCCATCTTGTGGGTTTGGATACCGAAGGATGTGGCCGCGGCTCGTTTGGCTCGACGTTCGGCAGAGCGCGGCGATCCGGTAGAGTTCGTCGGGTTGGGCGGCAAAGGATCTTTGGACGAAGGGCTGCGACACTTCACAGCGAGCGCATCTGCGCCGACCGATGAGGAACGTATTTACGCTGATCAGCCACTCTTGCCTGGCGATTCGGGTGGGCCAATATTCGACGGCGATGGGAAGTTGCTCGGCATTATTTCCGGGGGGTGGTTCTGGTGGTCGCATGAAACGATGCGCACGCGTAACGACCAGCCGCTGCGCGCCACCTGGCCTGCGCGAGGCTCGAACATTTATCCGTTGGCCCTACTCATCGCCGATCTTCCCAGGAATGCGAAAGGCAATTGTTCCGCTTCGAAAAGCAAGCGACGGAAATTCAAAGAGAAGGATGGGATGAAGATTGCGGCGATGCCAGTCCCCCGACCTCAACGACAACAAATGGAATTAACCGCCGTTGAACCGGTGATCGTCGAAGCGACGAATGAATGGGTGCCGAGCGTGGAAGGCGAGATCATTTACGAAAGCGTCTTGCCGGAAGAAGTGATCGAATACGAGTACGCTTATCCGGGGTCTTGATCTACGGAGGCGACAGGAAAATCAGCTAGTGCCGTGCCCTTTGAGGGCCGGCACGGCACCAGCTGCGGCTCAATTCAATGAACGGAAGTCGCGGCTCAGTCGAGAAGCCCGCCCTCTTCATCGTCTTCGGATTCGTCATCGCCGTCTTCGATGGCTCTTAGCTTGCGAACGATCTTCTTGGTATCGCTCTTCGTCCACTTATTGCCCTCTTCGCCGGCAACTTCATAGAGGAATGCTAGAATCTCCCCATCCGGTTCGCCTCCCTGAGCCATCGCGGAAGCAATAACGGCCTCTTTCTGCAGCTTTTCAGCCACGTCTTGGTTGCCAGCGAGATAGTGGCAGTGTGCGGCCGTGTCCAGGATGTTTCCGGTTGTATAAAAATCGTCTCTGTCCAGCTTGTCGGCGGCATCGTCTGCCGCTTTAGCCATGACTGCCCAGAAGTCTTTGTCTTCGACTTGATCACCGACTTCGCGGTAGACCGACCAGATCATGTCGTTCGCCGACACGGGGTCTTCTTCTGCTGCAATTTCGGCGAGACGATCAGCGGCGTCTGCCAACTCGTCACTGTCACCTTTGACGGCAGCGTTCACGATGGCGTGGACAGGTTTGCTGTTACCGACCTGAGCGAAGGGGTTATTGGATTTTACCCATTCACCGATCTGAGCCACCTTATTGAAAGGTGATGAGTTTTCCGTCGACGTAAAACCGTGCACGGTGCGATTGGCGGCGTCGGTGTAGAGACGCATGAGGTTGTTGCGATTTCCTTCCGGTTCGGCCCACCCGAGTCCTTCCCAGGCCATCGTCACTTGCTTGAGCTGCAGTTCGATGATGTCGTCTTTCTTGTTGGCTCGTTTATCGAGTTGGCTTCGCAAGCGATCAATTCGCTGCACGACTGCGGCCAATTCTTGCTCACGACGCGCCATGTCCTGCTCGAATTGTTCTTCCAACAGTTCATAGGTCTTGTCAGAAATTTTTTCGCGATCGTCTTCATCCTCGGAATCTAACCAAGCTTTGGCCAGCTTGCTCATCGGGTTATCCGATGATTGGAAAAATCCTCCGGGCATGGCTGGAGGCCTCGGTCTGGCTGGTGGCTCAGGGAAGCTCTGAGCGTTTCCTATCGAACCAATCGTCAAGCACATCAGTGCTGCGAGGATTGTGGATTTTGACATCGTGACTCCTTTATGGTGTTATTGCCGCTGAGTTGTTTTTGTGGTTGTGTGTGTTGTGGTCGATTCGACCGATACTTCGATTTCTGATTCTGCCGCGTCGCATTCCTCACAGCAGGGTTCGTTACATTCGTCGGCTCCCTCCCCGCCTTCGTTGCAAATGGGGCACGGTGTTCCCGTCGGCAGCCCGTGGTCGCAGGCATTCATTTCCGAATCGAGTTCTTGCTCCCAAGTGGTTAGCAGTGCGTTGATCGACCCGACTTCATGGCTCCATAACGAATCTTGACTAAGGCTGTCATTACAGGCGGCGCGGCATTCGATGTCGTTGATGTCGTTTTGCGTTGCAACCAGGGCTTCTTGGATCGCGTCTCCTACGAAACTGCCGGCGATGGACAAGCCACGCTGTGTGTAACGGCGCTGGCCGGACGGTGGAGGGTTGGTCGTCAACGAGAATCGGCCATTCGTGTCCCCGGGAATGGAAGTCGTTGTACTGGCAACTTCCTCGCCGGTCTGTCGTTGCGACATCAGCGTCGGAGCCGAGAGCCAAGCCAGCAGTCCGATGGCGGTACCCATCGCCACGGCAATGGCGCCACGATGTTTCTTGGCCAGTAAGCGAGGTGACAGGAATCGTCGAGGTCTCAGGTTGCCGCTTTGGAAATCGTTGAGAAGTCGCTGCAGCAGAATATGGACTTCGTCTGCCGACTCGAATCGCTGCCGTGGATCTTTGTTCAGCAGTCGGTCGACGAGTTGCGTCAGCTCGTAAGGAACGTTCGGGTTGATCTCTTCGACGGGACGATAGTCTTCGTGACAGACTCGATTCAATACCGCCATCATCTGAGGCGCTCGGAACGGTGATCGGCCAGTGCACATGAAGTAGATCACGCTGCCGAGGCTGAACAGGTCGGATCGCAAGTCGATCGCTCCCCCCTTGGCCTGTTCGGGCGACATGTAGTGTGGCGTGCCGGTGATGGCTCCTGACCGAGTGATGCTGGCGTCGTCGGCCGCGCGAGCCAAACCGAAATCGGAAATCATCACTCGATTGACCGTGTCTTCTAGCAGCACGTTGCCCGGTTTTACGTCACGGTGAATCAGCCCTTGTTCGTGAGCCGCATGCAGTCCGGCTGCCATCTGGGCACCGATCCGCAGCACATCCTCAGTCGACAAGGGGCCACGACGATCGACGCGTTCCTGCAGTGATTCACCCGCAATGTATTGCATCACGAAGTAGCAGATTGTCTCATTCACAACGACGTCGTAGATCGGCACGACATGGTCGTGTACGACGGCGGCCGATGCTTGAGCCTCTCTGGCAAATCGCTGTCGGGCTGGCCCGCTGTTCATCAGATGAGGCGCCAGCACTTTAATGGCGACGATCCGGTTCAGTTCTGAATCGCGAGCCTTGAATACAACACCGAAGCCGCCCGTACCGACCAGACGTTCGATATCGTATCGTCCGAGACGGCCGAGCAACTCGGGGTGAGCGGGACTCTCAAGAAAGTCGAGGCGTACCGAATCGCACTGCAACTGTTCGTGCATTGCATCGGACGGTTCGACCGAAATCAGAACGGAAGACGATCTATTCGAGATGTCGGTCGATTCGAACTGTGATGTTTCGTCGCCGACCGAGTCCATCCAGTCGTTGAGCCAGGGCCCTTCGCCAGCCAGTTTCGACAACCGTTCGCGGCACTTTTCGCAGCTCTCAAGATGCCCGAGATCGGTCTTGGCGAGGTCGTGATCGATCTCGTCCGAATCGACGCCTTCTAGGAACTTCGTAAGTTGTTGATCGGAGTAATGCATCTTATTCGTTACCACTTTCGAACTGCCGGATTTCCAGTCGCAGTTTTTGGATCACGCGACTCCGCGCGACGTAGACCATCGCTTTTTGCACTTCCAATTGCTCGGCAACGTCGTCCACCGATCGTCCAGCGACACTGGTTTGCCAGAAGGCGGCCCAGGTTTCCGGTTTGACCGACCGTTGGACACGCTGACTGGCCCAATGAAAAACCTCACGGCGATATTCCGATTCGTGCATCGAATCGGCATCGCCCTGAGCGAGCTCACCTTCCAAGTGTTTCCAGGCACCCGAATCGACGACCTGATCGCGTCGCTTCGAAATTTGAGTGATCAGTTGGTTGCGGGCGATTCGAAATAGCCAGGTGCGAAATTTCGCTCGCTTTTGGTCAGGCTCAAATTTCTTGACTGCCTTGGCGACCCCCAGGAAAACTTCCTGAACGACTTCACGAGCATCCGAATCTTGCAAGCCACGCCGGCGAGCAAACTGATAAACAAACGGCTCGTAAGTCTCGGCAAACTCGGTCCAAGCAGGTGCGTCGTCCGCATTGGGCAAGCGCACAATCAAGCTGGCACGTGTATCAGGAATGGCGTTCATCGACCGTTTGCCCCAGAAGATTGTTCTTGCTTAATGGTACACTCTGCTTCGTTGCCGCGATCTTGCAACTTCGTTACGAATAATTCGAAAAAAGTCGAATTCGGCCAAATTTGCCGAAGTTTTGGCAGCGATTGCCAAGATTTGCCTTGGCTGTTCGAATACTCGGACAGTGCGTGGGGTGCGTGCGAGTTTCTCTGGGGATGGGCCAGCCATGTCGATTGTGCTTGAGGTGAGAGGTGCGTCCAAGCAGTTTGGTGAGACGACCGCGTTGGCCGGAGCCGAATTCACGCTCCATCAAGGCGATGTCCTGGCGCTGCTCGGACCGAATGGCGCCGGAAAGACGACGCTGGTGAAGGCGATTGCTGGGCGAGCCATTCTGGATCAGGGGCAGATCGAATTGCTCGGCCAACCGATTCACAATGAGCGCCAGCCACGGGCGCGATGCCAACTGGGTATCGTGCCACAAGAAATCGCCCTGTACGATCCGTTGACCGCACGCGAAAATCTCCGCGCCTTTGGTGAATTCCAAGGTGTGACCGGCCGCGAGCTGCGGGAACGCATCGATTGGGTGCTCGCCTGGACCGGCCTAGAGGATCGAGCCAACGATTTGGTCGATCACTACTCGGGCGGCATGAAGCGCCGGCTAAACATCGCGTGCAGTGTGCTCCATAAACCGCAAGTCCTGATTTTGGATGAGCCTACGGTCGGTGTGGATCCGCAAAGTCGCGCTCGCATTTGGCAGATGATGGCCGAGCTGCGCAGCGAGGGCGCGTCACTCGTACTGACGACTCACCTGTTGGACGAAGCACAACAAGTCTGTGACCGTATCGCGATCATTGATCACGGCAAAACAATTGCCGCGGGAACTTTAGACGAATTGGCGGCCAACACGGTCGGCAGCGAACGAGAAGTCAAGATTCTGCTCGAGCAACCACTCGATTCACAAACACTGGGCGCGGACCTCGTCGTCGACGGGAAGAGTGTCTCTACCAAAATGGGTGACATCGGCCGAGAGCTTGGTCCCCTGGTGGAGCAATTGCACTCGGCCGGCGCCACGATTACCGATCTCCAAGTCGCCTCGCCGACGCTGCAAGACGTCTTTATTCACCTCACCGGACGGGAGTTGCGTGACTGATGCGAACTCTGCTCAGAAATCTCTGGACGATCTTACGCCGTGACAAAGTCGCCTTGGCGCTGACTTTCATTCTGCCGATCATCTTCTTCTCGATTTTCGCGTCGATCTTTGGCGGGTCGAGCGGCGGCGGTGGTTCGGTGAAGCCGCTACAACTGCTTGTGGCCGATTTCGACGATTCCAAGGTTTCGGTCAGCATGATGAAAGTGCTCGCGGAGCGATCGGAAATCGATGTGATTTGGGCGGGGACTTCATCGGCCTCGGATTCGGACAGCGAAGCCGACCGCCCCGAAGTCGCCGACCTGCCAGCCGCCCGAGCGGCGGTTCGCAGTGGAAAATACGATGCGGCGCTGCTGGTACCGGCCGGGTTTGGCGATCAGTTCCCTGACTTCGCAGGGACTGGGCCAGCGATTGAGTTGGTTTACGATTCTTCCAACCCGATGGCTCAGCCGTCGATCGTCGGCTTGCTGCAAGCGACTTCATTCCAAGCCGCTCCGGACATGATGCTTGATCAGGGGCTCGGGATGCTGGAAGAGAGTGGGTTGAATTTTAGCGATGAGCAGACCGAAATCATCGAATCGGCGAAGGGGTTTCTTCGGTCGCAACTGGATGGTGAAGACGCCGGCGAGCAGGTCGGGAACGATGCCGCTGCAGAAGGTGAAACTGCTGAAGAGAGTAGTGGCGGAGGCATGGCCAGTTTTGTTCGTGTCGACGCTTCACCTGCGCGGTCCCCCGATGATCATGCGAAAGCCAATGCGAAAGCGGTGAAGCAGAAGAACCGCATGATCTCCTACTACGCGGCCAGCATCGGAGTGATGTTTCTGCTCTTCTCCACAACGGGAGCTGCCGGCTCGTTGCTTGAAGAACAGGATGGGGGAACGTTAGATCGATTGCTTTCGTCAAACCTGTCGATGAATACGCTGCTGGGAAGTCAGTGGCTGTTCTATTCGTTAATGGGATTCTTACAACTGCTTGTGATGTTCGTGTGGGGTAAATTCGTCTTTGGACTCGATCTGTTCACAGCCAATCACATCGCCGGCTGCCTAATTGTGTCGACGGTGACCGCGATGGCAGCGGCCGGTTTCGGGATGCTGCTGGCGACACTGTCGCGGACGCGGGCGCAGATGAATGGTATCTCGACCGTCGTGGTCTTGGTGATGTCGGCGATTGGTGGCAGCATGGTTCCACGTTTCGTGATGCCCGAGAGCTTTCAACGACTGAGCAAATTTACATTCAACGGTTGGGCGATCGACGGTTTTCTCAAGGTATTCTGGTACGACGATCCAGCGGATGGCATCTTGCAGAGTGTCATGAAGCTATGGCCCCAAGTGCTTGTCCTACTGCTGATGACCGTGGCCTTCATGGGGATCGCTCGTATTTGTGCGCGGCGCTGGGAAGCGGTCTAGTACGGGTCCGAGCTCGGACGCTGGGCGGCAGCTGCGGAGCCCACGCCACTTTGTATTTGGCTCTCGTGAATTCGTCTGCTGTCTTTTGGGGACGCGCGCATGCAGCTAGCGAAGATCGAGGTGCGGCCCGCTTGCGTCTCGATTTCTCGTGGTTTTCAACGATTGTGCTCGAGGGCACAGAGTTGATCTCGTGGATGACCGATTCTATCCGTTAGAGAACACGTCTCATCCACGGTAGTCAGACCACCAAGCGACCTATGGAATGCGGGGGAGCCCGCCTAAGAACGGATGACGCAATTCACGCCAAATGCTTCGAGGCTCGCAATCGCACTGCGAACATTGCTCGCTTTGCCGTTACTATGCTGCGGCTGCATTATGAATCAGCCTAAACCGGTTCCATCCTATGTTGGAACGCCGCAAATCCACCAACCTTTGGCGGCGTCAGCCGCTCCCACGGCGAGCGATGCGGTCTGGAGACTGGACGGTTCGCAGACGACCTACGGCGCGACACAGCAAAAATCTGCCAGCAGCTGCGGCAGTGGCTACAGCTGACATTAGCCAGCCGAACGCAGTTGCGTTCTTCCCTGTCGCCCGACCGGCGTTAACTCCTTTTCGAGCCACTGCGTAACCGATGCATTGGCGCAAGAGGCTTTGCTCGTGAAAAGCGCAGACGGGCTCGACGGGGCTCAGTCGCGATGTGTGGCCAGCACACGATCGGCGCCCCGTCTTCTTGGTCACTCAAAAAAATGGACGCCGCCCGAGCAGAGCTCTCGGCGGCGTCTTTCGATTCCATGACCTCGTTTCGAGCGACGACTCACTACGTCTTTCGTTTGACGACGATCTCGAATTGCTTGATCCACTCTCCCTCGCCGTCGCCAGCCTTAAACATTGTCATGACTTTTTCGTCGTCGCTGACGCGTTTTGAGACCGACTTCATTTTTTCATCTTCGCCCGTCATCGGGTTGCGGCCGATCATATGCATTTGCAAGTCGCCATCTTTGTTCTTTTTGCCTCTCATGACCGACATATAGGTCGACATGTTGTCGACCCAGTTTCCGATGTATTTTTCTTTGGCGGTGTCGTAACCGGTGATTCCCATGCCCTTAAAGGGGCCCGCCTCAAAATTGGTGACAATCCACAAACCACCGTCCATGAGTGTGTTCGTCTCGAGGACAGGCGATTCCATGGGGTCGGGGCCGGGCGCCATCCACATTTTCATTGAGCCTTCCCAAGTGCCGACTTCCTTGGCCAGTTCTTTGTGATGTTCGGTCACTTCCGGAGTTGGCGGCTCCTGAGCGACAGCCCCTGAACCCATCAATACCAACCAAATTCCTAGCAGGTGTCGTTTCTTCATGGCAGCGGTCCTTTCTAAACGGTGTTTGATTCTCGAATTCCACAAGCCCCACTTTTGGCTGCGGCATCATAGCAAAAGCTTGGGCAGGCGGGGCAGAAAGGCAAAGAGCTTCAAAGAACGGTCGGGAACGGTGCGGGCAACCGTTTTGACTGGTACGTCGACTCCATTTCACTCTTGCTGCTGCGGCGAGCGCCTGGGAACGGCATCGCTTGTTGATGTCGAGCCGATGGTTTTGTCGATGGGACAATATGATCCTTGGTCTCGTTGTCAGCTATTGCTTTGCCACTCTTCTTTTGGGGTGGGCACTTTGCGTCGTTGCCAAATCGGCCGTTTCTTCCATGAACGCCACAAGGCGGGCGCGGAGACGTCGGCCCGTTCGAGTCGGTCGGCGTGTTTTTCAGATGTATTTTGAGAATTGCAAAGCGACAAGTGGAAGGCGACCATTTGCCAGCCGAAATCCTGGCAAAGTGAAGGACCGTGTTTAGCAAGCGCAGTCGGTTCGCGCAGCTACAAGGACGGTACGAAAAAAAGGCTGGGCAATCGCCCAGCCTTCTTGTGTTTCTCGATTTGCGTTGACTCTAGCGTCGTCGACAGAAGAGCAGCGCGAGCAACGCTGATCCGAACAGTGTGCCAGTACCTGGTTCTGGGATCGGCACGATTTCGATAAGTCTCAGCTCCATCGCGAGTCGATTCGCGCTGCCGAACTCACTTTGGACTTGCCACTGTCGCAATCCAAAATTCAACACCGAGTCACCTGCGTCGACAAATCCAAACGATGTTTGGCGAAAGACCGACGAAGCGGCGTCAATCATTAGGAATTGTTCGCTGAACCCATCGCCGAGCGGACTGGCGAACGACGGATCGACGAAGTATTGAAAATCTTCAGCGCTATCTGCGTCGTCAATGTCGCTGAGCACCACGCGAAAGTTACTGGCCATGTTGTCCGCCAGCAGTCGGTATTCCAATCGCAATTGGTGCGTGTTCGCATCGAAATCGACTAGGCCGCTAGGGATGTCTCGGCCAAGGCCACCAAACAAGCCATTGCCTGGTGCTACTTCAGTTGCCAAATCGACGATGAGTGATGTACCAGTGTCCGTGGTTTGACCGTTGAAATCATCGTAGGTGAAGCCAGCAGGAGAACTCCCGAAAAAATCGTCACCGCCCTGATAAAGAGTTACCGTCACGGCGGAAGCTTGGCTGAGAATGCCGCAGGCAAGAAACAGGGCGGCAAGGCTGCGAAATGAACGCAGTGAAAAGAATGGATTGTGTGACCTGATACTCATTAGTCTTTCCCAAATAAGAGTTGTGTAAGGAGATGGAGCGAACTTGATGACCCCAGTTTATTAACCAAATCGAGTTGCGACAAGAATAAACCTACTTTTTTTGGGGTTTAACCCAATGCTGGGGGGAATGGTCGTACCACCGATACCGATTCTGTTTGGGGACTGTTGAGGACTGGAAACAAGGGTTTTTTGAGATAAGACGGCCAAACAAAGGGTGAGACGGAATCTATGAGTCGTCCACAACTCCTATTCTGTGAAATCGAGGCTGTATGATGTCGAATCTTGAATTTTCCCCAGAGATTCTGGAAAGTCGCCGCATGCTGGCGGGTGACGTGCGAGTGGTTGTCAATGGTAGCGATCTAACAATTACCGGCACCGGCGAGAGCGACTCGATCCGTATATTCGGTGAAAACAACCAGATTCGGGTCGCCGCTGGTTTTGGTAGTGCAACAACGGTCAACGGAGAAGCAGAATTCAGCACGGGCGTCAGTGTGATGGGGAAACTGAAGGTGCGAATGAAAGGTGGCGACGATGAGGTCGTACTTTCGAACCTCATCGCAAACGAATCGGCCAGAATCAATATGGGGAGCGCGTTTTCCGGAGATCTCGTCTATTTCGGTGTCGGTTTTGCCAATTTCTCGACTGTCCGGGTCAAAACTGGCTCTCGCGCTGACGCCGTCGTACTCGATGGTCCGACGATTGACAGCGATTTGAAAATCAACACGGCTGGTGGGAACGATACCGTGACATTCACCAATAACGCGAAGATGGGTGGGGGCAAGTTGTCGATTAATACCGGCGGTGGGAACGACGATGTCGAAGTGCGTTCCTGGTTTGTGGGTGCCGGAAGTGTTGTTGCCATGAATGGAGGCGGTGGAAGTGATTCTTTACAGATTCCGGCGGATGACCTTTTTAACCCCGATATCAGTTTCAAAAGCTTTGAGGAATTAGGTGCTGCACCTTAGGTTCAATCCAGAATGCGACACCATGGTGAGGCTCAGCTCTTCACATTCCGGTTTCGCTACGAAGACTCGACCGAGTGAAGCTCGACGGTCGTCACGGATTCGGTGGTGTCATCTGTGCACGCTTCGATGAGCCCCAGTTCCAAACTGAGTTGTCCGGCAAGCCAACGCAGTTCATCGTTGGCTCTTTCCGACAAAACACCAAATTTGCCGCTGTCCGTATGGAATTGTATTTCCAGGACAGGTGCGTCATTGACCGCCATGCCGCTGGGCCCGACGCGCACGTCCCGGAGCTCGCAATCATTCCAAGTACGAGTCTTCTTTCCAAAAATGCCTTCCGAGATGACAAACAGTTGGCCACCTGCAGTGGCGATGGCTGTCCTGCGGCGTGCCATATTCAGTGACATGAGCGCAACGCCGATTCCGACAGCAACAAACGGGATCAAGAACAACATCAAGATGATCGGGGGCGATTCGCCTTCTTGAAACGCAAGAAAGGCCATCATTCCAAAGAATCCGGAAATGAACAGATTCCACACGATCGCGAAGAGGAACAGGCCTTTCGTGCCTCGGATGCCGGCGGCCGGGACTCGGTAAATCGTGCCGCCGGGGCGTGGTTCGACTTCGATGTTGCTGTCGTTCGGTTGCGATTCAAGGGTCGCTGGTTGCCGGGTATCGCCATCGCTTATGGCATCGAGAATCGGAATCGTCGTCGACTCGACTTGCGTGACGGCAGTCAAGTACCTCCGCAGGTCATGGGCCAAATCTTCCAGCAGCCGTTGCGGATATGCGGCTGCGATGACGGTAGGCTTCGGCTCGGTCCCTTCGATGTAAAGCGCTGATCGGTGGGAACCCATGAGCTCATGTTCACGTTGAGCATCAATCTGAGAGGTCTCGAGCTTCGCCTTGCCGACCTTCAGCTCCTGAATTTGACTTACCGGGATCGCAACTTGACGAGTCCACCGTTTGCCCATGAAACGTTCGTGGATCGTTAAGCGATTGTCGCGGATTTCAATCGACGTTGACGTTCGATTGGTGATAACCGCGCGGCCACACACGAGAAGCAGGGTGACGTGGTGGAAACCGAAGAGCGGCAAGCAGCCGAAGGCAATCAGTCCCCACCCAAACGCATTCCCTTGTTGAATGTGGTTCCAGCCACTCTGAATAGGAGCCAGCATCCAGGCGGCGAGGAAGCAAAATCCGAAACCTGCCCCGACGACCGCGATAAGTCCTAGCCAGCGGAGTGACCCCAGTCTTCTTTTGGGAAGTGTGAACCGAACTCCATCGGGCAGTCGCTCTTCGACGTAATGCGAATCGACTTCGGTTACGGTCACCTTGAATCGGTTTTTCGTATTTGCCATTTCTCAATTAGCCGATCATCAGCAGCGGTTCGTGGACGTTCCTCCAAGGCTCAAAAGCCAGAGTAGCAAAGCTTACGTTGCCAGATCAAAGAATGGACTGCGGGTTGAAAAGAGGGCGAATCGGGCGTGTCGATCGATTCTCGATTTGTTACGGATTCGCCGATTGCATCGATTGGAGCGGACCGACTGAGGTGTCAGAATGGAGCCGGTGCGGTCCGGGATCGAATGAGAGCGCGGATGTCACCCGTGACGGCAGCACGACTCGCTCGATACTCGAAGTGGAAGACACAACCCAAGCGTGGAGAATGAATCGGTGACATACAAAATGTACCTGCTGGGGGCAGTGCTGCTGGCATTGCCGACGATTGGTATGGCAGACGAGGAACAAGCAAAGATGTACGCACTCGCGATTCATGGTGGCGCAGGACGACCGCCGGCAGCTGGGGAGCGGCGGCAAGGTCGAGAGGCGGTGCTCTCCGAGGTATTAACCGAAGGCAAGGCAAGGTTGGCTCGAGGTGAGGCCAGCCTCGATGTGGTGGAGTTCGTGGTTCGTCAGCTAGAGGATTCCCCCTTCTTCAATGCGGGGAAAGGTGCCGTGATGAATTCGGCAGGCAATATCCAACTCGACGCATCGATCATGGACGGACGAGATCGGTCTGGAGGTGCCGTGGGGGGCGTGCATACCGTTCGCAATCCGATCTCCCTCGCTCGACGCGTCATGACGGACACCGCGCATGTGCTCTTGGTCACCGACGGAGCCGAATTATTCGCCGACGAATGCGAAGGGATTGAGCGTGTGCCGAACACCTATTTTGCGACCGAGTATCAGCGAAAGAAGCTGCTTCGCGTGCAGGCTAAACGAAAAGACATGGAACCGATTGAATCGCGCGGAACGGTGGGCTGCGTCGCTTTGGATCTTGCTGGAAACATGGCGGCGGCTACTTCCACCGGCGGATTGGTCAACAAACGATTTGGCCGTTTAGGCGACACGCCCATTTTGACGGCCGGAACCTATGCCGACAATGAAACGTGCGCGGTGTCCTGCACGGGGACAGGGGAGGATTTTATTCGCAATGCGGTGGCCTTTGATGTCGCCGCGCGGATGCGGTACCGAGGGGACTCGTTGGAAGAGGCTGCCAAATCAATCCTCGTCGACAAAGATCGCACGGTTCGAGGCGGTCTGATCGCTGTGGATGCAAAAGGGAACGTCACCCTTCCATTCAACTCGGCTGGCATGGCAAGGGCCGCGGCAGACGCTCGCGGATTGTGGGTTGTCGAAGTGGGAGAATAGGCTTTATTGCCGTTATTGAGAGAGGCGAGAGGCGAGAGGTCGGCCGGTTGTCTGTGGGTAATCCTCAGAGGTCGTCGTGAAAAACGGATCGGTTGCGTCGAAATCGAGTCGACACGTGGCGCTGTCGGTCACGACTGCCTTCACTGCCTTCACTGCCGATAGGCGATCTTTCCGTTAATGATCGTCAGCGCCGCTTTGGCATCACAAATGGTCTCTTCCGAACAGGTCATGATGTTCTTGGTAAGCACTGTGATGTCGGCCATTTTTCCAACCGTCAGCGAGCCCTTCTCCTGTTCTTCAAACGCAGCGTAAGCGGCTGCCAGCGTATAAGATCGCAAAGCTTCTGCGCGAGTCATCGCTTGTTCGGGATAGAACGCGACACCCGACTTCGTCTTGCGAGTTACGCTCGCATAAAACGAATTGATCGGGTTCACGTCTTCGACGGGTGCGTCGGTGCCGTTAGCAATGACGGCTCCTGCGTCGAGCAGATCGCGCCATCGGTAGGCACCCTGCCCTGCCCGCCGCTGACCAAGTCGCAGGCCAACGAATACCGCATCGGACGTGCAATGCACGCCCTGCATGGCGGCGATGACGCCCAGCTCGCCAAATCTGGGGATATCTTCCCGATTTAGGTGTTGTGCATGTTCAATGCGCCACCGGCGACTTTCGGTCGTCGGGTGCGTGGCGAAGGTCTGCTCGTAGAGATTCAGGACTTCATGGTTGGCCCGATCACCGATGGCATGAACGCACAGTTGGAAGTCATTTTCTGCAGCCAGCGTCGCGACTTGTTCCAACTCATTCAACGGCAAAGTATTCAGGCCGGTGCTGGTCGGTAGGTCATCGTACGGTTCTTTGAGCCACGCACCGTGAGCCCCTAATGCACCATCCAATGATTGTTTGATGGCTCGAACCGTCAGGAATCGGTCGGCTTCATTCACGATTCGGTACTTCGCCAAGCGCTGCTTCATCGCATCGGGATCGTCTCGGACCATGATCCATAACCTGACAAGCAGGTCGCCTCGGTTCGCTGCGAATCGATACCGGTCGATTTCCTCGAAGTCGGAGCCCGCATCATGAAAACTGGTCACGCCATGGCGAACGCATTCTTCGCCCGCCAACTGAATCGCTCGCTGCCATGCCGCCGGATCTTCTGATGCACGGTCCACGATTTTTGAAACGAGCTCCGTTGCCGTCTCGCGTAGGACGCCTGTGGCATCTCCGTCGGCGTTGCGGAGGATTTCGCCACCACTGGGATCTGGCGTCTGCTTGTCGATGCGGGCAAGCTTCATGGCCTGTGCGTTCGCGATCGCCATGTGGCCACTGGCGTGCGTGAGAAACACGGGATGGTTTGGTGCTGCTTCCGTTAGCTTCTGATGTGTGGGGTACCCTTCGACTTGTTCTTCGAGCGGTACTCGCCACTTCTCTTGGTGCCATCCTCGGCCTTTGATCCACTGCCCCGCCGGCGCCGATTTGGCTGCTTGAGCGACCTGGGCCACGATCTCTTCCCAAGAGTTGGCATCGCGAAGCTCCAAATTCATCTTCGCCAAGCCCATCGATGAAAAGTGTCCGTGCGATTCAATAAACCCGGGGATCACCAATTGTCCTTGCGCATCGATGACGTCCGTTCCAGCATCGATTCGTTCGCGAATCTGTTCGTTCGAGCCGACCGCGATGATCCGCCCATCCGACCAGGCAATCGCCGCAGCGTTCGGTTGCGCGTCGTCCATCGTGACGACCGCACCATTGACCAAAACTGTCTGTGCCGTTTCACCAGCGGCTTGAGCCACCGAGTAACCCAAGCAACAAAGGGTGCAAAGGTAGCAGCGCAGCGCCTGTTGGAATTTCACAACATTACCCTCCCCGCCATCGAATCCGTTGCTTGTTGTCTAAATAACGTCCGCCAAAGAATGGAGCCCAAACGGTTTGGCGAGGAACTCATCGAATCCTTTGTCGAGTGCTTTTTCTCGTACCGATTGCAGCGCGTTACCCGTGATGGCGACAATTTTCGGTTGGTGAGCCAAGTCGAGCGCGCAGATCTGCTGCGCCACATCAAAGCCGTCCTGGTTGGGCATTTGCAGGTCAAGCAGCACGGAATCGAAGCTCTCTTCGGAAACGAGACGCATGATCTGTTCCGTCTGATTCGCCGAGATCACATCATGGCCCAACGATTTCCCCAAGAGCTCGACGACTCGACGAACTTCTGGGTCATCATCAATGAGTAGAATCCGACGATGGCTGTGGGCGACGGGTTGATCGGCATCGACGTCGGCCGTCGAAGATTCGCCAAAGGGCAATTCTAAGCGAAAACAGCTCCCCGATTCGTCCGAATGTCGGAGGACAAGTTGTCCACCCATCAGTTCGGCGAATGAGCGTGCCAGCGGCAATCCAACTCCGGTGCCTTTGGTGTTTGTATCTCGATCAGGCGACCGAAAAAATGGCTGGAAGATGCTCTCTTGTTCCGCCGGCGGAATTCCGCTGCCAGCATCTTCGACGTCGATGGTGACCCAAACACGATCCGCCTTCTTTTCGGTGCCCACCTGAAACGACACTTGGCCATGGTCCGAGAACTTAATCCCGTTCGACCCTAGGTTGATCAATATCTGACGTAACTTGCCGGCGTCTCCGGTCAGCAGAACGATGCTTGATTCTGGGATCCGCAAAGTGACGCGCAAGCTGTTGGCTTCAGCCAGCGGTTGCAATACTTGGAAGACATCTTCAAAGATTTTGCGCAGATTGAACGTCGATTCTTCAACCGGCGTTTCGCCCGATTCGACTCGCGAAAGGTCGAGGATGTTCCCGACGATATTGCACAGGTGTTTGGCGCTGACGCTGAGGCCTGCCAAGCTCTCACGTCCGATCTTGGTTTCGGAATGATGCTGCTGAAGTAATTCGGAATTGGCCAGGACCGCGTGCAGCGGATTGCGGAGTTCGTGGTTCAGATGAGCAAGGAACCGCGTTTTGGCAGCGTCAGCCGATTCGGCATGTTGCTTGGATTGTTCCAGCGATTTCGTTTGCAAACGGACTTGCGCTTCCAGTTGCCCTCGCGCACGGTGGTTGGTCCAAAGCCAAAATCCAATGGCCAGCACCGAACTGGCCACCATGGCAAAAATACTGACAAGCTTCGATCGGTCTAACTTCACTTTTTGCAGCCTCATCTGCGAGGTGCGTTCTCTCGACAAATTGTCTTGTCGCACGAAAAGTTCCGTCATCATTTCGATTTCGCGTGCCATTTCGCGAGGCAGATTGTCCTCGCGGATTTCGTGAGCTTTCGTACTCCATTCATAAGCAAGAGGAATGTTTCCTTGCTTTGCAAAAATGTCACTTACGTTTAAGCAATACTGCAGGGGCGCTTCGTAGTGATGCATGGTAGTGTAGGTTTCGATGGCAGAATTTAGGTGTTTCAGACCTTCTTCCTGCTGGTCGTTCTTGAGCATGCACAAGCCGATGAAAGAATCGATCCCGGCGATTCCGTCCGGGTCTTGGCGCTCGACAAAAATGCCTCTCGATCGCAGCAGTTTGACGAGTGCCTCGGGATATCGATCGAGTTCGTACAACAACACGCCCAGTTGCCAAGTGACTTCGGCCAGTTCTGCCGTGTCTTCGCTGTTTTCCGCAAGCGAAACATAGTGCTGCAACTGCTTTAGGTGTTTCTCTCGTGATTTGCTGCGGCTGGCGAAGCCCGTCTTGCCGACAAGAAGATGGAGCCGCTTTTTGACGGTCAACAACTTCTTTTCATATTTGGTGGCTTCCTCCGGTTGTTCCATGGCCAGCATATGGTTGTGAAGCACTGTCAATGAATAGTGCAGATACTGATCACGCTCTGTGAGTTTGGCAAAGTGGAGACCGCGCAATGCAAACTCCCAGCTGCGGCGTTCGACTTCCATGAACAACATGACGATGGAGGCTCGCGTATAGGAAAGTGCAAGAAGCTCGTTGCTTTCCAGCTGGTTTCCAATCCAGATGGCTTCCATGAGATCGTCTATACCGGCTTCCATCTCGTGTTGGAATTTGGCTCGTAGGAATCCGCGAATCATCAAGAACTCACCACGAGCCAACGTGACGCCAGTACCGGCCAGG
>CAYZRS010000038.1:0-48482 GCA_964480915.1 uncultured Pirellulaceae bacterium | reverse complement strand
AACGCCGGCTTTAGAGATTGCGGCCGTCCATGGCGGTTTCGGCCAGGACAAGCAACGCATTGGGATCGTACGGTTTGCGGACGAAGTATTCGCAACCGGCGGCTCGCGACTTGCGAACGACGTCGGCGCGAGCTTGGCCGCTGAGCATGATCACCGGGATGTGACACGTGTCCGGTTCGTCCGACAATTGTCTTGCGACGTGCAGTCCGTCGATGCCGGGCATCCGAGCCTCCATCACGATCAAGTCGGGTAACTCGTCGTGGGCTTTTTGGTAGCCGTCAGAACCACTGTGACTGGTCGACGTCGCGAATCCCTGTTTGCGAAACTGGCCAGCGAGCAACTCGGCTTGGCTGTGATCGCCATCGACAACCAAGATGCGACGATTCTTTTTGCGAGGGCCGATCACGGGGGCCGGTTCGCCGATTGGATCGAAATCCGAGCTCATCTGATCGACCATGGCTCGATTCCTTTATGAATGGGGGGAGTTGGGGAGTCGGGAGGTTTTCGTGGCTGATAGCCCGGAAAACCTAGGTTGCCGTTCGCGCCCGGTCAAAAACAGGCCGATTGTGCGGATGAAATCACTTCTTTAGGCGAATGTGGGGCCAATCGTGCTGCTGGAACCTTGTGGATGAATCGACTCTTTTGCTAGGATTGTCAGATTACGGAGAGGTCGTGATCCGAAGTGGTGACCTTGTCCACTGATTATCGAGCCGTCGGCTCAAGCCATTCAAAACAGGAAACACATGGGCACTAAGAGAACCGGAAAAGGACGTCGCAAGATCGGCCGTAAGAAACGCCGCATGCGAGCCAAAATCCGCCATCGCAAGAAATAACCGGCCGCTCCGCTCGTCGGAGGTCTTCGGTAACGTTCATTTTGCCAACGGCGATTGGCCATCGAGGTGTCCCTTGATCAACGTGGGAACCACCATCGTGAAATCAGTCTCCACCTTTCTTTGCACATGCCCGTGCGCGAATCTATTCTCGGCCGGGGTCGCGCTGTCGGTCGTCCTGATGACAACATCGATCGGGCTGGCGCAAGAACCCGCATCCAAGGCTGCTGCACCGCCGCCGGAGGAAACTTCTTCGTCGCCCCAACGCGATGCCACGGCGGATCACATGGCGCGCATTGCCAAGTTGAAAAGCCAGCTGAGCGGGAGCGTTTTCGCCGGGCGCTTTAGTGACGATTCCCAAGAAGGGAACGAGCTGCGCGAAGAACGCTACGAGATCCTCAGCGCGATGAAACTACCCACGGGCAACATGTGGCTGATCAAGACACGGATCAAATACGGCGACCACGACATCACCGTCCCCATCCCTCTGCCAATTCAATGGGCCGGCTCGACGCCCGTGATCACGCTCGACCAACTGACGATCCCCGGTTTAGGCACCTTTGATGCGCGGGTCGTGATCTCGGGCGATCGTTACGCGGGAACTTGGCAGCACGGCGACCATGGTGGTCACCTCTTCGGTCGCATAGAAAAAGCGGGCCAGTAGGCCGGTTCCTTCCTCCGCCCTCGTGCCAGCCCGGTCGCGCAATGAGCCATTTTGGATTTCACCCAGATATCGCTCTCGTAATTCTTCCTGCAACTTGAATGCGAGTGCGCCGGCAACATGCGTGCCGCGAGAGCCGCCTTTTGCTCCGCCAATGTAGCGTAGAAACGAACAGGCGATGCCGTTCCAAAGAGCAAACCAATCAGGCGAGAACCCTGGCTCCGCTACTTTCGTGGAGCGAAAGGCGACAAAACGGTAGAGCCATCAAGCAATTCGCAGGGGCCGTTCGCCTCAATGCGAGCCGTGCCGTCGATTGCTGCCAGACCGAGTCGCGTCTTGCCCGATCGCTTGTTCTGAAGCAGGCAGCATTACACCGGGTTGACCAGCCAATAGGCGGCCGCCGCCAGAGCGGCCGTTTCGATTCGCAAAATGGAATTGCCGAAGCCGACGCGTTGCCAGTCGGCAGCGAGCGCCGTTTGAACTTCCGATTCGTCGAAACCACCTTCCGGGCCGATGGCGACGAAGATCTCCTGCCGGGTGGCGGCCGAACGCTTGGTCACCGCGAGCGACTCGGCCGGGCAGGGCGGTGCTGCGGGCGGATGAGCCAACCAACGGACGGCGCTCTCATCGGCAGCGTTGACAAATTCGGCAACGGTCTGCGGTTCGGCAATCGCCATCAGCACATTGCGGCCACATTGCTTGCTCGCTTCGATCACGCCCCGACGAGCCCGCTCGAGCGCCGATTCTTTGGGAACCGCAACGCCGCGAGACGCCTTTAAAGGAACGAGCGCCGTCACTCCCAGCTCGACACACTTTTCGATCAACGTCCGCTGCCGGTCACCTTTGGGCAACGCTACTCCTAACGTCAATCGTCGTGTCGCTTCGCGAGACACTTCACGACGTTCCAAGATTGTCAGATCGATCGTACCGCGGCCGATCGAAGTGATCTCTGCCGTGAACTCGAACCCAGAACCATCAAATACGATCACCGACTCACCGACGCTTGCGCGGAGGACTTTCGCAATGTGGTTTCCTTCGGCTCCCGACAACTGAATGCTATCACCGCTGACAGGCTGATCAATGAAGAAACGACGGTCCATGCTGGCAGCCTATGGGTGGAAACTTGAAATGAATTCAATTTGTTGGAGATTTCGTTGAAATCCTACCGAAATTAACCCCATGACGGAATCGTCTTGCGCCAACCAAATTGGCACCACGAAATAGAAGTGAGAGGGCTCGCAGATGTATGAGCAATATTGGGGATTTGATCGAGCACCCTTTAAGAACCCAGCGGAGACGAGTGGCTACTATGTAGGCTCGCCTCAGGACGAGGCGCTAGCGCGAATCGATTTTGTCGTCGAGAATTCTTATCGGGTGGCTTTACTGGCCGGTAGCTGTGGCACGGGCAAATCGCTGCTCATGGAACGCGTTTCCCGAACTCTTCAGTCGGCCGGACACGTAACGGCCCATATCAACCTACTCGGAATCGATGGCGAGAACTTTGCTTTTGAGTTGGCCAACGCGCTCCCAGTCCATTATCAGGACCGCGATAATTACGCGACCACTTGGCGAGGCATCTTGGATGTGTTCCATGTGACTCGCTGCCAGAACTTGAAGACGATCCTCTTCTTCGACGACGCCGACACCGCGGAAGACGATGTGCTGACCAACATCGTCCGCCTGAGCCAATGGAAAGCGGGTGAAGAGACGCAAGTCTCCCTCGTCCTCAGCGTCCAAGCAGGCAACGTTGCCAACCTCGGCGAGCGGTTGTTGCAACTGGCTAATCTGCGCGTCGATCTGTTTCCCTGGGAGCTGGGCGATGTGGCAGGTTTTATCGAACAATCGCTGGCTCAAGTCGGACGAAACGAACGCGTCTTCTCAGACGAAGCGTATGCCGCAATTTTGGATTTGAGCGGAGGCGTCGCCCGGCAAGTCCGCAAATTGGCCGAATTGTCTCTGGTTGCCGCAGCAGGGCAGGAACTCGGGATGATCGAGAGCGACACGATCGAAATGGTCGACAGTGCTTTTGGCATCCACGCAGCGGCCACACACTAGGTTTCCGTCCGCAGGATCGTCTTTTCCGGGTCAAATCTCTACTTTTTGACCATCGATGCCGTTTCTGCCTACGTTAAACTAGAGATAGTGGCGGCACGGTCTCTTGAGCCTGCCGACCCCGGAATAGAGTGATCAGCATCCGGACCGGTTGTCAGAGGACACCGGTTTTGTTCCGATGTCTCGATCCGCGTTTTTAGGTCCTTTGAGGCAATTCATGCACCGTTTTTTGAATCAACAATGCTTGCCGGTCAAGTTGGCCCAATATTCTTTCCTGGGCTTGATGCTGATGCTGACCTCCGCCGGCCCGACGGCCGCACAGCGGTACAAGACCGACCCCACCAGCCCCGACTATCGCGACTCGCGCAAGTTGAAGAGCATCAAGCGAACAAAGAAAGATGTCGCTTCTGGCAAGCAACCGTTGAGCGGGAACCAAGCCGACTTGGAAAAGTACCTCGTCGAGTACTTCTTCCCTTCGATGACCGATCCCAAAATGGCCGGAAAGCTGGCCGACATGCGATTCGAGCTCACACGAGATTTGGCCATAGCCACCGGTGATGCTCACCAATTTTTCGTATCGACAATCTACAAACAATGTCGCACACACCTGAGTTCGAAGTACGCACCGGCCGTTCGTTACAACTGTGCACTGTTGCTGGGCGATCTGAACGAGTCAGAAGCGAACGCAACAAACGGCACGCCGCCCGTTCCGTTTCAGCCGGCGCTGAAAGACCTGGCCAAACTGTTGGGTAGCGCGAAAACAGACGATGCAACATTGGTCGCCAGCCTGATCGGTATCCGCAGACACGCGCTGTTATCGGGGCCCAAAGACGCGCCAAAATCGTTGTATCGCGAACCAAAAATACAAGGATACCTGATCTCAAAATTGGGCCGCCTCGCTTCCAACGGAAAACCGCCTGCCGGACGGGACGCTTCCGCCCACCAGTGGATGCGACGCACCGCAGTCGAAGCACTCGGTTACTTACGATCGCCCGGCAAGGGTGGCATTGTCGCCAAGCTGATGATGAAGGTCGCCAATCAGAAAGAATCACCGATCGACCTCCGCTGTGCCGCGGTCGAGGCGCTCGCGCGGCTTGACCTGAGCGGCTCGGGCGTCACTGGCGCGGCGGTCGCCGAAACGGCAGGACAAGTCGTCTACGCCGCTTGCCAATGGGAACTGGACCTCATTCGCGAACAACTCGACGAAGCGGGCGGAATCCGGGGCGGAGGGACGGTTCGAAGACCACAGCCGATCGGAGTTGGAGTAGGAGGCGAAGAAGAGAACGGCCGCAACGGGCGCAAGCCCAAAGAGTTTGTTGCCGACGATCCCGAAACGGTCCCCTTCCGACGACGGTTGATTCACGCATTGCTGGTCGTTCGTACGGCGTTGATGGGCGATACCCAGGCTGGCATCCCTGGTATCAAGAAGTTGGAGGGTGCTGAACCGAAGTCCGACAAAGTCGTCGACATCATCGACAAGGTCATCGCCAAAGCCGAATCGGGCCAAGGGACGATGGAAACGCTGCGAAATTCGATCGGCGTGGCTCGACAAAAAGTTCGCGAACTCATTTCCACCGTACCGACCTCGCCGATGAATTACGAAGCCTGATCCGGCTCGAGCAGCACCAACCTGACGACCAATGCGGCACCGCTGGATCGGCGCGTTTTCAAGGGGCGTCGGTTGACAGCAAGTGGCCGATCTTTCGGCCCGTCACGCTGAGAGGCAAGGGCCCGATCTCTTGAAGTGGAATCCAACGGGCGGGCTTTTTCAGGCGACCGCCGGCTTCCGGTGAGGCCGTGACGCAGTGGAGCGTAATGCGATACTTCGTCACACCGTGCTTGATCGTGGCCAGTCGATCTTGCAACGTCACACGCAGTCCGAATTGCTGTTCGACTTGCTGAACCAGATCCAATTCCGATTGCCGATCGGCCTTCCCACCCTTTCCGTCGGCCAATGGCTGCGTCCCATGCTTTACTGCGAACCGGGGGAAATCCCACAGGCCGGCCCAGCGCTCGCCCGGCTCACACTCGCGCAAGACGACTCGCTGACCGCGACGGATGACGACGGCCACTTCGGTGACTTCCTCGTAGACGACTTTCTTTTTGCTTGCGGGAATGTCGGATTGCCAACCTCCTTGGTTGGTCGGACACAAGGAGCCAACCGGGCACGATTCGCAAGCAGGGCAACGCGGTGCACAGACAAGACTGCCCAATTCCATCAACGCTTGGTTGAACTCACCACATCGAGTTCGTGGCAACAGGGCCGCGGCAATCTGCCACAGCAAACGCTGACCTTCGGCTTTCAACGGGTCGTCACGATAGGCGGTGAGCCGAGCGAATAGTCGAACCGTATTCGCTTCCAATATGGGATGCCGTTGATCGAGCGCAATCGAGAGGATCGCCCCCGCGGTGTATCGACCGATACCCGGCAAGGCCAAGACATCGTCAAACTGGACGGGGAACTTTCCTTCGTGTTGATCGACAATCTGTTTCGCAGCGGCGTGCATTTGCCGGGCACGACGGTAATATCCCAGCCCCTCCCATAATCGCAGCACTTCCGATTCAGGCGCCGCGGCCAAATCGGTGACGGTCGGAAATCGCTGCTGAAAGCGCGAGAAATATTTCTGAACCGTGACGACCTGGGTTTGTTGGAGCATGATCTCGCTGACCCACACGGCATACGGGTCCGACTGCTGACGCCAAGGGAGGTCCCGTTTCTCACGACGGTACCAGCGCAGCAACTTGGCACGAAACTCCCGCCGCCAGGCGGCCTCCTCGAAGGCCAGAATTGGCGACTGAGAAGTGACCTTCGTGCTTTCTTTCGTCTTGTTTTTCGTTTTCATCAGGTCCAGGCTAGTCGGTCTCTTCCGTACTTCGTTGAATGTCCGCCTTCGGCAATTGTTTGCTCACAATCGTCTTGAACAGACGCAGCTCTGCTGCGCGGCGCACCTCGGGCAACACATCAGCCAAGGTCTTTGTGCCAGGCTCGATCTGCAAACATCGAATCAAGTGCACGCCGAACCGAGTCTGCACCGGCGGCGACAATTGGCCCGGTGCCAACGCCATGGCAGCCTCTGTGAACGGTTGCGTCATCGGACCGTTGGCGTTGATCCAGCCAAGCTCACCACCCTCCGCCGCCGTTTTCCCGATCGAGTCGGTTTTCGTGGCTTCTTCGAACGAAATTTGGCCCGCGACGATTTGTTCACGCAAGCGGGCCGCCTTCTTCATCGCGTCATCTTGTCCCGTTGCCAGCGGTAGCAACAGATGAGCCACTTTGACTCGCGTGCCGTCGAACTGCGATGCGTGTGCAGCGAAGAACTTGGCCAACGAAGGTTCGGCCAGATGCTTCGTTCGATAACGCTCCCAGCCGATCTGCCACGCAACGCGTCGGCGCCACGCCGCTTCCGTCAGGCCCAAACGAGCATACTCTTGTTCAGCATTGCTGTCGCGCGCCTGCAAGGTGGCCGACCAAGTTCCGATCGCGTCATCTAATTCGGCTCGGGTCGCACCGAGATTGCGTTCTCGCAAGTAGTCCAAAACGAGCGAGCGCTGGATCGTGACCTCGAGAGCCTGCTCCCAACGATCGCCGTTGGAGGAACTGGGCGGTCGCGTATCGAGTACCGCCTGCACCTCCGCGGCCAACACCGGTTGCCCATTGACGACCGCAACGACGCGAGGAGCAACAGTGGCCGCAAGATCGGCCTCTTGCGACGTGGCACTTGCCGGCGTGAACAACTGGCAAGCAGCCATCGCCGCGTAGCATAAACGACGATTCACGGTAACTCGATATTCTTCAGCGTGTAGCTTGCTGAAACGGTGGTAAAGCCTGTCGGCGATTCATAGTGAAACGTGTAATCGCTGATGTCACCAGGAGCATCGTACTTGTAGAGGATGGCAATTTCTCCCTCGTCTTCCTGGCTGATTTCGGTCAGGACATCGTCAAACCGTTTTCCCTTCGCATCGGCCAAATAGGCAATGTTGTCGTAGGCCCAACTAAGATTGGTGCGCATCGCTTCATCGACCTCTCCCAATTTCACCAGCAGACGCACGTCTTGGAGCCCCTGAATGGTCTTGGCCCGTTGGATGATGACTTGCACTTCGCCACGTTCCTGCTCGAGCCGACCCGTCCCCAGGTTTTGGAAGGTGAATTTCTGAGTGATCCCCGGCACCAAGGCGTTGACCTTCCCCGACAATTGTTCAATTTCCGGAACGGAGCGGCTGGGGAGGTCAAAGGGAAATTCCAATTCGACCGAAGCCAAGCTTTCGATCACCGCCAACTCGCTGGGAACCTGCTCGGACAAAAGTCGTAGCTCGTGGTCGCCCGTTTTGATTTTGATCTGATCGACGACTTGTGACATCGTGACCGGCACCACGCGCGGTTCCCAGTACATCATGACGACGAGCCGCAAGATTTGGTTGCTCGGATCGTGGAAGTCACGCACCGCTTCGAAGCGGCTGACCTCGAAACGGAAAGGGCCGCTGCTGTCGACATGGCCTACCTGAGGCCCCGCTTCCCGTCCGTCTGGAACGAGGGCAAACAAGCGCGAATCGCCACTGTAAGGCGTCGGCATCAACTTCGCCTTCGCCATCAGAACTTCGACTGCCTGCCAGAACGGTTTTTCCTTCACGTCGAATCGCAGCTTGGTTTGCGACATTTCAGATTCGTAGTTTTCCAAAATATCGACCGGCAAACCGGCCTGTTTTTGCAACGACCGAAACGCCTCTTCGGCGGTCATTTCGCCGACAATGGAGTACTTGATCGGTTCTAAAGAGCGTTCTGCCGGAGCGCTGGCAAGCGCCTTACGAATGCGGCGCAGTTGGATCCGTGTCCGCTCGGGCGTTTCGGCCGTCACCTTGGGAAGCCCCACCAAGGCATCGCTGCCTAGCTCGATCAATCGTTCTTCCGCCTGGGAACTGGCTGCGTCATCTCCGCCCTGTAGCTGTTCGACCAGTTCGGCCACTTGCTGCTCGATCGGACGCGTGGGCGGAGGATCGGTCGTCGTCGGGTCGGCAGTCAACTGAGCCAACCAAAACAGAACGGTGGTTGTGGCAATGAACATGCGTGGTTCCTGGCAATTCGCGGGACCGAAAGCGAACGATCATTCTATCGACGCACCGTTCCGCCGACCACCAAAGGGGCTCTGGACCGCATCTGCCGCGATTTCGCCAGCCAGGCCGGTCATTCGAGGCCGATTGCCGGCGGATTAATTGCTTCGGGCGATTCACGACCTAGGTTTTCAAAACGCGTGCCCTTCGGACGGCATGCCACTGCCGTCAAAACCCGAACACATCGAAGATACGGATTATTGCAATGCGACGATTCTGCTGCTGCCTGGCCTTTCTATTCGTAACCCTCGTCGTCGCGGGCACAAGTCAGGCCGACCAAACTTGGATCATTAAGGTGAAAACCGATGATGGCGAGTTTGCTGGTAAACTGATGCACTTTGATGCCAAGCACTTCTATCTCCTGGGGGGTGACGGCCAACTGCATGAATTCCCAATCGCGTTGGCAGCCAAGTCGCCTCGTTTCGCCGAACCGTTCGAGCCGCTGACTCACAACCAACTCAAAGCAAATCTGCAGCGCGAATTTGGCGAGCGCTACGAAATCACCTCGACTGGCCACTACATGGTCGTTCACCCACGTGGCCAGAGGAAAGTGTGGGGCGACCTTTTCGAAAAACTGTACCGACAGATGACGCATTACTTTTCAACACGTCGCATTACGGTCAGCGATTCAGAATTCCCATTGATTGCCATCGTGTTTAGCACGCAGGCCGAATTCCAAAGTTACATGTCGCGAAAAAACATTGACACGGGTTTCTCATTGGCAGGATTCTACGCCTTTAAGTCAAATCGCATTGCACTTTTTGACGTGACCGAAGGCGAACAGCAACTCGACGGAAACCCGAACGCAGAAACCATTGTCCATGAAGCGGCCCATCAGACCGCCTACAACACAGGTGTTCACAACCGTTTTACTCCGCCACCACAATGGTTAAGCGAAGGGATCGGAACGCTGTTCGAAGCGCCTGGAGTCTACGCATCGAGCAAACATCGCAGCTTTGAAGACCGCATCAACCGGGAACAACTGGCCGCTTTCCGCGGTCAATTCCCAAACGGCATTTCTGCCGAACAGTTCATTGCGATCGTCAAAGACGACAAGGTCTTTCGGGCGAATCCGGAAGCATCTTATGCCTTCAGTTGGGCCTTCACATTCATGGTGGCCGAAAAGCAGACGGGTCGGCTGTCAGACTACCTCAAACGGACGTACAACAAGCCATCCTTCTCGAACGTTGGCCCCGATGAACGTTTGGCCGATTTCCAGGCATCTTTCGGCGACGATATGCGAATGGTGGCGACGCGGCTAAATCGCTTCGTCCGCGACTTGCCATAGCCGGTCAGCGACCCACAATCGGGTGCGACACGATGAGACAAAGCGGTGTAGAATTGGGGGCTCAACCTAATCCACCGACCGCATCGAGATTGTGATGACCCAGCATCCCCTAAGTTACGGATTGTTCCTTGCGCTGCTGATCACCGGCAACCTATCCACTCAGATCGCCCTGGCTGATGAGGAACAAGCCACTGCCGCTGCAGACATTTCCGTTGCGGATGGGTTTCAAATCGACCTCATCTATTCCGTCCCCCAATCATCCCAGGGATCTTGGGTCGTTTTAACGAGTGACCCGCGCGGGCGATTGGTGACGTGCGACCAAAATGGCGATCTCTATCGAGTCACCGTCGCTGAGAAGCTGGCAGAGACAACCGTCGAACGGCTCGACATCCCCTTGGGTCACGCTCAAGGACTGCTTTTTGCCTTCGATTCGCTGTACGTCATGATGAACGGACGAGACCAAGAGAACGGACTGTACCGTGTCCCCTACGACGCCGCAGCGGACTCCTTCGGTGCGCCCAAGTTGATTCTGCCACTGAAAGCGGATGGCGAACATGGACCGCATACGATCATCTATTCCGCAGATCGACAATCGCTTGTCATCTGCGCCGGCAATCACTCACCGCTGCCAAAGCTCGCCGCATCGCGAGTGCCTCGTGTCTGGGATGAGGACCAATTACTGCGCCGCATCTGGGACCCCAACGGTCACGCCGTCGGGCGCATGGCTCCCGGTGGCTGGGTTTGCCAGTTGTCACCCGATGGAAAACAGTGCGAGTTACTTTCGGTCGGGTTCCGCAACCAATACGACTGCGCTCGCAATGCCGACGGTGAGTTGTTTACATTCGATGCCGACATGGAATGGGACATCGGTACCTCTTGGTATCGCCCGACGCGGATCTTACATATGACGAGCGGATCCGAGTTCGGTTGGCGTGGCGGTTGTTTTAAGTGGCCCGATTACGCTGCCGATTCGTTGCCAGCCGTCATCGACATGGGGCCCGGTTCGCCTTCAGGTATCGCATTTGGAACCGGAGCCAAGTTTTCGCCTCGCTACCAGCGAGCCTTGTTTGCCTGCGACTGGGGCGGAGGCGTCATGCACGCGATCCACCTATCGCCCGACGGTGCCTCTTACCGCGCCGAAGCGGAACCGTTTGTGTCAGCGAACGCCTTGCCATTCACCGACGTAACGATCAATTCCCAGGACGGAGCACTTTACTTCACGACCGGTGGTCGCGGCACTCAGTCGGGTCTCTATCGAGTGACGCAAGTAAAGACAGACGCTGCCGATCCAACCGACGTTGCGCCGGAACGTGATCAAGAAACGCTCACGTTGCGGAAAGAACTAGAACTTCTCCATCGGCCCAATGGGGCACGGGCGCAGCTCGATTTCGTTTGGGAACACCTGGACCATGACGATCGACACATTCGTTTCGCGGCCCGCACCGCCCTGGAGCACGTTGATCTGGCGATTTGGAAAAATCGCATCGTGGACGAACCGATCGCCGGACGGCGGCTGGCTGCGCTGCTCGCCCAAGCGCGCGTGGCGAGTGAATTACAAGAACCGTTTTGGAATTCGTTGGGGCAAGTCGACTTTGCCTCCGCAACGCGTCGGGAGCAGCTCATGCTGCTGCGTGTCTGTGAAATCGGACTTGCCCGACATGCCACATCGTGCCCCGCTGGACTACCTCTGCGGCAGACGCTCGATGCCGCCTTCCCCAGCAGCGATCCCCGAATCGACCGGCAACTGTGCAAGATACTGGCTCACTGGAACACACCCCACATCGTGGGTCGCAGCTTATCCATGGTTGAGGCTCAATCTTCGCCGGCTGGCATGCTGCACTACTTGTTGGCCCTCCAAAACTCGACGGACGATTGGACCACCGAAGAAGTCCGCAGTTATGTGTCGGCCTGTATTGCGTGCAAAAAGGGGAGTGGTGGCAAATCGTACGGGGGCTACGTGGACGACATGGTGACGTGGATCGAAGAACGCATCGACGCCAAAACCGCAAAAGAACTGTCGCCCGAATTTGAATTGGCGAAACAAAAACCGGCCGCCTTCGGTCCCGACGTCGCCAGAGAATTTGTCCAAGAATGGACCCTCGACGACCTGCGTGCACACTTCGCATCGAACGAGCCAATCAACGGCAATCGAGAACGTGGAAAGCAACTTTTTGTGGAGGCTCATTGTGCCCGTTGCCACCGCATCGACGAACTAGGGGGAACCGTTGGGCCGGACTTATCGACGCTTGGAAGACGATTCAGTACGACCGATGCTCTCACCGCAATCGTGGAACCTGATCGAGATATCTCGGATCAGTATCGCAGTACCATCTTTGAACTCGAAAGCGGCAAAGTCGTGACCGGCCGCGTGACCAATCAATGGGCCAAAGGAGTGCGTGTGCGAACCGACATGTATAACCCCGGGCTGCTCACATCAATTAAGGCCGAAGAGATCGAATCCAAACGGCTCTCGCCCACATCCCCGATGCCGTCCAAGCTTCTGGATACGTTGACGCTGGACGAGATCCAAGATCTCCTTGCCTACCTACTCGATTCCCAATGACAGCATCCGTCGCTTCCCAAAACGGCCCCCGGCGATTGACGCTCTACGGGCTGCTCATCGTCACGCTGCTGTCGCCATCAGGCTGCGACCGCCCATCCGAAAGCCCCAAACCGCCAGCCAGCGAAACCAAGGCGAGCATCCGATTCGTCGATGTGACCGACAACGTCGGACTCGATTTCGTTCACGCTTGCGGCGGCGAACGCAACTACTTCATGCCCGAAATCATGGGTTCTGGTTGTGCATTTCTCGACCATGACAACGATGGCGATCTCGATCTCTATTTTGTAAACGGCGCACCGGCGCCCGGCACGGGCACCGTTGAACCCACATCACGACCCATCAATCGACTTTTTCGACGCGAAACTTCCGGTCAGTATACCGACGTCACCGCAGCCAGCGGCCTGGGCGATACCGGCTACGGGATGGGAGTCGCCATCGGCGATATCGACAACGACGGATTCGACGACGTGTTCGTCACGAACTTTGGAAAGAATCGACTCTACCGGAATCTGGGGGACGGCACATTTCAAGATGTGACCGACATCGCAGGCTTAGGAGACCATGGTTGGGGAACATCGGCGGTCTTTTTTGATTTTGATCGAGACGGATTCCTCGATCTGTATGTTGCCAATTATGTGCAGCTCGACGCGAGCATTCAGTGCCCCGATAAGAGCGGTCGGCTCGATTACTGCGGACCAAGTTCTCATCCACCGCAAGCCGATCTGTTGTACCGCAATCAGGGCGATGGAACTTTCACAAATGTCAGCCAAGCCGCCGGAATCCAGACGGCGAAGCGGGGACTTGGCGTTGTCGCAGCCGACCTGACGAAAGACGGCCTGATCGACATCTACGTCGCGAACGACGGCGAAGCGAATCAGTTGTGGGTCAACCTGGGCGACGGGACGTTCCGGGACGACGCGCTGGTGTTGGGAGTCGCCTTTAACGACTCAGGCCACCCGGAAGCCAGCATGGGTGTCGTCTGCGAGGACCTTAATCGGGACGGCGACTGGGATTTGTTCATGACGCATCTTCGTGGTGAGAGTAACACCCTGTACGTCAACGACGGCTCCGGATTCGTCGATGCCACCTCGACGTCGAAGATGCTGGGAACCAGTTTGCCATTCACCGGCTTTGGTGTCGGAGCGGGTGATTGGGATCAAGACGGAGACCTCGACCTCGCCATCGTGAACGGTCACGTTTTCCGAGGATCGGCCCAAGCAGGATCAACGGCGGACGCCCCGGCCTCTTTCTTTGCCGACTACGCTCAGCCAGGCGTCATTCTACGCAACGATGAAAACTCGTTTAGCGACATCAGCTCGCAAGTGGGAACGTACGGACAGACGTCGCATGTCGGACGTGGACTGGCGGTAGGAGACGCTGATAGCGATGGCGATCTCGATCTGCTCGTGGCAAACTGCCATGGCCCGGGGCGACTATATTTGAATGACTCGGCCAATCTGGGCGACTGGCTGTCCGTGGCCGCTTTGACAAACGGGCGCCCGGCACTCGGTGCGGAGCTTGTCATTGATGTCGCCGGCAAACCGATGGTTCGGCGCGTGCATCCAGGTGCAAGTTACTTGTCCAGTAATTCGTCCGCTGCCCATTTTGGATTCGGCAAGGACGCTGTCGTCGATAAGATAGAAGTTCGCTGGCCGGACGGGCAAAAAGAGTCTTTCGCCATCGAATTCATCAATCGGTCAATCGTCATTGAACAAGGCAAAGGCCTGCTGTCAAAACAATCGCAGCGGCTGAGAACCAAGTAGTGGTACCTTCATTACTACCGACAGGAATGATTTTGAACCAGGTACGACACACTTTCTTCGCGCTCGCCGGCGGATGCCTGCTGTTGGTCGGCTGCGGTCAGGAAGCAGAACGGCTCGAACCGATCCTGCCCAACCCCGACATGAGCGGCGCGGAGCGGTTTGTTGTGGAGAAGGTACGCGATGTGCGAGCGTCGGTCTTGGCCAATCCACAATCGGCAACACACTGGGGCCGAATGGGAATGGTCTTCGATGTTCATAACTTGGTCGCAGAAGCGGTTGTCTGTTACCGCGAAGCGGAACGGCTCGACCCGGACGATTTTCGCTGGCCCTACATGCATTCGGTTTGCCTGCCTGATGCGGGCCCCGAAGTGCGAGCCGAAATTCTACGCAGGGCCGCGGCTCTCCGTCCGGATTACGGTCCGGTCAATATTCGCTGGGGAGAGGCGCTGTTGGACGTGGGCAATCTGGAATTGGCCAAAACCTGTTTTGAAAAAGCGGCAGGCCAATCCGATGTGGTCTCCCACGCAAATTTGGGACTGGCACGCGTGGCGATCAAGGCGGGTCAGCCGCAACAGGCCCGCCAGCTGTTGGAAGCAGCGGCCACGGCGAATCGAAAGCACCGTGAAGTATTCATCCTGCTCGCTCGCGTGCTGCAATCTTTGAATGAACCAGCGAAGGCGCAGCAGGTCGCCCAATGGGCTCAGTCTTTACAAGGCAAAACACCAATCAAGGATCCTGCTCGTACCGAGGTCATGTTCGAAGGCGCAACCGCAGATCAACTGGCCATTCAAGGGAACCGCTTGCGACAGCAGGAAAAGTACGACGAGTCAATTCGGCGGTTGAGGATGTCGCTGGAAATCGAACCGGCAAACGCGCTGGCCCGATTCGACCTGGGTTTAGGGTTGATCGCCAAACAAGAGATCCAATCCGGCATTGCCGAACTTGAGAAAGCCGTCGACCTGGACGACAAATTCCAACCTGCCCAAGAGGCCTTAAAGTGGGCTCGCACACTGCAATAGAAAAGCAGGGCCACCCGAGGGCGGCCCTGCTGTTGATTTTCAAATTCCGTTCAGCACTACTTACGGCGGATAAAGCCAAGTCCGGCAAGCGCCAAACCGAAGAGCGCGAAACCGGCCGGTTCAGGAACAGCAGTTACCGCGATGCCCAAGTTTTGGACATCTAATCCACCAGCCGTGATGGGACCAAACGAATCGAAGTTGAAGCCCAGAGCTCCGGCTGTCGAGTAATGGCCAACCAAGTCATTCGGTGTGCATTGGCACAAAGCGACAAGTTCGCCACCCGTTTCCGAAAATCCGCTCAAGCCACCGTTGGTGACAGCCGTGGAAGGTGTTCCACCCGTGAAACCTTCGGTGAACGAACCGAGTGCCGTACCGTCGGCCGTGCTGATTTCGACAACGTCGCCGCCGGTGCTGTGGCCCCACAGGTTGCCGGTCGAGTCATCGTAAGCCAGACCGTAAAGCGAGTACTGGCCACCGTTCGTGAGCGTATTGAGAACATTACCAGCCAGATCGATTTCGACGATATCGTCGCCAAAGTCACCCGACCACAAGCTACCCGCGCCACCGTCTCCGGATGGATCGAAAGCGAGTGCACGCCAGGTGCCGTTAGGTCCGCCGCCAGTTACGACTTGACCAAGAAAAGTACCATCGGCCGCGTGCTTGTTGATTCCGCCGCCCCAGCCAAAGTAGACGTCGTTGTTGCCGTCGGTTGCTCCATCACGGTAGCCCCATGCATCCGTTGCAGCAGAACCGGCTTGGTCATAAGAACCGGTTAGATTTCCAGCTGAATCGAACAGCCAGACTTTGTTGTCTCGATCGGGTCCACCTTGTGGCCCAGGAACAACGATGTTGCGGCCCGTGACGTGATAGCTAACTTGAGCCATTGCAGGCGCAGCCATAGCCAAGACAAGAAAAGCAATAAGGTTTCTACGCATTAGTTCTTCCTCATTAAAAAAGCGAAAGCGAGTTAACAGAATTCGATGCGACATCCGTCGCTATACCATCCTCCATTCCCATCCGTCCGAAGGGACGGCGCGAGTGAAGCAACTCGAGACGCTCCCTGTTAGCCCTCATCTCTTCTTTGAAGAAGAGACGAACACTTCCCAGGCAAATCACCGTCGAGCTAGATCAGCGCGAGGAAAAATCCTCAAGCCAGGACCCTGTCAAGAATCGGCAACGAGCGAACCAAACGCGAAAATGCGTTCGAGTTTAGATGGGGTATCAAACCCTTGGGTTTGACTATTCCTTTGTCGTGTTAACGCCCTTTCACTGGCAATCCTCCCACCTAAAGCAGCATGAAAACCGTGTGACTGTGTGTTTCAAGATACACACAACGACAGTCGTTCATGCTAACCCCCTGGGGGCGAAATGCAACGCACTGCGTCCAAAAGGTGAGGGAAATGCAACAGCTTGGCAGGTTTTTTCAGCATTCCGCGGGCCGCACGGAATTCATCCACGACGCCGCCAAAGCGTCAAAGCGCCGAAAAACAGCAAAACCCCTATGTTTGGCTCAGGAACCAAGAGCATGTCGACATGGCCAATCAGGGTCCGCAATGAGATTTCCGTCGCCGCTCGCCCCTGATCAATCGAAACTTGCCCACCGACGTGAATGTGGCCTGCTGCCACACTTTGGAAAGGATCACTCGGGTCGCTGTGAAGATCTTGATACCAAACTCCATGGTAAGCGATGTACTCAGACAGAAATTGGCCGCCGCCTCCGAACTGATCGATGTAAGCGTTTACCCCCACGGCTCCGTCATTGACCGATTGCACAATGTCATCCATGGGTAGCGTCGATAGGCGAGCCGCATTTTGTGGCATCGACGAATCGGGGGGACTAGGAGTCGGCTTAAAAGGCGCTTCATAATCGTTTCGCCAAGCCGGTCCCCAATTCCGTTGCAGCCGTTCAACCTCCCAACTATTGTCATCATTGCCACGGCTAAACGTGATGATTGCCACTGGGTTAATCTCCGCAGTGATTCGCCACCAATCTTCCGACGTGTCTTGATAGTCGACGGTAAAGTCGCCCTCACCCTGTGGATCGACATCAACCCCCAGTGGAAATTCGGGGAAGTAAGAGTGGATATCGTAACCTAAGCCTTCCCAGTCCTGACCTTCCCAGCCGGTCAGGTTTTGTTCCGGGTTCGTGCTAAAGTGCCGAACCATTTCATTCGTGGGCGGCCAATAACCGGTGATGAGAATATTGTTCGTATGAGCCGCCATAGCGCCGACAGCGCTGACAAGCAGGAATGCACATGCGAGGCATGCGGGGTAGATTCGAACTCGAGTCGACAGCATTAGTTCTTCTCCGGTGAAAGAGCGGGTCCAATTCGTGTGACGGTAGGCGATCACTGCACAAAAAAACGTTCCGCTCCGCCGTCCTTATCAAGGAGCATGGCAGAAGGGAACGTTTTCGTGTGCAGTGGCGATTCTCTGATTCGTGCAAAGCTTCGTTCCGAACGGCGACGAAGCAGACTTCAGAATAACAAGCTCGCAGGCCGGTCGCAATTTGAATCCGCCCGATTTGGCTCAGCGAGCCGCCAATCGCTCCGCCACTTCGATGGCAAAATAGCTGAGAATCCCGTCCGCACCGGCTCGTTTGAACGCTAACAGGCTTTCCATCATGACTTTCTCCCGATCAAGCCACCCATTTTGGGCAGCCGCACACAGCATCGCATACTCACCACTCACTTGATAAACGTATGTTGGAGCACCAAACGACTCTTTCACCCGGCGGACGATATCGAGGTACGGCATGCCCGGTTTGACCATCACCATATCGGCACCTTCCTCCAAATCCATCGCCACTTCTCGGATCGCTTCGTCGGTATTGGCGGGGTCCATTTGGTAGGTCCGCTTGTCACCCTGACCGAGGCTACTGGAGGAGCCGACCGCATCGCGGAAAGGGCCGTAAAATCCAGAAGCATATTTGGCCGAGTAGGCCATGATCTGGACGTTTTGCAGGCTGCACTCGTCGAGCGATTCTCGAATCGCGGCCACTCGCCCATCCATCATGTCGGAAGGAGCAATCACGTCGCAGCCCGCTTCCGCTTGGACGATCGCTTGTTGACGTAACACGGCCAGCGTTTCGTCGTTCACCACGTAGCCGTCTCGAATGAGACCGTCATGACCGTGGCTCGTGTACGGATCGAGCGCCACATCGCACACCACACCAATCTGATCTGCAAAACGCTCTTTGATTTTTCGCACGGCCGTGCAGACGAGATTTTGAGGATTGAGCGCTTCTTCCGCTGCGGCCGTTTTCTTTGCCGGATCGGTGGCCGGAAAAATCGCGACGGCCGGAATCCCCAAATCGACCGCCTTGGCAACCGCCTCGACCAACAGGTCGACCGATAACCGATCGACGCCCGGCATCGACGAAATGGCCTCGCGACGATGGTCGCCGTCGTGGACGAAAACGGGCCAAATCAAGTCGTTTGTCGTGAGCGCGTGTTCGCGAACCAAGCGACGCGTCCAATCCAGCCGCCGGTTGCGCCGGGGTCGCGTTTGGGGAAACTTGCCGAAACCGGGAAAAGAAGAACTCGTCATGATTGGCCTTAACCTGCCGTCGCAAATCGTTAAAACGTGAGAGCTTGACTGAACGCCGAAAGTAGGCCGAAGCGAAATCCAATGCGCCCAGCTCTTGGGAACGTACTACGGTTGTAATCCAAATGGACCCAAAAATCTCACTAGGCAGTTTCCAATTCCTACCCAGTTCCGTAAAGGTCCACGGCAAACCCGAAATCGACGAATGGATCGGGCCCTTCCAGTTTGCGCTGTGGTGCCAACGGGCCAGTCCGTGGTGGATCGGCGACATGTTACTTGCCGGTGATGCCCAATTTGGTGAAGATTTTTCCCAGGCTTGCGAAGGGTTGATTTCCGGCGACCAATTGCAACGTTACGAATCGATCGCACGGCGTGTCCCGCCGTCGAATCGCCGCCACAATCTCTCTTGGTCGGCCCACGCGGCCGTGGCACGACTGTCTTACTCAGACCAAAAGCGCATGCTCTTGGAAGCGGAACGGCGTGGCTGGACGAGCGAAGAATTACGCAAGAAGGCGCGCGAGCTCGTAAAAAAATAGCGACTCTACGGTGTGAAGAAACACGACCGGGGCCTCAGGTCAGACCCCAGTCGCTTGGCAAAACACATCCCCTCAAGCGTCTGCCAAGTCGGCAAAAGCCGCATCCAGGGACGCGATCCGATTCGTTGGCGTCACACCACGATCATGGGGGCGGTCGCTTCGTCGCGATTCTTGCCCGCGACGTTGTGATGGACGAGCAGCCTCCGGCGTTCGGTCATCGGCACGCGCCGCATCAGCGTTCGATAGCGGCTCGAGCGGCACTTGCAACGCCTGACCGCCACCGCTGCCTCCGTTCAAGTCGGCCACATCCAACGTGGCCGGCCGAATCGGATTCACAGGTCCCGCAGAGGCAAAGAACACATTCTGTTGCAATCCTTCCACGCTCGTATTGCGTTCAATCACATCGGCCAATGTCGTCTGCTCGATCTCTCGCAATTCTTGACCGTCGAAAATCTCTTGGTACCAGAATCGGTCTCCGTCGCGAATCCTCGTGAACTGATCGACGAGGATCGCTTGCACCAATTCGCCAACGCTGGCTCCTGGAACATGATCTTCGGCCAAACCACCGACCCACAGGTCAATGTTATCGACGGTGCCATAGGCCGCCTCGAGCGCCGCTTGCACCTCGGTGTCGGACGAAATGTCCGCGAACGTCTCGACCGGATCGAGCCCCATGTCGGTGCGAACTTGGTTGTAGTCGGCCAAGCCATGATCTCGCCCGCGCTGAATGTTGAGGGATGCCAAATCGAACCCGCCTGAACCTGGCGGCCCAAACAGGAAGTTCCGAATATCATCGACGACCATGGTGTCGATCTCTTGAGCCGTCTGCGTTGCCTGCCCAAGGAGCAACGAATCGATCCCATGGTCGACAATCTCGTTCGGGCTAAAGAACGCATTCTGCAACGAAATAGGACCTTCGTCCGCCACCGTACCGTCGTTGTTCAGTCGCAGCAGCTCGGTCGACAGCATGCTGTGTCCAAATCGATAAGCGGCCGTCGAGAATTCGTTCGTGATCCCCGAATTCACACGACGGTCATAACCGTCGTACGCTGCGATCGCTCCGCGGCCCAACAATGAGGGAAGGAACTGGTTGTAAGTGATCGCCTGCATCTCGGCGATGACGATCGCCCGGGCTCGCTGGTAAAGCCGCTCATCCGACAGTTGCGGATTGTCAGCGGCCAGGTCATCGGCAATTCGGTTGTGCTCACGCACCCACAGCGTGTGCATGGCGGTCAATCCGATTTGCTCGTTGGCACGGATGTCTCCAGCCAAAAAGAGCGTATCACCCGTGCCGCCCGCGTTCGCCAGTCCATCGACGTTGAATGGCAGCAAATCACCGTCGCTCGTTTTCAACCGACCTCCTTCAAACGATCGCAAGGCGGCCGCGCGCTCATCATCCGATCCGTACACGTTCGAACCGTCCATGTAGGCCGACAGTTCATTCACTTGCTGGCGGACTCCGTTCTCATCGACTTCGAAGATCGTCCGTGTCAAGCTGATCTGCTCCTCTCCCGTTCCAAACGGGTCGAAGTAGGGATCGCCAAGCGGCACGTCGATGTTGAATTCTTCGGACGGGTCGGCACCTTCGGACAAATCAAGGTCGTGGTCAATGAACTGTCCCCATTGCCAAAGCAGGTCGCTCAGACCGCGTTCGTTCTCAACCGATTCGGTTTGAGCCGCCAACAGATTACTCACCTCACGGGCGCTAATGCGATCTTCCCCAGCAGGCGCCGATTCACCATCGGCGTATTCACTTGCAGAAATGCGTTGCAGTTCTTCGTGGGTCGAGCCCCACTCTTCATTGCGCCGGTTATTGTCCGTGCCATCGATCGAGCGGACGAAATCCGCACCTCCGCCACCTGGGCCTCCGCCGCCGGGACCTCCTCCGCCACCAGGACCTCCGCCACGTCCCCGATCTCCGCCGCTTCGATGCGGTCCGCGATCACCGTCGCGGGGCATGGCCGTCAAAACACCGAGTACATCGAGTGGAGATAGCACACCGTCGGCGTTCACATCCATCGCCGGATCATCTTCCGCCGACGTGCCGTCAAGCATGGCATTCAACACGATGATTGCATCGGCGGGAGTCACCGTTCCATCCACGTTCACATCCATGCGCTCGTCGAATTCAGTCGACACCGTCTCCACCGGATCGACCGCATCTTTGTCGCTTACGCAGTCGTCACCACCCACGCAGAGGTCGGCGGCGAGCAATGTCCGTGTTTCCAGTGACTCCAAACCCAATGTCGATCGCGTCCCTTTCTTGCGACGGCGACGATTTCTACGATTCTGCTTGCGCTGACTCATGGCGAGCCTCCTCTCGGGGATGTTCCTGGAGCCCGGCGAGTTTTGATTCGCCGAGCGTATTTGCCTTACTCTGTTAACTGCTAATGAGCGCCCGTTTGTCGACAAAGTTTTTTTCCATTCGATTCGGCTATAATCGGCACATGGATACGGGCCGCGAAAAACAGGAAATTCCTCGGAATATTGACGATGTCGAATCGGTCGAACGATTGCGGTCTGGTGGTTCGAAAGCGCTGGCCGAAATGTATCAACAGCATCGAGGGCGCCTGCGGCGGATGGTCGAACTTCGCATCGACCCCCGATTGATGAAGCGGATCGACGCGGACGATGTCTTGCAAGAAGGATTCGTTGACATTTCAAAACGGCTTGACGATTACCTCGCCGACCCGTCGATGCCGGTCTTCGTTTGGATGCGGTTCTTGGTCGCTCAGCAATTGGCCGCCGTGCAACGTTGGCACTTCCAACGACAGAAACGAGATCCGCGGCGCGAAGAACCCGTCGTCCCGGCCAAACCGACGATGGACTCGGGCGAGATGGCCCGTGAATTTTCTGGCAGCCTGACGTCGCCCAGCCAGGCGGCGCAGCGAAATGAGTTAACCGAGCGCATGCGAGAACTGCTGGACACGATGGAAGTCGCCGATCGAGAGATCCTCGTGCTCCGGCATTTTGAAGAGTTGACCAACGCCGAAGCGGCCGCCGAATTAGGACTGACTCCCGGCGCCGCTAGCAAGCGATACATCCGAGCGCTCTCGAAGCTCAAAGGCGTGGTGTCTTAACTGATGTCGGCCAAACAAGACGACCCGCGCGACCCAATCGAAAAATTGGCCGAGAAATTCCTCGCCGAAATACGTGCCGGCAAACCGACCTCGGTTGAAGATTTCCAACAGCGATATCCCAAGCACGCCGCGGCCATCGAAGCGATCTTTCCGACGCTGATGATGATGGAGGACATCAAGCCCGACATGCGGCGATTGCGAGACTCGGCCGACACGCTGCTCGATCGCAACGTGTCTCAGTTAGGCGACTTTCGCATCCTTCGCAAGATTGGCTTCGGCGGTATGGGGGTCGTCTACGAGGCTCAACAACAATCGCTCGATCGGCCGGTCGCCATCAAGGTCTTTGCACCGACGCTGCTCACTTCGCCACGACAGATTCGGCGATTCAAGCGGGAAGCCAAAGCGGCCGGCACCTTGCATCATTCGAACATCGTGCCCGTCCTGGGCGTCGGTGAACAATGGGGCATCCACTACTACATCATGCAGCTCATCGATGGGAAAGGGCTCGACCAAGTCATCGATATCCATGGGCAAAAAATGCGCGCCGATGCCGAATTTTCATTGCGGGCCGATTGGCCCAAGATCGCCACCCTGGGCCGGCAAATCGCGTCGGCGCTTCGCTACGCGCACAGTCGCGACATCCTCCATCGAGACATTAAGCCGGCGAACTTGCTGCTGGATCGTACCGGCACTGCCTGGATCGCCGATTTTGGACTGGCCAAAATGATGTCGGAGGAGGACGGAGCGACCAAGACGGGCCAAATGCTGGGCACCCTCCGCTACATGTCGCCCGAACAATTGCAGGGCAAGGAAGATGCCAGAAGCGACATCTACTCGTTGGGGCTGACGCTCTATGAGCTTCTCACGTGGCGTCGCGCGTTTGACGAAACCGACCAAGGAAGTTTGCTGCGGCAAAAAACAAACGACGTCCCGCCCTCTCCCCGTTCGATCGATAAGACGATCCCGCGCGATTTGGAAACGATCGTTTTGAAGGCGATGGCGCGAGAACCACAGCATCGATATAAAACGGCCGGAGCCATGGAAGAGGACCTCGATCGGTTCCTCAATGACGAACCGATTCTGGCCAGACGCATCTCTTCCTTCGAACGATTCGCACGCTGGTCGAGACGCAACAAGGCGCTTTCCGCCGCCTGCGCCTGCGTCGTTCTATTAACCGCGTCGGTCCTGGGCTTGTCGCTGTGGGGCGCCGCCACGTTACAACGAGCGCTCGACGGCGAACGATTGGAACGAGTCCGCGCTACGGCAACGTCGACGCTGGCCACCGGAGCGCTCGACAGCGTCTTCTCTCGTTTTGGCATCGAACCCATCTCTGGAGTTCCCCGGACGGGCGAGCCCATGCTTTCCAGCGAAGCGGCGGCGCTGTTGGAGAACCTGTTACAGTACTACGAACAGCTGGCAATCCAGGATGCGAACAGTCCTGAATTGATGCTCAAAGCGGCCACCGCTCAGGCGACGATCGGTAACATTCGTGAACGGCTTGGCGATCATGGCGCGGCGATCCAGGCTTACCGGTCAGCCATCGCTAAACATCAACAACTACCTGACGACGCCAAACATCGCATCGCGCTGGCCACACTGCACAACCAACTGGGCTATGCCTATCGGTTGCATGGTGACAGCCCCACCGGGGTCCGAGAGCATGATCAAGCGCAACGGTTATTGGGCGAGTTGAGTCAAGAATTGGACCCAGCCAATCCGGAAGAAAACGCTTTGGTACCTCGCGTCCGATTCGAACTGGCGCGGACTCACTATCTACAAGGTACACGGATTCGTCCCGGCATGGGCCCGCGGAGCTTGCCTCCCTCCTTTGTCATCGGCGGCGCGCACGCCGTCGACAAATTTGCCATCGCACCGGACGATTCTCCTGCAAATCAATCGCTCGATCTGGCCATTCACATCCTCGAAAACGAGGCGATTGAGGCCGAACTTCCACCGGTACAGCAACAGCTTCTCGCTCGCTGCTTGCGTGAGCGTGTTCACGACAACCTAGTGCATCGGGCTCCACAAGATACGCGCCTTGAGGATGAGGCCATGGAGATCCTCGAACGATTGGTGGAGGAATCGCCCGACAATTTGGATTACCGATTCGACCTGGTCGAATCGCTGGGCGAATTTTCTGTGTTCGCAAACGCCTTGGACATTTCGATCTGCGCAACCGCCGAAAGGCGATTGCGGCGAGCCATCTCGCTCGGATCGACACTCGTCGTCCGTCGACCCGACGTGGCAGCCTACAAGGTTGTCCTCGCTCATGCCCACTTCAAGCTGGCAACGATCCTCGACTGCGAAGCGAACGTGACCACAGGCCGTGAATGTGAAAACAGGCGGAAAGAATCGACAGAGCACCTGTCGTCGGCGATCGATCTGATGTCGGAACTGATCGTTCGTTTTCCCAACGCATCAGGATTCATTGTCTGGAGAGGTTTCTTCCAAGCCAAACAGGGTCAGCAGCACGCGCTGCTAGAACAACCAGAACTTGCCATCGAAGATTGGCAGCAGAGCAGGGCGTCCTTCGATGCGGCCCGCGAACTGACCGACGACCCCATCGTCGACGAACTTGGGCAATGGGTAAGCTCCCTGCAAAATCGATCATCGAGTCAGCACGAGCGCTAGTCACTGTCTGGTCTCGTTTTTTGAAGAACGAGAATTCTGTCAAGATCGAGCCACGAGCATCAACAGCGGTGTTCCGTGATCCGGACCATGACAGGCGCTCGACGTGCAGGGGTCGAATCGTGAGAAAAACGCGTTATCCTAGACTGGCCGCCGGTGGCCGCTCGGATCGAAAAACACACGAATCAACAACCGCATGAGGAATCGAATGGATCGCAGGGACTTTTTGAGCGTTGCAGCCGGCTCGACGGCAGCGATTTTGGCGGGCCCTTTCTCGGCCGGATCATTGTCTCAGCAGTTGGCCGCCCGGGAAACGATTGCTCGTTCCGGACCGCCCCGGTTTCAAGTCGCGTTGGCAGCCTATTCGTTGCGAGACTATTTTCGCTTCAAGAAGGGGAAAGATCAGACGCCGGCGACCGATGGGCCGACGATCAACATGATCGATTTTCTTGACTATTGCGTCGAACACGGCTTCGACGCGGCCGAGCTAACCAGTTACTTCTTCAAACCGGATGGCGACGCCGATTACTTCCGCAACATCAAACGGGAAGCATTTCAACGTGGTCTGCCGATTTGTGGCACCGCCATTGGTAATAACTTTACCGGCAAAGCGGGCGAGAAACTTGAGAACGATATCGTCTCGGCGATCGAATGGATCGACCGGGCGGCTTTACTGGGGGCTCCGCACATCCGTTTCTTCGCAGGCAAAGGGGCCGAATTGGCCGAACATCCCGAGCGCATGCAACAAGCGGTCGACGCGATTCATCGTTGTGCCATCAAAGCGGCCGAACACGGAATCTTTCTGGGCATCGAGAATCATGGCAATCTGACCGCTGATCAGATGCTCGAGATCATGAAGCGAATTGACGATACCGAGCACGGTAAATGGATCGGTATCAATCTAGACACGGGCAATTTTCAAAGCGAGCAACCCTACGCAGACATCGAACGCTGCCTGGGATACGCGGTCAATGTCCAAGTCAAAACGACGATGAAAAGAGCCGACAAGTCAAAGTACCCAGCCGACATCACGCGGATTGGCAAAATCCTCAATGAAGCCGGGTATCAGGGTGCCGTCGTGCTGGAATACGAAGAAGAAAAGCCGTATGACGCGATCCCCCAGGCGCACGAGGAACTTCGGGCGGCGCTCTCGGTTTAGAAAACATCGAGGTGCATTGTGTAAATTTGGATTACACGATTCGCTCGTGCCACGCCGTCAAGAGTTCGAAGCGAAAGGGTCGGGAGTCTTTTTCGGTCGACGCGGTACCCAGCACGTAAACCGGTTACCCGAAAAAGACTCCCGACCCTCTGGTGTAGGACCACCCAACAAGCCACCAATACCGCTTGCAGCGCAGATGAGCCTGCAAAACACTGGTATCAGAATCAGCCGCCCGATCTCAAGCAGTCTGCGAAACGGCCGTTCGGCGATCCCAGGCAAAACTGCAAACGAATGCATAGCTGCCGAACAACGCTGTGGCAAAGAACAAATCGCCGGCCACCGTGTAGCGGAAGAACGGTAGAGCCTGGACGAAGCAACGAGTCAATCCGTGCCAGGTGTAATCGTAGAGCCCACCAATCATCCACGTCGCAAAATTGGTCACGACGAAGAATGCGATGGATGAAAGCAGGCCACAACCGACCAACCCCAACGTCGACAACGCCGCTTGACGCCCCGACGCGCCCTGCACGTTCAGATGACGCCGCAAGAAGCTGCGGAACAAGATGGGAGATGCCAACATGCCGTAGACGACTGCCATCAAAACCGGGTGGTAGGCGCCGATCATCGAATCGGTCAGCAACATGACAAAGGTGGGAGTCGCAACGGCCAGCATCCGCGAACGGAAATAGTAACCGCTGAACAGAGCGAGCGCCGCAACAGGAGCGAAGTTCGGAAGATGCTGGAATTGCATGCGTAAACCGACTCCGGCCAAAACCAGACCGACGAATACAAACAACTCTTTCGATGATGCACGACCCAAGTGTCTCTCCCAACTCTTAATCCGAAATTCGTAACGAAAGCCCCAACGACCTCACGATTCACTGTCGCAGCAATTACAAAACCGGGACCGGCACTGCGGCACATCCCCTGCCGCGGGACTCGCGAGCACGTCAAGGTTCCCGGCTCGCTTTGGTAACCCCACCGCGAACCACCCATCCTACGGGAACTTTTGATACCTCCACAAGACGCTGTCCGAGGAGGAAAGCTGAACGGTCGCATAACTGGCGTCACCCTTCTTCCCATTCAGGTAAAAAATCCAGCACTTTTTGCCGTATCCTTCATTTTCGATGCCATCGATGGCGGTCAAGAATGCGGTCGCACCGCTGCCTCTTGTTTGGAATTTTGTCGGTTGCGGATGCTGGCTGGAGTGCTGCATCAGGTCAGCGATCGTCAATTTTTCGCGCCAAGGAATCGCGGCGTAGACTTTCTCAAAGTCATTTCCGTAATCGATCCGCAACGTCACCGTTGGCAAGTCGGCCGTTTCTGCCTCGACCGAGCTCTTTTCCACGGCCGTCTCTTGCGCGGTCACCACCGATATCAGGCCCCCGGTGAGCATGATCGCCGCAAGCAACGAAGACTTCCTTGATGGTCGCTGGATGGTAGATCGCATGTTTCGACTTTCGTGGACGGTTTTTCAACTTCTCTGGTGACAGTCACTGCCGCAACCGAACTGGAATTCGTTCCCGGTTCAATTGTCGTCTTCTGATTCGGATAACGCCACTTTCGCGCAGCCGACGCCGACCGGAAGTCGCCCCAGTTTACCGCGACACCCTGTCTTCTGCGACGCTTTCTTGATGAAGCCTACAGGCATATAGTGCCGATGACACCGGGGAGTGCATCTCGAATTCGATTCGAGCCGGCACCGCCAACTTGTCTCACGCAAATCAACAAGCTCACGCGCTTGCAGGAGCCACCCGATGGCAGCGAATACGATCACGGTTTCCTACCCCGAGCCCGACATTGCGGTCCTGACGCTCGACATGCCCGACAAAGGTGCCAACGTGCTATCACGTTCGGTGCTGGAAGAGCTATCGGCGCACTTGGACTCGCTCGAAACCAACAACGAACTCGCCGGACTGATATTCATCTCGGGCAAGCCGGGCCAGTTCATCGCCGGGGCCGATCTGCGAGAGTTCGCCGCTTCGCTCGATATCGACTCGAAAGAAACGGTCGAAATGTGCCTGCGTGGTCAGGGATTGTTTCAGCGATTCACGAAATGCCCGTTCGTGACGATCGCTGCGATCGACGGTATTTGTGTCGGCGGTGGAGCCGAACTCGCGTCTTGGTGTGACCGTCGCGTCATGACTTCCAACCCGAAGACTCAGTTTGGTTTTCCCGAAGTCAAGCTGGGCCTGTTCCCCGGCTGGGGCGGCACGGTTCGCGGACCTCGCCTTGTCGGTTTGAGCAACGCCGTCGAAATGATCACCGGCGGAGAATCGATCTCGGGCAAGGAAGCGTTCCAGATGGGCTGGGCGTGCGACTTGGTCGATGCGGAAGATTTGTTGGGGGCCGCGATTCGAGTCGTCCGAGCCGAGCAAGAAACGGGCGAGTACAAGCAAGACCGCGAGACCTGGTCAGGCAGCGTCGACATCAGCGCTGGCGAGCTTGGTTTCCTCGGTGCGGCCGCTTCGGCGATGATCCAAAAACATACGAAAGGCCAGTATCCGGCTCCCGTTTCGGCACTGGAGATCATGCTGGGGGCCGCCGGCGTCGACAGCGACACCGCCTGCCAGATGGAAGCGGAAGGGATGGCCGATCTGTTCGGCTCGCCCATTAACCGATCGCTGCTCAACATCTTCTTCCTCACCGATCGCAATAAGAAAGACACCGGCGTCGCGAATCAGTCGGTCGAGCCGGCGGACATCAAATCGGCCGGTGTCATCGGGGCCGGTATCATGGGCGCTGGCATCGCGGCTGCCAACGTGCGGCGGAGGATCTCGGCGACCATTACCGACACGCGGCCGGAAGCATTGGCCCAAGGGGTGCAATCGATCCTGGAAGAGGTCTCTTATAACCGCGAACTCAAGGCCAAAGATGTGGAGAAGGCGGTCGAGTTTGCTCCGCTGGTCAATGGGACGCTCTCCAGCAGCGAAGTCGCCAAAGCGGACGTCGTCATCGAAGCGGCGGTTGAGAATAAGGACATCAAGAAACAGATCTTCGCTGGGCTCGAACCGCACATGCGAGACGACGCCATCCTGGCCAGCAACACCTCGACCATTCCAATTAGCGATTTGGCTTCTGAGTTGCAGCGACCGGAACGCTTCTGCGGCATTCACTTTTTCAATCCGGTTCGCAAGATGAAGCTGGTCGAAGTCATCCGCGGCCAGAAAACGAGCGACGAAACGGTGGCAACTGCGGTCGCCTACGTGAAACGCTTGGGCAAAATGCCGATCATCTGCAACGACGGGCCAGGATTCTTGGTCAACCGCCTGTTGCTACCGTACATGAATGAGGCATTAGAATTGGTGCTCGAAGGAGCCGAGGTCAAAACGGTCGAAAAATCGGCCAAGACATTCGGCATGCCGATGGGGCCGATCGAACTCTACGACATGGTCGGCATCGATACCGCCGTGCATGCCGGCAAAGTACTTTGCGACGCGTTTCCTGATCGCTTCAGCGGCAACGAATTATTGCCGGCACTGCTCGAGGCGGGCCGCCTGGGACGCAAAACGGGAACCGGGTTCTACTCGTACAACAACAAAAAGAAGAAACCTCAGCCCGATCCGGACTTCGACAAGTTCCTTAAGACTTACCAAACGAGTCAGCCCAAAAAGTTCGATCGCAAGGAACTAACGAATCGGCTCTTTCTACCCATGCTGGTCGAGGCGACTCGCATTTTGGAAGAAGAGATCGTCCGCGACCCGCGCGACATCGACCTGGGCATGATCTTCGGCACCGGCTTTCCTCCGTTCAAAGGGGGCCTGATGTTCTGGGCCGATTCGGTAGGAGCCGACAAGATCGTTGAAATGCTCAAGCCGTTCGAATCGCTCGGCAAGCGCTTTCATCCGACCGATTTGCTACTGGAAAAAGCCAAATCGGGCGGCAAGTTTTACGGATAACAAATCACTAATCAATCATTCCCAAACCGGAAACCGTGCCTCGCACGCAGCACCAATCCCAAGAGGATGAACCATGTCGTCTGCCGTTGTCGTTGATTGTTGTCGCACGCCTATCGGGCGCGCCCATCCTGAAAAAGGTTACTACCGCGACGTCCGCTCGGACGATCTGGCGGTCGCTTGCGTGAAGGCGCTGATCGAACGCACCGGCATCGACCCCAATGAAGTCGAAGATGTGTTGATGGGTAATACCAATCAGACGATGGAGCAGGGCCTGAATGTCGGCCGCAATATTGGTCTGATGGCCGGTTTGCCGGTCGAAGCGGGTGGAGCCACCATCAACCGTCTGTGTGGTAGCAGCCTGCAAGCGGTCAACCAAGCCGCCCACGCCATCATGGCCGGTTTCGAAAACGTGCAGATCGTCGGTGGGCTGGAGCACATGCACCATGTCGCGATGGATCATGGGATCGATCTGAACCCCAACCTGTTCCACCGCACGTCGAAGGGAACGTTGCTGATGGGAGTCACCGCCGAATTCCTGGCGCAGACCCAAGGCATCTCTCGCGAAGACCAAGATACGTTCGCGATGAACAGCCATAAAAAGGCGGACGCCAGTCACACCGCCGGCCTCTTTGACCAAGAGATCATCCCCATCTACGGCCGCGACGAAGATGGGAAACGTATCCTGTGTAAACGAGACCAATGCGTCCGCGCTGACGCCAATATGGAAGCGATGGCCAGCCTCAAACCGGCCTTCATGCCAGGTGTCGGCACCGTAACGGCCGGTAACAGTAGCCCGCTCAACGATGGCGCGTCGGCGATGCTGATGATGTCAGAAGAGAAAGCGAAGGAGCTGGGACTGACACCCCTAGTCCGCATCAAATCGACCGCCGTCGCGGGTGTCGAACCGTCGGTCATGGGAACCGGCCCCGTCCCGGCAACTCACAAGGCGCTCCAACGAGCCGGGATGTCGCTGGCCGATATCGACGTGATCGAATTGAACGAGGCGTTTGCTTCTCAGTCACTTTCGTGCCTCCGATCGCTCGAGCTGGACGAAGCGAAAGTCAACGTGCGCGGCGGTTCGATCGCCATCGGTCATCCGCTGGGTGCCAGTGGAGCCCGCATCTCGACCACGCTGATCCACGCCATGGTCGCTGGCGACCTGAGTGTCGGCCTGGCCACGATGTGCATCGGAGTAGGGCAGGGCATCGCAACCATTTACGAGCGGGTGTAGCCACAGAGGGTCGGGAGTCTTTTTCGACCAACCATTCAATCCAATGGAACACGCGTCCACGAAAAAGACTCCCGACCCTTTCCTTGTCCGTCTAGCACGGACGGGCCTACGTAAGACGTCATCGTTTGCTGCACGCCGACATTGTGGCAGGTGAGACCGACCGCCTGCCCCGCGGCCAACCCTAAGCTATAATTCCGGCATGCCCACTCGCTTCCGACTAAAGCCCACTTTTCCACTCGACGAAAACAAAATTCGTCTTCGCAAGCTGATGCATGTCGTGAAGTCACCGATCACGGGCGTCGCTTTCTTGGGCGCATTGATTCTGGGCAAAATCGCCGGCTTTGAAGAATGGGGGCTGGCCGGCGTGTTTGGTGCCGCTTCCGCAGGGCTCTATCGACACTGGAAGAAAAAATCGGCCAGCATCGAAGATGCCGTCATTTCTGAATTGGTCCGTGAAAGCAACTTGGCCCAAGATAGCGAACTGCTTCGCATCACCGACGAACTTCGCTCGCGAGGCCACACCCAGTACTCGAATAGCCTCGGCCGCTTCGTGCTCATGAAGCAACGAATCGAGGCGCGGCTCCATCAAGACGGGAAGATCACCGAGAAAAAGAAAGAGATCGAAATCTTGGTCGATTCGATCTGTGCTGGCGTCTGCGACGAGTTGACGGAGCTCGGCATGCTCGAACGACAACTTACCGACGTGCTGACCTCCGGTGATCAGGCCGAGCTGAAACGACTCGCCGAACGACAAACCGAATGCCACAACCGAGTCATGCAGGCCTACACCACGATCTCGCAAACCGCGGCTCAAATTGACGACATGCTGGCCCCATCGGCTCAGCCGGTCGAGGTCCGCCGGGAAGAATCGAAGATTCTGGATCGCCTGATCGATGAGCTGAAAGAAGAAAACGAGGTGTCGAGTCGAGTTCGAGACCGCCTGCGGAACGAAGGTTTGGCAGGCGACGACTTCAAATTGCCTTAGGTAATAACCGGTAATAACCGCAGCGGCGGCCGCTAGGGCGTCAACCATGGGGCGATCTCGGCAAAACCCTTTTCTTCAGCGATCAGCCGCGGGTTCGTCTCGCGAGGATCGCCGGCGCAGAGATCGGCACCATTCTGAACCAGGAATTCCACAAGCGTGGCCATTCCCGGATGGTCGCCCCGTTGGGCGGCTCGACCGAGCGGCGTGAGATTCGACTTGGGATGGCGCGCGTTGAATTCGACAAACCCGTGGTCCATGAAAAGCTGGACCAGGTCGACAAAGTCCTCCGGCGCTGATCGCTCCGCCTTGTAGCCGTAATTGCGAGGCCAACAAAAGCCATCGGCGATCAGGAAAATCGGATCAAACCCAACATCGGCAATGCACGCTTCCAGTTCGGACGCGCGCTGCAGATACTCCAACTGGGCCACGATGATTTTTCGGTAGTCCGCGTAACTTCCATCGCGGTTGTGGCTGGTGATCGCATTTCCCATGGCATGCTTGGCGCGTTCGGGATGGTAAAGTTGCGAGCAAATTTCCATACACGACGCGATCGTTTGCGGATATCCTAACCAGCTGGCAGCACCGCAGACGTTGTCGAACACCGTTCCATGAGGCCAATCGTGTTGCGTGCCCGGCTCTTCCGGGCAAGTTAACAGCAGGCTGTCGATCAGTTCATCACAGCCGGCACGAACAATGCTGGCGAAAGACAATTGGCCGCCCAGGGAAAGAAACCGGTCGAAGAGCACGACAGCGTCTGGAGCATCTGCTAGATCGATTTCGGGCAACTGGGTCGGTTCCAAATAGCGGTCGAACGCGCGCTGGATCAGTTCGGTCGGCATACCGGCTTCCAGCGCTAGATAAAACAATCGCTCGGGTGCCGATTGATCACAGTAAGGAAAAGCGTTCGGATCGGCCCCATGTTCCAACAGTAGATTAGCCAGCGGGAAATTGCCGTTGGCTACGGCGTGGTAAAGCGGCATGCCAAACTCGCGCTGATCTTTGTGCGGACTGCGAGCGTTTACATCGGCGCCCTGCGAGATGAGCAGCATCGCCATTTCCAGATGACCAGCTTGGCAGGCTCGCACCAACGGAAACCCATCGGTGTGTTGGTCTTGCGATTCCTGAGGCCGAAAATCGCAGTGGACGAGCCCCCCATCTTGCCTCAAACAGGCCGCAGCCCGCTCGACGTCTCCGTCGATTACCGCTTGCCAAAATACCGTGCTCATCAATGAACTCTACCAACCTGTGTCGCCCTGCATTGGCAATCATACTCAAACTTTGACAAACTGCGATGGACCTGCCTCTCGCTTTGATCATGACGGCTTCAGCCGTCTGTTTGGAGCATTACGTTTGTCGAAAGTCGAGCGACGAGAAGCCTGATCGTTCGCGGCAGCGCTTTTACGGCGGGGCGAAGTGTCGCATGGACCGGCCACTCGATCTACTCAATGCCCGACGATCGACAAGGCCGGTGTTATCCGACGTGATTCGCTAAATAGTTCCCACAACCCGACCAGACAAGTCGCTGTCCAACCACACTTCGAGTGGTACTATTCCTTGGCAGATCTGCGCACTCGAAATGCGTACCGGCTCTGCCACCTGCAATGAATGCACAACTTGCAACGCAAAAACTGTAAATACGGGTATCCTGTGCTCAGGCGACCCGACAAGGAAGCTGAACGATATGCACAAGAAAGCCGACCCAGCGGATCAACAAGCCATGTCCGAACCCGAATTGAAGAAGTCTCAAGAAGCAGCGGACCAAGAAACGTCGTTCGCAGAAACGGCGCTCAAACTGGGCGGCAAAAGTGATGACGAGGCACGCCGGACGGGCGCCATCGATCGGGCCGACGATCAGGTCGAGCAGTTGTTCAAGCCCGAGTACCAAACGGTGAACAGTCCGGCTCATCGGATCGTTTGGGACAGCGGCGAAGGGATCGACAAGTTTTACGGCGAGTCGCTCGATGTGGCACCGGAAATCCAAAAAGTCATGGACGATTCGATTTCGGTCGTTCGCGGCCATCGGCAAGCTGGAACACTCCACGACGAAAACGGGAAGTTCACCGAAACGGTCATGGACGATCTGGCCAAGGTTGGATACTGGGGCCTCTTGGTCGACAAGAAGTATGGCGGTCAGAGTACTCCCTTCCGAAACTTCTCTCAGTTCCTTACCCGCATGGCCATGGAAGACCCCACGATCGCCGGTCTGGCGAGCGTGCACGGCTGTATCGGTGCCGTCGATCCGGTCAACACGTTCGGCAACGAAGAACAAAAGCAACGCTTCTTGCCCCGATTGGCCAGCGGCGAACGCCTTTCCGCGTTTGCGCTGACCGAACCGTGCGCCGGCTCCGACCTCACCGCACTGAAGACAACGGCAGTCCTTGACGGTGACCATTACATTGTCAACGGCGAAAAACTGTTCATCACCAATGTCATTCCCGGACGTACGATCGGTTTGGTCTGTTTGGTTGACGGCAAACCGTCCGTGCTGATCGTTGATTTGCCAGCCGAGGAAAACGAAAACTTCAAGCTGCGTGGTTATGGCATTTGGGCGCTGAAGCACACCTATAACCAAGGCATCATCTTCAAAGACTTCAAAGTCCCCGCGACGAACCTGCTGAAGCCGGCCAAGGGCAACGGGCTGACAATCGCTTACCATGGACTCAACTTGGGCCGTGTTTCGCTTTGTGCCAACGCGGCGGGCGTCATGCGCGTCATGATGAAAAGCATGATTCCTTGGGCCAAGTTCCGTGTCACCTACGGCGAGTCGATCGCCAAACGTGAATTGGTACAGCGTCGCCTGGGCCGATTGGCGGGACTGATCGTCGCCTGTGACGCGCTGACCGACTGGTGCAGTTGGTTGCTCGACGAAGGGTACCGAGGCGAAATGGAATGCATCATCGCCAAAATCTTTGGCAGCGAGGCTCAAAAAGAAGCCGCGATCGAACTGTTCATGAAAACGCACGGTGGCCGCTCGTTCTTGCACGGCCACATGTTTGGCGACAACGTCCACGAGTTCCTCGCACCTTGCATCTACGAAGGTGAAGGCGAGATGCTGGGCATGGCGTTCTTCAAGTCGCTCGTCAAACACCACGGCACCAAGTACTTCGAACCGGTCGGCAAAGCACTGCAAGCGGCCGGTATCAAGAACATGAACCCGGCCAACCCGGCTCACCTCTGGGCACTGCGAGGAGCGATGCCTCCCTACGCGATGTGGCTCGTCGGCGAAACGCTCAAACCGACCGCTTCGCCCAACTTGCCGAAGATGGACAGCAAGCTGGCGGCTCATGCCACCTGGGCTTACAAGCAACTACAGAAGTCACGTCTGGAAGTCAGCGGAACGATGCGCAAGCACCAGCTCAAGCTGGCCGACCGTCAGTGCCGCATGGCCGAACTTTCGGGCCGCCTGCAATCGATGATCGTCATGCTGGCCACCAGCCTGTACGCTTCACGTTCCGACGACGAAATGGTCCGCGAAGCGGCCGACGTCGTCTGCTCTGACCTCAAATTGCAAATCACCGGTGGCAAGGCGGACGACCGTCAGTACCGCCGCGTGACCAAACTCGGCGCCAAGATCGTCGAAAACGGATTCGACAAACTTGACCTGATCGATGACGCGATGGGCGAAGTGATGATGGGTTACGAAAAGTAACGCATGTCGCATTTTGCAATGTCGCCTTTTGCTCCGCAAAAGTAGCGCGAGCGACTCATCAAATTCACATTCCCAACCAGCCGGACTGGCAAAGGCACTTAGAAGATTCTGAACATCGGGTCGTTCTGCGCTATTTTTGCGGAGCAAAAGGCGACTTTGAGCCTGCAAGCCTTTGCGCAGCGGTGGGTTCGCGGAGCTGATTCAATTTGCTACCGTAGGGGCATGTCCAAATTCGCCGTCATACTTCCGGCCGCTGGCAAGAGCAGCCGCTTTCACGATAAGCACTACAAGAAGCCGTTCATTCCGCTAGCGAACAAAGCCGTCTGGCTGCACTCGGCCGAAAAGTTCCTGAACCGTAACGATGTGGTGCAGACGATCATCGTCATCTCGCCCGAAGACAGGGAACATTTCCAGGTCAAGTTTGGCGCCAACATTGCGATCTTGGGCGTCGACGTCGTAGCAGGGGGAGCCGAGCGGGCCGATTCGGTGCGCGCCGCTTTGGCCCGCGTCCGACCCGAGATCGAATACGTGGCGATCCATGATGCGGCTCGACCCTGCTTAGCCGACGTATGGATCGATGCTGTCTTCGACGAGGCAAAGACGGCGGGTGCGGCCATTTTGGCGACGCCCGTGACCTCGACGCTCAAACGGTCCGTCAGCGGCAAAACGATCGATGAAACGGTTCCACGCGTCAACTTGTGGGAGGCACAAACGCCTCAGGTTTTCCGACGAGATTGGCTCGTCGATGCTTATTCCCAGCTGGGCGATAGCAACGCCACCGACGATGCACAGGTCATGGAGCAAGCGGGCCATGCCGTCTCGATCGTGGCCGGTTCACCGCTGAATCTGAAGATCACGACGCGCGCCGATGTGAAAATGGCCGAATCGAATCTCAAAGCCTTGCCGAAACCGAAACTCTCCGGGCCCGGCAATCCATTCGCTGACGGCGACATGTGGCGCTGAACGGGCCAGCCAAGATCGAGTGACGATTGCTCCAATTAGTCTCACCTTTCGGCTGCATGCTGCTGTCAACGGCGTCATCGCATAACTGGAAATGACGAAAAATATTGCCGTGTGACTGGCTTTCGCGCTGCGCAGCGGCAATAAATGAAGCTTTTCCGCGAACTCGGACCGCACCAAAGGCCGAATCCGATAGTGGAACGTTACTCAATCTTACTACGCGACAAACTGAGACAGCTTTGAATAACATGCTTGCATCGGAAACACTCACTGGCGGCGTCCTCTTTGTCTTGTCTCGTGACGACGCGAAAACGTTCTTCGGACTGAAGGACGATGAACTGCTGATCGGCTTCATCAGCGAACTGCTCGAAACCAAAGACGAGATGCCTCGCGTCGCCACCGAAGGCGTTTGGGAAACCCTTCATCGCTGCCTTAGCGATGGAACGCTCAACCCGACCGGCGGCAAGGCTCCGCTGAACCACTGTATCCTCGGCGGCCGCCAAATGTATCAAGGCGCTGATCGAATCGTGGCCCTGGTGCGACCTGACGTCGTGCCACACGTGGCCATCGAAATGGCCGGTGTCGAAAAGTGCTGGCTACGCAGTCGTTACGAATCGACCTCCGCAGCCGCAGGCAACGACCCATTCGATGTCGAAAAGTTCGAAGAGGCCTTCGAGAAAATCGAAGCAATTCACACGCTCTATATGATGGCGGCAGAAGAAGGTGGAGCCGTCGTCTTCGCGGCATCGCTATAATTTCGAGCTCGTTGTTTGGATTCCCGGCTGGTGCCAAGGTTGCAAGCGACTTGCCCGGGCGTCGTCGGTAGCGGGTATAACGTCCGCTCGGTCGATCACGGGGCGAACCACCGTGTCGCGAGACTTGTCCCTATGCCAGCCGATTCCTGCCCGGCCGAGAATCCTGTCCGTCTGACGAAATAATCAAGAGCAGTCACATGCAAGACATCTTCTCCGATCTCCAGTGGCGTGGGCTCATCCACCAAACGACCGACGACGAAAAACTCCCGCAGTGGCTGAGCGAAAAGCAGCGGACGCTCTATATCGGCTTTGACCCAACCGCCGACAGTCTACACGTCGGCAGCATGCTGCAATTGATGACGCTCCGGCGCTTCCAACAGGCCGGTCACAAAGTGATCGCACTGGTCGGCGGCGCGACCGGGATGATCGGTGACCCGAGCGGTAAGAGCAAGGAACGGACGCTGCTGACCAGTGACATCCTGGAACAGAATGTGGCCGGCATCAAGAAACAGATGCAGCAGTTCCTCGACTTCGATGGAGCCAACCCGTGCCAGCTGGTGAATAACCTCGATTGGATGGGCACGTTTAGCTATCTCGAATTCCTCCGCGACATCGGCAAGAATTTCCCCGTCAACGTGATGATGGCGAAAGATTCGGTCAAGAGCCGCCTCGGTCGCGAAGACACGGGGATCAGCTACACCGAATTCAGCTACATGCTGCTGCAGGCCTATGACTTCGTCCATCTGAATCGCCAATTCGGCTGCGAACTGCAAGTCGGCGGCAGCGATCAATGGGGAAATGTTACCGCCGGTATCGATCTCGGCCGACGCATGCACAGCGTGCAGCTTTACGGACTGACCAGCCCGCTGCTGACGACCGCCGACGGCACGAAGATGGGCAAGACCGAAGCGGGCGCCGTTTGGCTGGCGGCCGAACGGACTTCGCCTTACGCCTTCTACCAATATTGGGTCAACGTGGCCGATGAGGACGCGGGCAAGTGTCTGCGTTTCTTGACCGAATTGCCACAGGCCGAAATCGCAGCGCTCGACGCACAACGCGAAGCCGAACCGCACGCTCGCGCCAGCCAAAAGCAACTGGCGGCCGAACTGACCAAATTGGCCCATGGCGAAGCGGGACTGGCCAAGGCGATGAAGGCGACCGAAATTTTCTTCGGCGCCGAAATCGAAAATTTGAATGATGGCGAACTGCAAGAGATTTTCAACGATGTGCCGAGCAAGGAACTGAGCCGCTCGGCACTGCAGGGTGACGGCCTGAGCGCGATCGACGCTTTGGCAGAATCTGGCTTGGTTGCCAGCAAGAGCGAGGCCCGCCGCACGATCAAGGAAGGCGGCATGAACGTCAACAACCGACGGATCGAAGAGATCGACGCGGTTTTGACCGAGGCTGACTTGGCTAGCGAAACTGTCATGGTCATTCGCCGTGGAAAACGCAAATACGCATTGCTGAAATTTACCGCCTAAAGCTACCTTCACCGCCCGAATGTCGGTGTCCGATCAGTAGCGAGAGTCTGATGAAACGCGGTTTTCTTTTCCGTTCCTGGACTTGGGGATGGCAATGCGTGCGGCAGCGTGCATTGCTCTGCGGGCTCGTCTGCGGGCTGACCCTGGGGTTTGTCCTGCTCGGACTGTTCGGTGCGGCGACGCGGGTGCCCGATTTCTACGCGCGGCAACTGGCCGTCTCTCGTCAGTCGGCCAGCATCTCGGGCGAGCAGATGCAGCAGAAAGTGGACCAGTTTCAATCGGACGTGTCGCAGCCCGGAACGTGGCAAGTCGAATTCACGGAAGATCAAATCAACGCCTGGCTGGCGACTCAGCTGCTCGCTCGACTCCCTCGATCCATTCCGCCTCACGTGACCGAGCCGCGTCTGGCGATCGAAGCGAACCTGGCGAAATTGGGCGCGCAGTATTGCAAAGGCAATCTGTCGACCGTCCTCTCGCTCGATTTCATCCCGGTCGTCGCCGGCCGCGACAACCGGCTTGCCGTCCGCATCCAGGCAGCCCGGATCGGCGCCGTTCCTGGGCTGGCCGAACGCGCAACCGAAGCGATTTCGATGGCGGCTCGCTGCTGCCGCATTGATCTTGCTTGGGAGAAAGAACCAGATGGCACACTCGTTGGGCACTTTCAATTCGATCGCCAGCTGTTGGATTTGGATTGCCCGTTGGAACTGCGGCAAATCGAACTGAGCGACGGACGCGTCCGCATTCAGGGCGAGACGCTTGCCACGATTGCCACGCGTGATACGCCCATCAATCAGGCAGAAGAAGTCATCATCCAGCGTTGACCTGACGATTGGTCCAGCCGACATTCGGTCGTCGTCTTGTCACTCGTCAGCCGCAGTTGCATATGGCCTGTCGATTCGTTCAGCAATTCGTACGTGCCAGTGGCAACTCGGCTCACTTCCCCACGCCCGCCTGAAATCGGCCCTTCGTAATCCAAGTAGTGCACACGATGATCGGGCAGTTGCAGCGCACCGACCGGCTCGTCTCTAACCGGCCACACGTCCAAGGCCCACGTGCGCAAACGACCTTCGTGTTCGATCATGAAATCAAAATGATCACCCCGATCGTGATCGGGCGGGACACGGTGATGGAGTACGACAAAACGAGGCATGAAATTGCTGCTTGCAGAAGAGGGCAGGGCGTCTCACCTTGTTTTAACCGATTGGCTGATTGATAGTCCGCGGATTGCGCAGATCGACGCAGATTTACTATCAGGCACAAGTCACATTTTTAATCTGTATAAATCTGCGCAATCTGCGGACACGTTCTTCCCCCCACTGTCCACAGATAATCAGCGGGAGCGGCCCGCATTCGCATGCGGGCCGACTCCCGTGACCAAGCGGCTAAGATTGGTCGTCGCGGACGACGGTGTTCGGGTTGAGATCACTTTTGGCTTGCACTTTAAAATTGCCAATCGTGGCCGCTTCTTGACGGACGAGGACTCGGAAGGGCATCGTTTCGCCGGGACGCAAGGTCGAGATCGGTAAGAAGTCGACTTGTCGACCATCAGGAGTCGTGCGGAACGCTTCAATTTGCGGAGGGTTGTACGAGTTGAAATACCGTGTCCCCTCCGGTGTTTCGATCGACAACGCGACGTTGTGATCGTCTTGGCTTGCACGATTGGTCACTTCAACGATGTATTCAAGCAAACCATTACCCTGCAGCGAAGGACCGCTGCGACGCACGTCGAGACCGAGCGTCGGTTGCGAACCAAGTGGCGGTCGCGCGCCGGGCAACGGAGCCGGACCGTCGGTCGCCGAGCCGAATTGTCGATCCTCAACCACTTCCAAACAGGTTTCGTCCCGTTCGCTCAGACCGTTGTCATTGATAACGAAAGCCCGGTTGCAGACTCGAGCGGACGGTGCCACACAGCGACAATTGATTTGAAATGTTTCCATCTTGTTCGGTGGCAAATAGGGGATCTCCCAGATCAGGCGGTTACCGTCACGCTGAAATGGCTCGCCGCTCGGGCCGGGCATCGCCTGCACTGCTTCCAGTCCCAAATCAAATTCGTCGATGAGACGAATGTTCGTGACCGCCAAATTGCCCGTTTGGATGGTGATGAAAAACTCGACCACGTCCCCGACACGAGCTCGGTCGGGCCCGGTTTTCCGAATCCGAACCGACGGGACACTCGGCGGCAACGTCGGACCAGGCGTCGCGGGACCGGGGAACGTCCCGGGCCCCAGTGGTGGCGTATTGTCGATCGGTGGCAGAGTCGTGCCGCCGCCGGCTCCGGTTCCGCCGACATCCACGCATGTCTGATCGGACGCAGTGCCGCCCGATGAGGAAGTGACGGTGACTTCCACGCACTGCCGTCCCGCTTGTCGCGCCGTGAAGTTCAGCGGCTTCCGTTGCGTTTCATTGGCCTCAAGGCGAGCGATCGGCCACTCTAACATCGTGCCAAAAGGATGTTCCAGACCCGCGTCGAATTCGGCTCGCAAGTTCAAGTTGTTGACCGGTTGATTCGATTCGTTACGAAGCACGACGTCATACTCAACGCGGTCACCCACATTGGCCGTCGCCGGCCCTTCCAACGTGATGCTCAGCGATTGTCCTTGCAGGTCGGTCGTGGCGCAGTCTTCCGACTGTGCTCCATCGCCGATGGCTCGAGCGCAGTTTTGCACGACGCCGGCCCGTTCGCCGCGATACAGGACCCGCACTTCGCCCGTTTGTCCGGGCTCCAAACGGCCCAGGTCCCAACGGACTCGATCGCCGAACTCGCCCCCTTGAGGATTGCTTTGCAAATATCGCAGGCCGGCCGGAATTTCGTTGTCGATCTCCACGGTTTCAATCGCAACTCCACCCGTATTCGTCACCAGCAGTTGGTATTCAACTTCCCGTCCTACTTCGGCCACGACCGGCCCACGCACGTCTAGCGAGATACTGGGAGTTACGTTTTGCGGTGGCTGCTGAGGTTCGAGTGGAGGCAACGGTCGGTCGGGCAGGGGACCCGGATCGGAGAAGCCGCCGTCACCACCGCCGGATGGCAAGCTGGGACCAGGCCCCGATTGGTCGGTCCATGTGATCGAAGTCGAGCCATCGCCGATCTTGACGGGCGATTCTCCCGGAGCAAACCCCGGACGGATGACCTGGACACCGATCGTCGTAACACCTTGCCCACCGTCACGTGGAATCACCGCTACCGATGCGTTGCCCTGGCTGTCCGTCGGCACTTCCAAAATTTGAGCACCGCTCGAATCGAGCGCCGCCGGCGTGCCGCCCAAAATCTGGTAACGGACGATCCAGTTGCTAATCGGCTGACCGGTCGAACAGCGCGCGACATTTGTCACCAGCGTGTGACCGCCATAACCGCTGACTGCGGGCGACGGCAAACGCCATTGACCGTCGACCCAATAGATCGTCGCGTTTTCCTTACGCTCCTCCCAACCGTTGACGCTCGGAGCGACCGATGTGACATGCGTCGCACCTTCCGATCCGGAAGTGACGCTCATCCAGGTCTGGCCTCGCATCAGCCAAATGTCATCGTTCGGATCGACGTTGCCCCGATCGAGCAACTGCGGAACGGTCGAAGTGAGCCCGACCGCGTAGTGGCCGCTCTCCTTCTCAGGTGGCTTGTGGAACATGTGACGCCACAGCCGTTTTGCCGTCTTGTCGACGTCGACGATCGAGCCGACGCTATCGGGCGACAAGGACCACTCGATCGGTTGCCGCATGACGAGGTAACCCGCCTCGTCACAAATGCCGGCTCGCAGAATGACCGTCGAACCGACCGGTGCCACCATGCGTGACGGTGTGATCGTGAAGGTGCCGTTGTATCCCGGCCGCGGGCTACCACTACCGGGTAAAAAACTTCGACTGCCAAACAGACCATTCGAGGCAATCGGCGCTGGGACCGGCGCAGCGCCTCCATATTCAGGAATCACCATCAGCGGTTGAGGCGGTGCGGCCGGCGGACCACCAACGGCCGAAGTCAGCGGGTTGAATCGGCCGCCCGACAACAGACCGCCCAGCAAACCTTGCTGCTGAGGATAAGTCGCCGCCACGGGTGGCGCCCAACCGTAAGGCTGTATCGGATTGAACGTGCCCGGTGCCGGTAACGATGGCGCGGACGGGAACACCGCTTGCGTGCCCGCAAACGGACCGACCAACGGCGTGCTCGTTTGCGGCAAAAAGATGCTCTGACCCGTCGGATCAATCGCCGGCAATCTCAGCTGAGCGCACCCCGAGACACAGACCCAAACGGCCAGGACGGCAAGCAAACGGCGATAGCTGAAAATTGACACTGGGAGGTCCAACTTTGGGGTTTCGTTGGCTTTACATACGCTGGCGAGGGGATCACCGGCGCAGAGAAAGACCTCCATGCCTAGCTCCATCCAAAGACTAGCACGCGTTTTGGCAACATGAGGCGATTAGTCAACATGAAACGATGGCAAAAAGCACCTAAAAACGAAGGTTCCTGCGGCTTGCATGGCTTCGAACAACGCAGACGGCTATACTGCCGAATCTGATAAAACGAGAAGGATGGATAACATGGGCCGCCCGCGAAGACTTTTCGCGTTAGGTCGACATTCATGCTTCTTGCAGGAAGCTCGCCAGGCCGATGCAAACAAGACGTGACCGTGCGTCGGCCATGTATTCAAAGTGAAAATATGCGCCGAACGGAACCAAAAATGAAGTTGAGTCGATCACTAACCTTGAGCGTTGTCTGCAACGTAGCTTGGATTGTCTCCGCCGCCGTTGCGCAAGATGCGAATCCAGAATCGCTCTATCGCGTCCGCGGTGCGCTTGAAACATTTAATCGCACGATCAAGCTCTCGTCCCAAACCGAAGAGGTCTGGAATGAGTATCTCGGCTTGGAGGAATTGAACGAGTTCCTCACCGATGATGATTTCGAAATCTCAGCGGGCGACGTCGATGACGACGTCGCCAAATTGGCTCGTGTGGAACGCCCCATCGATCCTGTTCGATTGAGCGACGCGATTCGCGAGCTGAGCGGATGGAAGCAAGCGATTTCCCAGGGCGACGCATCGACAGAAAGTGACGCCGCCATCGAAGCGCTGCAAGAGCTCGATAGTTGGTTCAGCGCTAACCGCATGCGCACTTGGCAGAAGCTACTGGACCTCAGGAGTGTCGTCGCCGAGATCAAAGATTTTGACACCGAATCCAAGGACGATGATCGATTCGAGCAGACCGACCGATCACTTTCTTTGCTTTCTGCTGAAGAGCAAGAAGAGCTTGCCGCCGCCCGTGTCGAATTGCGCCGTGCATTGTCTGAGCTAAGCGACGAAATTGAATTCGACGTCACTGACGATCTTTCGAAAGCGGCCAGGCGTCTAAAACTCCAATACCGCGACATTCCCGATTATCAGGTTCGCGAACTGCGTCAACGGGCCCAAAACGCCGTCCGCGAACTGGGCAACTTCCTGCAGACCGGCCCCAGCGATCGCCGCTATGGCTGGGAAACGTACCTCAAGTTGCCACAGCTGATCAATGAACTCAGTCGTCCCGATCGCCCCGCACAACGGACGCTGGTCGCCTCGTACCAACAGTTCGACAGCGGGCACCCCGGCCTGGAAAAGCGCAAGTTCGAAGCGGCCCGCCTGGCGCTGCAAGACTACCTGCAAGTGCTCGGATTGTCGCGTTCCCAAGAAACACTCGAGAGCAAGCGACAATCTTTGCAAAACGCGATCAATGCGCTCGACACGGCGCTCGTCGCCGCTGGCGAAACCAAGGAAGAGGATTGGAAAGACTATCTCGATTGGAAACGGCTGACGGAGACGGCGCAAGATTCATCGCCCAACATTCGTGACTTGGGCCGATTGATTGGCTTGTTCGAAGCAGACGAAAAGGGACTGGAACTTTCGTTCTTCACACGCGTTCGTCGCGAATTGGTGACCTATGCCGAGATGCTGCAGCAAGATCGTGGCCCACAGTTCATTGATCGCTACCGCAGCCAATGGGAGCTGTTGGCTCGCTCGCTCGAATCGCACTCCGATGCGCCGAGCGCCACCACGGCGGCCGAATTGACCGATCGGCTCGAATGGCTGCGAACCACCGGCTACGGCGACGGACTGGCCGATCGCGTTAAATCGGCGTTTCGACGTCCTAACTTACGAGTCGCCATGAACGGCGAGTTTTTCATTCAGCAGATTTCGGATACGCAAAACGAAGCGATTCCGGTCAATCGCTGCTTCGAAGGCGCTCATGTCACCGGATGTGCTCGCACGAATGCCAATTTCAAAGGGCAGCTTGTTCCGCAACAGGACGGGATCGCCATCGACATCCTGGTCAACGGAACGACGATCGCCAACACGGTTGCTCGCCAACGCAAAGTCAGTGTCTTTGCTGAAGGGGTGACCAGTTCGTTTGGCACGAAGCGCATCTACTTTACGCTCAACGGACTCTCCAGCTCGGCGGCGACTGCCAATGCTTGTACCAATCAGCAGATCTGCGGAGCTCAAGTCGACCGCCGGATCGGCCGCCGATTGATCGGTCGATTCGCCCAGCGCAAGGCCCGCAAGACGGTCCCCAAGGCGCAGAACTTGGCCAACACGGAAGCGGTCGATACCGTTTCGTCGCGGCTGGACAAAGAAGTCGGCGAAATGCTGGCCAAAGCGAACAGCCAATTCAATGAGCAGATGGCAAAACTTCGCAGCAGCGGGTTCTACCCGGACGATATTCGGGTGAATTCGACCTCCAGCGACATCCTGCTCACCGCCCTGTTCGCCGGTGGCAGTTACTTGGCCGCCCCCACCGATCCTCCCAAGATCGAAACGACAGGCGTCGTGAAAGCTCAAATACACGAATCGGTCGCCACCAACATGCTGGCCAAAGTCTTTGGCGGTCGCCAAATCGACAACGTCTGGCTGGCCGACATGATGAGAGAAAACGGCCTCGAAGTTCCGGACGATTTACTGCCGCCTTCTCAGCGTCGCACCAAACCAAAGAAGAAGCGGAGCGACATCCAATCGGCGGCTGAAAAAGCCGACGAAGCAGCGAGCGACGACGAGCCCGAAGCCGAGTCGGACGAAGATAAGCCCGAATCGTGGTCGATGACGTTCGATCGCCGCTTCCCCATCATCGTGCGGTTCACCGATGAAGGACTGAACATCGCCATCCGCGGTCGCGAGTTCAGCAATGACGACCAAGAGATCAGCGACCTGATCGAAATGTCGGCCAATTACCGAGTGAAGACGACGGACGATGGGAAGTTCGAAGCCAAACGAATCGGTGATGTCGATGTCATTTTCGTCAATTCGCCAGGCCGACTGGATGGGCGCCAATTGACCTACAAGACGTTCCTCCTCCGCAAAATGGACCCACTCTTCCGAGAGAAGTTCTCAACCGACGACCTGCCTCAAGTTGGACAGATGTCCGAATTGATCCAGGGCGTGAAACTCGAATCGTTAGAAACCGGCCGCGGCTGGATGACCGCCAACGTCGACATCGACGCCAGCGTTCTAAGCCAACTGATGCCGATGAAATAAGCAGCAGGGCGGTCCGGTTCCTTACCGCGCCCCAGCTCCGCACCTTGGGACGCTGTCCCGAACCCCATTCCAAGGCGACACTGGCTCACACGAATCGACGGCCGCCCATCTCGGTACCGTCGCCCTTCGGCAAACGTTGAAGTCCCGATGTCGGCAACCGACCGTTCAACTCAGTACGGCTCGACGACGCCAATCTTGCCTCGTCCCCCATGCTCCCTGGCAGATCCCAAACGATGATCGACCGGTGACCAACTCGGTTCAATCACTGCGGACCAGTCAGACGAAACTTGCTACAATCGGCAAACGAAATTTTTGAGGACGTTTTCCAATGAATCAATGGGTTGAAATCACTTTCGACTGCCTGCCGCTGCGAACCATCACGCGGATGGATATTCCACTCGACGCTTCGCCAAAGTATGTCGCTTGGTGCGAGCGCGTCAAAAAGGCGATCGACACGCACGGCACCCACAATGCCTACTACTTGTACAACGCCCACTGCAAGTATCATCTGCTCAATAGCGAGTCGGAAGGTGAAATCGATTTTCGGTTTGAAGGAACGATGCTCACCGATACCGAGGATGTGACTGCCAAGGATTGCCATCTCGAGGTGACTTTGTCGAGTGAAACCTGCGACTGGCTGAATGAACCGGTCAAAGATTGGTTCAAGTCCTCGGTGCCGAGAGCGGTGCAAGTCGAGTTCAATCGATACATCGCCGCTGGCGATTTGCAGAAGACGCGCGACCGAATCGAGCAGATCCAATCGGAAAGTGACGACGCGGGTGGCTTCGTGGGAATGTACCTATGACGAAACTGCAAACCGTTTGTCAATTCTTGGAATCGTTTGCTCCTTTACGATTGGCCGAAGACTGGGACAACGTGGGGCTGCTGGTAGGCGACCGCCGGCGCGAGATCCAATCGGTCATGACCTGTTTGACAGTGACGCCCGATTCGGTCGCAGAGGCGATTGAAAAATCGGTTGATCTCGTCGTGGCGCATCACCCGTTGCCTTTTCGCGCCGTCAAGCGAGTCACGACCGATTCGACCGCCGGTCAAATGTTGTGGGATTTGATCGGCCATCAAGTGGCGATTTACAGTCCGCACACCGCCTTCGATTCGGCCGCCGGTGGCATCAATCAACAGCTGGCAGCAGCGATGGAGTTACAGGGCATCGAGCCGTTACGTCCTTTCGCCGACGATCCCGATTCGTTGGGAAGTGGCCGCGTCGGCAAGTTGGCGGCGATGCAGACCGTGACTTCGGTCGCCACGAAGCTGAAGCAGTTTCTCAACCTAAAGGACGTGCGTATCACGGGCGAGCCAGATCGGCCGGTAAAAAAGATTGCCGTCGGCTGTGGCAGCGGTGGCGAATTCTTGGCAGCCGCCAAACGAACCGGTTGCGATTTATTCGTCACTGGCGAGGCAAATTTCCATTCCTGCTTGGAAGCCGAGGCAAGTGACGTGACGCTGCTGCTCGTCGGCCATTACGCGAGCGAACGGTTTGCCGTCGAGCAATTAGCCGGGCTGATTGCGGCAGAATTCCCTCAGCTAAACTGTTGGCCAAGCGAGCAAGAGCATCCGCCACTTCAATGGGTGTGAGCAGGCCCGGCCGGAAGTCGGTGCCGCAGTTCCGATTCGTCATTTCAACCCGCCTGCAATTCCCGACGAACTGCCGGGATTCTTAAGGCAACCAGAATCTGCGGGCGAATCGCCAGATCGACAGTGGCCAGGGACAATCGTGCAGCGCGGCATTTTGAAATCTCAAATCTCAAATCTCAAATCTCAAATCTCAAATCTCAAATCTCAA
>CAYZRS010000037.1:4429-51343 GCA_964480915.1 uncultured Pirellulaceae bacterium | reverse complement strand
ACGGATGAAAGTTCGCTAGCGGGTCATGCTGGCAAGCAGGTTTTCAACAGAGCCGACCTGACCCCTTTTAGACTCCCTTTTAGTCTCCCCAGCCTCCTGTGAAAAATCGTAGCACGAAGATTCCCACGATTCAGCGCATGATAAACACCACCTGCAGCATCCGCCCGAAGTGACCTAGCCATGTCACAAATCCCAACAATCGACTACCGCATAAAACATCCAAGGGTCAGGTACATTTTTCGGCCAACCAACTTTCCACCACGAAAAAACGACGGCCGAAAACATGTACCTGACCCTTTTATAGCCCAGTAACACGAACCAGATCAAAAAAAAGAGACCTGACCCCGTTTAGTCTGACCCCTTTTAGTCCGGGGTATCGGGTCGTGGGGATTTCTAGAAAAAGTCAAATTCTCCATAGGAGTCTGCCACTGCGTTTTCGCTTCTATTCTTAGGTGGAGGAAACAAGCGCACTAAGGGGATTGAACATGTCGAGTTCGCGATTTGTGGAGTTTCACATCGATTCGTTGGAAAGGCGTCAGCTATTGGCTGGCAACGTAGTGTTGGAAGTTGTGGACGGTGAGCTAACCGTCACAGGAGACAGCCAGGCCAACGAACTCGAAATATTCGTCTCGAGCGCGAACGTGCTGCAGGCGACTGGATTCAACGGCACGACCCTTTCGGGGAACTTCGCGGGGCAAACTCTGGCGCCAAGTGGGGAGCTTCGCGTAAACCTCAAGGGCGGGGATGACTTTATCGAGATGTTATCTGGAGGGTTTGAATCCCCGGGTCTGAATGTTTCGGTTGACCTCGGTGGCGGCAACGACACTTGGATTTCCAGCCTTCGGGAAGCGGCCGACTTCGTCGTCCGTAGCGGTGGCGGTGACGACAGAATCGTTCTAGACAGTGGCGATTACGACGACACGGCGATTCTGTCGGGCGCCGGCAATGACACCCTCATTTCTGATGCGACTCATCGACTGCTTTCCATCTCGACTTCCGGAGGCAGCGACACCGTAGACATCTTTGGGGAGCTCTTGGAACGGGCCACCATCTTAACCGCCGGAGGCCATGACTCCGTTTCTTTCTCCGACGTCGATTCACCGGACGCCGACTTCACCATCTCTACTGGAAGCGGCAACGATTCTTTCCTTTCGTTGCGCTCAAACATGCAGAACCTATCCATCCACTCTGGTGCCGGTGGTGACTACGTCGGTTTTTCAATGTCCCAAGCACAAGACGTAACTTTGGACTCCGGCGGAGGCACGGACTCGCTCAACATTTTCAACGCCACCGAGTTCCGAGAATTGTCCGTGCTTGCCGGCAGTGGACCGGATATCTTGAACATTCACAGTGCTACGGTCAGTGCGTCCGCGGACGCTGATCTTGGTGGCGGAAGGGATCACCTAGTCATACAAAATGTGACTTTTTCTTCGAACTCGGTCAATTCAAGCATCGTTACCGGCAGTGGCAATGATGTTTTAAGCATCGAAACCTCCGAGTTCCAACATCCGCTAACGATTGACAGCAGCAGCGGGCAAGATGATTGGACGATCGTCAGTACCACCTTCGCAGACGCAAACCTGTTGCTGGGTTCAGGCGGAGACACGCTGTTCCTAGGAGTCGTTTGTGGAATCACTCATGCAGACGGAGGTAGCGGCTTCAACGAACTCACCTTCGGCCCCTTCCTTTGCGCCGGAGCCACTGTCACGCACTCGAATTTCTCCACCGTTATCAATGGTCTATAGAATCTTCGCGGATTCGTGAGTCACATTCACCGGAGGGCCGTTGCCGATCAACGGCTTTGCCGTAACAAGTCGAAGGCGATTCGGACGATGAAGCCGAAACGTTTAATTGGACCTGTCACCGTGCTGTTTCCCTGTCAGTACTCTTAAGCGATCGCCGTTCCACGACTATCCGGCTTCGGTCCCTTTCTTGGGAGGCGCTAATCTCTATTTTGCGGCTTTGAGATCGCGTCCAAAGCTTGGGTCAGCCTCGTCTTCCACTCGTTGGCTGCTGCCCGGTTGTCTCGTAATTCGAACATCTCGACGACGCGACGGTAAGCAACGGGAATGTACCAGCGTTCGCCCGACTCCAATTCGCTCAACTTCTCGCCCAGCAAAGTAGCCGACTCCACCAGCAACCGCTCCGCTCGGTCCCATTCGGACTGTGCTGCCAAAATCGCTCCGCTGATGCTGTCAGCCCGTAACTGCTGAACTTCGTCAATTTCGCTAAAGCCACTCGCCTTACCGATTTGCTCGCTGGCATTTTCCATGCGTTGCAAACCCAGCTGCGCTTCAGCGAGCGAAACGAAGGCGTGAGCCAACTTTTGTCGGTCCGGTTCAGCGGATCGCTGGAGGATATCGACCCATTCGTTGACCGCCTTTTCCGCCTCGGCAAATCTTCGAGACCGAAGCAAGGCCGCTTGCATGCCCTGCAGCGTGGCAAGCGTTTGAGAATGATCGTCGCCCAGCTTGGTCTTCATCAATCGGAACGTCTGCTCGAACCAGGGAATCGCTTCATCAAAACGCCCCGCTAAGTGGTAGCTTAGGGAGAGATGTTTCATGCTGTTCAGCGTCTGGAAATGATCGACTCCCAAGTTGGGCTTCATGAGGCGGACCGCCTCTTCCAAGAGAGGAATCGCGTCGTCAAGGCGATCGGCCGCTTTGCAGTACACCGCGAGATTGTTCGTGCTGCGCAGCGTTTCAAGATGCACGTCGCCCAGCGTGGCTTTGCTCAATCGCAGCGTTTCTTCCGCCAGCTCAATCGCTTCGTCAAGACGTTTTGCTTTGTAATAATTGAATGCGAGGTTGTTCATGCTGGATAGCGTATTGGGATGTTCAGCGCCTAGCTCGGCTTTGCGCAGGCGGAGCGTCTCTTCGTGCAGCGGGATCGCATCTTCCAGCCGGCCGACTTGTTCGTAGTCGTACGCAAGGTTGTTCATAACGGTAAGCGTAGAAGGATGCTCGTCGCCCAGCTCCGCTTTGCACAGGCGGAACGTCTCCTCGTCGCGCCGGATCGCCTCGTCCAGCATTCCGGCTGATCGGTAGCATTCGGCGAGGCTGTTCATGCTGATCAGACTAGAGGGATGTACGTCGCCCACTTTGGCTTTGCTCAACTGGTGCGTCTCTTTGAAGAGCCGGATCGCCTCATCCAGCCGACCGGCTGACTGGTAACTCGCGGCGAGGCTGTTCATGCTGCGGAGCGTATTGGGATGTTCGTTGCCCAATTTTTTTTTCTGCAGGCGGAGCGTCTCCTCGTGCAAGGGAATTGCCTCGTCCAGCCGACCGGCTGATCGGTAGCCGCCAGCCAGGTTTTTCATGCTGATCAGTGTATCGGGATGGTCGTCGCCCAGCCTGGCTTTGCTCAGGCGGAGCGTCTCCTCTTGTAGCGGGATCGCCTCGTCTAGCCGACCGGCCATGCGGTAGCCGAAGGCCAGATTGATCATGCTGATCAGCGTATCGGGATGGTCGCCGCCCAGCTTGGCTGTGCTCAGGCGGAGTGCTTCTTCCCAAAGCGGAAGCGCCTCCTCCAGCCGACCGGTTGATTGGTAGCCGGTGGCCAGGTTGTTCATGCTGATCAGCGTATCGGGATGTCCGTCGCCCAGCGTGGCTTTCTGCAGGCGAAGCGTCTCCTCGTGTAGCGAGATCGCCTCCTCCAGTCGACCGGCCGATTGGTAGCCGACGGCCAGACTGTTCATGCTGCTCAGTGTATCGGGATGTTCGTCTCCCAGCTTGGCTTTGCGCAGGCCGAGCGTCTCTTCGTGCGCCGAAATGGCGGAGTTGTATTGGCCCAGCGAGTCGAGTGACGATCCAATGGCGGCCAACAGCGTGGCCTTTGTCAGCTCGTCTTGCGCCAGCTCTTCGTCGGATTCGATCTGCGACAACGCCTGCTGCAACACTTCCAATGCCGTCATGTCTGACGTGACACCCTGATTCTCTGGATCCGCACTGCGGAACGCGCCCACAAAAGAGTCGACAACGGTCTGGTTTCGTTTCGCTAAGACGGCCATTTCATCGGCAATCGCTGCCTTTTCGTCGGCGATCTCTTGGGCTTGCGAAGCTAAATTCCGGTACTGTATCGCACCGAAGGTTGAGCCGACGGCAACCGCGAATAGCCCGATGATGAGACTCGCTGCCAACCCTGCTACCAAACGATTGTTGTTCGCCCAGAGCGATAGTCGTTCAAGCGGCCCCACTCGCCGAGCCAGGATGGGACGACCTTCGGTGAATCGCTGCAGGTCATCGCTTAACAGGGCTGCCGTCTGGTAGCGTCGCGCCGGATCCCGGGCAATCGCTTTGTGCACGATTGTCTCTAGGTCCAAGGGAATGGTCCGATCTTGTTCCCGTAAGGGCGTCGGTTCTTGCGTTTTGATCTGGTCCATCAGCGTTAAGTGATCGGCTGCACGGTACAGCGGTCGCAGTGTCAGCATTTCGTACAGCGCGGCCCCCAAGCCGTAGATATCACCCCTTTCATCGCACGGACCGGAAAAACGCTCGGGCGACATGTAGCGCAACGTCCCCAGAATGTTGCCCGTCTGGGTTAGCTCGACATCTTGCGATTTGGCCAACCCGAAATCGGCAACCCAAGCGGTTCCGTCGGTGTCGAGCAAAATATTCGAGGGCTTGATGTCACGATGAATGATGCCGCGGCCATGCGCATGCCCAAGGGCGCTTGCAACTTCGATCCCAATCTTTGCTACGTTACGCGCATAGGTCTGCTCGTTGCTGATCGCTGAAATACTGGAACTCGTCGCCGATACCTGCTTGGCCGTTTCTACAGCGGCACGGGTTTCGCCAACTGATTCAATCGGCCGATCCCAATTCGTCGTGATTGCTGCAGCCGCCTGTAAGGCAAATTCGGTTTGGCTTAGCAGAGTGTTTTTACCCCGCTCGCCGCCCTCGCGCATTTCGCTGAGTACTTCAATCACTCGGTCTAAGCCATCTCCGACAATAAACTGCATCGCATAGTAATTGTATTCTTCAGTGCTCCCCACATCGAACACAGGCACAATGTTCGAATGGTGCATCCCGGCGGCTGCTCGTGCCTCGTGCCGAAAGCGTTCCACAGACGATGCGTCGCTCCCCGGTTTGGAAGGCACCACCTTCAGCGCCACCCGGCGACCTAGTGCTAAGTGCTCCGCTTCGTAGACGATGCCCATGCCGCCTCGACCGATTTCGCGAAAAATCCGGTAGTCGCGAATCGTTGGCAGCTTGCGATTCGGTTCCAGTGGTCTGGCAGTCACCAACGTCTGATTATCGATGGAAGCTGGCTTCAGTCCTTCGACAATCCCCAAAGTAGGAAACAAGTCGCGGATTTCATCCGCGAGTTCGGGATATCGCTCAAAGTATTCTTCAATGGACGGAATTTCACCGTTGCGGCAACGTGCGAGGTAATCCTCGGAAATCGTCACCAGCGGATCGCATCTCGAGTCGGTCGGGTCGTCAGGTGTGGCCATTCGGATTTGTCCGAGCTGAAGTGTGTTTGGAATGGATGCGTGTGCATTCCTCATTCCGGCGCGGAAAGAGGTCGAGATGGCTGCTAACGATCATGCGTAACTCAGCAGGAACGTTTCGCAGCCAAGTATACCGAAAACCACACCTTCGGGGGGGCGGGTGTCTGCTCGGTCACAAATGGCGACTGCAGCAGATCAGCGAGGTATTCGTGAGCGGCAAGCCGCTAGCCGAGCAACCCTGGGACATCGTCAAGCGTATCTTTCAGCCGTTTCAGCGCCCGCACGTAGCGATTTCCAGCCGCTGTTTTGGACAGGCCCAGTGCGAGTGCCGCCTCGGAATTCGACATCTCCTCAAAATGTCGCAGTACAATGATTTCACGATCAATCTCGTTCATGTCGTTGAGTACTTCTTGCAGCTTCACTTGCATTTCAGCGCGGATCGCTTTGGCTGCGACCGACGTTTCTCTTCCTAGCAGACTTGCAGCCAGCGACGCCGAGTGTGCGGCAGGGATCGAGTTGCGATTGAGATTCACTTCTTGGCGCACATCGCGTTTGGCGGCCAGCAGGTGTTTTCGGTGAAAATCTTGCAGCCGTTGGCCGGTGATCATACGCAACCAGAGGTAGAAGGGTAGGTCGTCAAATTCGGTGTAGCGTTCGAGCCGTTTTGCTAGATCAATGAACGCTTCTTGCAGTACGTCGGATGGATCGACTCGCCCTCGCAACCGACGGTCCAGTCGCAGTTCGACCATCGCTCGCAGCCGACGCCGGTGATGCCCGAAGAGTTCGGCCAACGCCACCGCATCGCCAGATTTTGCCTTTTCGATCAGCTCTTCCACAGCATATCTCCTGATCCACGGTTAATAGCATCATAGCAGCCCGAAGTGACCGTCTCCCTTTTCTCGAGATAGCAGCCTCTGTTTAATAACACGCGAAACGCGCTGAGTTGTCCACAGAACGTGTTCGAGGATTCCACTTAGGCTGTGGCGAAAACCAAAAAAAAGCTCGAGGCTTTGATTCCGGGGGCAGGGGTTCGGGTGCCCTCAGCCTTCTGCCTTCGTCGACAGATCGTGCTTTCGCGTCGCAGTTTCAACTCGCTTTGGCTCAACCCTGCAAGGCTGTATTCCGCACCGTTTCCAACGAATACGTCCGGTTCCATCCATTTTCCGATTTTTCGCGGTTGTAGCAGTGGATCCTGTGGTTGTTCCTGCATGCCCTATTAATAGCGGGAAAAATGTCAACAGAAAATTCAACTCTGCACCGGGGCAAACAATGACCAGAGTCAATCGACGCCGAAGGAAATCGAAAAAACGTAGGTCACGTCAACACAGTATTTTGCGTTCTGAGGCGCTTGAGGATCGGCGCCTACTGGCGGCGGATTTGGGGATTGAGATAGATGTTTCAGGTGGCGTCCATGGTCCCGGCTGTCCATGCCCAGGTTGCTGCCCACAAGAGGATGCAGCGTTGCTAGGCGACGGGCATTACGTAGGCGATGGTCACAATCATGGTTTTGAAGGTGATTACGAAGTCTTTCCGAACGGCTGGCGTGGTGGATTTGCCGAAGAAGGGCGCCGTGGGTCCGATGATGTCTTGACAATCATTCTGGATTTTAACGACCCAGGCCAACCGAATACGACGGACGAAACGTCGCGCGAGTACGAAGTCTCGACTTGGGATGCCGCCGGCTATTTTACACCTCGGGCCACGGTCGAGCAGGGCGTGCTCAACCGAGTTCGTTCGCACTTTGATCTCGTTACTCAAGATGTCTTTGCCGACTCTCCGCTTCCAGAGCGCTACCAGCTTGATATCGAGTTTGAAATTGGCAATATAGGAACTCCGCCGAGTAACGGATCGTCGGATTACTATTACATTCAGATCGGTGACTTTGTATCTCAGGCTTCTGGCCCCAGTAACCGTCCCTTAGGATTGGCCTCAGTCGGCGCTGCTAGAAGACTTGACGGAACCTCGGGCGCGGCAGCTGGCTCGGTCTTTGGTACGGTTTTCGCCGATGAAATCAGCCAAATCGACTGTGATCCAATTTTTGGTTGTAGCTGGGATCTCGACGAAGCAATCAACGCACTTGGAATTGTCACTTCACACGAAATTGGCCACGGACTGTCACTTCTGCATGTATTTCAGGCCGGTTCCACAACCCCAGGTGGGCTTGCTCCTGTGATGGGAACAGGCGCGCTCGACATGCCCAACGAAGACTTCTACGAACAATCAGGTGAATTCTCCAGTTTTGGTTTTACGACTGACAGCTTTCAGCTAAGCATGGCACAACTTGTTTCAGCAGTTGGTGTTGCCGACCCAGATTCCAATGACCAAATCAGCGAGGCAGCATCCCTTTCTATCCCAGGTCAGATTAATAATTTCTCAATCGAGGCGACTTCCGACGTCGATCTGTTCCAATTCACCGTTTCGGAAACGCAAATGATCGGGTTCGATATCGATGCCGTTTCGGGTGACCTCGATTCGTCCTTGATACTTTTCGATAGCGCAGGCAACATCATTGGATCCAATGATGATGGAGTTGGGCCAGCACCAGAAGTAGAGGCCTCCGACTCGTATTTAGTTTCCGTCCTTGAGCCAGGTATCTACTACCTGGGCGTGTCTGACTCTTTCAATAACACATACAACCCCGCGACAGGCCTTGGCGATAGGGTCGGCACTTCGCTACTTTGTTGCGGAGGCACCGGTGGGTACCAGTTGACGGCTGAAGTGCTCTTAACCGGCACGGAAGTTCAGGTCTCAACCACTCTTGACGAGAGTGATGGCGATTTCAGTCCTGGCGATGTGTCGCTGCGGGAGGCAATATCGTTAATTGCGTCCACGCCACTACAGACTTTGAGTTTCGACCCCGCAGTATTTTCTACGCCCCAAACGATAACCTTGAATGGGGCGCCCATTGAGATTGAAGACAGCATCTCAATCGTAGGCCCTGGGGCAGAGCTGCTGACAATCGATGGTGCGGGAAGCTCAAAAGTGTTCGAGGTCGATGATCAAGACGTTTTTAGCGAGATCGATGTCCGATTGAGCGGAATGACGATCACTGGTGGCGAGACCGGCATCTTTAATGACGAAGACCTGGTGATCGCAGACAGCGTCATAAGAAACAACACCGGCAGAGGCGCAAGCAACAACGGATCACTTGTTGTCGTCAACAGTGCGATCCAAGACAACGCCGGTGGCGGGATTCTGAACATTGGTCTCGATTTTGGCACGTCCACATCGCCTTTTCGTGGAAGGCTTTGGGTGATCAGTAGTTCGATTACGGGAAATACGGCAGTAAGCGGCGGGGGAATCGCATCTTCTACTGAGCAAGATCTTGGCGCGAGCGCGTACGTATCGGTCATTAACAGTACGATTTCCGACAACCTTGCAACTGGAAGTAATGGTGGCGGCGGGATTGCATCCTCAGCTCCATCGGTGAGTGGAGGCGCTGATTTGGTCGTCACCAACAGCACGCTGTCCGGAAATTCGGCAAGCTCCGGTGCCGGAATACGGTCATCCAACACGACCACAACTTTATTCAACTCCATCGTCGCCAACAGCGTTGGACCTGATATATCCGGTCTGCTTGAAACTGACAGCAGCAACAACTTGATCGAAAACGCGACTTCCACTGGTGGCCTCACGAATGGTGCCAATGGAAATATCGTGGGGGTTGAACCGGGTCTCCTTCCGCTCGCGCTGAATGGTGGAGTGACTCTTTCTCACGCTCTATCCACTGATAGCCCAGCCCGCGATGCTGGTTCGTCATCCTTACTCATTGAGCCGACCGAGGTGTCATCGAGCATTCCAGAGGGGACTCCCGCGAGGCGATTGATTGACGGAAGCGGCATCTTTCAACCAGTACAGCTTGTAAGCCACGCATCCGCGAGCCACATCAACAGTAGTGATAGCGTTTCTTGGACAACAGAAAGCTTTGGTCCTGACTATTTTGCCAATGGAGGCACCGTTCCCAAGTTAACGTTCACTCTGCCGTTCGAGAATGAACTCACCGACCTCGTGGTTTGGGGCGGGATCGGCTCTTTTGATGCTGGAGACGAAGCAAAAATTCTTGAGATTTCATTTTCTACCGATGGCGGACTGACATTTCAGAACCCTGTGACCGTAGAGCACGCGGCAACGGGGAGCGACTCGGAAATTATCAGCCTCGGAGGTAGCTATTCTGCAGATACCGTACAGATAAGGGTCACAGACAACCACTACTCTCCTGGTCAACCGGGTGGCGATCGAGTTGGGCTGGGAGAAATTCGATTTCTCGGAACGACCGGTGACCAGCGCGGCCCCAATTTCGACCGCGTCGTTGGAAGTGCGATCGACATTGGCGCCTTCGAAGCACTAAACCTGGTCGTCGATACGATTGCCGATATTGATAACGGCGACTATTCGGTGGGTGATCTTTCTTTGCGAGAAGCGATTGACCAAGCGAACGCCAATCCAGGGCAGGAAACAATCACTTTCGACCCCGCGATTGCTGGTAGCACGATCTTGTTGAACGGAACGCAGCTGGAAATCACTGACGACCTTGTGATCGACGCTTCCTCGGTTGCTGGCGGCATCGCTATTGATGCCAATGCTCAGTCTCGAGTGCTCCATTTCCCTGACGGCACTGGCGATCTCACACTCAATAGACTGACGATTGAAGGTGGGTTCACGAGCGAGGATGGTGGCGGAATTCGGTTCCTTTCGTCTGGAAACCTCACCCTCGACGACACCACCATCAGCGGAAACTCAAGCGGAAACGAAGGCGGAGGGATTTACTCAACCGGCGTTGTGACCCTCAATGAAAGTACTGTCAGCGACAATACCGCGGAAGGTGCCGGCGGAGGAGTCAGCATTGGTACTTACGGCACGTTGGACGTAGATCGTTCCGTCATCTCAGGGAATACGACGGAAGTCTCTGGCGTCTCAGGTGGGGGCGGAATCTACGCAGATCAAGCCACTGTGACGATCACGAATAGCTTGATCACCGGCAACGAAGCCAGCAATTCAGAAGGCGGAGGCATTCGCGGACGCAACAACGGGTCACTGTTCGTTAGGAATACCACGATCTCTGGAAACTCGGCGGCGAATGTCGGAGCGGCTATTTCATCGGGGGCTGGAAATAGTGTCGAGATTCACCACAGCACCATCGCCGAAAATTCCGGACAGCGAGCGGCCTTATTCGTCTTTGGTGTGCCACTAACGGTTGAGAATACAATCGTTGCTAACAATATCGGGACATCCACGAGCAATCTAGACTTTGAATACGGTAGTTCCGCGACACTTTCCTTCGCGTACAGTTTAGTGGAATCGGGAGATACAATTCCCGGAACGACAAATCTCGTAGGCGTAGATCCAGGACTTCTTCCACTTGCCGATAACGGTGGTCCGACACTTACGCACGCGTTATCGTCTGGAAGTCCGGCGATCAATGCTGGCGATCCAGCCGCCTCGGCCGGATTGGGTGGCGTGCCCGATTTTGATCAACGTGGGTTGGCCCGCGTGGTCGGGGGCGTTGTAGACATGGGTGCTGTTGAGGCAAACCCAGCTACGGTTCGAACACTAGGTTCAATCCCATTGGGCTTGTCAAACCAGCCTGCTTACAACCTACGTCCAACGGAAGTCGCCTTCTATCACTTTGAGCTCGACACTGACGTGCTTGCCGCCAATGGCGGGTCGTTCGTCATGGATACTTTGGGCTCGACGTTGACAGATGCGGGCTTCGGCGAGAACGATACTGAGATCGCGTTGTATGACGAAAACGGCGCTCTGATCGCCACCAACGACGACTTCAACTCCCTTCGTGAAAGCCGATTGGTGTTTGGTGATGCTCCAAATTCCGAGGGTGACTTGCCGGCCGGTAACTACTACTTGGCACTGGGCGCTTGGGATACAACGTTCGACACAACGGGCTTTGGCGTAAGTAGTGTCTCTTCGGCGACTGGCGATCTTGTTGTGAACTTTAGCGTCGAGCAGACATTGAACTTGCTCGTCGATACGGTCTCCGATGTCGACAACGGTGATTATTCCGTTGGAGATTTATCTCTTCGCGAAGCCATCGCCCAAGCGAATGCCAGCCCAGGCACGGACACGATTAGCTTCGATCCAAGCCTGGCGGGCGATACGATTGTGATGAACGGAACCGAGTTGGAAATCACTGACAGCTTGGTGATCGATGCCGGCTCTCTTTTCGGCGGCATCGCCATTGATGCAGCCAACCAATCCCGCGGTTTGCACTTTTCGGAAACGACTGGCGATCTAACGACGATTGGATTGTCCGTATTGAATGGAACCACGAGTTCGGATCCAAGTTCCGGCAATGGTGGTGGGATTCGCTTCGAATCGACGGGCGACCTCACCATCAGTGACGCCATTGTAAGCGGCCACGTTAGCGGTTCTATCGGTGGCGCAATCCTATCGCGTGGGACCGTGACAATGAACCAAACCACAGTTAGCAACAGCGTCGCTGGCTTTCGCGGTGGTGGCGTTTGGTCGCAAGGGGCAATTATCGTGAACAGCAGCACGGTTCACGACAACACAAGCTCCAGCTTTGGAGGTGGGCTCTTTTCCGGCTCCGGAATTACGCTGAACAACAGCACCATTAGCGGTAACTCAAGTAATTCAGGTGGCGGTGGGGGAATCACAGCGAGTGGTGATATCTTCATTAGCAACTCCACCGTGGTGAACAACTCGACCGCTGGAGCAGGCGGCGGCATCTGGGGCAATAACACGAACTTCGCCCCTTCGCAGGTCATCCAAAACTCAATTATCGCAGGCAACACGGACAACGGCACAGCGCCGGAGATGTATCCAAATTCCAACGTGACATTGATGGTCGATTACAGCTTGATCCAAGACCCGACTGGGATGACCATCGTTGGTGCCGGCAACGTTCTGGGGCAATCGCCGATGCTGGACGCACTGTCAGATAACGGTGGTACGACCCTAACGCATGGGCTGCTTCCAAATAGCCCGGCCATCAATGCAGGTGATCCAGCAGCAGTGATCGGGGACGGGCAGACCCCCAACTTTGATCAGCGTGGTGCCGGATTTGGACGTGTCCTGAAGGGAAGGATGGACATCGGGGCCGTCGAGACCGCTCGCTTTGCGAATCCCGGGTTCGAATTGGGTGGCGGTTCGCTGCAAGGATGGGAAGCTTTTCCTTCTGCCAACGTGGAATTAAGCACGACGCAACAGTTCGAGGGAAGTCACTCCGCCAAATTAGACGGCAATAGTGGCGGATTCGCTGTTCTGTATCAGGGTGTTGCGGTAACTGCGGGTGAGCAAAAACTAGCGACCGTACGTGCGCTTGTCGATTCGGTGTTACCGAACGGCGAGTCGGCATCGTTGCGAGTCGAGTACTACAGCGTTTTCGGAGCACCGTTTGGCTCGCCCGATCACCTCGCTCCGTTCGATCAATCGGTAGAAGCGGTCAATAGCAGCTCTACACCGAATGTGTGGCATCAAGTCGACCTGCTGCTCACCGCACCGGCCGGCGCGGTTGAAGCTCGCTTAGTGTTGACGTACGAAGGAACTGGCGGCTCGGTATTCTTCGACGCGTCGGGCCTGGATGACGCACCAGCCCAGTCGTGCGACTTTGATGGCGACGGTCTCTGCGACGGAACGGACATTGACCTGCTGCAGGCAAACATCGTCACTGGCCCCGCGGACCCAGCCGTGTTTGATCTTACTGGCGACGGACAAGTCACGATCACCGATCGCGACGAATGGTTGGTGCAGGCCGGTGCTGAGAACTTGCCCTCGGGGAACGCTTACTTACTGGGCGATGCAAATCTAGATGGATTTGTGAATGGTGCAGACTTCATTCTTTGGAACTCAAACAAGTTTAGTTCGAGTTCGGCCTGGACCGATGGCGACTTCAATGCAGACGGTACGGTCGACGGCCAAGACTTCATTGCCTGGAACGCGAACAAGTTTCAAGCGGCCGATGTCATCACCAGAAGAGGCGAGAGTAGCAGCCTATTCGCGGCCAAGGATGACGCGTTCGCGAATGAAGAGGAAGAGGAATCACGCAGCTACGAGAACCAAGTTGACGCGCTGTTTGCCACGTTTGCTTAACGAAGCATGCTCTCGCCAGTATGCCCCTCATGGCTGCCGGGGATGACGATTGTTCATTCGCCCCGGCAGCTTTTTCGTTTGCGTCATCGAACGCGAGGCCGGTTCTCGAATCGTCGCCGCGGCGGCGGACGTATCTCGGTGTTTTCTGCAGCAGATGTGCGAATGTTGATGCAGATCAAAAGCAGCAAAAAGTGCCAGTGTTTGGCTGTGTGGACAACCTGTGGTTCGTTTCTGAGTGCCGTTTCGCAGATGACGTTTTTCGATAGAATGATGATTCTGTAAGATTTAGGCGAGACTCATACCGCGTCCGCTTGTCTCACCTCGCTAGCCTTCGGGAGATCAATATGGCAACTCGTAAAAAAACGACTCTACCAATATTACCGACGTGCGATTCCGACGAGAATTGCCCTGAACTTCCCGACCATGTCAGCGCAGCAGAGGCTCTTAAGCTGTTGAAAGAAGGAAACAAGCGATACTTAAAAGGGAGAGAGCAGCAGCGATGCCATGAAACACGTCGGTCGACATATCACTATGGCCAAAACCCTTGGGCGATTGTGTTGACGTGTGCCGACAGTCGCGTTTCACCCGAGCTAATTTTTGACGTGGGGATTGGGGAGTTGTTCGTTGTTCGAGTTGCTGGAAATATTGCTAACGCCTGCTCCATCGCCAGCATCGAATATGCCGTTGCTAATCTCGACGTGGAGTTGATCGTCGTGCTGGGCCATGAAGATTGCGGCGCTATCAAGGCGGCACTGGAAGGTGAGGCTCATACCTACAATTTGAATCAACTGTTGGGTCATCTGGCCCCGGTTGCCGATGAGTTTGGAGCGAAGTGGAAGGCTGCGAGGAGTAAATTGAAGAAACGGACCATCGAATACGATGCGTCTGAAGACAACGCCAGAAACGTTGCTCAACAACTAAAGCACCAATCTCCAGAAATCCTTTTGCCAAACGACAAGCTCGACATTGTTCCCGCCGTTTATCAAACGGGTTCGGGACAGGTTGACTGGGAAAGGAAGTACGCCTGGGCATAGAACGGTTGGTGAGCCCGTCGCGAATTTGCAGTCGTTGCGAATCACCAAAAGCATGTTCGACCGAATCACTTTCACAGGCCGACATCCGACGATCCGTGGCGCGGTGACCGGTACGGGCTATTCAACAATGGGACCTGTCCCTATGTCTTGCTTGTCGACACACCCACAGCAGTGATGGGAAGCAAGGTATAATGAGCATCGATCTACGGCAGGCACATGATATGCTCACCTACGTTACTTAGAAGAATATCAGAGGCGGATTTCTGTTTCGTATGATGAAGGCTACTGAAATCCAACCTCCCGCTCATTCCGTGAACACCTGAGACCAAGATGCCCAGTCAATACAAAAATCGGCTCCAGCTGGAACGGTTGGAAAAAAGAGAAATGCTCACGGCTGATCTCTCACTCGTCAAAGACATCAATGCGATCGCCGCACCGACTGGAGAATCTCACCCAACGTTTGCCTCTTTCGCAACGGCAGGCGACGACGTGTTCTTTCGCGCACAAACAAAATCGCACGGCGCCGAACTATGGAAGACAGACGGCTCGCCGAACGGAACACGATTAGTGAAAGATATTGCTCCCGGCAAAGATTCCACGAACCCCCACCATCTCGTCGCCATGGGAGACCGAGTGTTTTTCAGCGTTGACGGACTAGGCGACGAATTGTGGGTTAGCGACGGAACTGCGGCCGGAACACAGCTTGTCACATCTTTTGAGCTTATCACCGGGATCTATGAAGGAGGCGGGAATTTATTCGTCGTCGGGGAAAGTGATGATGGTTATGGCCTTCACTCGTCCGACGGCACGGAACGAGGAACGCGTCTTGTGAGCTCTGAGATTCCAGACATCAATCGCGACACTTTTTCATTTGGAGACAGTCTGTTTTTCACGGCGCAGTCTAGTCTCGAATTGTGGAAAAGCGATGGAACCGCGAGCGGCACGCATCCACTGATGGAAGGCCTCTGGTATCCAAACAGTTTCGCTTCGATTCATGGCTCGCTTTATTTTTCCGCGAATCTGGGTAGCCATGCACACGTCTGGAAATCGGATGGAACGTCCGCCGGGACGGACAGGTTGCCCAATGAAATTGGTTCCGCCCAAGGGATAGTCGAGGCTAGCGGTCACAAAGTCATACTAAATGCAAGTTCCTTCTGGCTCTTGGATGAGTTTGACGATTCAACAGCGGGCGACGAGCTCATTCCCTTAAGCGGAATGTACGATATTCGGAACCTCACTTCCGTGAATGACACACCGCTCTTCTCCGCAAAGGAATTCGGAAACGACCACCATTCCTTGTTTCGATTTGATATCAGCACTCGTACTGCCACAAAACTTGCAGACCAGACTCTAGGAAATTTCGCTCATTCTGAAGATCGTCTATTGATCGCACAAAACGACTCGATTTTGGCTTCTGACGGCACCTTAGACGGCACCATTCGTATCCCGACGAATAGTTTTGATGATTCTTATGTGGTTGGAGCGGATTTGTTCTTTTACGGAACCGGTGACCAGTCGCGTGAGCTGTGGCGCAGTGACGGGACACTGGCGGGGACGGGCAAACTGGCTGATATTGACGCGCCAACTTATCCCTCACATTTGGATCGCTTAACTCCGGTTGGCGACACCCTCATGTTTCGCGCCGATGATGGCGTTCATGGTACTGCGCTGTGGAAGAGTGATGGCACTTCCGAGGGCACCGTCATGGTGAAGGATATCTGCGAAGATTCAAACTCTGGGTCACCCAGGTCATTGGCCGAATCGGCAGGGAAGTTGTATTTTTTTGGCAGCTGCGCTGGTGGTACATCGCTTTGGGAAAGCGACGGCACGGAACAAGGAACGAGGACTGTCTTCACCTCGGAATCCGCGACGAGTTCCGATTTGATCGTCGATGTCAATGACGAGCTGTTCTTCCGATTGGCTGACGATGGGCTCGGTACCGAGCTTTGGTTCAGCGACCGAACTGCTGCCGGGACACGGCTTGTCAAAGACATCAATCCGGGGCCAGCTAACTCCACTCCTGGGCTCGCCACACCGGTTGGCGACCACCTCTACTTCGTCGCCAATGACGGAGTTCACGGCCGAGAACTGTGGGTCTCCGACGGAACCTCCTCCGGCACCAGAATGGTCCACAACACGCACGCGTCGTCGCCCGATATCTCCGATTTGACTTCGATGAACGGCGAGCTGTTCTACATCGCGAATACTGCTGATCGTGGCAAGCAACTCTGGAAGCTCTCATCTCCCGATAGCCAGCCTGTCCAGCTCACTGACGTCGACAAGCCCGAGCAAGCCACTTTCGCAGACATTTTGGAGCAGGTCGGCGACCGTCTCTTCTTTCGAATCGCGACCGAAGAGACGGGGACGGAGTTGTGGGTCAGCGATGGAACGCCAGCCGGCACGCACCCAGTTGCCGATATTCGAGCTGGCACCGAGAGCTCTAGCCCCGCGAATGCGGTCGCCGTGAACGGCGTGCTCTATTTTTCAGCCTTCACCGATGCCTACGGCCGTGAGCTGTGGCGCAGTGACGGAACTTCGGCAGGCACGTGGATGGTGCGAGACATCTTTGCTGGGGAAAGCGGCGGCACGGTCTACGCACTCACGGAAATCAACGGCGTCCTCTACTTCTGCGGAAATGATGGCATCCGTGGCGAAGAGCTTTGGAAAAGCGACGGCACCAGAGAAGGCACACTCTTGCAACGACAATTGGCACCGGGGCCGGAAGACTCATTCCCAACGACGATCATTCCCGTAGGAAATCGACTTTTCGTCAGTGCCGATGTCGCCGACTACGGCCGAGAACTCTGGTCCGGCCTCATCGATGCAACGGCCTGGCAGAACCCAGAAGCACCAACCGACGTGGACAACAGCGGCGAGACGACACCACTCGACGCCCTGTTAGTGATCAACGAACTCAACGACCGCCGACTCAGCGCACCCGCAGACGGCGCCATTCCTAACACACCCGCTCAGGCACCATTCCTAGACGTAGACAACAGCCGTTTCGTCACTCCCGTGGACGCGATCACCGTGATCAACGAACTGCAATCAACGGTTCAACAAGTCGTCACTCGCGGCGAGATTACCGGCCTCTCGCCGGCGGTGATCGATATGGCAGACGCCGACCACAGTATGGAGTCGAACATCGCCGAGCCAAATGGCCCATCCATCGAGCCAGGCCCATTCGGTGCGGTCCCGCTCAGCGAAGAAACAGGTGTGCAAGAAAACGCTCGCCGCAGCCGTTACCGAGACTCGGCTCTCTCTTCAACCAACGACGACGACGTTTTTTCGACGTTGTCACCGTTTTGGCAAGGGTAATCGACAAAGCGAACGTGGTGATCGGTACCTTCATGTGAACTCTGAAATGAACCAACGATTGCCACTTAATGGAATCGAGAATATTTCGGAGCTATTCGAAATTGGAAAGCAGAAAGCAAAAAGCAGAAAGCAGAAAGCAGCAAGGGGCAGCGGAAGTAAGTGATAATCGTGCGCACTTCTTCGCTCATCAACGTTTGATGTTCGTACCGCAGGTTCCTTCGGGTAGCAAACGGTGACTTAGCCGAGTGAATTCCAATCCGAACGAAGTTCGATTGACGAACTGTGCTACGCCCGAGTATTCCAGAGCACTTGCCGAAACAGGAAGCACGCGAACAGCCAGAGCAAGGGCGACAGGCCGGGTTCGGGAACGGCGATCGTTTGGCCGATTGGGTTGAGCGACAAAGCAGGCGCAGGATCGGTCAGCGAATTGATGACCAAGAGCGCATCCAGTGGGGATACGAATTGATCGTTGTTCACATCCACAAAGGTTGCCTTGGGATTCGCCAAATCGATCTCTCCAATAACACTGCTGAACTCACGGTCACTGAGTTCGTTGATGACCAATAGCGCGTCGAGTGGTGTCACCGTCGCGTCCGCGTTGACATCGAACGGTTCCAAGGTGTTGTGGAAGCCGTTCGACTCGCCGAACGAAATGACGTCGAATCCAATAACATCGAGTGCCAACAAATCGTTCTCCGTGATTTGCAACAACTCGCCAGGTGCCGCCGTAGGGTCGAGGATTCCCAAGCCCATACCGTCTGCGAAATGGCTAGCTTGTTGGCTCGTGCCGTTAAACGAACCGGTTTCCAGCGGCAGGTCGGAGGCTTGGCCATTGATACTCAGGAAGGCGCCCGGCTCGGTCGAGAGATCGAATACGTCAGCGCCTTCGGACAATGACGCTTCACTTCGCCTGAATAAATCTAGTGCAGTAAACAGCGCGAAGGGTTCCAGCGAGCCGATTCCGTCGGCTGTTCCGTTCAGGTCCACATCAGCCGATGGGCCTTCGCCGGTAAATACATCAACTAAATCGACTCCACTGGTAAACCCGAGGGCATGTCCGATTTCGTGAGTCGCGACTCCAATAAAGTCGGTCGCGCCCGCGCTGATCCCGTCACTAGGGTCAAAGTCAAAATTCACGCCGCTGTTGAAACTGATCGACGCGTCTTCGGTCGGGTCGTCGGCGTCGAGTAGTCCAATCGCTTTGGCGTTCGCGCTGTTGATGCGAAAAAAAGTGTTGTTACCAGTACCGTTGGCATCAAGGACGACCGAACCATCGCGTGTGTTGGTAAAGGCCGTGAGCGAATTCGTACCTGTCGGCAAATTGGCCGTTGCCACAAAGTCATTAACGGACCTTGCATCGTCCTCCAAGGCGTTCTTCAGCTTGAGAAAGTCGGGCACAACGGTCGTGTCGGCTGGCGGAATGAAAATGGAAGAGCCCGTGGCGCCGAGAATCGTCGCTCCGGTGGCCGAGGGGATATCGCCAAAGGCAATCGCGATGTTGACCGTGATGTCGTCCGCTAGGACGTTCGACCAGCGTTCTCCGGCTGCCACGAATCCGTCGATCGCTTGCTGAGACGTTCCCGGTTCGACGATAAAGTTGAATTCAACGGCGGCTGCTGAGCTTCCCGCGATTGCAAACAGCAATCCGGCGCAAAAATACAGGCGTTTTGATGGATGTCTGCTGCGAAGCGTCAGTGGGCCTGATAAATCGCTTGGTCCTTCCAATGCGCGACACGTTCCGCTGCGATTCATTGCTTTATCCGTTTCTCTCGAGGGTTTTGCTTGTCGATGAAATTACCAGAGGTTCGACGCAACCACGGACCGCGCCCTTACAAATAAGTTGTGCCGTACCATGAATGACATGACGTCGAACCCGGGTATCCTGAATTCCAACACGCCGAATTGCTCGCTAAAGGGCTCTCATGTGTTTGAGTACGAAAGCCTTGGTGCGACCAACCAAAGCTCGTCGGTTCGCAACACGTTCAAGGTACCGGTATTACGAGCTATCCATCGCCAAATTGTGGCAAAATCGCGGCTGATATGTCTTGGAGTAAGACATCTGCCCGCGATGCACTCCATAGGTTTCAACTCACTAAATTAGAAAGAAGAACTTACCATTTCAGTCATACAACTTACCGGCGTGGTCAGCAAACAAAAGCTTCGCGTAGCGCTTGATCGGCACGCAATTATGGCGAAGCAGGATCTGTAAGGCAGATTACCAAACCCGGTCGGTCGGCCGCAGCAAGCAATCGTGAAAAGGGGACTGGCTCGCGCGTCGTTAGCTGCCGAGAAAGACCCAGATTTGACGAGTGTTTTGGTAGGGATCGGAATCGCGGCCATTCCAAACATCAAGTCGCGCCCATCCATCTTCTTCTTGGATATAAATGCCGATCATGTCACGCAACGGAAAATGACGTCCTTCGTAATGCCCGCAAACGTAAGCATTGGTCGTAACGATATAGTCGCCAACATTGAGACCTTGCATGGCGGCATCCGAATTGGGGGCAACGCGCGTGACGCGAACGCCCAGCGGTGCGTCTTCATAGCCGAAATTGATGTTCCATGTTCGGTTGACAACACGCTTGCGTTCGTTGGTGGTTCCATCTGGGTTTTGCGTTTGAAACGTTTGCGTGCTGCTTAGGCTCTTGCCCGTGCCGGTCGGTGCCTTTGAGGGTTGGCCGACTCGCGGCACATCCTGTGCCGAAACAGAAGCGGCGAAAACTATCAAACTCAGTGAGGTACCAAGCAGTTGCCCGTACTGGGTAGCACCTTTTCTCTGAATGTTGCCACGGGCGGGGCGGGGCTCAGCAATATAGCGACCGCGTTCGTAGAAAACAGCACGTTTTCCGCCAACCAGTCTTCACTTGGGGCGCTTCACAGTTTCGGCAGCTTGGTGATGTCGCACTCGACCATCGTCGACAACGAAGGAACGCTTGTCGGTGGAGTCTTTGTGGGGCAGGACGTGACGTTGGATCACAGCATTGTGGCTCAAAACGTTTCCCCAAATGCGCCCGACATCAATGCGATTGGCTCGATAAATGGCGGCTACAACCTCATCGGCGATCCGGCCTCCTCGGGTGGGTTCGTTGACGGCGTGCATGGCAATCAAGTCGGTTCAAGCGATGGCCGTCTGCTGGACCCGAGGCTGGGGCCGCTGCAAGACAATGGTGGCCCAACAATGACGCATGCTCTCTTGGAATCCAGTCCGGCTGCTGATGGAGGCAATCCATCGATCGCCTTCGATTTTTTGGAGTTTGACCAGCGAGGCGCTTCGTTCCACCGGGTTGCCAATGGTCGCATCGACATTGGTGCTTTCGAGCGTCAGGCAACGTTGGCCTGCGATTTCGACGGCGACAACCTCTGCAATGGAGCCGATATCGATTTGCTTCAATATCGCTAGCGGTTCCGGCGATCCCAGTTTGTTTGACTTGACCGGCGATGGTCAGGTGTCGATTACCGATCGCAACGAATGGTTGGTTGTGGCTGGTGCGAGCAACTTGCCTGTTGGAAACGCCTATCTGCTTGGCGATGCCAACCTCGATGGCACCGTTGACGGCGTCGATTTCCTAATTTGGAATCAATACAAGTTCACGTCGACGACTGCCTGGACGCGTGGCGACTTCACCGTCGATGCGACGATCGACGGTGGTGACTTCCTTGTCTGGAACATAGCCAAGTTCATGACATCAGATCTCAATGAGGACGAGTCTGTCGCGCGAGAGGCCGCCATCGACTTCGTTAGCGAGCTCTTCGCGGAACGAGGGGCGGTCTGACCGGCTGCCACGTAGAACGCTGGACGGTCGTCGGCGTCCGCAATTCGCAAATTTCTGCGGCACGCGTTACCGCTTGGTTCGGCCCCTATCGTCTGGTGGCAGCATGGCAGCTTCGACTCGCTACAGTTCGTGGCTGGAGATGTCGGCAGGCGGGCCCTGGCGTTTGCTGACTTTGGCAGGGTCGGCCGGAAAATTTTCAAAGAGATCGAGAAACATTGAACCGACGGCTGCCCCGCATCGACCTCTCTTGTAACGCATGAATGCCAAATACACAGCATCGCAGAAACAGGCTGTACTCAACGAGTATCTGGTAATTCGTTGCCAGGAAGGAGATGCAGAGGCGTTACAGCAATTGTTGCTGTACTGGAACCCACGGCTTTACGGCTATGCCATGGGACGACTGAGGCAGGCCGATGCGGCAGATGATGTAACGCAGGAATGTTTGCTTTCGATCAGCAAAGGGATTGGTGGTTTGGCAGACCCTGCCGGATTTCCGAAATGGGCCTATCAAATTCTGATTCGGCGCTGTGCGGATTGGCAACGGAAAGAGATGCGCTGGCGCGACCGGCACGCGACGGATCTCGCAGCAGCAAATGAACAAGCGGTCGCTCGGACTTCTGAGGTGAACCATGACTCGGAGCAGCTACAAAACGCCGTGGCACAACTGCAGCCCGAACTGAGTGACGTCGTGCGGTTGTACTATTTTGAATCGTTTAGCGTGGAAGATATCGGATCGTTACTGCAGCTTCCCAAAGGAACCATTAAGTCTCGGCTCTACTACGCTCGCAAAAAACTTAAACAAGCATTGGAGAAGAATCATGAATAACATTGACGACCAAATTCGCAAAGCGTTGGCAGCCGAAGGGCAGGCCTTGGCCGGCGCCGTCGGCGAACAGCAGGGGCTTTTCGATCTGATTGGAAGGAGTTTCCAAGGCAAGATGAAATCACTGATCGTCTTTTCCTGGGTGGCGATGTTTGCGTGGTTTGCCTTCGCCGTATTCAGTGCGGTCAAATTGTTTGGAGCGACCGATATCAATGCCAAGATCAATTGGGGCGTCGGCGTCATTGTTGCCGTTCAATTCTTGGCCGGGATGAAGATGTGGTATTTCTTGGAACTGACCAAACTGGCGACAGCCCGCGATATTCGCCGCTTGGAACTACGGCTGACGCAAACGGCTCCCACGGACGAGTCGTAGGTCGGGGCTTGTTGCGGCGTTGAGCCGCACGGCTTGTTCGGTGTTGAAGGAACACCGATCGGTGATGGTTTCCCGGCGTTGTGAGCCAACGTGTTTGCGAATCGCTCGCGGCGCAACTGGTGCGTTGCTAGCCGAGTAGTGCAGCTAACGCTGCGTCGGGTTCACGGAGCGTTCGTGACGATGATTCACCAGCCTGGGTTCGTCCAGCCGTCCAGCGTCGCCGGCCTTGCGCGGATGATGTTGCGCCATCTCCGCATCGATTGGAATATGGTCCGGCCATCATCGGCGTTGGGTTCATTGCGGCGGTTGCTGATTCGTCGGTGTGAAATTCTGCCTCTGCTGGCTAAGGGCTCGGTCGATTTCGATCGAATCCGGAGAGGAACATGGTCACTCGATCGATTCGGAACAAATTGCACCAAATCATTGGACAGCGATTTGTCCTGCTTGATAGACTGTGATCGGTAGTCGGTAGTGTGAATGCGGCCATCTGACGACAAGCTCCACGGTCGCGCCCTGCCTGCCATTCGTCTCAATCATATTTTTTTGATGCTACTCTCTGGGGTATTCTTGATGAACAGTCGCGACGCGAAGCCTGCGTTTTCCATCCGCCGCAAACCGACACGTGGTAATGCGTTGAGTTTTGAGGCACTCGAAGACCGTCGGTTGCTCGCTGGTCTCCCCGAATTGTTGGCCGTGACTGATTTGAGCGGCCCTTACGAGCCGTTCCTGGAAATCCCGGCGTCTCCAGTGGGTGCTCCTTCGTATCTGGCACCAAGTTCGGCAGTCGCTTTTAGCGTGGAGACGGCAGACTTGCGAGCCATGCTTGCCGATGCTCCGATGGAATTCACAACCGCTGGCTTCGAGCGTCCGCTCGAGTTCTCGATCCCCAAACCGGACGGATCGATGGGCCGTTTCTCAGTCGTTGAAGCGCCGGTCATGCACCCGGATCTTGCGGCCAAGTTTCCCGAGATCAAAACGTACCGCGGGCAAGGGATTGATAATCCGACCGAAACAATTCGCTTTGATGTCACCCCGCAAGGTCTGCACGCTCAAGTGCTCAGCCCAGATGGCGTTTACTATATCGATCCGTTTTATCATTTGGATACGAGTGTCTACGTCAGCTATGCGGGCGAGAACGCTGGCTATAGCGAGCAGGCTGAGCAGCTCGGTGCCGATTTTTATGAACTTGGTGTCGTCGAAGATGGTGTGCTGGTCACGTCTAACGGTTCATTCGAACTCGGCGAAGATGGCAGCCTGACTGAGATCGAGGGTGGCGATCGATTTACGATTTACACGCCGGGCAACTACGACATCCAAGATGACGGCACACTTTCGGTAGCGCCCGATACCGATGTCCGGCTGACCTACGCTGCCGATGAGTTCCACGTGCACAACGATGGAACTGTCCACGTGCGAGTTTCGGCTGAAGGCGAAAAGAGCGGCGGGGGCTGTCCCGGTTGCGGTGGTGCTGGCTGTGAAAATTGTGCTCCAGGCGGTGATGCAGCCGTTGCTGATTCGCAGACGGACCTTACGGTCAGTGCGATTTCGGCGGAAGTCGGCGGGCAGGTAGAGGGACAGGTAGAGGGACGGGGCGAAGGTGGCGAAGCGGGAATTGCTCGTCGGACGGGCGAGACGCTGCGTACTTATCGTCTTGCGAATGCAACCACGGTTGAATACAGCAATTTCAATGGCGGCACCCAGGCAAGTTCTCAGGCGGCCGTCGTGACGAGCATCAATCGCGTGACTGGTATCACAGAATTGGAGCTTACGATTCGATTGGAATTGGTTGCCAACAATGATCAGCTCATTTTCACGAGCGCGACAGGCGATTCGTATTCCAACGGCAATCTGGGGGCAATGCTCGGACAGAATCAATCGGTCGTTGACAGTGTGATTGGCAACGCCAACTACGACATTGGGCATGTGTTTGGCACGGGCGGCGGTGGTGTCGCTGCTGGGCTTGGCATTGTCGGGATTTCTGGAATCAAAGCGCAAGGCGTTTCGACATCGGGCGTTCCGTTGGGCGCCTCTTACGACGGTTTAGTCGCTCACGAAATGGGCCACCAATTCGGTGCGGCTCATACATGGAACGGTGCTGCCGGGAACTGTTCAGCGGGGCAGCATTCGTCAAGCTCCTCTTATGAACCGGGCAGCGGCTCAACGATCCAGGCGTATGCTGGGATCTGCGGGAGCGACAATATCCAGAACAGTAGAGATCTTTATTGGCATTCACGCAGCTTGGATCAGATCTTAAGTCACGTCGATGGATCGATCCCGGGTGTGGGAACGCGGACGGTAACCGGCAATTCAGAACCCGTTGCCGACGCCGGCCCGAACTTTGAAATTCCTGCCGGCACGCCGTTTATTCTAAGCGGGAGCGGAAGTGACCCTGATGGTGACACGTTGACCTATGCGTGGGAACAGCGTGATCTGGGGCCTCGCGTGAACGTGAACGCCGCAGACAATGGTTCAAGCCCGCTCGTTCGATCACGTTTAGACAGCGATCCGACGCGCGTCTTTCCCAGTGAAGAAAATCTCGTGGCAGGCAACTATCAGTTCCGCGGTGATCGGCTACCCACGGTGGCACGCCGCATGGATTTCCGCCTGACGGTTCGTGACAACGCATCCGGTGGTGGTGGGCTCGATACCGATGACATGTGGGTCGATATCAACGATACCGGATCGCCCTTTGAGGTAACCAGTCAAGGCAATGGAGTCGCCTGGCTGGCTGGTCAGACACAAACGATTACTTGGAATGTGGCCGGCACCGATTCGGGGCAGATCAATACTCCGAACGTGGACATCATCATTTCGGATGACGGTGGTTTCACGTATACGATTCCGTTGGCAACGGGCATTCCCAACAACGGTTCCCACACCTTCACCGTCCCCACGCTACCTGAGATATCCCAAGCACGATTGATGGTCAAAGGTTCGGGAAACATCTTCTTTGATATCAACGATGAGAACTTCGCCATCATCGACGAAGATACGTCGCCACCAACGGCCTCCGCCAACGTTGGCAACATTACTTCTGCTGGCAGTCTGTCGACGTTTATTGCGGTAACGTATACCGACAACCAAGCGGTGGACGCCTCCGATCTTGATTCGAACGATATTGTTGTCGAGGCGCCAGACGGTACGATGCTGCCAGTGGTCTACGTCAGTCAATCGTCGAATAGCGACGCGCCATCGATCGTCGGCAACTATCGCTTGTCTGCTCCAGGCGGCGACTGGTCCTTTGACGACAATGGCGTGTACATCATTCGGTTGGTGGCCGGAGAAGTGACCGATGTGGATGAAAATACCAACATCACGGACGTGGTGATCGATACTTTTGAGGTGAACATCGCGGCTGCGGTTGGCGACTTCAATGAGGACGGGAATCTCGATTGCCATGATATTGACGCGCTGACTACCGCCGTCAGTTCCGGAAACAATGATCCGGTTTTTGACGTCACAGGCGAAGGCGTCCTGAATTTCAACGATGTGAATTTCTGGGTTGAAGATCTTAAAGGGACGCTTCGTGGCGATGCCAATTTAGACTTCACGGTCGATGGTCAGGACTTCCTCATTTGGAATTCGAACAAATTTTCCAGTGGCACGGCTTGGTGTTCGGGTGACTTCAACGCAGATGGAACCACCGACGGCAGCGACTTCCTTGTTTGGAACGACTTCAAGTTCCAGGCCACAGATGTGGTATTGCCTAGCGTCAAGAAAGTCGCCCAGAGCACAGACAGAACCGATGCGGCGATCGGGCTTATCAATTCCGAAAGCGAAACGGATCGAATCGAGGTCTTCCCCGCTCCGACTCGGGTAGCTCTCTCTCAGGCGGTTCGCAATAACGTCATCGTCGAGCGTGCCGGCGAGGAAGAAGAAGCTGAATCGGTATGGGCCGATTTGGCAGATGAAATCTTTGCCACGAAGTAACCGCCGCAAGGCGCCGTCACCGCGGTAAGCTAACACCCGTCCATAGCGAAACCTCGCACCTTTCCCTGAACAAAGTACAGCGACGAGAAGAGAAGGAGGCGCTGTCGCCCGCCCGTGTTTGGCTCGCAAGAATCATGGCTCATGCCGGCGACGATTTCGGCAATCAGACGGTCGATGTCGGTGAACAGACCGGCGGCTCCACCGCTGCCAGAATGGACGCAGTGTGCAGAGGTCAAGAAGATATCTGAGCCAACGAGTGTTCCAGAGCAGTAGCCGGCCATTCCGGCTGCAGTTTGAAATTGTATCGATCCGTTGATGCTGGCGGCAAAATCAGCTCTGGGGTTGGTCACGAGAGTTCGGTCATCTGTGCCAAAGACCGATTCGGCGGGGCTCTTCGAGTTGGGAGAGCGATATCCTTCCGGTGCTTCCATTGGCACTTCGTCGCCCAGCTGGGCATCAATCATTTGGATCGGTTCGACATCCAAATCGACGTCGACTGTCCACCGTGCCCGCTGCGAGATCATAATGCTGAAATGAGCTGACGTCGTCGGCAGCCAATAGTAGGCGGTCGTCCAGCTGCTCGAATTGACCTCTGCGCGAAATGGACGATCCCTTGCCCTGCTTGCGTCGGTTAGATTATCGAGCTGTGAGGTGATGTGTGTTTAATCAATGGAGTCGCATTTTTAGATCTCCTACCCGTTTTGGTGCCCATGTCGTTGGCTAATTTGGTTACCATGGTGCTGCTGTAGTGAGATCTGCAGGAATTCCAACGGTCAGCTCAGCAAATTCGATGGTTCGAATCGTTTTTTCAGAATGCTTGGTCGAGGGGTGCCATGTCGACGGAACCTGACAGCCGTGAACGAGTAGCGGCTGCGGTCGCAGGAGATCACGAGGCACTTGCCGAGCTGTTTGAGTGCCACCGTGGCAGGTTGCAACGGATGATTGCGGCGCGTTTGGATGAGCGATTGTCAGCTCGTGTCAACGAATCGGACGTTTTGCAGGACGTTTTCGTCGAAGCGCAACGCCGAATCGGCGATTTCGATCCGTCCCACGCACCTCTCTTTATCTGGCTGCGATCGCTTACGGGGCAGCGGATGATTCAGCTGGTCCGATTCCATGTCGATGCCGAGAAACGGGCCACAGGTAAGGAAATCCCTGCTCGAGCCGCGTCTCCCGACGCTTCCAGCGATTCGTTGGCTGGCCTCTTTGTTAGTCAGTTGACCTCGGTAAGTAAGGCGGCTGTCGTTGCGGAACTGCGGGCCAGAATCCGATCGGCGCTGGAGGAAATTGATGATGTCGACCGCGAAATTCTTTCGCTCCGCTATTTTGAGCAACTCTCCAACGCCGAGGTCGCGGTCAGCTTGGGGATGAACCCTAGCTCAAGCAGTACTCGTCATCTGCGAGCGCTGCGTGAGCTGAAGAGCAAGATGATTGCAGATCCTGCTTTGGCAGATTACCTCGATCAATTCGGTCCGTTCGGCAAGGGATGATTTATGAACCGTGATCCATCGTCTTCGCGAGCGGGTGATGCTGACGAGGCTGTGGCGCGAATCGTTGAGGAGTATGTTGAACAGTGTCGCCAGGGGGAACGTCCTTCCTTGGACGACATTTTGCAAAAGCACCCGCAGCTGGCAGGCGAGTTGCGCGACATCTTTCCGATGCTGCAGCTCATGAATCAACTGGGAGACCCCACCGCCTCCTATCCCATCGCAGGCACGGAGGCGACGCCATCCCGTGACCAAATCGGCGAATACAAGATCATTCGCGAAGCAGGACGCGGTGGTATGGGGGTTGTCTACGAAGCACAGCATGCGGCGCTCGATCGGCGAGTCGCGCTGAAGATGTTGCCCGACCATGCGTCTTCGGAAAAGCAGAAGCAACGATTTTACCGCGAGGCACGGGCGGCGGCCCAATTGCACCATACCAGTATCGTGCCCGTCTTCGAGGTCGGCGAAGAAGATGGGACTCCCTTTTACGCGATGCAGTTTATTGAAGGTCGCGGGCTTGATCAGCTGGTGATGTGGGCGGTGGAAAAGGAAGGGAGCGGATCGAGGTCTGGCTCTGGCGAAAAATTCTGGGGCGATTTTGGTCAGGTTGCGTTCGGTTCTTCAGGCTCCAACCGCAATCAAGGTCGCTGGCGCTTTGTCGCCGATTTGGGGATTCAAGCCGCCGAAGCGCTGCAATACGCGCACGATCACGGCATCGTTCATCGAGACATCAAGCCGAGCAATCTGTTGCTCGATGATGAACACCACTTGTGGATTACCGACTTTGGGCTCGCCAAAAAAACCGATGACCTCGATCTGACAGCGACGGGTGACATCGTGGGAACGCTGCGATACATGGCGCCCGAAGCGATCCGCGGAAGCTCGGATCATCTGAGCGATATTTATAGCCTCGGCCTGGTGCTGTACGAACTGGCGGCACTGCAGCGCCCTTTCAAAGAGATCGATCGGCTTGACCTGATGCGTCAGATCGGTGACACAGGTCCGATTCGTATTGGCCAATTGCGGCGCGATGTGCCGGTTGACTTGGTGACCATCATTGAAAAGGCGATCGCCCGAGACCCTCAGCTGCGCTACGCAACGTCGCGTGCATTCGCCGACGATTTGCAGAGGTTTGTCAATGATCAACCTATTCATGCGCGAAAAGTATCGCTGGCCGGCCGGTGGTATCGCTGGGCCAGACGTAATCGCGCACTGGCCGCGGCGACATCGGCATTACTGGCACTGTTGGTACTGGGTTTTCTCGGCTCCTCAATTGCGGCATTGCGATATTTTGGAATGTCCCGCGAACTGCAAGAGGCGCTCTTCGATCAAGAGCAGGCAACGACCAGGGCGGAAGCGGTATCGAAGTTCATGGTCGATGCGTTTGGCCGGGCTTCGCCCGACGTCGTGGGGCGTGAGGTGACGGTGGCCAGTGTGCTGGATGATGCAATCATCGCTTTGGACGAACCGTTTGATGGAGACCCCATCGTCAAAGCGCGATTGATGGAGAGCTTTGGCGGCACCTATCGAGCATTGGGCTTGGATCAAGAAGCGGAAACGGCATATCTGACTGCCTACGAAACACTGCTTGCGCAAGTTGGCGAAGAGGATCAGCAGACGGTCGAGGTGATGTGGAAGCTGGCCGACGCGCGGAGCGCCTTGGATCCAGTTTCGTCACTTCCTGGCATGGAAAAAGCAGTGGCGCGAGCGAGGACAGTTTGCGGAGAAAACCACCCAACGACCTTGGTTTCGGAAGCTCACTTGGCGCTCGTCTATCTAGAAGCAGACCGGCCAGATGCCGCGATGAAGGTCGTTGATCATGTGCTCTTATCTGCGAAGGACGCGTCGGAACGTGTCGCACGCGCTGCCGCTCATGCGACCGCATACCTGGTTCACGCGTTCCTGGACGTCGGCGATTTTGACCGCGCCATCGAAGTCGGAAAGCAGGCAGTTGCCACTGCCACCGAACGTTTCGGTCCGACAAGCGGGGTCGCGCTGCAAGCGATGTCGGCATTGGGGATCGCCTACGAAGACTCCGGCCGCGCGCCCGATGCGGTTGCGACGCTCGAGCAAGTGTTCTCATTACGATTGCAGTCAAATGGCGAAAATCATCCGGCGACGATTTCCACCATGAGTCAGCTGGGACTTGCTCATAAGTCAAACGGCGATTCGGAAAAAGCGATCTCGATGCTGCGACAAGCCCTTGAGAAAAGTCAATTGATGTTGGGTGCCAACCACTTGTCGACACTGCGAACGATGGTTCACCTTGCTCAAACACTGACAAGCGCTGGGCGCAGTGAAGAATCGATTCCGCTGCTGCGAAAAGTGGTTGCGATAAGAAAGCTCAAACTGGGTGAAAATCACAGCGATACGCTCGGGGCTCAATCGAAGTTGGCGGGCGCGCTGTTGAACGCGGGCAAATACGATGAGGCAAAATCCAATCTGGAAGACAGTGTCGCTCGCATGACGGAGAAGCTTGGCGCTGCAGCGCCGAGGACCTTAGAGGCCCGCATGGGACTCGGGCTGACCAACAAGTATCTTGGTCGATACGACGAGGCGCTTGTTCAATACGAACAAGTCTTGAAGTTGTTTGAGGTCGTGCAAGGACCGAACGGCCGGCACACGCTGCAGACATTACTAAACATCGCTGCCTGCCATCGCGCCTATGGAAACCATGAAGAGGCATTGGCGAAGTACAAAGCTACCTACGAACGAGCAAAAGTGGCGTTCGGGCCGACACATCCATTGACCACATCCTCGCTCCGGGGCATTGGAATCTTGCTCGTCGTTGCCGGCGATCACGATCAAGCGGTCCAATACTGTCGTGAAGCGGCCGAATCACTATCCAAAAAATTGGGAACAGATCACGGGACGGTCGTTACTGCGGAAAAGCACTTGGCAGTTGCCCTCGCTGCCGCCGGGAAGTTCCAGCAGTCGCGTCCCATGTTTGAAGAATGTATCGAAAAATTTCGAGCGAACGGTGATGTGAATGGCGTCGTCGACGTCCTCGATGACTTCGGAATGGCTCTTTTGAGGGAACGAAAATTTGAGGAATCGATGACAATTCTCTCCGAGGCGTTGGCGTTGCAACAGGAAATGTCTGCCAGCCCAAGAAAGACAACGCGCACGATGTGTCGGTTGGCGTCCGTACTTGCCCGGGCAGGCGAAGTTGCAGAAGCGAGAAAAATGTTGCGAACTTCTATCGACATTGGCAAAGCGGAATCAAAAACCAAGACCTCTCTCAACGACTGCTTTGCTAGGCTCTGCGAGATCGAAATTGCCGATTCACGTTTCGAAACCGCTGGGGAGCTGTTGGAAGAGTGGGAAACGGCATTCAAGGAACGCGGCCGCACGAAAGGGGTCGGATCCCTGGATGTGTGCCGCGCAGCATTCCATTTGGCTCAGGATGAAGGCCCCGAAGCACTGCGCATTGTGGAAGAAATACTGGCTGTCTTGGCCGAGGCGGACGCGAGTTACGCTCGTTTTTCCGGCGGTAAGTTGGTCCGCGCACAAGCACTGAGCATCCGTGGCGACGTCTTTGCGAGTCGAGGTGAGCATGCGTCGGCAGAAGAGGATTTACTGGCAGCACATGATTACATTGTTCGGTGGAGTCAAAACCGCCCAGACTTTGACTGGCTGTTGCGCGATTCGACGGATCGTATCGTGAGTCTGTACTCGGATTGGGGAAAAGAGAAACAGGCAACTGAGTGGCGTGAAAAAGGGAGAATGCTGAGTCGAGAGTAGTGGCATTTTGATTGTTGTCGCAAAGTGGATCGCGTTTGATGTTGTTTCAAGTGACTTTACGGTATCGTTGGGTTTGTGCTTGCTGCGAGGCCTTCGATTCGTTGGATTACCTGCGAGCGAACTTCGCACTCTGGACTTCATTTATCCGGCTGCTGGTGCTTGGTAACATTGCGGCGCCGGATGCCGTTATCGCTCGCCAGACCGTTTGCGGCTGTCGCTGCCGAATCCAATGAAGAGACTTGCCTTTTTGTAGAAACACTACCATGCGAATCACTTTTTTTCTGTTGTGCCTTTTCAGTTGCGTTGGTTTGCACGGTCGAATTACGAGCGTGGCGGCTCAAGAGATCAATGGCTCGCCAGCCACGGAAATGGCAGTGGGTTCTCAAGAGGCGATTGAGACGGGAGTTTCACAACTGCTTACGCTGCAGGATGAAGATGGCGCGTGGCCGTACGAGGGCGTTTACCGTGTGCGCGGGAAGATCCCGGTGGGGTACCGAGTCGGAGGTACCGCGATTTGCTGTGAAGCTTTGATGTACGCGACTCGGTTTGATCACCAGGCTGCTAATGGTGCCATCAACCGCGGAGTCGATCGGGTTCTCGAGGAACTCGCAAGTCCTTTGATGAAAACCTCAACGGCCGATCGCTACGACGTCAGGATTTGGGGACACATCTATGCGCTTGATCTGTTCTGTCGAATGAGGGACAGCGATCGCTTCCGTTCACTTCACGAGAAACTCGCTGCGCCGATTGCCTGGCTGACTCAGGCCGTCATCACCGAACAGATGGAAACTGGCGGTTGGAACTACGCCGGACGGCAAAGGCACGCGCCGTTTGTGACCGCTCCGGCGATGCAGGCCCTGCTGTGGGCCAAGCAAATGGGGCAAGCGGTGGAAGTCGATGTTCTAAAGCGTGCTCAGCAAGCGCTCGTCAAAAGTTGTTCTGAGGATGGCGGCTTTGCCTACAGTGGCGAACCGAGCGACTCGTTCATGAACCGTTTGCCCGGTTCGATCGCTCGCACGCCGGCCGCGGAAATCACGCTGCAGCTCGTCGGCATGCATCGCAACGATCAACTGGAATCGGCGATCGACAGCTTCTACAAGCACTGGGAAGAATTGGAAAAGCGACGAAAGCAATCGGGAACGCATGCACGCCCGTACGGGGTGGCTCCTTACTATTTCTATTTTGGCCATCGCTACCTGGCTCAAGCGATCGCCGGTCTGCCCGAAGCGAAACGCTCTGCGGAATATGACCGATTCCACAAGCTCTTGATCAAGACTCGTGACGATGACGGCACTTGGAATGATCGTGTCTTCCCACAGTCGGCAACGTACGGCACCGCGATGGCCGTATTGGCACTGTTGGGCGACCGAGTTCCGCTGCCGACTGCTGTCGATGTGACGATTCGATGAGCAAGCTTGGCGTCGTTCGCTTGCGACGCTCAGAGTGGTCACGGTTGCCAGTTTGGAAGACGATCACCGACGATTGGGGCAGGCGTCGTTCGAGAGCTGGGATCGCGCGAACAATGCAATCATCGTTTGAGTCAAACTCGGCACAATTGGCTCAGCGAGCATATTGCATCGGCGCAATCAACATTCCTGGTCGGAAACGAGTACGGGACTTCAGACATGCTGTGGCCCAAACCGACCATAAGAGGGGGACGTTCTGGTCGATACAGAAGATAACGATCCAGGCCAAGCGATTGGCTTAGGATGACTTTAGCACGACGGGGGCGTTCTCAAACGTAAAGCGTTCGTTTCTTTAAGATAACGACCCAGACCACGTGACTGGTTTCGGGTGACTTTAGGAAGCACGAACACATGGTTTCTGATGCCTTCGCCTCCTCAGGAGATAACAACCCAGGCCACTTGGCTTCAGGTGACTCCGGGGGTGCGAAGCGTGTTTTTCGCTTCTGAGTTTGTTATCGAAGCGTTTCGCGACGACTTGCCTGGAAAGGCAAGAAAAAAACAAGATGTGCAACCTGCCTCGCAGATCAATCGTGACCCTTGTTTGTCGCTGATGGTGAACTGATGCTCGATCAGTCATGTTGGCAAGTCGGCCAGGCTTCTAAAACCAATCACGGGCGCTTGTCTCGTTGATCTTCTGCCGAATTCACTGGAATCGCGCTCGGCCTAAACTCGATCGATGCCAGGCGTTGGTGTTTTGCGTTACAATCGGCGATTGAAGTTTGGCTGCGAGCCTGGGGTTCCATCGGTGAATTGAACGCGTGGTCGAAGTTATGATGCGAATGGGTTTGGCGATATTCGTGGTACTAGGGCTGGCGGCAGGCAGCCTAGCTCAGACCGAAACACCGGTTGAGAACCGATATTTGAATCGTCTGATCAATGGTAAGCAGCGGTTGGAGGAACGTCTTGAGGAGAAGGCGACGACCGACTTTCCAAAAACTGCGCTCGACCAAATGCGTCGGGGCGTCAAGCGGTATGAATATCAAATCGAAGCCGCTAAAGAGTTAATCGCCGCTGGCGAAGAATTCGGCAAGGCTGAATATTCCAAAGTGATCGAGGAGCTGAATCGGGAAAATCAAGCGGACGCATCGCGCTCACGAAATGAAGTTGCCGAAACATTCAGACGCCAGCGCGAAGAAAACGATCGCAAATTTCGACGCGAGATGGAGCAGGCGAGTCGGCAGCACGAAAAATCGGTCAGCGAAGCGAACCAGCAATTTCAACAACAGTTGTCCGCCAGCAATCTCTTGCTCCGCTTTAAGCAGAATGCTGGGCGGATTGGTCTGGTTTTGTGGAACTTGCCGCTCGATGGTCAACTGCACGACCGGCAAACGACTTTCGTAGGCATTCGGCTGTTACGCGGCAAAGAAACCGTTTGGCGGGCAAAAAGCATCCGCCTGAACAAGGATCGAGTCGATACTCCGGTTGCGCTGCCAAATGTCGTTTTCAACAAAGTCGTGATCGACATCCTTAAATGGAAAGGTGAAGGTGGTGGGCTGGCAGAAGTTGAAGTTTACGTCGGTGATCAAAATGTAGCGCTCCGGCGGCCTTGTGAAGTGACGAACTCCGAGACGTTACCGGCGCATCTCGATGATGACCATGCCTTTACGGATGGGATCCAGCGACCGACCGAAAATGGCAAAGGTTACTGGATCCCCGAAGCGCGGACAAAAGCGACCGTCATGATCGATTTACTTGGCAAGCCGGTCAAGTTTGAAGGAGATTGAGGGGAGCAGACTTAGGCGCGCATGGCGTTTATTCCAAAGCGTCCAGTCGTTCTTGATATCTTTCTTTATCTCGGTCGTACCGACTCGACTTCACGGCCTCTTGGTACGCCTTCTTTGCCAAATCGTTCCTGTCGAGTTGCTCGTACAGTTCGCCCAAGTCCTTGCATCTGTGGGCTTTGCTAGGATCGGACTTGTCTTTCAGGATGAGTTTCGCCGCCTTATTTGCCGCTGCGAGTGCCTTCTTCGGTTCCTCGGCGTCGAGCCAAGCTTCGGCCGCTTGCATCCAATAACGGTCAGAGCTGTAGCCTTTTCGTTGCGCTTCTTTTTCATATTCTGCAGCGCGCACTCGATGTTCGTTCAGTGGATCGAGTCTCGCCATCGTTTTGGTGTTGAGCTTCGGAAGCTCAAGTCCTTCGTCGTCACAGATCGCTTCTACTCGATCAAGAATTTTCTGCGCGTCTTCAGACCGTTCGCTGTGCTGAATTGCCAACACGTAGGCTGCGATGGACTCTTCGTAAAGTTCAGCCGCTTCATAAATCGATGCGAGGTTCGAAATGCTGCTACCTACACGCGAAGACCGGGTGTTTTCGCGGGCTTGCATCTTTAGTGAAGCTTCTGCAACTTTGCCGCAGCGGGCCACTTCCTTCATGTCGCCCGCAGCGAGCCACAATTTGGCTGCTTCGATAAAATTCCTAGCCTTGGAACCCGGATCGAAGGCTCGTTTTTCTTCGGCAGCTTTCGCCTGAACTCGAGCTCGATAGTCGCCACTGAGTTTGTCCTGTGTCGATTCGTTCAGCTTTATCGAATCGTGCTCATCGGCGAGTGCCTGGATTTCACGCTGGTACTCAGCCATTTTTCGCTCGTTCGTGGCTGATTCGAGCGCCGCGGTAAAGTGCTCAAACGCTTTCTTGGGGTCTTCAAGTCGTAAGTAGAGACGAGCGAGCTGAGCGTGAGTCGATTCTCGGCTGCGCTCATCGGCACGTCGGATTGATCGTTCAGCTTGCTTCATGGCATCACGAGCCTTGGTTGGTTCTTCGGCCGCCAGCCAGCTTTTTGCGGCCGAGATCCACGAGCGGAAACCGCCGTCATAGGCGCGAGAGGCTTGCTTTTCGTGTTCTATCGCTTTCTGTCGGTGCTCGAGCCGAGGGTCCAGCAAACCATCGGTGTCTGCTAATGGCTGACCGCTGTCAGCGAGTGCCGCTTGCAGTTTGGCTTGCAACGATCTGGTCCGCGAGGCGGAATGCGCCAGCTTGAGAGCAGCTTTGTACATTTTCGCCGCGTCCTTATGATTGTTGACCTTCATGTAGAGGTCGCCCAATTTTGTCGTGTTGTAACTGCGGCCGCTTGTCGATTCTCGCGCGACTAATTTCGAAGCCGCTTTCAACGCCAGGTTTGCATTGACGTCGTCTCCGGCCGATATCCAGGCTTCTGCTTCTCGGAGATAGCTGCTCGTTGACGGAGCAGAATGCCGTTTGTTAAATGCTTGCAGTAGAGCGGCTCCTTTAGCTGGTTCCTCCGTCGCGATGTAGGCTGTCGCCAGCAATTGCAATGACATCACGTTCAACGGCTCGCCCCGTGCTTCGTAGATCTGAGACAACTGTTCCAGCGTCTTCTTCAGCTTGTAGTTGTCGAGTTGGGCGTAACCGTAAATTGTCTCCATCACACGCAGACTCGGTTCGTGTTGGGGATCCTGATTCAATTTCGTTTGAAAGGCGTCCGTCACGATTTTCACCACCGAAGCCGGCAATTTGACGCCTGACCAGTGGATGTGGCCGCGATCAATCTTGAGCCAGCTTGGTCTTAACCCGGGGTTTTCGTTGGCTTCCATTAAGGACTCGAACATGGCGTTGCGGGCTTTCATGATCGCCTCGCCACCTTGGGTCGCATCGAGAACAAATTGATGCGCTGTGACGATCTCTGCGAAGGCGTCGTCATGGATGTAAAGCCGTAGTGCATGTTCGTAAACTCGCAGCAGGAAGGATTCGTTGGGAGCCAGACGAACAGCCTCCTCAATGTGTGCGCGAGCATCATTCCATTTGCGCCCACGCATGGCGATGATTCCTGCTTGCAACTCTTGCTCCGCCGCTACGGCATTTTTATTCGTAAACTTGCGGCCAGTTCTGGCAGTGGGCCTCGCGGCGCGGCTTCGTCGCGTTTCTCTTTTCGTTGGTTGAGCGACGCGCGCCGAGGTGTGGTGTGAACTGGTCGCTGCCAGCAAAAATGCGAACACATCCTCGAATGCTTCTCGCTTGACGACTCCGCCCGCATTCCGCAAAGGACCGGCGACTCGTTTCAATTCGGGGTCGTCTGCGCTGGCTAACTGTTGAGACAGCGTTTCAGGCCGCAGGCCAAGTTCAGCCGCAGCGGCGGGCAGGTCGAGCTCATTGCGAAACCGATCACCGACCAAAACAATTGGTTCACCAGAACGACTTGGTTTCTTCACGCCGATCGCATCGCTCGCCAATGCCGTGAGAAAACTCTTCGAGTCTTTTTCGAGCAGGCCGGCGAGGACCTCTTTCTCGGGATAAATTGCCAAGATATCTTCCACGAGTGGGTAAGCATCCCTATTGGCAGACACCTGGGCGCGAACTTCGTCCTCTTTCGGCAGGAACCCGCCATAATGACATGCCATGCAAGAGATGCCGTTCACGACAGCGCGGTCGGGTTGACGGGGATCGCTGACAATGTCGGTCGGTCCGCGATCGATCCTCCGGCCGACCGCGTCGATCAGCATGAACCCGAGCATGCCGTTAGGGAGCGTGAAGATGATTTCGCCGCCATCGTGCTGGAACGCATCGGCAGAATTTCCCGGTCCCAGCGGGTAATCGAAGATATTCTTCCGTTCTGTATTGCCTCCGAAATCGTAACTCTTCCAGTACGCACCAAACGACGATTCGTGTCGCTCAATAATCCGATTGTTTTGCGATACGCCAGATCGGGAAAATCCGGCTCGCACGACGCGTTCTTCTTCGATGTTCTGCCGAGCATCCACCTTCAGCAGCCTTTCGAGCGTTTCGTCGTTGTCGGGTAGGTCCAATAACGTGTGATACATTGGGGGCCGGCTGGCCATGGCAACGAACCAATCAGCGCGGACGATTGGCATTTCGCAGTCGGAATGAGATCGCAATAGCTGCGCCATCCGTGACTCATGAACAATGCCATAGGGATAACTGGCAACGATTGTCTCCCAAGTCTCTTTCGTCCACTTAAGATCACGCAGGTCGATTCGAAATACGGTCGGCAGCGAACGGACCCGTTTCAGCGAGGCCAGTTGGCGGTTCCAAGAGAGGCTATTGATCAGCTTGCTAAGGCCCGTTTGATAAATGGCCAGTTCTGACTTCGAGTATCCCTGATTGGCCAAGTGCACGACAGAAAAGTAACGTGTAAATGCTCGATCACGCTTGTTGACTTTCGCCAGGTCACGGGCGACAAGTTCGTGCAATTGGTCTTGGGGCACGAAAGGTTGCGTGGTCCGAGTTGCAAACGGCTTGGCTCCCGCCTGAATCCACGATCGCAGCGACGCAATCTCGTCCGCTGATGGTCGAGGTTTTTCGCCTTCCGGTGGCATGGGAGAATCGGCAGAAGTCATGCGTTCGATGATCAGCGACTTACCCGGCTCCTGGGGTGTGAGATAACCGGCTGCGACCAATTTGTCACGGTCGAGCGCGAAATCGAAACCGCCTTCGTCCGCTCCGTTCTGTCCATGGCATCGTAGGCAGTGGCGTTTCAGGATCGCCTCCGCCCGGTTCGGTGCTGCCTCCTGATTGGATTGAGCCCATATCGGTGTCGCGATCATGAGGATGAAGTAGAGCCAGGTAAGGCAGCCGACCAAGAATTGCAGTCTGCCGAATCGCGAAGAGGTAGCAGGATTGTGATCCATGATTCACCGTCTGATGAAAAGGAGTTGTTCTTCTCTACGTTATAGTCCATCGAACGTGGCTCCAAAACATGCAAAGGCGAGCGGTGCTGAAGAAGCTTCTTGAACGCCCCGCGACGAGGACGGGTAAGCTGACGTAAGCGCTTGAGGGAATGACGCTAGGCCCATTCCGAGAAGATGTCGTCGATCAGGTTGGAGAAAGAACGGTCTTCGTGCGGATCGTCCAGGGCGTGATTGAGAGTGACCGCCAGCTGGGAAATCGTTGGTGGAACCATATGCCCGACTTGGTCAGACGACTGGAATCTAAATGTATTCCAAAGGATGAAATCTGCACCGTTGATTGTGCCGTCAGAGTTCAGATCGCCATCGCTCCAGTGGGAGGATACCGTGAATCGATTCGTGTTCCAGATGACGAAATCGGCTCCATTGACCGTACCATCCAGATTAATGTCGCCGATCAGGTATGCGCCGCCTGAAGGAAGGTTGGCCGCGCCCGCTTGGACAAGCCACTCATTGCGATCAGCGATCGTGACCAGTCCGTCGCCGTTCAAGTCAAAGGTTGCTGGATCGGCTGGTCCCGTGACGATGTTAGCCTGCAGCATGTCGATGTCGATGTCGTCAATCACGCCATCATCGTTGAAATCGGGGTCAATCACGTCGAGCACGATCGAGACGGTGACCTGTCCGGTGCTCGTTTCGATTCCATCCGAAACCGTGTAAGTAAACAGGTCGTCGGTCGGCGTCGTGATCGAATCGAACGCGCCGCTGGGATCATAGGCCAGTGTGCCATCTGCGTTGAGGGAGACGATGGCTCCGCTAACGAGCGTGACCGGGGTCGCGATGTCAATCAACTGGGAATCGACTTCGGTGACCGTCAGCAAGTCGCCTTCGAGATCGCTATCATTGCTCAACACATCGAGTGGTGCCAGCGGCGTCGCTGAGCCGGTCGATGCGGTGTCATCGCTTACGACCGGCGCATCATTGATGCCAGCGATTACGTAGGTCAAGGTCCCCGCGTCGCTCAGTTCGCCATCGCTCGCAGTGAAGTGAATCGCGACCGTAGCCAATTCGCCGTCAGCCAGCGATTGGAACAGCGCGATGCCGATCGGGTTCAATGCGAATTGACCGTCCACGCTGTGGTAGGTGACGCCGATGTCGGCAAGATTCGGTATGGCGGTCGTTTGGCCGTCAACCGTCACATCGGCCGCATCGAGCGTGATCGATTCGGTTGTCAGAACCGTATCGACATCGGTCGCCAACGAGTCGAGTGGTACATCGACGCCCAGCTGTTGCGTGAGCACCGTATCTTCGTTCCCTATAACGTCCCAAGGCGACTGGCCAAAATCGACGTCGCTCGCGACGGGCGCTTCGTTCACATTGGTGACGTTAATCGTCACGATCGCTGTCGAGGCGGCCCCAAAGTCATCTAGGACCGATATCTCTAGGTCATACAAAGCGATCGATTCGAAATCGAGTGGCCCGGTTACCGTCAACTCGCCGGTCTGCGGATCGATGGTGAAGAGCCCAGCTCCAGAGCCACCATCAATCGAAAAGGTAACGGCCGACTGGGCGTCGGAAGCTGCCACCGTAGCGAACGGCGCGACACCGTTATCGTCTTCTGCTACGGCAAAATCTTGGACTGCAATCGTGGGCAGCGTATTCTCGACATACGCGTAGACGGCTCCTTGGTTGATATTGGCGGTGCTGTCATTCGAAACACCGATCAGCTGGACTCCATCACTGATCGCAATTGCTTCACCAAAAGCACTCGCGATCGGTGTTGTTGGTTGCGTGAAGCTATCGATCGGGTCGGCGGGTGTGCCGCTGGCTAAGTCATAGGCATACACTTGCCCGGCGTTGTCTCCCAGTAAATCATGCCACACGGCACTCACAAGGATCTTGTCGCCGCTGATGTCGACCGCGTAGCCGAACAGGTCATCAAGGTTTGGCGTGTCGTAGTTGAGGCTCACGATGGCGGAGCTCGGATCGAGTGCGCTCAGCTGATAAACGTAGGCGGCGCCCAGCCGATTGGCATCGGACGGCGCACCGACCACGACATGGTCACCATCGATAGCGACCGAGTATCCAAAGATCCCACCGTTGAGTGGCGTCGGATCGGCGAAGGTGATGATGGGAGTGTGAGGAGTCGGGCTCGTCAAGTCGAAAGCAAAGGCCGACTCGCTACTCGCCGCACCGACAACGACGACTTGATCGTCCACCGCAACGGCTCCGCCGAATGCCGCACCACTGGTTCCCGCTGGGTGCTGCAGCGTCAGTACCGCCACCTCGGGAGTCGCGGTGCTGAGGTCGAAGACATAGGTTGTCCCAGAATCGACTGCCGCCGAATCGTCCGATTCGGCACCGACGACGAGCGTTTCACCGTCAAGAGCGAGCGAATTCCCGAAAGCATCGTTTGCATTTGGTGACGGGTTGTGGAGGGAGAATTGCGCCAGGCTGGGCATCGCGGCCGACATGTCGTACACAAAAACGCTGCCTGCATTTTCAGCGCCGGTGTCATCCTTTTCCACGCCCACTGCGATGCGAGATCCGCTCACCACGACCGAGCTGCCAAAAGCATCGCTGGGCGAAGGAGTGGGACTCAGCAGTTTCGTCATGAACGTTGGTTCGCCTGAAGAAAGGTCGTACACGTATACCGCGCCACTGTTGATCCCAGCATCGTCGTCGAATGGGGAGCCTACGGCCATCAAGTTGCCGTCAACGGCCACCGAAAATCCGAAACGATCGCTAATCGCCGGCGTCGGATTTTGCAATGTGCCAATGCTGGCCTCTGGCGACGAGCCGGACAGATCGTAAACGAATCCGTAATCGGTGCCGGTGCTGTCAAAGCGGGAAGTGGCCAACACCGTGTCTCCGGCAATCGCCACGGTGTATCCAAACTCGTCGATCTGTTGCGGGTTGGGCTCTTGTAAAGTCACGCTGGGAATCGTTGGCGTGGCGCTGTCGAGTTGAAAGACATAGGTGCTGCCCGCCGTTGGGATCGTACCTGGTGTGTCGAGCCAAACGCCCACGACCGCTTGTTGCCCATCGATGTCGAGCGCGTAGCCGAACTGGACCTCGGGACGCGGGTCGGGGTTCTCGATCGTCAGCACAGCGGTTTGAGGCGTGCTGCTATTCAGGTCGTACAAGTGAGCGGCGCCGGCACGAAAGACACCGGCTGCCGAATCGAGGCGACTGCCCACGAGCACTTGTCCATTGCTGATGGCGATAGCCCCCGAAAACTGGTGCGCCTCGGTCGGGTTGGGGTGGTCGAGTGTCGTTACGGGCACAGTGGGGGTGGCGCTTGACAGATCGAACACTTGAGCCGACCCCGAGTCGTCGCCCGTCGCATCGTCCAGTAACGTGCCGACGACCAGTCTTTCCCCTTCAACGGCCACCGACCAACCGAACCAGTCCATATTGTCCGGATTCGGGTTCGCGATGGTGAGTGCAGGGACGGTCGGCGTGGCGCTCGACAGATCGAAGATCGTCACCTCGCCTGCTTCGGTCGCGCCTGCATTGGCGCGCATCGCGGCGACGGCCAAGATATCGCCATCGAACGCGACGGCGTTGCCAAACCCTTCTTGCGCGGCTGGGGTGGATGCGGTCAACGTATGGATCGGTTCGGTAGGAGTCGCGCTGCTGAGATCAAAGATGTAGACCTTACCGGCAGATATCTGATCGTTGACCATGTTGTATTGCGCCGATACGGCGAGCAGCGTGCCACTGATCGCGATCGATTTTCCAAACTCGCCGTTGGTTTGTGGCTCTGGATTCGGGATCGATAGCAGCAGTTCATTGTTCGCATCGTAGACGGCTGCGAACCCCGCATCGATCATTCCTAGGTCGTGCGCTTCGGGGACTCCGATGGCTCGATAATCTGCAGAAGCCGCGACCTTCCACTCGCCTGTCTGCTGCGGACCGTCGGTGTCAGGCAAGAGCTGAATCGGAACGATCGTCAAACAGATTCGATGCTCGAGCGTCTCTTGGCCGAGACCGGTTCGATGGCGTCGTCGAAAGGTCCGTCGAGCAATGCGCCGGCGCGAGGTTCGTCCGGACGGTGCCAAAAACTGTCGAAAGATCGAACGAGTACGCACGTGGATGCTGTCGAAGAAGGTCTTCGAAAAGAAACGCTGACGTAACATGAAAGGGCTCCCTCCGGGAGGCATGAGACCCTGCAGCATACGGGAACGGGATTCCCTGAGCAAGCAAAATCTGCGGAGGCCAAACGCCAGCAGTTGTGTCAGGGAGTTGTTAGGAATCGATACTTCCGAGGTTTTGAACGGCGCTGCACTCAAACTGGTCGAAATCGGGTGGCGGATGTTTCTAGGTAAGAATTTCTTGCTTAATTTCCTGTTCGGGCTTTCGTTGAAAAGTCGTCCCGGGAATGGAGTCGGTAAGCAGGATTCGACACGTCCTTTGGGGGTGTTTCAGGATGGCAGTATAGGAAGTGGTTGACCGGCGAAGTGAACGTCATCTGAAGGGCCAGCCGAATGGTCAGTCAGCCCGCAGGCGTTCGGGGATATTGCGCGTGCTAGCGACGGGCGATCTGATCTGGCCATTGGGTATCCCCATCTAGTACTATCCGCCGGCATAAATGGCTGGGCGAATGGGCTGCCAAGATTGGGCAGCGTCTGGTTACCGTGGCCCACTACCTACTAAGGTTAGGATCAAGATGATGTTTTCCGGAAAGCGAGTGTTGGTGACGGGTGCAACCGGTTTCATCGGCTCGCATCTTGTCGAGTATTTGCTGGACGCCGGTGCCGATGTTCGAGCGATGACGCACTACCGTTCCGATCCTTCATTGCACAACCTCGAATTTCTTTCTCGTGAAAAACGAGAATCCCTCGAAATCGTCCGTGGCGATATCGCAGACGGTTTCTTTGTGAATCGGGCGGTCGAAGGATGTGACTACGTTTTTCATTTGGCAGCGCTCATCGCGATCCCCTATTCCTACGTGGCTCCCGCCTCTTATGTCTCGACGAATGTGACGGGGACGCTGAACGTATTGGAAGCGTGTCGCTCCCATGGCACGCCACGATTGGTCCATACCTCTACCAGCGAATGCTACGGGACGGCTCAATACACACCGATCGACGAAGCGCACCCTTTGCAGGGACAGTCGCCCTATTCCGCCTCAAAGATTGCGGCGGACAAGCTGGCGGAAAGCTATTACTGCTCTTTCGATCTGCCGGTCGTGACGATTCGACCCTTCAATACGTTTGGTCCCCGCCAGTCGACGCGAGCCGTGATTCCGACGATCATCAGCCAACTCGTGGCCGGGAAGGAGGAGGTCTGCCTCGGTTCGCTAACGCCGGTCCGCGATTTCACCTACGTCACCGATACGGTGCGCGGGTTCATTCAGGGAGCAATCACGCCAGATGTCGAAGGTGGGGTCTTCAATTTGGGCGTCGGCAAGGGGATTACGATCGGCGATCTGGCAGTCAAGTTAGTCGAATTGGCCGGGTCGAACGCAAAAGTGACCTGTGATGGGGATCGGATTCGCCCCGATAACAGCGAGGTGATGGCGCTGATTTCGGACAACGCGAAGAGTCGCGAGCAGCTGGGCTGGTCGCCCGAATTTTCGTTGACCGAGGGGCTTACGGAGACGATCGAATTCGTTCGTGAAAATCTCCACTTATTCGACGTTCAATGCTATTCCGTTTAGGAGCGAGTCGTGCAGGCAGTACTCATGGCAGGCGGTAAAGGAACCAGGCTTCGGCCGTTCACCAATATTTTGCCCAAACCTTTGGTGCCGATTGGTGAAATGTCGATTTTGGAGCTCGTCCTGCGACAGTTGAAAAGCTGCGGCTTCGAAGAGATCGTCATCGCCGTCGGTCATAAAGCAGATCTCATCATGGCGGTCATCGGCGACGGTTCGCGAATGGGGTTGAAGATCCGCTACCACATGGAAGAGCAGCCGCTCGGAACGCTCGGCGCTTTGGCCACGATTGAAGATTTGGATGAGAATTTCCTCGTCATGAACGGCGATATCTGTACCAATCTGGATTTTTCCCAACTGTATCAAGCGCACGTCGACAGCGGTGAAATGGTTTCTGTAAGCACCTTTCCGCGGCGCGAGCGGATTGAGCTGGGTGTTCTGCAGTTGAACGACGATATGGATCGAGTGTGTGGTTTCGAAGAGAAGCCGGTTCACAATTTTTACGTTTCGATGGGCGTCAATGCTTTTCATCGTTCTGTCTTGGACATCATCCCTCAGAAAGTCTTTTTTGGATTTGATCATTTGATGGAGTCGCTGTTGGAGCAGAGCATCGCCATTCATGCTTATCGTTTCCATGGCGTATGGCACGATATTGGCCGTCCCGACGACTATCAGCGTGTCCTCGACGAATTTGAAAAGACGCCTTCGATTTACCTTCCCGAAGAAGAGACCGAATTGCAGACGTTGCCGTTTCGTCGAGCCGCGTAGTCTTGCGCCGGGAACTCGTTTCGTGACGGCGGCTTTTTGTAGTGGCTGAGAGCAGTGGCTAAATTCAGCGGCGATGCCAATTTGGGAGTTTTTGATGCTGCTTGTTTTTGATGCTGCCGCTCCTCGACCGAGTGAAGGTGGTTGTCGCCTGCGCGATCACTTGACCACAGCGGTCGCCCGGACTGCCGCAGCGGGCGACGAGTTGGTCGTCCTGGTGAATCAAGCGGCGCCGATTCCTCGGCCGCCCGCCGGCATGCGGGTCGTCGAGTGTTGTGATTTGTCGCCCGGTTGGGTCGCACGCAGTCAGTGGGCGCGGCAGCAGCTTCCGGCACTGCTGCATGATCTGTCGGCAGATGTTGTTTTCGCTTCTTCCGGGATCATCTCGTCGGTGATGAAACGGCACGCGGGTGTCGTTTCGACGGTAAACAACATGTTGCCGTTTACGTTGAATGCGCTGCGTGAATGTGGCGGTCTGACGGCCCGATCTTGGCTCACGAACCAACTGCAAAAACGGGTCTTCATTCACTCGTCGCGCGTTGCCGATGCGATGGTGTTGCATTCTGAGCACGCGCTGCACCAGCTGGCTCGATTCACCCCCGGTGTTGTGGATCGCTCTTTTGTTTGCTTAACGGGCGTGCCCGAGCGAATCTCGAAAAGTCCCCAGCAGCTGGCTCATCCTTACAATCACCGACCCTACTTCTTCAGCTTTTCGGTCGTCCGTCCCTACAAGAATTACTTACGATTGATCGACGCTTACGCGCAGGCTCGTCAGCGTGATGCCGATTTGCCCGATCTGGTTTTTGCCGGGCTGCCAAAGTCGCCCGATTATGTTGTGCAAATGCTGAATCGAATCCAGCAGCTCCAGTTGCGGGATCACGTCCATTACTTGGGAAGTTTGGCGATCGATGAGATTCCCGCTTGGCTCTATCACGCAACCGCCAATTACTTTCCCAGTTTGGTCGAGACGAACTCGGTCGTGCAGTCGGAAATGTTGGGAATCGGTGCCGTGCAAGCCTGCTCGGACATTCCGCCCATGAACGAGGTGGTGAGTGATGCGGCCGAGTTGTTCGATCCACGCGATTGCGATTCGATGGCCCAAACGATGATTCGGTTGGCTCGTGATGAAACACGCCGGGCTGAATTGCGTGAGTTGTCTCTGGCGCGTGCGGAGCAGCTTTCGTGGGATCATTGCGGTGAGGCGATATGGCAGGCGGCTCGTCATGCTCAGGAGAAGTTCGTCGCTAGGGGCGGTTCTCGAAGAGGGCAGGGCACTGACAGTGATTTGACATCGTCGGTGGCTGTCAATCGAGCAGCTTAAAGGATGCAGCGTAAAAAGAGTTGCTCAATAAAGAGTTGCATAAACAGGACTGGCTCCGTGGCGATCAAGGTTAACGCAAGAATCGGGACATCATTAAGGTG
>CAYZRS010000037.1:0-4329 GCA_964480915.1 uncultured Pirellulaceae bacterium | reverse complement strand
TTCGGAAACGGCGGGACGGTTGTGGGGCTGCGATCCAAAGGGTCAGGTACATGTTTTCGGCCGAAGCTGAAGACGTAGGTATGGCTAACTCGCCGAAAAATGTACCAGGCCCTGTTGCTGCGCCGAGCAGATTGGTCGGCGTGCAAAACGGTTAGGAAAGCGGGACAGGCGCCGAAGTGATTTCGCGGTTCGGACGCTGAATGGAGTAACTGCGGTGCCAGTCCCGGTTTCGTAACTAGCGTGAGTGGAAACCGAAATTTAAGGAGCTTACTGTGGCAGCCTCGCTTCGTATCGCCATCACTGGTGCCAGCGGTTTCATTGGACGGTGGCTCGATCGAAGATTGACCGAGGTGGGGCATCAAACGATCTGCATCTCGCGACGTTTGGGCCATGACATCTGCGATTACAATTCGCTCAACGTGGGCCGGTTTGATGTTTTGATACACTTGGCCGCGATGACCTTCGTGCCCAATTCGGTCGATCAGAATCGTGAATTCTTCCATACGAACATGGTCGGGACGTTGAACGCGTTGGAGCTGTGCAGAGAAAACGACGCACCGATCGTCTACGCCAGTTCCTACGTGTATGGGCCGCCCGAGCGGTTGCCCATCGATGAATCGCATCGCGTCGGGCCGTGGAATCCGTACGCGGCCAGTAAGTTGCAGGGCGAAGAACTGTGCCGCTCGTTCTCGCAGCTGTTTTCCCTGCCGGCTCGCATCCTGCGCCCGTTCAATGTCTACGGGCCAGGGCAAAAGAGCGACTTCCTGATTCCCACGATCGTGAATGGAATTCGAGCGGGGCATGTCGAGTTGCAGACGCCGCATCCCAAGCGTGACTTCGTGCACGTTGTCGATGTCGTGGAGGCGATGCGATTCGCGGCCGAGCAAACCTGGCAGGGCGTGGAAGTTTACAACGTCGGTAGCGGAACAAGCCACAGCGTCCAAGCGATCGTCGAACTGGCGCAGGCGGTAGCGCAATCGGAGGCGACCGTGGCCTATTCCAATCTCGATCGACAGTTCCAAGTGATGGATGTCGTCGCCGATACGACGTTGATTCGAGAGCGGCTGAATTGGCAGCCGACCGTCTCGCTGGCGATGGGGCTGAATTCGATTTTGGCAGTGGATGAGTCCGCCAGCCGACCCGATTGGGATTCCATTCCGATCCATCGTCGCGCCGCTTAGTGTCTGTGGCAGAACGGTGCTTTCAGCGCCGTTGTCCGGCCTCGAATCGGAAAGTCGAACTACCGGCCGACCGGGGCTGGCGCCAAAACGGCCGAGCAAGGGGCTGCGAATTTGTCGCAAGCGTCACTCTGACCGCGGCGGGCCCGGGTTAGTTCCACGCAGAAAAGATATCGTCGATCATATCGGCTTGAGCCACTTGAAGCCGGCCTCCCTCTTGATCATCTTCATGAGTGGGCCGAACGGTCGGTGTCGACCGAGTGATCCGATTCGTCGGACTCGGAAGATCGCCGCGCTGGTCAGCCGATTGGAATCGGAAGGTGTTCCAGATCACGAAGTCGGCTCCGTTGGCGATGCCATCATAGTTCCAGTCTCCTGCGCTCCAGCCGGCGACCGACGTAAATCGGTTTGAATTCCAGGTGAGGTAGTCGGCTCCGTTGACGAACGAATCGAGATTCGCGTCGGCCGGCAAGTAGACGCGGCCTGGGCCGAGGTTCAATTCGCCAGCCAGGGCGCGCCAGTCGTCACCGTCGGCAGCGGTGATCTGGTTATCGCCGTTAAGGTCGTACTTGAGATCGGTCAGTCCGTTCACCACAGCGAAGACAAGTTCATCGATGTCAGCGAGATCGCAGTCGAGATCGCCGTCGAAGTCACAAAGGGGCCCGGTTGCCGGCACTTCGGAAATGGCGACACCGGCTAAGACGACGTCCGACGTTCCACCAAGGGGAGCCACGGTAATGCTGATCTGCCCGCTGGCGTTGGCCGTGATGACTTGGGCGTACTCGCTGACGCTGCGAGTGCTGTCGCCGATCTGGTCGTTGATGAACAGATCATTTTGGTTGAAGTTCTGATCGAAAGTCACGGCCGCACCGTCACCTTGCAGGGTGACACGCTGTTGAATCGAATCGAAAAAGCCCTCGATTGCAAAGACGTAGAGTTCGTAATTTTGAAGTGGGTCGAGATTTGAATACGTCAGAATGAACGTGTCACTGCCGTTATAGACCTGGCCATCGAGATTGGCCAAATTGTTGGGGTGTTGGGGGATCGTCGAGGCGGTCGGCGCTGCTGCAAAATCTTGCCAACTGCCATCGGGAGTCTCGCTGACCGTCAGGCTGAAGCCGCTGTTTTGCCCGTTCTCGTCAATCAGGTTGTTGACCGTCGTGTTGTTGCCGCCGGTTAGCTCGGTCCAGTTGCTTGGGTTCGATCCGGCCGCTTGATCAAAATCGACGCCGACCAAGATCGAATCGGTCTGGTCGTTGTCGGTCACCGTCACGACGACGTCGGAAATGAGCGTCGAAATTGGGTAATCGGTCGGATCGTTCGTGTTGGTGACCGCGTGCGTAATCGTGCTCATGTGGAGCCCTTCGTCGACCGTGTCGTCGATGGCGCGAACAAAGATAGTGTCGGTGGCCGTGCTGTTGAGCACGACGACGACCGAGCTTGAGTAGGTGGTGCCGTCGAGGCTCAATTCAGCTTGAGCATCCGCCGTTGCCGTGATGCTGACCGTTCCCGCCGGATTGGTGCTCAAACCGATCAGGTAGGTATCCGTGGCGCCTCCTTCTGCGACATCCGTACTGCCGCCGGTCAGTGTCAGCTCAACACCCGGTCCTCCGGGAACGATCGTCAGATTGGCGTTGTTGATGTCAAAGAAGACATTGCCGGTGCCGCGAACTTTGAAGCGGGCCTGCGAGGTGGCCGAGTTGGGTACCGTAATCGCATGGGAGCCGTCGTTGGGAACTCCGGCTGCCAGGACCGTGTTAAATGTCAGGCCACCGTCGAGGGAAAGAAGAATGTCGACGTTGGCCGCATTAATGGGGGAGGCGGTCGTGCCGGCAACATTCCAGGAAACCGTTTGCGACGTGCCACCCGTCCATGTCGTGGCAGCGTTCTGGCTGGTCACTTGGAAGGCGGCTCCCGTATCGACCACTTGGAGCGACATGCCGTCCGAATCGATCGCACCGCCGTTGATCCGATTGTCGCGCACGACGACTTCGAAATCCATCGAGGCCCAATCCGTGGTCGGCAGTTGTTCGCCAATCACAGTGGTGTTGTTCAGAAGGTCACTCAAACGAGGGAATGTCCGCGTCGGATTGGTGGTTGGGTCCCAGGCTCGAAAGATGGGGCTGGAGCCGTTGTCCGACGCGCTGACGTCACGTTGAGCGCCCAAGTCTCGCTGTTCCCATGAGTAGGTCAGCGTGTCACCGTCGGCGTCCGAACCGACCGCGGTCAGTTCGAATGGCGTTCTGGCCGGAATGACATAGTCCAATCCGGCGTTGACGGTTGGGACCGAGTTGCCCGTGTTGGTAATCGTTGCCGAGCTGTTACCAGTCCCCGTGGTGATCTCCGTCACGATCTCTTCCAGGCTCACCGAATGGAAGAAATCGTCGCTGTTGTTTTGGATGTTGTCGTTGCCGCAGATGCCTGCGTACGCCTGGATGGTCGATCCGCTGCCCGGTTCAAAAGCGGTGGAGCCATTGCGGTTCCCGCCCGCGCAGTTGCCGCTATCGCCGTTGAAAGTGTGGTTGCCGCCGTATTGGTGACCCAGTTCATGTGCCACATAGTCGATCCAAAACGGGTCGGCGATCGGCGAGCCGAGTCCGGTGACGCCACGCGCCTTGGCACCGTTTTGCCCAATGACACCCAGCGACGCGACGCCCCCGCCACCGGTGCTAAATACGTGGCCGACATCGTAATTGGCCGATCCGATCACGGCATCGACGTTGCTCTGATTCTCCGTCAGCATGGCAACGCCGTTGTTGTTCGTATACGGATCGGAACCCGAATTGGTGTAGACGACGTCGTCGTTGTTCGCGACCAGCACCATGCGTACCGCGACATCGCGCTCGTACACCTGATTGACCCGATTCATGGCCGTCACGATGGCAGCTTGTCCCGCCGCTTTGGTGCCGCCGTGGAACGCCGTATATTCCCCGGTCGCAGCGACGACCGTTTGATAAGTGCGCAGTTGACTGCCGTGCGTGATGGCAAAATCGGCCGGATCGAATTCGCCGTCGTCGATATCGAAATGATCGTGATCAAGCAGCGGACGTTCGTGTGCGTCCAGGTGATCGTGAATGTCGCCATGGTCGTGATCATCCAGGTGGTCATGATCGGTCAACTCGTCATGTTCATGTTCATGTTCATGGTCGTG
>CAYZRS010000036.1:0-51713 GCA_964480915.1 uncultured Pirellulaceae bacterium | reverse complement strand
CAGATGTAGCAAAGCAATATTACGGTATGTACGTCGTGTTGGTGCAAGCTGTAGATCGCATGCAAAAGAGCTTTGTTGATAGAGTCGAAAACGTGCACATCCCCAAGTTGATGGCGTTTGCTTCGCAGGCCGAGCAGAACATTCAACAGGCGCGTGCTTTAATTACGTCGAAAAGCGGTATACGTAAAGAGTTGCTGAACAACGTCGATGCAAACGAAGTCACCAAAAAGGCGGCCGAGTTGTACGCGGACTACTTGCGTGAGCAGGCCAAAGATGTTGGCGAGGAGAATAAGGCGGCTGAGAAGGCCGTTAACACAGCGTTGAATACGTATATGACGGTGAAGCTCTCCAGCGACGTTGCATCGCTGATCCAATCAGGGCGTGGTGAATTCGATTCACTCATGAAGCTAAGTGTTCCGCCGATGAAAGGATTCGAAAATCAAAAACTCCGCAACGAACTGAAACTGATCACGCGCGAGTTGATGCGCTAAGAGAATCGATTATTGGCGGTCCTGCGGCCGCAAGCCGTTCCTGGCGATGTGGTGTCTGCAATAGCAAGCATGAAACTGCTTAACTGACTACGTCCATCCGAGTTATCCGCCATGTCGTTTTGCTCTGATTCGAACAGCTTCGGTCGAGGAAAGCATGTGACGAATAAGTCACAATACTACTGTGCATTCCAATTTGGCACCCGCTTCGATGATCTACTCGGCCGCCCGCTCTTCAAAATCTAGCGATGCCGAGTTGATGCAGTAGCGGAGCCCGGTCGGCTGCGGTCCGTCATCGAATACGTGTCCCAGATGAGCGTTGCAGCGAGTGCAGATGACTTCGGTCCGGACCATGAAGAATCCCTTGTCTTCGACCTCTCCTACATTGGTTCCGTTGACCGGTTGCCAGAAACTGGGCCAGCCGGTGCCCGATTTGAACTTGGTCGTGGCATCGAAAAGGGGCAAGTCGCAGCAGATGCACTTGTAGACGCCGTCTTTCTTATTGTCCCAGTACTTGCCGCTGAAAGCGCGTTCGGTGCCCTTCTTACGCGTGACTTTGAATTGCTCAGGTGTGAGCTGCGCTTTCCATTCGGCTTCCGATTTTTCCACTTTTGAATCCTCGTTGGGTGCGTCTGATTGCTGAGCGAGAAGTGGCGTCGCGTTGGCGACCAGCAAGCAAAAACCGCATGACAGTAGTGTGTGTTGGATGTTCATACCTTCAGTATTCTGCTCCAGACTCGAAAAGGCAACACGAATTGGGCCGTCCATCTACGAGGATTCGAACGCTCGATAGGTCCAATTCATATCAACAGAAGGCGGGATTCGGCGGTAGAATCGCGTTCATCGCGTACGCCAAGTTACCAATGAAGAATGCGAAGGGGACTCGATGGGATTTTTCAAACAACTGTTTCGCAAGCGACGTTTGGAAGATCTATTGGCGGAGGAGAATCGCCTGCATCGGATTCTCGATACGCGACAGCTTACGTTCATTGGGATCGGCGCCATTATTGGCACCGGCATTTTTGTGCTGGTGGGGCAGGTTGCCAAAGAGACGGCCGGACCGGCGATCACTCTATCCTTCGTGTTCGCCGGGATGCTGTGCGTGTTGGCCGCGCTATGCTATGCCGAGTTCGCCAGCATGGCACCGGTCGAGGGATCGGCCTACACCTACGGCTACTGCACTTTGGGAGAGTTCTTCGCTTGGATTATTGCTTGGGATTTGGTGCTGGAGTACGCAGTTGCCGCGTCGGCCGTGGCTCATGGTTGGAGCCATTACTTCCAGGATTTCTTGCAGCTTGTCGATTCGTACGTCCCTGTTCCACTGACCATTCCCGAAAAGTGGGGCAACTCGCCGATCGACTACTCGCATGAATTGGGTGAAATCACGCGCACGGGGAACATCTGTGATTTGCCCGCGGTGATCATCGTGTTTGTGTTGACTTGGGTCTTGGTCAAAGGGATCAAAGAGAGCGCCGGTTTCAATGCGCTGATGGTTGTGATCAAGTTGGTTGTTGTGCTGCTTGTGATCGGCGTCGGGGCCTGTTACGTCGATCCGGATAATTGGAGCCCTTTTGCACCATTCGGGTACACCGGTGTCGGTTTCTTTGGGCACACCGTGTTGGGTGAATCGGGCCCGGGAGGCAAGCCGATGGGGGCGTTGGCGGGCGCCGCGATTATGTTCTTCGCGTTTGTCGGGTTTGATTCTGTCTCGGCCCATTCGGCCGAAGCGAAGAACCCGGAGCGTGATGTCCCGTTAGCGATTATCTATTCGCTGCTGGTCTGTACGGTGCTCTATATCGCGGTGGGAGCCGTGATTACGGGTATGGTCAATTATCGTGATCTGGATATCGACGCGCCCGTCTCGAATGCGTTTGGCCAAGTTGGGTTGCCGTTCATGCAGCTGTTGATCAGCGTCGGTGCCATTGCCGGCATGACATCGGTCATGCTGGTCATGATGCTGACGCAACCCAGGATTCTGATGGCATTGGCCCGCGATGGTCTGCTGCCTCATCGCCCCTTCGGCATCATTCACGAGAAATTCAAAACGCCTTGGATTTCGACCCTGATGACAGGCTGCTTCGTGGCGCTGTTGGCGGGACTGTTGCCGTTGTCGATCTTGGCCGATCTCGTCAGCATTGGAACGCTGTTAGCATTCGGGATCGTTTGTTCGGCCGTCTTGATCATGCGTTACCTCGATCCGGCCGCGAATCGTCCTTTTCGGACACCATTCTTTCCCTACGTCCCGATCGCCGGGGTACTTGGTTGCTTACTATTGATGTGCTCCTTGCCATGGGAGAACTGGTTGCGGCTGATCATTTGGCTGGGGATCGGGATGGTGATCTATTTTGGGTACGGTTTTTGGATGAGCAAAGAGCGTGTCCGCAATTGAATCGGCCGTTCTGGGCGCAACCTAGCTGCGCCGCCTGCCGCCGTTGCTGGTGAGGATCTTTACGTTGTCCGCAGAGAGTAGTTCCTCGACCCGTTTCTTGAATTCGGGGACCAATTCCACTTTGGTTTTGTGAGCCGCCATCTTTACGCGTTGCCCGTTTGCCAGATCGAGGATCATCTGCATTTCGCAAGTACCGGGGTAGGCTCGGCTGATCTCGTGCAGCAACTTCAGCGCTTCGGGGCCGTGCAGCTCTTCGTCGATGCGGACGGCGATGCCGCGAGTGTAGCGGGCGCTCACCTCACTCAAGGGAATCAGCTCGTTGATGATAAGGTTGATCTCGTCGACACTGCCGCGTCGATCGACGGTGGCTCTGGCCACGACGATTGCGTCGGGTTGAATCAGTTCGCCATAGCGGAGGTATTCACCTGGCCACATGATGCAGCGGACCGCTCCTTCTAGATCCTCCAGATCAAAGTTCGCGTACTTCGTCGCCGCATGCTCGTCCCGCGCTTTGCGGACGTTGGCCGTCTTAATCGAACCGATCATGCCGCCGATGGTGACTTCTGCCCGATCCTGCAGATCGCTGAGGTTGCCCGTGTTGTTCGAGCAGTACATCGAGAACGTATCGCGATGTTCTTCGAGCGGGTGGCTGGAGAGGTAGAATCCTAGGACGTCACGTTCTAGCAGCATCCGTTCGCGATCATCCCACTCAGGAACGTCCGGCAGGTCGACCCCCTCTTCGACTTCTTCTTCCGGTTCGTCACCGAAGAGGCTTTTCTGGCCAGCTCGCCGATCGGCGGCAGCAGACGCACCCGACTGCAGTGCCCGATCGAGGACGGCCGACAGTTGCGCCCGCTTGGCTCCCATCGAGTCGAACGCCCCGGCGCGAATCAGGGTCTCTATCGTCGAACGATTGCAGGAAGACGATTCGATCCGCTCGCAGAAATCGAAAATATCTTTGAATGGTCCATCCGCTTTGCGGGCTCGTACGACCGCATCGGCCGCTCCACCCCCACAGCCCTTCACCGCCGACAGTCCGAAGAATATCTTGTCATCGGCGACGCTAAAATCGGAATCGGAAGTATTCACGTCGGGCGGGACGACCTCGATCTCCATCCGCTGGCAATCTTCCATGTGCTCGACGAGCGCATCTTTTCGCTTAAAGTTACGGCCCTGGATGTCGCCGCTGAGCAGTGCTGCCATGAACTCGACCGAGTGGTGACACTTCAGATAGGCCGTCATGTAGGCAATGAGCGCATAGGCGGTCGAGTGGCTCTTGTTGAAGCCGTAGCCGGCAAACTTCTGGATCATCGACCACAGCTCTTCTGCCTCTTTCTTGGTAAGCCCTTTTTCAGTCGCACCGGCGAGGAACTGTTCGCCGTTCTTGTTGATGATCTCTTCTTTTTTCTTGCTGATCGCCTTAATGCAGCTGTACGCGGCGGCCAGTTCGATCTCGCCCAGGCGATTCAGAATCAGCATCACCTGTTCTTGATAGACCATGACGCCGTGCGTCTCTTCAAGAATCTCTTTCAGCACCGGATGCTTGTACTCGGCCGCCGACCGCCCGTTCTTGACCGAGACATACTTGTCGACCATACCGCCTTCCAGCGGCCCGGGGCGGTAGAGCGCATTCGTCGCGATAATGTCGTGGAAACTGTCCGGCTTCATCTTCTGCAACAGGTCGCGAATCCCGCCGCTTTCCAGTTGGAAAATCCCCTTCGTTTCACCGCGCGACAGGAGTGCGAAGGTTTCCTTATCGTCGAGGGGGAACTTGTACGGGTCGATCTTCTCACCGGTTGTTTGTTCGATCAGCTCGACCGCCTTCGAGAGGATCGTCAGGTTGCGTAGGCCCAAGAAATCCATCTTCAACAGGCCGGCATCTTCCACGTCGTTCATCGACCACTGGGTGATGACGTCGGTTTTGCCAGAAACATTGGCCAGCGGGACGTATTCGGTCAGCGGCTTGTCGGCAATCACGACGGCGGCGGCATGAGTACCGACGTTACGGGCCAGCCCTTCCAGCCGTTTTGCCAATTCGATCAGTTCGGCGATGTCGGGATCGTTTTTGCAGGCCGCGACGAGTTCCTCGTTTTGATCGAGCGCCATCTGCAACGAAACTTTGGGACCTTCCGGTACCATTTGCGTGATTTCGTTGACGCGAGCCAACGGGATGCTGAGTGCCCGGCCCACATCCTTGATCGCTTGTCTGGCGGCCAGCGTATTGAAGGTCCCGATCTGAGCTACATTGGCCTCGCCGTATTTGTCCTTCACGTAGCGAATGATCTCGCCTCGCCGATCTTTGCAAAAGTCGATATCGATATCGGGCGCTTCCGCGCGACTCGGATCGAGGAACCGTTCGAACAGCAGGTCGTACTTGAGCGGACAAACGTGACTGAGGTAGAGCGCATAACTGACGATCGCTCCAACGCCGCTACCACGAGCGGTCGTCGGGATGCCGACTTCCCGCGATTCGCGGACGAAGTCCCAGCAAATCAGGAAGTAGTTGGCGAAACCGAGGGAATTGATGACGCCCAGTTCGCGATCAAGCCGATCCATCACGGCTTGGCTCAATTCGCCATTAGGCCGCATCTCTTCATTGTCGCTGTAGCGATCATGCAGCCCTTTGAGACACAGCTCGAGCAGCAACTCTTCCGCCGTTTTCTCCTTGGGGAGCGTGAACTTCGGGAAATGCCGAGCGCCCAATTCCAATTCGATATCGACCGTATCGGCGATCTCCTGACTGCGTTTGACCGCGTCCGCATGGTTGGGGAACGCCTCGTACATTGCCTCGGGGGGCCGCAGGTAGAATTCACTGCCCTCCATCTTCATGCGGTCGGTATCGGTGCGAAAGCGGCCCGTGTTGATGCATAGCAAAACATCTTGCGCTTCTGCATCTTCCCGATCGACGTAATGAGCATCGCTGGTGGCAACAAGTGGCAGCCCCAACTTGTTGGCCACGTCGATGGAAAGCTCCATCGCCTGCCGTTGAATCTCGATGCCGTTGTTTTGAATCTCGATAAAGTACCGATCCCCGAAGACTCCGTGGAACCAACGGGCCAGATCGAGCGCGTCGCCCATCGCGTTCTCGCTGCCCTGATTCTTCAGCAGCAGTCGGCTCAACTCGCCCGAAACACAACCGCTGAGGCAGACAATCCCCTCGCTGTGGTCGGCCAGTAACTCACGATCAATCCGCGGTTTTCGGTAAAACCCTTCCAAGTACGCGGAGGAGGCCATTTTCACGAGGTTGCGAAAACCGGTGGCGTTTTGCGCGAGCAGCGTGAGGTGAAAACTGGAATCTTTGAGCGACGCACTTTCGCGCGAACGGCGATCGCCCGGCGCGACATAAGCTTCGTAGCCAACAATCGGATTGATATCGGCCGCTTTGGCCTTGCGGTAGAATTCGAGCGCTCCATGCAGATTGCCATGATCGGTCAGCGCCAGTGCGTTCATGCCATGATCTTTGGCTCGACCCACAAGTCGGTCGATCGTCGAGGCGCCATCCAGCATGCTGTAGTGGCTGTGGCAATGCAGGTGAACAAAGGGAGCTTCAGAGCTCATAGTGGTCAGTCCATTAAGTTCCGGTCACATTTCCAATCGGCCTCGCCAGCCGAAAGTGGTCCCGTATTCTAATGGACGATCGGCCGGAGTGTAGCTCCACTGTTGCTAGTCTCTGCTTTAGCCGGAATTCGGCCTAATGAACTTCAGCCCGAAAGCAGGCTCGGATTCGAAACAGGTTGGATTCCGCCCCAAGGCGGGATTCAGATCGGCTCGTTGAGATTGTCGTGCACGTGGGACTCAACCAGCGTCAGGATCGCCGATCGTCCGCATGTATTCGGCCAGCTTGGATTGCAGATCAATCAGGTCTTGCCATTTCTGCTGTCCGATTTCGATGGCCGCTTCTGAATCGTCCATTGAAGCGGCCGCGATCAGGCGGCGCAACCGGATGTGCAGATACTCAAGCAGCTCAGAAAGTTCGGCCGCTTGGACCGCATCAAGCCGGCTGGGCAGCACCGGCGGTTCCAACGAATGGAGCGTCGCTTGCAAATCTGGATCACCGCTGCAACCAAGTTCAAAATCGAGTGAAACCAGATTCCGCAGCGTCTCCTCAGGATTGTCTGATTCGAGCGCCTCTTCGGGGATTTCTTCGCCGCGTAAGATCGCCAGCCTGGCGGCAATCTCGGTGCGCGACCCGTACAGTATGACACTACGTCCGATCGTAATAATGTCGCCGTGTCTGAGGATTCGTAGCTGGACCTCTTCACCGTTGACCTGAGTTCCGTTCGTACTCGTGAGGTCGGTCAGCAGCATCCGATCGTGATCTTCTTGGATCTTGACGTGGTACCGGCTGACCCGGTCGTCGTTCAGCTGGATCGTATTTCCCTCTTCGCGACCAATCGTGACCGGCGTGCTGAGATTGTCGAAAACACGCCCCCGCTGCGAGCCATCGATAATTCGCAGGTGTACGTGTGTCATAACGGCCGCATCCAAGAGGAAAGGGAGCGAATTTAGCGGGCAAAGCCAAGCCTTATAGCATCGACGTCGTACCGCCAGTGGTCAAGTAACGTCTGCCCGCAAATCGCCTTCCACAGCAGTCAAAATAGCGAGTGAATTCGCCAGTAGGTGCCACGTTGAAGGAAACCGGGAAAACGCTTATCCTGTGGGATCATATGCACCCGTGGCGCAATTGGATAGCGCATCGGTCTTCGGAACCGAGGGTTGTAGGTTCGAATCCTACCGGGTGTGCTAGGCCGTCTTGTCCTACGTCGGGCAAGACGGCCTTTTGCGTGCCGTTCCCATCTTCCACGATTGTGCATGCCCGTCAGGTTCTATTTGGGATTCAAGTCGAAAAGCGGCTTAACCATGCGATGCTGGCCGGTCAGCTGCCAAGACCGAAACGAAAGCCCCCAGTTGGAAACTAGGAATGGAACCAATAGTGCCACAGCGGCTGCAATCTCGACAGGTACGCGCAATCGCCAAAGTGACCAATTAGCAATGACCGAGAAGACCACTATCAAAAGTGGCGTCAACAACACGCGGTCGTAGCCAGGGATGATGGCCTGTCCGGTCGCGACACGCCCCAAGATCGAAATCGGCGGCCGATGGTACCGTGTAAACATGAACAGCCGCGCGATGCTTATAAACATTGCCAAACCGATTCCCGCGAATGAGATCATGTTTCGTAGCGGCGTTTCCATTTCAAGAGGGGGCCCGAAGTACATTTCTGCAAGGATCAAAGGAAAGCGTAAGGAAAAGTGAACTGCTGATGAGAACCACCAGGCAGCAATGCCCAGTGTCGTGAGCAATTGGCGGTCTAGCGTAGCATTCATTTTTGAGGCTTGCAGATTGGAGAACGGCCAACCGATCAACCCTCGTGTCGTGCCAGGCTTCTGTGTCTGGCCGCTGCGAGTTTTGACATGTGAGTTAAATCGTCGCAACGAGGCGGCCAAACCGAAATGAAGGGTGGCCAGCAACGCAACCACAACCGCCACGCCAGTTGCGTACGAAAATGGGAGCCACGCCAGACCGCCGATTCCGATACCGAAGAATGTGTCGAGCCAAGTGACGCCGGCAGAAGAAGCGGTAATAAGACTACCCAGCGCAAAAACGATGACGAATGTGAGTATCGTGAGCACGGCGAACTGCGGGTTTCGATACTGGCTCGCTGCGATGACCGCCAGGGGAATTGCATCCTGCCAAACAAGATGTGCCGGTCCAAATGGTAACGCTCGTGGGTACTGCCAAGGCGTCGTTACTAGCCACTGCCCATAAGTGATGTTGGCCGCTGGGTGAAAGGAAAGGCGGTACAATGCAAACGCAGCCGCGCCAAGCAGCACGAATCCGATCTGGAAGTTCAGCGTGTTCGCCAGCGTCGCTTTGTCTCCCATCCGTTGCGCGGCGAATATCAGAGCTTCGCTTATCAATAAGCCAGTCAGGAAGAGTGCTGTCGCAAACCAGGATGGCAAGATCTGACCCAGGGTTCGTCGCCATCTACGATTCGATCGTCTCGGATTCACCAAAGCCTCCCGAAAAATAGTGTTCAATGTTGGCCTTCGTTTGTGGATTCGTGAGCTGCTCTAAAGCGTCAGCGAACGATCCGTGGGGCGCGTATTGCTGCCTAATCGTTTCACAGTGTTCATGAGCCAAGATGGTTCCATGGTGAACAACGCCGACACGATGAGCAATCTCGGCGACGATTTCCGGAACGGGCATCGTAACGACGACCGTCGTGTCATGGCGATCTGCCAGAGTCTTGAGCAAATGTTTCAATGCCAAGATGCCTGACGGATCGAGCCCACCGGAAAAGGGCTCGTCGAGCAACATGATGGGTGCTTCGGTTGCGAATGCCGCGCACAGACTAATTTTCTTCAGTTGACCGGTCGAATAGCTGCGAATCGTCGCGTTCGCTTGTTCCTCCATATTGAACAGCCGGAACAGTCGATCGACGTGGTCCATGACTCGGAGTTCGTCTTGGACGTAAATTTGTCCAACCGCTAGTACGTATTCGCGCCCAGTACGATCTTTAGGTAACCAAACATTGTCGGGTAGATAAACCACTTTCTGACGAATGGCCTGTTCGTTATCTTCTGTGGAACGGCGAATCTTGCCGTCGATCATGACCGTTCCACGTTGAGGCGACAGGATGCCGGCCATCACTGCCAGTAGGGTGGACTTTCCCATTCCATTCGGTCCGAGAATTGCCAGCAGTTCACCGGCTTCCACCTCCAAATCGACGTCCTTAATGATAGGGCGGATGCCAAAGTGTTGCGTGACGCCTTTCAGTTCAATCATGCGGCATACTCACGAAGTGTGAGCTCCAAGACTCGTAATGCTGTCGTACACGACGATTTGTCGGCGACTAGTAACAAAAGCGACAAACGAGCAGGTGCGACGTCATCGGTGAGCCCCGAATGATATCGCGGGTTCTGCCTTTAAACGCGCACACGTGCTTCGATTTGTCTCAGCTGTTCGTCTGCAGACAGGACGGCGCAAATTGTCTCCTCCAATTCTTGACGGAGTTCTCGCGTTTGACGCTGCAGCCTGTTGGTGGACAGTGCTTTTAACTTCGTTAGCACTTCCTCCAGTTCATAAACTGTGGAGAGCGCATCACGAATAAGGGCTGAGCGCAGTTCCAGGAAAGGTGTCTTGGCCGGCTCGATGAGGGCGAGCGTCCGTTCGTGCAAACGCATCGACGTCCTCAGTCGCTCGGCGCCAAACCAAAACACTTCTTCGATCATGCTGTTCAGCTCTGCGGCCACCGGTGCTGGCATGTTGCTGTTGATGGCCAGTTGGAGTTCAACGCGCAGAGATCGCAACTGCTCCAGGCAAGTCTCGGTACGCGCGTCGTTGTCGCGGGCCAGTTGTCGGGCGAGACAGTTCAGCGAAGCACGCGTCGGCTCTTCATGGGCGGAGCTGTTCTGCCGCGAGTGAATTCGCCCAGCGGGACGAAAACTGAGGAGTCGTGTAAACCGGAGTGGCATTTCTTTCGTCTGGATTCTGGGAAAGCGTCAGCCGCAAGGCGTGAGACTTGGTGCAATGATGTATCTAGTTAGGTATCTAGATAAGCGACCCATCTTCGATCTGAACGCCAGTGTTCGTGAGTCTGGCGCGGCCGGCGACAGCAGTCGGCATCACAAATGGGCCACTTTCAGCAATTGTTTTGTTAGCCAGGTTGCAGACAGGCGGCAATTGGTTGGGCATGATAGACTGGTTTTATTTCGTAAGCTTCAGCCCAAAATCTCCAGATCAGAATGCCAGCCATGCGGATACTTGCGTCGATGTGTTTTGTCTCGTTTTTGTCATTCGGTCTGGCGGTGTGGGACTCGCCCGTGCAAGCGGAAGCGACCTATCAACTGACGTTTGATTCTGGTTGGACGTCGGCGACCCATCCCGGAGCTTACCCGTTCAACGCTCACTTCTCACCGCTGATTGGTGGGACTCATAATGGATCGGTGTCGTATTGGGAAGTTGGTGGAATCGCTTCGAATGGAATCGAGGTCATGGCCGAATCGGGTTCGCCAACGATCCTGCGAAATGAAATTCAGGCCAACATTAACTCAGGCGATTCGACTTTGGCGGTCGTGCAAGGGCCGGCCATCGACGGTCCAGGGACCGGCTCGGTAAATTTCACGGTCACCGGTGATCATCCATTGCTGACGATGGTCACCATGATCGCGCCAAGTCCCGATTGGTTCGTCGGAGTGTCCGGTTTCGATCTGCGCGAGAACGGGCAATGGGTCGAATCGCTCTCGATCGATTTACAGAATTACGATTCCGGCACCGATGCCGGAACTGGGTTTACCTCGCCAAACAGTAATGTGACGCCTCATCAGCCTATTTCGATGGTCGGCGCACCGCTGGCCGGGTTGCCGGCGCTCGGATCGTTTACCTTTACGCTTCTCGATGCGACGGCCGCGCTGTGCGATTTTGATCTGGACGGTTCCTGCGGCATCGCCGATTTGGAAGAACTGCTAAGCCTGGGGCCGGTCGCCAGTGGCATCGCCGTCGATTACGCGACGAACCACAAGTATGACCTCAACGGTGATGAGGTGATCGATTTGCAAGACCGAGATGCATGGTTGGCTGGTGCGGCGGCGGAGAATGACTTGCTTGTGCCCTACTCTCCTGCTGATGCCGATCTCAATGGCGTCACCGATGGCGCCGACTTCCTCGCTTGGAACGCAAATAAATTTACCTCGTCCCTCCAAGCGTCGGCCGGCGACTTCAACGGAGACGGTGTTATCAACGGAGGCGATTTTCTTGTTTGGAACCAATTCAAGTTTGGCGGTAGTGATGTGGCCGCGGTACCCGAGCCGGCCCACTCGATGGTCATGATGTTGGCAGCGCTATGCCTGGTATGGGGTCCGTTTAGAAAAGTAAATCGTTAAGCCCGTCCAGCTTCGACTTCCATTCGGATTCCAGCCGCCCAGTTTCCGCTTGCAAGGTTTGGCGATCGGTTTCGGTGCTGGCCTGCTCTAACTGGGATTGCAGCCGGTCGAGCAGCGGGCGGAAGTGGTCCTCCAAGCCTTGAACGTAAGCTTGCGGGCCTCCCGTCCAAAAGGAATTCTTCATCGGTCTGTTGGCTTTCCTGTCTAGCTGAGGCGAATGGGGCCGTGTTGCCCCTGATTATACGAGCTCTCCTAGCCGGCTTGAAATGGATGTGGCTCTGGTAGGGGTAGGCCAGCGGTTTGGAAGGCCCGGTTTTCGATTCTCGGGCGAATTTCGCCTGTATCTTCCCTGATTTGGAGTGACTACGATGGTGGATTGGCATGAACCGCCTCTAGTGCGACTCCGCTTTCGGTACGGAGTCAGCTAAGTAGGCCCTTTCGGTTACCGATCATTGAGTGCGACCATTAGACAACGCGAATCTGTTTCCGCAGAAGCTGTCGCGATAGAGCCTGCGATGAGCCGCGTGCGAATTGGGCTCGCACTGATCTTGATGATTGGCTTTGTCGTCAGGCTCTGGTACGCGAGCGGACAGAGCCTGACCTTTGATGAGAATTACGAACTGGAACTCGTGCAGGGGTCGGTCTCTTACATTCTACACAAGGGCGATGGCTTTCCTCCGCTCTATGCGCTGCTGCTCAAAGGTTGGGTTGCTGTGTTTGGCCCCGACTCATCGCGGCTATTGTCGATCCTGTTGGGCTGCGGGTGTTGTTTGGCCATGTTCCCTTTCACCAAGCTAGTCGGTGGTACGAAAGCGGCGCTCTGGTCGACCGGTATTTTGGCTGTTCTGCCAATCCACGTTTTCTACTCGACGGAGACGCGGGCCTACTCGCTGTTGTTGCTCATTGCGACTTTGGCGCTGACTTCCGTCATGCGGACGATTAAGTCGCCAAATCGCCGCAGTTGGATCGGTTTTGTTCTGATGGCCACGATGGGGATTTACACGCACTACCTGTTCGGGTGTTTCGTGGCCCTCGTGTTGGTCGTCACCTTCCTTCAGAGTCGAGAGAACCGTATTTCGAGCGTGCTCGCCGCGCTGGCCATTGGTGCCTTGATTCTGCCGTTGATGCTCCTCTGGTCGGAGGCTGATTTTGCGATGCAGAGCAGCTGGGAATACCGGATCGGATTCGGCCTGGCGGCGCTTGGTTATACCTACGGGTCGTTCTTGATGGGATACACGTTGGGCCCGTCGCTCCGGGCGCTCCACGGAATGTCGGTTACCGCTGCGGTTCAGCAAACGTTGCCTTGGGCGATCTTGATCGGTTCGGGGCTGTGCCTCGTCCTGTTCCAAGCAAAGCAGCGTTGCACGAAGTTTCGGCAGGCGATGCCACTGCTGTTCGTGTTCGCCTTGGCGCCTTTGGGCATGGGATTGATGTGCAACGTGGTCGATATCGGCTACCAAGTTCGCTACTCGATCTGGGCAGTTATTCCTTGCGTCGCGTATGGGGGTTGGCTCGCATCCCAAGCGTGGGATAGCCGGCTCGGTAAGTTGGGGCTGGCCATGTTGGCGGTTGCATTTTCCATTGCGATTTGGAATCGCCACTACGTTGACGACTATCGAAACGCCGATGTGGCCTCGGTCGCTGAATTTCTTGATGGTGAAGCGGACATGCCAGTTTTGGTCGTCAGCGGTTATATGGTGAAGCCGTTGGGCTATTACTGTGATGCGGCGCAAGAGATCGTGGGCATTCCGACCGATGCGGATTACGCGAATCGGGCAAGCGAAATGGAGACGATTCTTAACGACTTGGCTGCGACGTCCCGTGAATTTGCGTTCGTCTATACCCGCGAATTCCACGAAGACGCCGAGGGCAAACTGTTCGCACAGGTCGGAGGCCGAGCCGAGCTCACGCCTTGGAACGAGTTTTCCGGAGTGAAATTGTATCGGGCCAAGTTCAAGTAAGCTGAAGTCACTTTGAATGGATTGGAGCGGGCGTTGCCATGAGTCGCGTCTTGATGGAAGTGTGTGTCGATCGTTTGGAAGATGCCGTGGCGGCGGAAGCGGCCGGTGCCGACCGAATCGAACTGTGTGGCGCATTGGAATTGGGTGGACTGACTCCTTCGATCGGCTTGGTTGAGGCGGTCTTGGACGCAACGAGTCTGGATGTTGTCGCGATGATCCGGCCCCGGGCGGGCGGTTTCGAATATGACGACGAAGAACTGAGTGTCGCTTGGCGCGATGCAGAACGGTTCTTGACCGCCGGAATTCATGGACTCGTCTTTGGTGCGCTCCATCCCGATGGTGAAGTGAACACGGAAGCGTGTCGCACCTTGGTTCAACTCGCACCGGGCAAGAAAACCGTCTTTCATCGCGCGTTCGATTACGTGCCCGATCCGGCGATCGCTCTCGACGAACTGATTGGTTGTGGTGTCAGCCGTGTGTTGACGAGTGGACGGCAAGCGACCGCTTTAGCCGGTGCAGCGATGATTCGCGAATTCCAGGATCGAGTGGGGAGCCGGATCGAAATCTTGCCCGGCGGCGGGATTCAGGCAGAGAACGTGGCCGAAATCGTCCAACGGACCGGCTGCAATCAGGTTCACTTGAGCGGATCGACGGTGCGATCAGAAACTTCGCTGGGAAAAAATGCCTCGCTGGCGACGCGTGACGGACGCCTGTTCGAGCCCCACGAGTATCGCTGCGTGTCGGTGGAAGCAGTCCGTGGCGTTCGTGAGTCGTTGGGAGCTTAACTCCGCTGGCGGTGGCCAACGTGATTAGCTCACTCTTCCGCTGGTGGGTCGAGTCGCAGCGCTTCACGCTTGATGGTGACCTTGGTTTCGCGTGAGCTGGCATCGCGCCAGCCGTGGACTGCCCTGTCCCAACCGCCGTAAGTCGGATTGGGTAGCATGAACCACTGTTTGCCGAAGCGGTCTTGATGTTGTTCCATCAGCGCACAGCGGGCGGCCGGTGTTGGTTTGATACCTACCGAGACGAAATCGTTCAGGTCATCGCCGAGCAAGAGCAAGATACGATACGATTGCGCCAAGTGAGCACGTCGAGTCGTCTTGTCGGATGTCCACGTCTCTTCGTCGTACTTGCACAACAGCGTGTCGACTTGGCCTTCTGTTAACCGGGGGATCATGTCGTATTTTTCGAGATTGGTGCGTGTCGCCGCTTTCACTTCGTTCGCCCGGTTCGTCACAAAGAATGGGGTAACACCGGCCGCCTTGCACGCGTTCAGGAATTCTTTGGCTCCCGGTACGGGCGGTGACGGGGAGTTGGCCGTCCAGGCGGCCCAGTCGTCAGGCGCGTACTGTCCACCCGTATCGATCAGGTGAGCTTGGTAGCCCGAATTGTCGAGAACCGTCTCATCCACATCAAGGATGACGGCGGGTGGCAGTTGGTCAACGTCCGATCCTTGCTCTAGTGCCGCACTCGTTTTCGCGTGCACTAACGCGTCGCCCAATTGGCGGATTGCCGAGCGATACGTTTGCAGGCAGGTGGCCCGATATTCGGACGAGGTCTGCATCCAAAGCGTGGCATTCAAGTTTTCATGCGCCTCGCCGATGGTCGGTGCCGAATCGTCGTCGGTCGTCGCCGCAACCGCCTTGTTTTCGCCCGGCGCCTCGGCGACAGGCTCGGTTACCGATTGGGCTAACGTCGCTTGCAATGCGAAGATGACGAACAGTAATAACGCTAAAGAAAAGCTGGGTGCGTGTCGCATCGGCGTGGCAAGCTCCTAAAAAGTTCCCGTGATAAGCGACCGTATCTTAACGGCTAATGCGTCGGTTTGTAGGTTCTAGCCGTGTTGCCAATCATCCTTCCGCACAGTCAAATTGCCGATCGGCGGCAGGCGCTCTGTCCCAGTCGGTTTTTGCTTGACGGGACGAGCGCCGCACGAATAGTCTGTTGATTCCCTTTCTTCCACCAGCGATCCCTGCTGACGAGGCCACCGTGTTACGTCTTTCTGCCACTTCCACACGTCGATTGTTCCTTAGTTTGTTTTGCTGCCTGCTTGGGCTGACGCCCGTGATGGCCCAGAAAGAAGCTCCCATCGGCGCGCATGAGGGAGTGCCGGTGATCACCTGGGATATGGCCGACAAGGTTGTCGGTCGCAAAGTCGTCGTCGGAGGCAGGATCGTGGACATCGGGCACACCGATCGAATTCACTTCTTGAATTTCCACGCGGAAGATCGGAACGCTTTCAAACTGGTGATTTTCAAAGAGGCGATGGAAGGGTTTGAAAAATCGCTGGAAGCGCTCTACCTGGACAAATTGATTACGGTTCGAGGGATCATCACGCTGTACGCGGGGGCGCCTCAGATTGTCGTCAAGTCGCCCGATCAGATTCGAGTCGTGTCGAGCCTGCCCAAAACCTATCTGCCGTCCTACGCTGATGTCTCCGTTGGTACGGAAATTACGGTCGCCACGTTCAATGTCCGGAACCTCTTCGACGATGTCGACGATCCCTACCATCAGGACGAATCGACTCGGGCAAAGCCCCGGGAAGAATTAACCTTGATGGCGGCCACATTGCGCGATGTGAACGCCGACGTTGTCGCGCTGCAGGAAGTGGAGAGCCGGGGCTACTTGCAGCGGTTCTTAGAAACCTTCGTGCCCGAGTTGGGATATCGGCACGTCGTGCATTACGAAGGGAACGACCTGCGCGGCATCGACGTCTGCGTGATTTCTCGGGTGCCGATCGGCCGCGTCGTGTCGCATCGACACCTGCGACACAAGGATAGCACCGGTCGTTGGCGTTCGTTTAGCCGTGATGCGTTGCGAGTCGAACTGCTGCCTGGTGGTGGTGATCCGTTCGAAATGTGGGTGCTTCATCTCAAAAGCAATCACGGCGGTCGCGAGGTGGCCGAGCCCATTCGCTTGGCAGAAGCGCAGCAAGTGCACCGCTTATTGGCAGCCCGTCTGAAACAAAGTCCAGCCGCCAACGTGATCGTCTGCGGTGACTTCAATGACACGTTCGACAGCCCAACGATGAAGGCAATCACTGGCGAAGACGACGGCGAGCCGCTGCTGCTGACGAAATTTCAGAGCGTGCCCAAGGCCGAGCGGATTACCTACAATCGTGATCCCTACAAAGAGATGATCGATTTCATCTTGATCTCGAAAGGGATGGCCCAAAGGTACGTGCCCGATAGTTATTCGATTCGCGTCGGCACTTTGAACGAGATTGGCTCGGATCACAATCCCGTATCGTGCAAATTCTACAAGACGAATCCCAAGGATTCGGCTCGCAATTAGCGGCGGCGGTCGATCCATGCTGCGAGTGGATCATGGCGCAAAAAAATGCGGGCCGATCGAAATCGGCCCGCCCCCTCCGTCTTGCGACGATCTTGATCGAGCTAGGCGGCAACTCGTTCTTGCACGCTCGCTGGAACGGTCGGCATTTCCGTGGTGGCCATGTACGCGAAAGCGGCAACCGCTCCGCCAGCCAAGTTGGCCACAAGGTAGACCCAGATCAACGGTTTGCTGATCGCGCCCATCAAGCTAGCGCCAATTGCGACGGCCGGATTGAAGGCACCGCCGGTCATGGGACCGACTGCGATGGCGCCGACGAGCACCGTAAATCCGATTGCCAAGCCATAATAGGAATTGTTGGCGGTCGCGTCGGTGGTGGCCGTGTTCAGCACGACGTAGCAGAGAGCGAACGTGAAGAGGAACTCGGCCAGCAGCGCGGCGGGGATGTTTTCGCCGATGGCGGCTGCTTCGACTGCGGCTCCCTGGTACAAGAACATGGCCGCGAAAGCGGCAATTGCACCGCCGGCAACCTGAGCCATCCAGTAGGGGACGACGTCGGTCACCGAGCACTTGCCTCGCAAGAAAACGGCCAGCGTCACAGCCGGATTGTAGTGACCGCCCGAGATGTGGCCGCCCGCGTAGACCATGATCATCAGGGATGCGGCGATGGCCAGTGGTCCCATGACGCCCGCAGTCCCGCCTAGAACGACGCAACCGACCGTGAACACAAGGAAGAAAGTTCCGATGAATTCGACTAAGTACTTATTCATAAAATCTCCAAGAATGAATGCGCATCGTGATGATGCTGGGTCCGGTGCCGTGCGTTGAGTTCACAGCGATATTTGTTCTCCGATTCGCAATGGGGAGAAAAGCAGCTAACGGGGCTGCGGCTTCTGCTATTTAGGATTGTTGGTGGACGGTTGATTCCATCAGTTGCCCGTTGGGAATGACCAAAGTCTTTCCGCCGGTCGTTTCAATGGCGGTGTTCACGGCTCGTACCGCCTGAATGGTGCCTTCGTCTTGGCCGAACTTCACGTTCGTTCCTGCGGGAAACGACTCACGCGCATAAATTCCAGCCACGACATGCTTTGCCATGTCACGAGTTCCAAAGCCCAAGGCGAGTGCCAATGCGGCGCCGCCAGCCATCAGGCCAATTTCGATCACGCGGTCGACAAGTGCCGTGTTCAATTGCAACTGCCCCACCGCCAAGCTACCGATCATGACAACCAACATGCCGTAAATGAATTGAGCCACCGCGCCGACGTATTCGAAACCGAGCCGTTCACCGGCCGCCAAGACCATGGAGCGAGCAAAATTGGCGAATACCAACCCGAACATGACGATGACCATCGCTCCGATCACATTGGGGACGTAAGACATCAACGACTCGATCGCGCGAGACACGCTATCCATTTCGAGAACGTCAACGGCCGCAACAAAGGCGACAAGCATGACGGTCCAAAATATGACTTGGCCGACGATACGACTTCCCGGCTCGGAAATTCCCAAGGAACGGGTCACATCGTGCAGCCCGATGCGATCGCAGCTTTGGTCAAAGGGGACCCGTTTCAGGATCGACCGGCTGATCCAACGCAGCACGATTGCGAGCAAGTAACCGACGACCAAAACGGCCAGCATTGCGGTGATCCGAGGTATGAAATTGATCGCGCCGTCCCACATTTCATAGAACGTGTCGTTGAGTGATTGTCGGATCCGTTCGACAAAATTCACGGCGGGCGCTTGGGCGAATAAAATGCTCATGGAATTCATGGTGCGTCTTCCTTGACTGCGTAACTCAATCCAATCTTGCGACTTCGACGCAGTAGGTGTGCATCGAATTCCGAGGGGGGAAGGTGGGTCAATATGTGGCCGGCACTAACGATCCAGCGATGCGGCAGCTAACTTCCCTGCTGCTGTCACAAAGGTGGCACCCAAGATCCAAAGGGCGGACCAGGTACTGCCAGTCGCGAGATGGACAAGATCGCGAGCTGACGATTCCCGTTTGGCCTGCCGCAGGATGCGGGCGACTCGCCGTTCTGATCCTGCTGGTGGTTGGTCTGATGCTGGATTCTTGTCATTCATGTTGTGGTGCCTTTCCCGTAAACGGCGGGGTTTTACTGTTTAGACTCGGCGTGAAGCCGATTCGTCACAGCCCTTTGGAAAAATCTAGTTTCTTGCCCACAATCCCCTCATAGGCGGTACGAAGTCGCTCCTCTGCCCGGGCCACCCGCATCTTGGCGGCGCTCAGGCTGAGCTCCGTTACCTCGGCGATTTCCGGCACGGTGAGGTCGGTTACATGCCGGAGCACGAGTGCCTGCTGATCGTTGGTGCTGAGGGTTTCCAAAGCGTCTGCGATCGGCCCGCTGAGCAAATCGTCGTCACTTTCGGGTGTGGACGATGCATGATCGGTGTGCCCCGCTTTGACGTGTTCGATGTAGGCGGCTCGACTCTCCGATTGCCGTTTCCGTTTTTGATAGCGAGTTGCGCAAACATTGGTGACGACTCGATAGAGCCATGTACGAAATGTCGACCCGCCGCGAAAGTTCCGCAGCCCGTGAAAGGCTCGCAAGAACGCGTCCTGAGAGGCTTCTTCCGCCTCGTGATGATTGCGGAGAAACCGCAGGCAGGTTCGGTGGACGGTCGGTTCGTAGCGGCGCAGCAGCAATTCAAAAGCATCCGTGATGTACGGAAGTTCTTTTTTGCATTGTTCGACGAGTTCTTCGTCCGAGAATTCCACGCCATTGCCTTCACCCCCCTGCGGATGGCCGCTGCCATCTCGACTTCGTGATTGCTGACTGGACTTGGGCTTTTTGCGATTCAGGAGCGAGCCGCAGATCGAAGCGGGCCTCCAAAGTGACCCGAACTTGGTCGCTCGAAGCGGGCGAATCGTAGCAAATTTGCCGATTGGTCCCGAGTCGTCTTTTCGTCGGAATACGCTTGCAGTGGTTGATTATGTGTGTCGCGGCGATTGGTGGGAGAATGAATGCCTAGCGCCGCTAGCGTTCCACCTTGCGGAGCGGCAAATCGTCTGCTGAAATGCACGTTTGCCGGGCGGGCAAGAGCACGTGGAGACGGTTTCGGTTGCCGAGGGTTCCACGCTGCTTCCGCATTGATTCCATCGGACGAGGAATTCTCATGATTGTTGGCGTACCCAAAGAAATCAAACGGGACGAATATCGAATCGCGATGCTACCAGTCGGTGTCGATTCGATGGTGCGTGCCGGACACACTGTGCTGGTCGAAAAAAATGCCGGTATGGGATCGGGATTGCCAGATGAAGCCTATTCGGCCGAAGGTGCCGAGATGGTCGACAGCCGCGAAGAAATTTTCGCTCGCGCCGAGATGATCATCAAAGTGAAAGAGCCGCAGCCGGACGAATTCCCTTTAATTCGTGAGGGGCAAATTCTTTTTACTTACTTCCACTTCGCCGCCGATCGCGAATTGACGGAAGCGATGATCAAGTCGAAGTGCTCGTGTGTCGCCTACGAAACACTCGTCGATTCTCAGGGTCGTCTGCCTTTGCTGACACCCATGAGCGAAGTGGCTGGCCGGATGAGTGTTCAAGAAGGAGCCAAGTATCTGGAGCGACCCCAGATGGGTCGCGGTATTCTGCTGGGCGGAGTGCCGGGTGTCGCGCCGGCTCATATTACGATCCTTGGTGGCGGAGTCGTGGGAGCCAACGCGGCAAAAATTGCGGCCGGTTTTCAAGCCGATGTGGCAATCTTGGATATCAATGTCGATCGCCTACGTTATCTCGATGACATCATGCCTGCCAACGTGAATGTTCTGTTCAGCGACAAACACAACATCCGCAGCGAACTCGAATTGGCCGATTTGGTGATCGGTGCCGTGTTGATTCCAGGCGCCAAAGCGCCCTGTCTCATCAGCCGTAACGATTTGGGAATGATGAAACCGGGCAGTGTCATTATCGATGTGGCGGTCGATCAGGGAGGCTGTGTCGAAACGGCCAAGCCGACGACCCATAGCGAACCGACCTATATGGTCGATGACGTATTGCACTATTGCGTTGCCAATATGCCGGGCGCTGTCGGCCGGACCAGCACCTTTGCACTTTGTAATGTGACTTTGCCATGGGCGATGCAATTGGCCAATCAAGGAATCGACGCGGCAAAGCAATGTTCGCAGCTCGAATCGGCCGTGAATGTGCATAACGGTTCGGTCACCAATGGCCCAGTGGCAAAAACGTTTGATTTGGAACATGTACCCCTTTGTGCTTAAACCGTTTGCGACGGGCGGTTCGCAAACCATCTGGAGAATGATTGATGAGTAATCCGAGAGTTGCAATTCTAATGGGTAGCGATAGTGATTGGCCCAAGATCAAAAAGGTGGCCGTTGCACTCGACCAGTTTGGTATCGAATATGACGTGCAAGTGATGAGCGCTCACCGGACGCCGGCTGTTGTTGCCAATTATGCGACGACCGCTGAAGAGCGCGGTATCGAAGTGATCATCGCCGCAGCCGGAGGCGCAGCGCACCTGGCCGGCGTCGTCGCAGCGCATACGGTTTTGCCGGTCATCGGTTTGCCCGTTCCGACGGCAGAATTGGGTGGCCTCGATTCGTTGTTGTCGACGGTGCAGATGCCGGGTGACGTTCCCGTCGCTACGATGGCCGTCGGCATGGGCGGTCCGCGAAACGCCGGATTATTTGCTGTGCAAATCATGGCGACAGCCGACGAATCTTTGCGAGCGAAATTGCATCAGTTCAAGGCCGACTTGGGTGACCAAATCGCTAAGAAGAACGAACGACTGCAAGACGAAATCAGTCAGTCTGCCTAGCAGCCATTCCCAGGATCGGTTGTTCCGCGGAATTCAGTCGCTGCCGGTGCGCGATGTGTGATCGGTGGCCGGCAAGAAAGGATCTATGAGTTCAATCATCGAAAATCGCCCCGATACGATTTGTTGGAACGGCGAGACGGATGGTCAGTTGGTTCTGATCGATCAAACAAAACTGCCCATCGAGTTGGTGCAGATCACCTGCTCGGATGTCGAAACGGTGTGGGATGCGATCAAGCGACTTTGTGTCCGTGGCGCTCCGGCGATCGGAATTGCGGCCGCTTATGGCGTCTGTGTCGGTTTGCAGACCGTGAGCGACCAAGGGCCATCCGCGCTGCTGGCGCGAGCCAAAGAAGCGGCCGACTATTTGGCGACCAGTCGACCGACGGCTGTCAATTTGTTCTGGGCGCTCGATCGGATGCGAGCCAAAGCGGAAGAGGCGGCCGCCGCGGGCGACGGTCAACAGTTCCGACAGGCACTGCTCGAAGAAGCGCGGGCGATCCATGAAGAAGATCGGGCCGTGTGTCATGCGATTGGCCGTTACGGTGCCGAGTTATTGGCCAATGGAGCGGGCGTGTTGACTCACTGCAACGCCGGAGGCCTGGCGACTTCGGAATACGGTACGGCACTTTCAGTATTCTTCACGGCACAAGACATCGGCAAAGACCTGCACGTCTTCGTCGATGAAACGCGACCGCTCCTGCAAGGTGCTCGCCTAACGGCCTGGGAACTGTCCCAGCGGAAAATCAAGGCGACCCTTATCTGCGATTCGATGGCTGGGCAAGTGATGAAAGAGGGCCGCGTCCAGGCGGTGATTACAGGAGCCGATCGAGTCGCCGCGAATGGTGATTCGGCGAACAAGATTGGCACCTATGGCGTCGCTCAATTAGCCAAAGCGCACGATATCCCTTTCTATATCGCTGCGCCCGTGAGTACGTTCGATTTGTCGCTCGAAAAGGGTGACCAAATTCCGATCGAAGAACGCGCGGCCCACGAGATTACCCACGGCTTTGGCCGCCAGACGGCGCCGGATGGAGTCGACGTCTACAATCCGGCCTTCGACGTGACACCGGCCGACTTGATCCGAGCGATCATTACCGAACGTGGAATCATCGATCCGGTGACGAAAGAAAACATTGCCGCTCTGATCGGCAGTTGAATCTGGAAAGAGGCACGATGAGCGATATCCGAACATGTCCCCTCGACGGCAAAGACTTGATCGCTACGCAGTATGAGGCGGACGTTGAAGTCGATCTGTGTCAGACCTGTGGCGGCGTATGGCTGGACGCAGGTGAGTTGCAGCGGATCCAGGATTTGGTCGAAAACGATTACAGCTCGGCGCTGAAAGAAGTGCCAGATGATGTCGCCAAGGCGTATGCCTTGGCCAGGGAGCAGTATGCCGATGCGCTCTGCTGTCCTTGCTGTAACGAGCCACTGGAAAAGATCGAATATGGGTTTTGTTCCCAGATCGTGATCGACGTCTGTTCCCGATGTCGCGGTACTTGGTTGCAAAGAGACGAGCTGAAGAGCTTAGAAATCTTCTTCGAGCGTTCCCAGGCAGAGACGAAGGAGCTCCGCCGAGGATTCTTCGCGAGCCTCTTTCGCTCCTAGGGGGTGTGCGGCCAACGCTTGGGTCACCCGGCCGGCTGTCGCTGCTTGGCCGCTTCGGCTGTGGTGTCGCGTGGCGTGCGAGTCAGGACGTCCAATGTCTCGCCGTCGAGTGCTGTGCATTCGACTCGCAGCGCATCGTCCGTAAATCGAAGAACGTGCATGTGGTGCCCGCTGGCTGCGAATCCGGGAGGACGAAGGAACCAGCGATTCGTCTTTGGTTTGCGCTGAGGCACGCCCATGCCGCCCTCACCGATATAAACGACGCCGGTTCGGTCCATCGTGCCTCCTCGAATCGGCACCGTTCGCTTGATGTTGTGACCGTCAGCCTCGCACACCAAATCGACATTGAATTTCTCGAACAGCGGTACCCAATGAGCTAACGCACCACTGGGGCTCTTGACCGCCGGGTATGCGGGACGGTGATACTGAACGATAAGCCATCGGTACCGAGGACGGGACGACGCCAGCTCCTCTGCCAACCAGTCGGTCTGATCGCCGGCGATGCTGGTTTCTGTGTTCAACGTCACCACGCGCAAGAAGGTACCGTAACTCAAACCGTAGTAGTTTTCGTCGGACGGTTCAAAGCCGAATGCCTGCGCAAAGAGTTGCCCTCGATCATGGTTGCCTCGTGCCGGAATGACTGGCAACATTCGTCCGTCCACGCCGACGGTCAATTCGTGATCTTCTAGCCATTGATGCCACTGTGCGGCGTCGGTGCCATTGAAAACGTAATCGCCCCCATGAGCAAGCGCCAAAATGTGGTCGGCCGGTTCGGCCGATTCCCAGCTGTCGGCGACCATGTTGGCGATCCGTCGATTCACCTGCTTGCGCGCCTGCAGCCCGGTGCGTGAATCGCCCCCAAAGAGGAGACTGAACGGTTGATTGTCAGATCGAGCCGTATCGAAATAGAACCAGCGCGACTGCCGACCATCGCTCTCAAATTGCAATTCGTAGCGGCTGCTCGGTTGCAAACCGTCAATGGTCACTTGGTGGTGAAAGAATGGGCGGTGATGGGGCTTCAGGAAGGCCGCCTTGGCAGAATTCGCCAAGATCACACGACAGTCTTCGCTACCCTGTTCACGAATGGAGACGCGATGCTGTTGGCCCTCCGCGTGGGTGTTCCACAGCGCCGTGACCTGCGTCGCCGGGTCGGCGAGCCAAGCGAGCCGCCCATGACGGGGAGTCAGTCGATCTTCCGCAACTTGATTTGAATCCGAGTCGGCAACGTGGTGGCCGGTTGTTGCCGAATCGTTCGATTCAATGGTCTGGGCGAAGCCTGTGCCGGACAGCAGCAGACAGATCGTAAGCGACAGCGAAACCAAGGGAGCGAGTTGCATGGTGATCATTCAGGGCCGGTGGAAGGTTGCTGGAGCTGAGAAGACTGTCGTCTCCATTCTAGAAACAGCGCCAACGGCCCACCAGCGTGCGCAACCCGCAAGAATGTCTCTGGATAATGCAGCCACCCGCCACCAATCGTTCGACCCAGGGCAGACGCCGCCCCCCACAATACGAGGTAGAGGAACAGAAGTCGCCAGCGCCCGACGACGAGCCCGGCGGCAAACACCAAGTCGAGTGCGCCGATCCAGCGCAGCATCGACTCGGCAGTGCTCTGCGACAAATTGGTCCCAAACGTATTTTGCCAGCCACCCAGCACCAATGTTGTGTATTCCGGCGACAGCTGCCACGCTTTCCAACCATGCGCCAGAAAAGTCACCACGATACAAACGCGCAGTACATTCACAATCGACCGGCTCAAGGCTCCCGCGCTCTTGCGAACGTCAAAATGACCAAGCACCAAAGTTAGCGGCATCGCCATCCGCAAGGTGTGCGACGGAATCGTCAGCTGCGAATAGAACTTTCCTCCACGAAACGTCATCGCCAGAGCGATGGCCAGCTCCCAAAAGAAGGAAAATAGCAGCAGTGCCAACTCGCACTTCTCCCAGGCACGCGTCCACTTTCCATCCCCCAGGGCGCGACGGACGAATGGGCCGGCCACAGCGACCAGTCCGGCCAATACGACGATGAGGATGCCACCATTGTCGAGACGCAGCGCCGTCGTCTCAGGCCACTGCCAGTCGAACAGCAGCAGTGCAAAAATCTCTGAATCACGTTCCCAAGGGTTCCAAAGGAAAGCATCGCCGAGAGCCAAGCAGCGAACCGCGAAGCAAATGCGGAGCACCCACTCGGCCAGCCCAGGCCAGCCTCGCTTTTCAGGCGGGGAGGATGTGTTTGAATTGGAAAAGTTCACGCCGTGCATTGTCGCAGTATATCCGACCAACCCTGGTTGCGTCTCACATGTCTTCAGAAGTCACGAAACCGGCCGGTTTCAGACGGGGATCTTTTGGCCACCAGTTGTTGGCACTGGGAGTTGGTTTTTTTTGAGTTACAAATCCGAGCAGCATGAAGACGACCGGCATCGTGATCCAGAATGTGTAAATGTCGGACGTCATGCAATTGAACAACTGACCGATACAGGCGGGAGCCATCACAATCGAATACGGGTCCCCTGCAAAGTAGAGATGGGTCAGTCGATAGAAGACACCGACCACGAAGAACGACATGCATGTGAAACCGATGGCTCCCGTCTCCAACATCACCGAGAGGTACGAATTATCGGGTGACTCTTCGTGAAGTCGGACACCCATCTTGTAGCCCCAACCGAACAGCGTCTTGGCGTTCATCATGGCAATGTACTCGGGCCAGTTGCCGGCACGATTTGATGTGAACTCACCGGCACTAGTCCCACCGTAACCGGGAATAAACCTCTTCAGGTTCGTTTCCAGTGCGTTCGATGTACCACCGCCGCCCTTCTTTTCCGGCATGCACTGCATGGTGCAGATCAAGAGGATCAACGCGAGCAGTCCATAGACCGCCCCCAATACGGCCCAGCGATGCAGCTCTTTGGGAAATCGATACATGGCAAAGAAGGTGCCGGCGGCCGTCATCAAGTGCATCATCGCGGCGCGGGAAGAGGAAATGTAGATCACATAGAACGTGAAGAAGACGACTCCGCCAGCCAACGGAATCCGAATTTTCGATTTCGATACCGCCAGCAGGTAGGTCATACTGATCACGGCCCATGTCGACGTCATGTGACCGAACGCGCCCGAATTACCGATCAGACCACCGGCACGTAGCATCGACGTCCCGTTCATCCACAGTCGTTGTTGACCCGCGCGAACTTCGATTTGGAAGATGTGCAATACGGCGCCGATAAGAATCGCCGTCAGTCCTCCAACCATCCAGGAAAACAACGCTTTGTCGATCAGTTTGTTGTCAACTTTGAAATAGAGTCCGAAATAGAATGGAATCAAGATGCCAAACAATCGCACCCACCGGATTGTGCAATCGACGGCCGGTTTGAATTGATGGATCTGCAAAAGCGAAAGTAGTGCCGCAAAAGAAAAAGCGGCCAAGGCAATATGAGACGTGTTGAGCTTGTTGATCGGCTTCGTGCAGAAAAGTACGAACAGTCCGATGGGCATCAGCAGATCGGCCGCCCCCACACCGCCGACCCCCGGCAGATTCATCGCCACGACGGGAATCAAAAACCCGTAGGCGACAACCACGTGGTACTGCCAGGGTGTCTCTTTCGCCCGGATGGCCCAACGTTCGATCCGTCCGGGAGGACGGAGCCCTTTTCTGCGTGCGACGATCGGATGCATTACGTGATGACTCCGTCGATAGGTTCTTCCGTCGGACCACCTAGCAGCCAGCGAGGCAAGAATGGAAAGACCGACCTCAGTGGCGTGTAAGCAATCAGGTCCAATGCCAAGGCGAGGAAGGAACCGAAGAAAATGCCCAGGATCGTGCAGAGGGCCAGAATCACCGGCTTCTTTGGCCAGGTCATTTCGCAGTGGACTGGCCGCGACATGATCTCGGCGATGAAGCTACCGAATTCTTCGAGCACGTTCTGACGAGTCGCTTTGGCGATGATCGTGTTGTAGGTTTCGAGGCTGCGTTCGTACTCGTCTTCCAATTGTTTCGCTTTGACAGTGAAGTCGGTCAATTGCTTCGAGGCGGCTATCTCCTGATCAATTTGCTGATTCACGAAATGGATGCGAGTTTCCAAGTCGGAGAGGTCTTTTTCGAGCAGTTGCTGATAGGCGGCCAGTAGCTCTTTGGGACTAGGCTCCTCATATTCGACCTCGGGCTGCATTCGTTTGAGCTCAGATTCGAGCGAGCGAATGTTGACTTCCAGATCGCGCACGCGGGGATGGTCGGGCCCAAGATTTTCCATCACTTTCGCCCGCTCGCCGTACATGACGAGCAATTTGTCGTACCGTGCGCTTTCGATTTCCTGCAGCTCAGGATAGGCACGGTTGGCGTCACTTTCGGCGCGCTTGCTGTTAATGGCAACCAGCATTTGTAAGCGAGCCACATGGCCCTGATCGATGAAGGTCATTCGCTCGAGATCGGTAAGCGGTTCACCAGTCTTCGCGTTGTGCGTCTGTTGTAAAATTGTCAATCGAGAAGCGACTGCGACCCGCCTCATTTCCAAAGCCGTCAATTCCGTCTTGAACGCATCGATCCTTGCTTGGTGCGGATTGTTTTCGGTCATCCGGTTCCAGACGCCCGGTGCCGACTTGAGAAATTCGCGATAAGCGTCACCCTTGGCCTGCATTTCGGCCTCCATGCGATCCTTGGCTTTCAGTACCAGTTGCACCGCACCATCGGTATCGAAAAGGAGCGACTTGTTTACGAAGCCGCGGTACGTATCGAGGATCGCGTTGACGACGATCGGGCACTCTTCTTCGGACGTGTGGCCGAATCCGACCATGATGACGAAGGCGCCGGCCGAATCCCCAGAGCCAGCGCGGGCAACTTTCAGATGTGACCGAACGTAGCTTGAAAATGTGGCGTGCTCACCCTCCGCCTCTTTCAGCTCGATTTCATGAATAATCTCCGGGCAGTGCTTTTCCAGCTCATACTGTTCGATCGCAGCGTCGACAACCTTCTGGCTGGCGATCAAAGCGACGTGTGTCGCGAACAGCGCGTCGTAAGCTTTTGGGTCGGGAATCGAAACGCTGGAGTCCAAGAATGTTGGCATTTTCTGGTAGACCAAAATGCTGCCGTGCGTTTCGTATTTCGAGATGGCTTTGCTGATGTTGTAGAGGCCAAAACATGCGCCAAGGAACGCGCAAACGCCCACGATCCACCACCGCTCGAAGAGCGTGACGTACAACGCTTTCGGGCTAGAGCAGTGTTGAAACGCCGCCTTGCCAACAGAATCGACGTCCACATTTCGGAGCTTCCAGAAGAAGTCCGACGCATGTCGAAAGAACGCGACGACATGCGACGCGAGCTTTTGGCGGAGGGTGTTGTGCTTACGAATCACGGAAAGTCCATACAGCGAGCGACGCGCTTCTTCGATAGAACGCTCGAAGTGTCATCGACAAGTCGCGAAAAGCCTGTTCACGCAAGAAGTTGCGCCGAAATGGGGATGTGAATGATGGTGCCCCGACACACGCTACCATTGGAATGAGTGGCAGAGACCAATCGCCGAAAAACGGGTTTACCCCCACCAGAGAGGGGTCCTTTCCGGCGTGGTGGCAACGGGGCGGGCCTATTTCTTCTTTTCTTCGCCCGTGTCCAAAACGGCCATGAATGCCTTCTGAGGGATGTCGACTTGGCCGATCGACTTCATCCGTTTCTTGCCTTCCTTCTGCTTGGCCCACAGTTTTCGCTTGCGCGAAATGTCACCACCGTAGCATTTGGCCGTCACATTTTTTCGCAGCGCGGGTACCGTCTCTCGCGCGATGACACGCGTGCCGATGGCCGCTTGAACTGCCACTTCGAACATGTGACGACTGATTTCCGCTTTGAGGCGCTTCGCAACGGCGCGACCGCGACGGTCGGCATCGCCCCGATCGCAGATGACGGAAAGTGCGTCAACACGCTTGCCATTAACGAGCATGTCGAGCCGCACCAAGTCGGCCCGTTCGTAGCCTTTCAGTTCGTAATCCATCGTGCCATAGCCTTTGGTGAAACTCTTCAACTTATCGTGCAGATCGTAAATGACTTCGGCCAAGGGCAAGTCATAGGTCACCATCGCCCGCGTCGGGCTGAGGTATTCGGTGCGCACGAGAATTCCGCGTCGTTCCTGGCACAGTTTCATGACCGACCCGATATATTCGGTCGGCTGCACCATGTTGACTCGGACAATCGGTTGTCGAAACTCGGCAATTTGACCTGCATCGGGCACATCTTGTGGCTTGTGAATTTCCAAGATCTGGCCGTTGTTCGTCTCGATTTCGTAGGTCACGTTCGGCGCTGTTTGCACCAGGTCGACATCCGATTCTTGTTCCAGCCGTTGCTGGACAATTTCCATATGCAACAGACCCAAGAAGCCGCAGCGGAAACCAAAGCCCAATGCGTCGCTCGATTCGGGTTCGAATTCGAAGCTAGGATCGTTGATGGCCAGTTTCGATAACGCGTCGCGCAATTCTTCAAAGTTCTGACCATCGGACGGATACAAACCACAGTAGACCATCCGTTTTGGTTCTTGGTAGCCTTCGAGAGGCTCGGCCGCTTTCTCGCCGGGCACGCTAAGCGTGTCGCCGATGTGCACCTCGTCGAGCGATTTGATGTTGCAAATGACGTAACCGACCTGCCCCGGCCCCATCGATTCGGCCGCGGTGCGCTGTGGTTGAAAGTGCCCCAATTCGACGACATCGTGGGTCGTGCCGGCTCGCAACAATTTGACCTTTTGACCCTTGGAAATTCGCCCATTCATGACACGGACGTAGATAATCGCACCACGGTAATCGTCGTAATTGGAATCGAAAACCATCGCTTGAAGCGGCGCCGTTTCATCACCGGTCGGTGGTGGAAAACGTTCGACGATTTGTTCCAGAAGTTGGTCCACACCCAGCCCCGTTTTGGCGCTGACGGGGATCACATCGTCCGGGTCGATACCCAGCGTTTGCTCCATTTCCAGTTTGACGTCGTCCGTGCGGGCGTGCATCAGATCGACTTTGTTGATGACCGGTACGATTTCCAGATCGTGTTCCATCGCGGCATAGGCATTGGCCATCGTTTGTGCTTCGACGCCTTGAAAAGCATCCGCGAGGAGCAGAGCGCCTTCGCAGCAAGAGAGCGATCGAGAGACCTCGTAATGGAAGTCGACGTGGCCTGGTGTATCGATCAGATTGAGCTGATATGTCTTGCCTTTGTACTTGTATGGCATGGTGACCGCACGCGCTTTGATGGTAATTCCGCGCGCCCGCTCCAGCGCCATATCGTCGAGAAGTTGGTCTTTCATTTGGCGAGTCGAAACAGCACCGGTCACTTCCAAGATTCGATCGGCCAACGTACTTTTGCCGTGGTCGATATGAGCCACGATGCAGAAGTTGCGGATGAGGGAGCTGTCCATGTGGGGCGTTCAATCGTTCAGACGGGTGGAGTCAGTGAGTTGTCGACAGGAACGATTCACGGGCGATGCCGGCCGATCCGATATATCCCGAGTCGCCGCCCAATTGGGCGAAACCGATTTTGGTTCGTTCCGCGAGGAACGGAAATGTCCGGCCACGGAATTCTTGCCGAACTCGTTCGATGAATTGCTTTCCGATCGGCGCCGATTCGCCACCGAAATTCATGGCCCCGCCCAACACGACCACTTCCGGGTCGATGATATGCACGACGTTCACGATGCCGATCGCCAGATACTTGGCGCCTTCGAGGATCACTTCGAGTGACAGCGCGTCCCCTTTCTCGGCCTCTTCGGACAACATCAGCGTTGTTAACAATTCGCCGTCACGGAGTCGATCAGACAAAGTGCTGACTCGACCGCCATCCATCCACTGCTTGGCTCGTTTCACCAACGCCGTGGCGCTGGCGTAGGCTTCCAGATGGCCCGGTTGTCCACAGCCGCAAATGCGCGCGTTGTCGTTTAGGTCGACCAGCGTGTGACCGTTTTCCGAACCATGGCTGTGATGGCCATCAATCGTCCGGCCGTCGATGATGATGCCAGCACCGACGCCGGTGCCAAGCGTCATCAGGACTAGGGAGCCATACTGATCGCCCGAGCCAACCCAGTACTCGCCAAACCCGGCAGCGGTTGCATCATTGGAAAATAGCACCGGCTTGCCGATCGCCTCACTAAGACGATCTCGAATCGGAAATTGTTCCCAACCGGGCATGTTGGGCGGATCCAAAATCATGCCCGCTTTCAAGTCCATGGTCCCAGGGGTCGCCAGTCCCACGATGGGGATATCGTCCCAAGCGAGGCCGGTGGACGCGACCAGGTCGCCGATCGCTTTGGCCATGCGTTCGATCGCCACCTCTTTTCCCAGGGTCGTCTCGTTGTCGTATTTGCCAGGTGCAATCGTCCGTCCGCGGTTGTCGAGCAGCCCCAATTTGACGCTCGTTCCACCCACGTCAACGCCGACGAAGTACGGTTTCTCTGCATCGGTAGCGGAAATGGTCGGCGTGTTCATGGTCGAACCGAGTTCTTGAAGACTCGTGGTGGGAGTGACGGACGAGAGGGGATCCTGAAGGATCCCTAGCCGGGCAAGTATAAAACCTGTCGAACTCCGCGGCAATTGCGAACTAGGCTATGCGCCGTCCGATTTCGATCGATTCCCGATGTTTCTCGAAAGCGTAGATTTGGGGCTCGTCGCTGTGTCAAAGTGCTTTTTTAGTTCGGTCGACGAAATGTCGACGCGGAAAGCGTCTTCATCCACCTGCTGGCAAATCGCATTCAGTTCGGCTGGCAGATCCAGGTCGTCCAGGGTTCGGAATTTCCGCTGCCCGATGATCCTTCCAAAAACAAGGAATCGGCAGCCCGTCGATGCAATCCAATCGATCGTTCGCAACATCGTATTGATATCAGCGTAGTACTTCGGATCGCCGACTCGCCGAATTGTGTCGACACCGACCACAAAGGTGGCCTGCGGGAACAATTTGGCTTTTTCGGAGAAGTGCGCGGCTCGAGTTAGCCAGATCGACTGCCTCGGTCCAAACTGCGCCAATCGTCTTTGGCAGGTTTCCTGATCGAGCGGCGGTTTGTCCACATTGACCATCGAAAGTTCAAAGTGGACCTGCTTGCCCAATTTTTCTTCCGCGAGTTGAGCCATACCCAAATGGCCAGCATGCAGTGGATCGAAAGCGCCTGGTAAGATGGCGATTTCCTGGCGGCCCGGCGATGGACCTGAACCCTGCCGAAAACACTCGCCCTTGCCGGCAATCAGTTCTGCTAGGCTGGTCATGGTGCATCTCCAGGAGCGGGCAAGTCTCGACTATCTGTGTATTAGGATACTATAATGAACGACAAGTTGCCAGACCACCTCGCAACAATCTCATGGGTCGATGGGTTCGGATTCGTCGCATTTCTCGCCCTTTGCTTTGGCGCCGCGGCTGTCGGAGGCCAGTTTTCGCCCGACCAGTGGTATGCTGAGCTGGCCCGACCGGCGGTTGCGCCGCCAAACTGGGTCTTTGGGCCAGTCTGGACAATCCTCTACACTGCGATGGCAGTTGCCGCTTGGCTCGTATGGAAGCAGCGGCGGTCGGCGCCCGTCGTGGTGGCACTCATATTGTTCATCGTTCAATTGGTAGTGAATACAAGTTGGTCGTGGCAATTCTTTGGTCGGCACCGAATCGACCACGCATTGATCACGATCGGCATCTTGGTCGCTTTGATTTTGGCGACGATTCTGGCGTTTCGGAAACACAGTCGTTGGGCAGCCCGTCTGTTGCTGCCATACCTGTTGTGGGTTGGTTTCGCGACATTCCTGAATTACGAATTTTGGCGTTTAAACCCCTAATATCGGGCGAATGGTCTCGTTTGCCGCCCAGGAAGGGTATTTGCTAGTATCTGGCTCAGGGTTGCGATTCCAAATTGCCGAATCTACAAGGAAGATGTGACTGTTTGTTGTCCCTTGGCATTGGGTGTTGCGATGATCCGTTCTGAAAACACGTACCCATACACCCGCAATCTGCAGGCGAATCTAAGCGTTTTGTTGATGGTCTTCGTGATCGGACTGACAGGTTGCGAGCAGGCAGTGGTCGCGGAAAGTCCGCTGACGTTTCAGTTTGCGAAGAAACTGAAGGGGATCATTGAGAGCAAGGAGCTGCGGCCACTCGACGATCTGGCATTCGAAATTGAAGAAGCTGTGAAAACCAAGAAGATCTCTACAAAAGAGGCCGACCTTTTGATTTCCGCGATCGTCGATGCGGAAGCGAAGGATTGGGAAATCGCCGCCAAGGCGGTCGACGATCTCATCGAGGCCAGCCACAAATAGTGGACTTTGTGTGCCCCGCTGCCAGCAATTCTTGCTCGCACCGCCTGCGGGCCTGCCCATTTCTGGGGCTGAGGCCAGTTTTTGTCGTGTGGATGGACGTTAACGTCTTTCAGCAGAACAACTTCTGCCCGCGTCGATTTTCTTGAATTTGGGTCGAGTTTGCCCCAAGAATCTCTCCTCGGTGGCGAATTAATGGACAGAAACGAAAATTTCAGTCCATCGAGTAGGCGTTTCCCGTCAAAAACCGCCGCTTATTCCTTTGAAGGAGAAACCGAGATGTTCAAGAAGTCACTTTGCATCGGCCTAACCAGCCTGTTCGCCATGGGATTGGTATTCGGACGTGACGCCGCCAGTTATGTCAAAACCGGTGCGGGGTATGTCAAAAATTCGGTCAAGGATTCGGTTCCACTTGAATTCGAAATCGAACGTGCCCGAAAAATGATCGTCGATCTGAAGCCGGAAATCGAAAGAAACATGCGCACGATTGCTCGCGAAGAGGTCGAAGTCGAACGGCTCGAGCGGCAAGTGACGCGTACGGCCAGCAAGCTCCAAAAAGGCCAGGCCGATTTGGCCAAGATGATGGTCGATGTCAAAACGGGCGACACTCGCTTCACTTACGGCTCGCGGACCTACTCTGTGGATCACGTCAAGCTGGACATGAGCAACCGTCTTGCCCAAGCGAAGACCACGAAGGAGACGCTCAACTCGCTCGACAAAGTCCTTGTCGCTCGTCGACGAGGCTTGGACGCGGCTCGTGTCAAGCTAGAACAAATGTTGGCCGCCAAGCAACAATTGGCCATCGAAGTGGAAAACCTAGAAGCTCGCCGCAAGCTGAACGCTGTCGCGAAAGCTGCCGAGATGACGGTCTTCGACGAAAGCAAGTTGGCTCGCCTGCAAGAGCTGATCACGGACCTCGACACTCGCATGAATGTGGATGAGCGTTTGATGAACATCGACAACGAATTCGAGTATCAAATTCCTGTCGACGTCGAAGCGGACGAAAATGTCGTCGCTCAAGTTGCTAACTTCCTCGGCGTTGCCGAGCCGGATGCCGCAACAGTGGCAGATGCAGAATAGCTCCTTTGGTCATTCCCCAAAGCGTGCGATGCACCCCTGGCATTTGTCACTGTGGCCGGGGCTTGTAACCACAAGCCCCGGCGTTTTTTCCGGTTTCCATCAAATGCGGCAGCGGATTCACAAGAGCCCTAAACCTACGGGATGTTGAGATGCAAACTTGGCTGCCTGTTATTTACGACTCGAATGTAACGTCGCTCCCGTTTCGGCAGCCGGCCCAACGATGGGACGACCGAGAAACGGCCTACTACCCCAACTACCATTCGACAGATCATCGCGGAGAATCGATCATGGCAGGACGCGTGGCCAGCATGCCGGGCAATTCCTCGACGAGAGGTCGCCGCGACAGCAGTCAAACGAGATCGAATCATCAGGGTGCGAAGATGGAACCGCAATTCATGACACAAGGAGTACTGTGGGTCGATGCCGTTGGCGGATTCCTCGTATCTCTGAAAGATGAAGTGACCTTGGGCCAGGCGGTCCCTAACGCAAAGGCCGACATTGCAATTCAGGCCGACGTCTCGCGGCGTCACGCGCGAATTCGGCGTGTCGGTGAAGATTACCTGATCGAACCTTACGCTTTGGTCACGGTTGGCAATCAACCGATTGTCAAATCGACCACCTTGATTGACGGCGACGAGATCTGTTTGGGAACCTCGGTTCGCATTCGTTTCGAGAAGCCTCACCCACTAAGTAACTCGGCCCGCTTGAAATTACTGACAGGTCAACGACTGCAACCAGCGGTCGATGGCGTCGTCCTCATGGGGGAGAGTTGCCTGTTGGGTCCTGCCAGCAACAACCACATTTCGTGCAGCCACTGGGACACCAGTATGGTCCTTTCGCGAGGTGAAGAGGGTAAATTGCGGTTTCGAGCCGGAGAACGGGTCGAAGTCGATGGTGCCGTCGTTGGAGATAAAGGGCAGGTCGACTGGGGTTCGCGACTTTCCGGAAAGAATTTCGCGATCACCCTAGAACGCTTGTAAAATGAAAGGATGGTCTCATCCGATGCGTGGTACAGCCAAAAAATGGAGGCGATTGGAAGGCAAGGGTCGAACTCCGAAAGCAGGTATTTGGTTACCATTACTCCAGGGGATCGTCGGGAACGAAGTTAAGCTCTCACGAACTGAAACCAAGAAAGAGCCGGGTCAAATGTTGGGGCCAAACAACGGACCATCCGTAGATCGAACACCAGGCGGCGAAGGCGATGGGCAAACTCGCACGCGGAAGCCTGTCTTTTCGCTGCCCAGCGGTTCCCGACCGCTTGACGGATATACCATCAAACGTGGTGTCGGCGTCGGCGGATTTGGCGAAGTCTACTTCGGTCATACCGACGGCGGTAAAGAGGTCGCGTTGAAACGAATTCAGCGCAATATGGATATCGAGCTTCGCGGTGTCCGGCAGTGCCTCAATTTGAAACACCCCAACCTGCTCGATCTCTACGACATCAAAGTCGACGATCAAGAACAAGGCTGGGTCGTCATGGAGTATGTCTCTGGCGACACGCTGCAGGAAGTCATTGAACGCAATCCGCAGGGTATGCCATTGGCGGCCGTCGATGATTGGTTCAACGGCGTCACGGCCGGCGTGGCTCACCTCCATAAAAGCGGCGTCGTCCATCGTGACCTAAAGCCGGGCAATATTTTCATCGACGACAACACCGTGAAGGTGGGCGATTACGGGCTGTGTAAATTCATCAGCTGCAGCCGCCGCAGTGGACAGACTCAAAGCGTCGGCACGCTCCATTACATGGCACCAGAAATTGGGCAGGGGCGCTACGGCAAAGAGATCGATGTCTACGCCTTAGGCATCATGCTCTACGAGATGATTACGGGCCGCGTTCCGTTTGACGGAGAGAGTAGCCAAGAGATCATCATGAAGCACCTGACGGCTCAGCCCGATCTCGAGCGAGTCCCCCAGCCATATCGGACCGTTGTCGCCAGAGCCCTGGCCAAAGATCCTGAAAAACGTCTCCGCGATGTAGATGAGATGCGAGCCGTCTTGCGTCAGTGTCGCGACGGCGAAGTCGCGAACGATTCCTACCTGGACAAAGTGGCTCCGGCTGCCATGTTGGCTGGTGTTCAAGCGGCGAATCCTGTCGAGGCTCCGAAGGCTTCTCCACTGAATGAAGAGCCGATCGCCAAAGCGGTTAAAGCGGCCTACCTAGATATGGCTGAAGGGCTGCAATCCTCGGGTATGGGGAGCAACCTCCGACTGGCGTTGATGGCCGGTGCCGTCTTGATGTTGATCTTGAATGGACGCTACATCATTCCTTACTTGGGAATCTTGGCGTTCAGTTACTGCATCTACCTCGTTGTGCGGGCCATCCTGATCAACAAGAAAACAGCCCGTAGTGCACGGCGCGAAGCGAAGCAACAGCGCAAAGTCAAAGTGCAGGTTGCCGTCCGCAAGCCAAAACGGATGTCGCGCAAGATGATCGAGCGACTCAAAATCGAACAACTACGCCGCACCTTGGGCGAAAAATCAGGCCGACAGCAAACGACCGAGGTGCTCGGTTCGATGTTGATGGCCGCGCTGGTAGCGGGCGTCGTTTCGATTCTTGGAGGGGTGCTCGTCAGCGCCGAGGGGCAAGTTGGCTTCTATGCATGGGCGCCGAATTACCTGTGGCTCGCGCTGACCAGCACGCTAGGTGCCTGGGGCGTCCTGACGTTGAGCAAAAACTGGGAGTCTACTTCGGGCGATGCGGCACTGCGTCGCTTCTGGATGCTGGCCATGGGCGTCGGTATCGGAGCCGTCTCGTACACACTCTTGGAGTGGTTGCAGTTCCAACCGATTTCGCTGCTCGACGATATTCAAGCGATTGATGCAGAGGATATGCCGTCAGCACTACACAGTCCTAACGGTCTGCCAACGATCTTTGGCCACATGGTCTACTTCGCCGCTCTGTTCTCGGTCCTGCGATGGTGGGGGATCACCGATCCGACCCGTCGCTCCCGTTTCAGCATTTTCGGTACGGCGATCGCTCTGTTCGGTGGCATCATTGTCCAGGCGTTCTGTCCGCTGCCGCAAGGATTCATGGTGGCGATGACGACCTGCATTGCCGTTCAGTTTGCTGCCCCCTGGATCAATGGCGAGGAACGTGAACAAGCACGCTTGCTGGCAATGGCCCGCACTGCGGAAACGAGTGCCGGAGTGCGCGTTTCGTAGGCCGGTGCCAACCGAGCAAGCGAGAGGAACGAGTTACTTGGAAACTGAGTCAATTTAGGATCGCGGACGGAAAGTAAATCATGAGCCATCCCCACCAATCCAAGTCGTTTCCTTACTGGATTCTCGCCATGCCTTTTGGCGTCATCCTGTTTGGTTCGTTCGCCATGGACGCTATGGATATTGACGAATCGATTGTGATACCGACGCTCGTGATGTCAATTTTTTCCTTGTTGATCATTCATCTTATTCGCAAGCGACAAGGTCGTCGAAGCATCCAACGTGGCGGTTGGGGCTGGTTTTTTGCCGGGCCCGTTCTGCTGTTGTTGGTCATGTCGCTCGTCGAGGAACTCTCGATCGATGAAGGATTCTACATCCCGGCTGTGTTCTGCACCTGCCTCGCCGCAATCTACGTGTTTACCAAGCGAACGGATGAAGAAGAGGAGATTGGCTTTGACGAAGCCGATGTTGACGCACGCGTCGAACGATTGGTGGCGGCTCGCTTGGCCGAAGCGCGTGCCACCGACCGAAGCTCCAGTCCCTCATGGTTGTGGACGTTGATGTTGGCGGCCGGAACGGCAGTGGGTACCTTCTTCCTCATTGATTTCTTGGCTCAAGACGAGCCGATGTATGACGACACGCCCAGTCGCGTCGCTTACTTGGACGATCAGCTGGGTACCACTCGTTGGCAATCGATGGTGGCCGAAACGGAAAGAGCGGCTCGTGAGGCCGAACGAGAAGTTCAGCGTGCTGCCCGCGCCGCTCAACGCCGCGCGGATGAGATCGCCAGATTAGAACTGCAAGAGAAGACGGCACAAATTCAGGAGCAGGAACGCGCCTTGAAAGAGGAGCATCTCAAAAACCAATTGAAGCTCGTTCAAGCCGAAGACCAAGTGATGCAGTCCAAAAAAGCGACACAAGATCGGCTCCGCCAGACCATCCGCAATGTCATTCGTGGCACAATTCAAGGAAGCCATGAGGTGGACATTGAAGATGTCAAGTTTGATGCCGAAGATGGAATTGAAATCAAGATCGTTCACAACGACCAGCCGATGACTGCCAAGTTAAACACCGAAGGCTGTGTCGTCACGAAAAACGGCGATGTCGTCGTGACCATCGATGAAAGTGGATTGCAAACGGAATGTGACGAAAGTGATGACTGTGAATTGACGGCGGACCACCAAGTCAAAGCGGAGGCAGATGCCGAGGACTGGAGTGGCGACGGTCAGAGCCAGGATTGGGATGAAATTGCCGGCGCCTTGCACGAAGCAATCTTTGTCGAAAGTGGCCAGGTGGCTCAGAAGCAGAGCGCTGACCAATCTGTCTCGTTCACGTTCGAATCGAGATCCAAGAAAAAGGATCGCCTCTTGGCTCAATGGTCCAAAGATCAAGACAAAGAGAAGCCAGCCTGGGTGTTTGACCTCAATCAGCCCGAAGGAGATGCTCACCGTATCGTGGCGATCACTGGTCCTTGCGAATCGCAAAAAGAATGCCTTGCCGAACGTGATAAGCAAATTGCTCTGGCGGTTACGGAATACGCGACAGGTGTCGTCGATGGTCGTGTCAACATTTCGAAACGTCGGCTGCGGGAGTTCGTCGTGGATGAGTACTATGGCCGACACGAATCGGGTATGGAAGATACGAAAGACTGGCCCGTGATCTACACGCTGCTCGAAGTCGACGGAAAGTTTCGCGATGACCTCGTGACCAAGCATCGTCAGCAAAAGGTGACGGCGTCCAGGATGGCTCAGACCGGAGTCGGTTCGTTTGGGATATTGGGCGTCTTGGGGTCCATCTTCGGCTATCTCAAACTGGACGAACGATCGGCTGGCCAAAAGCGAGGCCGCTTGAAGTTGGGTGCCACGACGCTTGGTACGCTGGCCGTTATACTGGCATCCGTTGCGATGTCACTGATTCCCTCGCTGATTCGTTGATCCCGAAGCCCGTACGGCCGCAGAACATGAATGTAGAAAAATCGGCCGACCAGCTGCTCATTGAACGTATTCGAAAGGGTGACGCCGACGCGTGGGGGCAGTTAATTGCTCGCTACGAAGGTCGCCTGCTGGCTTTTACCGAAAGCCGGCTGGGACGGCGTGGTGTCGCGGAAGATATCGTCCAGGAAACATTTATCGGTTTCCTGACCAGCCTGCCGAATTTTGACGGTACGCGCCGAGTCGAAAGTTATCTGTTCTCGATCTGCGCTCACAAGATGACCGACCATCTGCGCCGCGAAGGTCGCCGGCCGGCGATCCCCTTTTCGGTGACGCAAAAGAGCGACGAAGGCGAAATGGCGATCCCCGGCGGAATCCGTGGTGCCAGTACGATCGTGCGAAGCGGTGAACGGCGTGAAATCGAAGGTGAATCGATCGCCGCCGCCATCGCACCTCTGATCGATCGTTGGCGAGCCAAGAAAGAATGGCCCAAGTTGATGTGTTTGGAGTTGCTGTTTGTGCGTGGCAGGTCGAATAAGGACGTTGCCGAACGCTTACAACTGACCGAACAACAAGTTGCCAACTACAAATCTGATTTCCTGATCCAAGTTCGCAAAGGTGTTCGCAAGCTAGGGTTGAACGCAGATATTTTCCCCGAGATGTATTCGTAAACTGAATCAAGCGACCGAGCCGACGTATGAGCGCATCTTTTTCCGATTCTGATCTTGAAGGTTATCTCGACGAGGCGCTGCCGGTCGATGAAATGGGATTGGTCGAGCAGGCGCTGCGCGATGACGAAGGTTTGCTCGCACGGCTCATCGAAATCAACCGCCGCCGCGATGCCGGTTCGCATTCACTGGGCGAGATCTGGCGCGCCCATCGGCTCAGTTGCCCACCCAGGGAGCAGCTGGGCAGTTACCTGCTCGACGTGCTCGATGCCGAAACGTCGAACTACATCTACTTTCATATCTCTGAAATCGGCTGTCGACTTTGTGAGGCCAACTTGGCCGACATGCAGAAACAGCAAGCCGAATCGGCCGGCGAAGTGGAGAAACGGCGCACCCGCTATTTTCAATCGAGCGTGGGCTACATCGAAGGACGTCGCTAGTTTCGGTCGAGTTCGATGCGTGTCTGCAGAACGGCGTCGTTACAAAAGTCGGCTGGATCCGCGACGACGGCATGACAACCAACAAGTGGAATCGGCTCCCGAGGCCTGCCCCGTTAGGGTGCGTTAAGGACGCTCGTTGCCGGTTTCTGATTGAAGTGCTCGGATCAGTGGTTCGACTGCCGCTTCGGCATCCGGGCCGATCTGCCCCAAGGCACGCGCGGCCGCTAATCGGACCGGTTGCTGCGTGTCGTCCAGACGCTGAATCAATGCCGGTACCGCTTGGCTCGCTTCCGGCCCAATCCGGGCCAGCACTTCGGCCGCTCGTTGACGATGAACGGGGTCATCATGTTCGAGCGTCCTCACCAGTTCGGGGACTGCTGCTGCACCGATGCGACCCAAGGAATCCATGGCCGTTTCCGGAAAATTCCATTCGGTATGCGGTCGGATGAGTCGCATCGAGTTTTCAAGACCATCAATCACCGATTGTCGGCGAGGATCGGGCGGCGGCAGGCGGCGGATTGCATTCGAATCGGGTTGTTGAATATTGGCGGCCATGTGGGGCGGATGATAAGGTGGCCAGGTTTTCGCAATCGCTTCGACGTCGTAGTCTTTCTGAGTCACGATCAGTCCGTCACAGCCGGCGAGGAACGACAATCCCAGCCAACAGATCGCGATCGACCCGATCGTATGACACGACTTTCGATTCGCGGCGTCCAACATTTTCGAATTGCCCTCACGTCAACAAAATTCAGTTGGCCATCGTTGGCCATCGTGTGGCCATTTTGCCCGGCCATCGGCGACCCTCACGAAATTGGGAGAAAACGCCCATTTCGCGCTAAACTACGCAGCCCAGATGATACCCCGTATAGTAGTATCCACGGAACCTCTCCAGCAAAATTCGCCGGATCGTTCATGGATCATGAAGGAACGCCCATGGGTGGCGTTGCACTCCACAATTTTACAAACGGCGCTCCATATGCCACCTCGTAACCTCACGGTCATTGTCCTGGCGATTATTCTCAGCTTGGCATGTTACCGTCGCGCGTCGCGGAATCGATATGCGGCCACCATTGCCGAAGCGATGGGACGAGTCGACGATCACTTTGTCGAATCGGTCGATCATCGGGAACTGTTTGAAGGCTCGATGCGGGGCATGATTCGGCAGTTGGATCCCTATTCTGGCTACGTTGCCGAAGAAGATTACAAGCGATTGCTCGAATCGATGGAGCAGCAGTTTGGCGGCGTCGGCATGGTTGTCGATATGGACCAGGATTCGGGGCGGCCGTTAATCCTCAGTCCACAACATGATTCGCCTGCCTACAAAGCTGGAATCCGCGCCGGTGATGTCATTTGGGCCATCGACGGCGAAGATACTGCCGACTTGGATCGCGATGCAGCCATTTCTAGAATTCGAGGCGAGCCCGGCAGCAGCGTTGTGTTGACGGTGCTCTCGGTAGGAGCCACCGACACCAAAGACCTGTCGATCGAGCGCGCCATCATTCCGGTCGATTCGGTCATGGGCTACAGCCGCAGGAGCGATGGTAGCTGGGATTTTCGTTTGGCCGACCGTCCCGAAATCGGCTACCTATGGGTCGACTCGTTTGGTGAAGAGACGGGTGCCGAAATCAAGAAAGCGCTCGACGAGCTATTGCCCGAAGTCGAAGGCCTGATCTTTGATCTGCGGCGCAATGCGGGAGGCCTGCTCAGCGCCGCCGTCGAAGTGTGCGACCTGTTCGTCTCGGACGGACCCATCGTAACCATCAAGGGGCGCGATGGCCGCCTGCGAGCCGAGTTCGTGGCCGACGATCATGACGATCTGATTGAAACGAAGGTCCCAATTGCCGTTTTGGTCGATCACTATTCGGCCAGCGCTGCCGAGATTTTCGCTGCCTGTCTGCAAGATCATGGGTTGGCCAAAGTTGTCGGCGAACGCAGTTGGGGCAAAGGGACGGTGCAGAATGTGATTGAACTCGAAGGAGGTCGCAGCGCCATGCGGCTGACCACGGCCACGTACTGGCGTCCCAGTGGTAAGAATATTCATCGTTCTAGAAAAGCGACCGAAGAAGACGAATGGGGCGTTTCACCCGACGAAGGACTGGAAGTGTCTTTCGAAGAGGAACAACTACAGCAATTCCTGGCTTCACAAAGGGCCCGTTTTTCCGCCCCGATTGAAGCTGCCGAGGCGGAAGAGAAACCCGAAACGGAGACCCCTCCGTTCGTTGACATTCAGCTGGAAAAAGCGATCGACTATTTGGAAAAGCAATGGCAGCAACCGGCCGAGCCGGTCACGAAGGCGGCCGCGTAGACAGAACGCAAGTCGTCATTGCGAAAAGCACTGTCCTTCCGTCGGCGATGAGCAGCCGACTCACGCCTCGCGGCCCTTCCCCTGAATGGGACTCAGGCTCTGCTCAATCTGTCGTGCCTCGCCACGATAGACGGCCGCGTCCGATGGCTTAGCAGCCCACAGCGCTGCGTTCGCCAGAATCCGTTGGATATTCGCGTCATAGTAAATCGGGTACGTTTCATGACCCGGCCGAAAGTAGAAGATCCGCCCTGCCCCGCGAGTGAAAGTGCAACCGCTGCGAAACACCTCGCCCCCTTCAAACCAACTGATGAATACCAACTCATCCGGCTGCGGGATGTCGAAGTATTCGCCATACATCTCTGCTTGCGGCAGCTCAAAAAATTCGTCGTCTAAGCCAGCCGCGATCGGATGAGCCGGGCTCGTCACCCAAACGCGTTCCAACTCGGCCGCCTCTCGCCATCGCAGCATGCAACCGGTGCCCATCAACCGCTGGAAAATTTTGGACGCGTGACCTGAGTGCAGTACGACCAAGCCCATACCGGCCAGCACCCGTTGCTGCACTCGCTCGACCACGGCATCTGCGACTTGATCGTGTGCCATGTGTCCCCACCAATACAGCACGTCGGTTTCGTTGAGCGTCTGTTCATCCAGCCCATGTTCGGGACTGTCCAGCGTGGCAGTGCGCACGTCGATTCGATCCCCCAGCTGTGCCGACAATGCGGCCGCCACGGCGATGTGGATTCCATCTGGGTAGACCGCTTTCACATCTTCACGTTCACGTTCGTGAATGAATTCATTCCAAACGGTGATTCGAATCGAACTGGCTGGCATGTCGCAGATTCCTCGTGGGGTATAATCCATGAGAGGCGGTTTTACGGCCTTTGGGGCTGACTGGCAACGACGTTTCGACCGGTTCAAAATCGCCGCTCTGCAGGGTAGATTCGGGGCCCTGCAGTAGCAATCGTTGCTGGACGCAACTTTCCCCAGATGGGCAAATCGAGAAGGACGAACGGGATGGCCAAGCTGTATTTTTATTACTCCGCGATGAATGCCGGCAAGAGCACGACCCTGCTGCAATCGGCTCACAATTACGAAGAACGAGGCATGCGAGTCCTGCTCTATACCTCGGGACTCGACGATCGCTACGAAACGGGCGAGATCACCTCGCGCATTGGGCTGAAAGCCAAGGCGACCGTCTTCCACGATGAGTTCGACCTCTTCGTCGACGTTCGTCGTGAACACACGCATCAAGCGATCAGTTGCGTCTTGGTCGATGAGGCTCAGTTCCTTACGGCCAAGCAAGTGCTTCAGCTCACGATGGTGTGCGACAAACTCAAAATACCAGTGCTCACTTACGGTATCCGAACCGACTTCCAAGGCGAGCCGTTCGAGGGTAGCAAGTACCTACTGGCGTGGGCGGAAGAATTGTGCGAGATCAAAACGGTCTGCCCTTCCGGAAAGAAAGCGACCATGAACGCTCGTCTGGATGGCGATGGGGAACGAGTCTGGCATGGCCAGCAGGTCAGCGTTGGCCACCATTACATGGCGCTCTCACGTCGAGAATTCGATCTGGAACGGGTCTCGCCCATTGGCTACACGGCGCCGCCACTGGAAGTGGATGGTCGTGATCCGTCCTCAGGGCAAACGGAACCGGTCGTGAAACTTACTTCCCCCGGTTAGGGCGGCCCGCCAAAACCGTCGCGTCCAGCGTCAGCCATTCTTGACGGGGCTGCTGTACCAGCCGATCCATCCTTTGCCTCGTCTTAGAAGCGGTGACGAAGCGGGGCTCGCCGTGGGCCACGCCTAGGCGGCACGATCCGGCTCTTTTGAATCAACAACATGGCGTAAAACCGATGAGGCGCATACGGCTCCAACAGCGCCAGCATGTCGTCGTCAGTCGCCTCTTCTTCGCCGGTGAAGAAATACTTGATCTGCTTCGGCAGACCGTAATCACCCAACACGATGGCGTCACTGTCGCCCAAGGCGGCGCCTCGGAGATAGCCGATTGTCCACGGCCCAATGCCCGGTTGTGTTGATAGGAGTTCACACGTCCGATCGGTGGCGCCGGCGTCCAGACCACCGTTCCATACTTTCTCGATTCGATCGGCTACCCGTGCTATTCCCAGGATTCGGCGAGCATGCTGAGGCAAGATGCCGCACTCGACGAACTGATGCAACGCCATGCCTCTTAGTGTTTGGGCAGTCGGAGGAGCAAATAGATCCTCTTGTTCCGTGAGCACCTGCCCATAGCGCTGTACCAGCTTTCGCCAGCCGTAGGTTGCATCGCGGTAACTGATCAACTGTTGCAACACAAGCGAGACGACTCTGGCGAATACAACGGGCAATTTGGGAAGCCGCATGCCGGCCATTCGATGAGCGACCGTCCGCAGTCTTCGCGGGCCATCCAGCCGAGGCGGTTGGAAATCAAGGCCCAACAGCGATGGTAGATAGGGGAGTAACCATTCCGCATCGATGCCCGAAACCTTAGCTTGAATGTGCTCATCGCCATGGAGGAGATCGACGCCCACCGGTCCATTCGGCCCTAAAAGAGCCAGTCGCACGCGCCGTGAATGGTCGACCCGCAGGCAAGGATCGCCGCGCCCCATCGCCACGATGGAAAGCGTCGCAGCCAGATCAAAAGCGCCTCTAACGGGCAATGATAACGCGATGTCGGTAGTCACCCAAGGATCTTAGTGCCGTTCTATTGTCGGCGAAAGTAGCGACCACGATATCAGAAACCGCTGAGGCAGGACGAGCCTTGTCCGCCCGCTAACGCGATCCGCATCCATCGGTTTATCCGAATGCTGTGCATTCGCTATCCGGTTGCAAAATTCCCGATTGCTCGAGCCCCACGAAACGTGCATTGGCTGGATGGCAGGTTCCTTCTACCAGAAAAGTGTGGTTCGACAGTGCCGCTCAAAAAACATCTCCACACCATCGAAAAATTCACCAATGCGAGACTGCGTTGCCACACATGGTCAGCATGAGCGCACCGGATGCCAAAATTCATTTCCTCCGGCCGTCGACTACCTGTCATGTTTGGTTTTTGATTCCCATTCATCCCAGTAGTCCTCTGCCACTCTGAGCAACTCGTCTAAAGAAATCACGCGCCCCGAATCGAGGGACACGGAACCGCAACGGCATTGCATCTGAAGCACGCCTGCATCGGTGTAGACACGACACACGGGACCATGCATCTCGGCACTGAGGATGGTTGCAGATTCGTTTGCAATGGAAATCAGGTCCGTGTTCCGGAGCTCGGACTCGTAAGGCCGATAAGCAAACGTTGTGCAGTTGGTAAGGCAAACAACGATTGTTTCCCCGTCATCGGGAAAACGCTCACGAAGGTATTCAATTCCAACGAAGACGCGAACGTCGCCGGGCACGTTCCCCTCAAGGCGATCAATGCCCCCGTCGTGGAGGACGTTCCAAATCGATGGGAAAAACGGTTTCATTCGTCGGGTCGCAGGTGTTTACAACACCACCCTGTTACGTCGTGAGCCAATCGCAGGTTGCCGCAAGTCTAGCAAGCGAAGCCCGCTTCGCCAAACATAGAGGCGCGCCGAAAACCCAAGCCGGTTCGCCGGTAGGAAACATCATCGGGCCAAGTCTGAACGATCAGTCGGCAGGTCGGAAGTCTGAGTCGGTTCGAGTCTTCCCAAGGAACTTCCAGGCAACGAAAGCCACGGCATTGATGATCACAATACTCGACAACGACGGAAAGACTGCCGCCATGCCGGCCTCCTGGCCCAGCGTCACACTAACGACGACCTTAAGAAGTGTGCCGACGTTGATCAGCAGCAAGCCCAGCCATGGATTTTTCTGCCAAAAAGCACGAAACAGGCCAGCAAGAAAAACGATGACCACGACGACCAGCAGAAACAATGGCAAGTGAGAGTCGTGGGAAAAGAACAGTTGTTTCTCCCACTCCAAATAGCCATGAATGTGCTCAGGTACATGCTCGGGCGGCGCGAACCAAAACAGACTGCAGCCGAGTAGCGTCATGAACCCAATGACAAGCCACAGTCGATGGCGATAGGCGTAATAGCAGGCAGGAAGCAGAAAGAGTGGACGAGAGTACCATGAAAATTGATTCTGGTGCCGCTCCCAGATCCATCCTCCCAGGTTTTCCTCTCGGTAGAAAGCGAGCAGCAGTAGCGCTACCGAGTACAGCAGCATTGTCGCGACAATGAAGTGTGCAATGATGTCAATTCGGCGCGTGTTGAAATCGTCGTCGTCCATTAATTGCCTAAGGAGTCTGTGCCGCGAAGTTAGCGTTGCGGTTCCTCTACGTCTTTCAATCGGTTGCGACAGTGGCCGGCCATGATCTCTTTGCGACCTCGTAGAACTTCTGCTGCTGCTTGGCGGTCCCTATCGTTTCACTGATGCAGTCACAACATTTGAACGCAACGTCAACTGAGGAGAATTTCTTGCGACATCGCCCTGAATGAAGTGAACGAATCTGACGTTCAGAAAAATGCTACCGCTACCAATACCGGCCCGTGTGCCCCAGCTGAGAAAGTGTGTCGGATTCCTAGCGGAACAACCATGTTGGGCGACCGGTTGCCGTATGAACAATGAACGCAGTCAACGCCGCCACAGCAGTGTTGAAGGCGACGATCGTAGTGTCCATGATCAGGTTTGACGAGAACGCAAATCGCCTCGGGTCTGGGCCAACAAAACTGTCATAGAGGAAGTGGATTGCGATGGCCGCACCCGAGCCACAGGCCAGCAATCCGAAAACCATCTTGGCAACAGCAGCGACACTCGCCCTGCGAGGAATAAAGCAGCAAGCAAAAAGAGCCGACATCAAGGTCAACATGAAGGTACAGGCTATTCGCAATGTCCAAGTCGGGTGGTATTCAGTTGTGGAAATAAGCCAAACCGCGAAGGCCAACGGCCAAAACGCCAGGTGGAAATAATAGGCCTGTCGGCTCATTTGGGCGCATCCAGCGGTAGGTGTTGACGACGCCGCTGCTTGCCGAAGCCAACAAGCGTCGCACCAAAAAACAGCAGTTTACCAAAGGACTGCCACGATGCCAAAGAGCCGCTGTCCGCAGCGTCGCAGACCAAGATACGAGACCGAAGCGAATGAGGCGGAGCACCTGACATGGAGAGTGTACCGAGGGCTCAGCGCACAAACCATGTGATGTGACCTTCGAGCAGCCAATCGGTCCACAACTGCATCACGCGTCGGCAAACGTCCAGGTGAAGCCTGTTGCAGTTTCGGATACCTCCCACAGCTTGGAAATGACATGCTTTTCGAAGGCATAGGGTCCCAGCGTGCCCTTACCAACGGGACCGACCATCTCCATGCGGCCGGTTGGCCCATAAAAGGCCCGCTCTTCCAGTCCATCTTCGGTGGCGCACATCACTTCTGGATAGGCGCCCTTCTCAGCCGTTTGAACCATAGGAGATTTGCTCATGAGCCACCAAATAATGCGTGTCCCCATACCGCCACTGGTGCTAATCAGGGAGGTTGCAGAAGAACCGGGGTGACACACGAAGACTCGAACATCCTGACTTGCTCGTTCGATCTTGTCTTGCAGTTCGTACGCGAACATCATTTGCGCCAGTTTGCTATGGCAGTAGGTGCGATTTTGGTGATAGTTCTTGTCCCAGTTCATGTCGTCGAACTGCATTGTTTTCAAGCCCATTTTGTAGCCCAGGCTCGCGACGACCACGATACGACCCTTGGATTCGTCAATCCGACCAAAGAGCAGGCCACACAAGACAAAGTGGCCATAATGGTTTGTTCCCAATTGGCTTTCAAAGCCGTCTACGGTGAAAGTCTGCGACGGTACTTGTGCAATGGCCGCGTTGCAGATCAGAGCGTCGATCTTCGGCACAGTGCTCAAAACTTCGGCTGCCGCTTCGTGCACACTTGCCAGATCGGCAAGGTCCATGCGAATAAAGCCGACGTCGGCGTCAGCGCCGAATTCCTCACGCAGCTCCTTAATGGCGACCGTCGATTTTTCCGGGTTACGGTTCAGCATGACCACTCTGGCGCCCTTCGACAGCAGAATGCGCGATGCCTCAAATCCAGCGCCGGCATTTGCACCCGTGATAACGATAGTTTTGCCAACCAGCGAACCAATACGTGCGGGCGTCCAGCCTTTGGTGCCAAATGTCTTATCAGTCATTTTGAATCCACAAATTGTCTGGTGGCAGTTCTGTCGAAACAAGTCGCACAACGGAAGGTCTTTACGACACCGCTTCTCACCGAAGCCAAAAATCGTCGCATCGCCTAAAAGTTTACCAAAACAAAAGTCACGTTGCTAAAGCGACGGCGTCCGCGACGAGGCAAGTCAAAAGGCGTTACCGAGGCGAGCGGCATTGCAAATCAAAAGTCGCCCCCATCACGAAGCCGCCAAATTGCGTAAACACCATGTTGACGGCATTTGCGCAGCCAAGCCGAAGGGCCTAGATTCAAGGCATTTCGCTCCATGGAATCTCAATCCCACCATAGAAAACAGCGTGCGCCATCTCCGTACGCTTCCGCCAGGTCTTCCGTGAGTTCATCGCAAATGTCAGCGAAGTCCGGGCACAAACGGACTAACTCGTTGTGAAGGTCGAGCGGTTGAGCGAGCGACTTGAAGCGAATCGTGACAAACGACTTTGCACAACCGAGCAACTCGAACGGGTGCGGCTCATAAATCGCCGCTAGCCGATTCACAATGTTCCGAGTCTTGAGACCATAATTGGGGGCACTCGTTTTTGACGCACAGACGGCAACAGCCCAATCGTCGGATGCGACGAGCAGCAGGTTTACCTTCGCCTTCCAGCTGCTTACGTTCTTTTGATAAATCAACATTGCACCAGCCGACCTGGCTGCTGCCTGCAAGGGCTCCAGCCTTTGCTCGAAGTCACTCGATTCGCCTTCATTGTCAGCAGGCGGCAAAGAAGACAGCTTGACCGAATACTGCAACAGCGCCGGACATTTGCGAACGGGTTTGGCTTCGCAACCCAGTGATGCAGCCAACGTCGTGGCAAGTTTCGTAAATCGGCTGCTGACTTTTGATTTCCTGATCTTTGCCAATTGCGACTCCGCGACTTCGTAACGATCCTGATTGCCCTGAATATCGAGAATCGACTTTAGATATTCGTATGTTTTTTTGCCGTTGGATTTCGCCAAGTCCAACACGGACGCCGGAGTATGAGGCAAAACTCTTGGCAGCAAACTGACGTCCTGTCCACGCGATTGCATGGCATCGAGTTCGGCTTCGCGTTGCCTTTGTCCCGACAGGTTGGGTTCAGTCGAAGCCGTGGGATCAGCTCCCGCTGCCAACAATACGTCGATGACATCAAGGGTTTTGCCGCCAGCTTTGTGGGCTGCAATCAGCAGGGGTGTCATCCCGGTGTTGAGTCGTTCGTTCGGATCGAGACCCCAGTCGATGAGCCGTTGAGCGATCGTCCCGGCTCCTTTGCGATTCAGTTTGAACAGGCACGACCAAAGATAAGTCGTCTCTTCGCCCTGCGGACATCCACCTCGCATAAGGTCATGAGGGTCATCCACAGAATCAAGAAGAGTATTGGCGAGTTTGACCCCACTCGGCTGCGCAAGAGCGCGACTCCAACTGCAATGCGAGGGTTTGGGCCAGTTCACCCGTGGGTCAGCGCCGAAACTCAGGAGAGTCGCAAGGCAATCCGGCTGGTCGCCTTCGATGGCAAGCATCATGGGCGTCCGCCCCATTTCGTCCAGCGCATTGACATCGGCGCCGGCCTCAATGGCCGCAGCGATTTTGTCGTCGTTTCCTCGTGAAACCATGTCGTGAATATTCACGGGTGGCGAACCTCCTTTGTTCGTCAAATCAAGTCTCAGCCGTTCCTCAGGAAACTAAGGCCGAACTGCCTACGGTCATTATGTCCGACCAGGGAAGGTGTTGACGACACCGCCCTGAACGAAGCGAACAAGGCCTGAACGAAGCGACATGCTACCAGTGTCAGCGAGCGTTGCCAAACAACGAAGGTGTGCCGAAAGTCGTAGCGTCAAAACCATGTTATCCGCCGTGGCTGGTAGGTGCGCGGGCGGTCGAAGCAAGTTGTCGTAAGCGGTCTTCAGTTGCTTTGGCATTCTCGACGCCTAAGAATCCGTACGGAGTACTGTGAACATCACCATCTGAATCCCGTTTTGTGGTGGTGCCAATAATGACGTCTCCTGAGCCATCGGAACGCTCTGTGCGGTGTAAGTCGCGAAGATCGTCGGGAAAGAAACTCCGGATAGTTGTGCGAAAGCCACCAACAAACGATATCGCCCGGCGATCGGTGATTACGTAGACAGTTTTGTGTGCATTCCGATACGCCCATATAGGCGATGACAGCATCGCAAAGCCGATGAGGACGAATGGAACGCCGAATAACGGAAATAGATCAAAACCGTTCTTCAAATCCGGAACTTTGAATCCAGCAGCGCCAAACATCCAAAACAGTGCGAAGAGTGTCCAGGGTATGGCAAAGAGGAAAGCACCGGTAGA
>CAYZRS010000035.1:0-55477 GCA_964480915.1 uncultured Pirellulaceae bacterium | reverse complement strand
ATGTAACAGCAGTACTTGTACCCGATAATTCGGCATTCGAGGATGGGCAGATGACTCAAGGTGAGTCGTTTTGGATCGAGAGCGGCGAGATGCGCGATGCCCCAATCGTGGCTCGCGGAATTTGGGGCATGATTCCGGTCCCATGGCATCCTGACGCCGTCGGAAGTGGCACTAATCGCGATCCTGTCTAACGTGCCAAGGCCTGCTCAAGGTCTGCTTTGAGATCGGCAACATCTTCCAGTCCCACCGAGAGGCGAACCAGGGAATCGGTAATTCCGTTCGCAGCCCGATCTTCGGGCGCGTAGCTGGCGTGAGACATCGAGGCCGGTTGCTCGATGAGCGATTCGACGGCACCGAGGCTGACAGCAAGTTGAAACAGCCGCGTCGATTCGACGAACTGTTTCGCGGTGTCGAAGCCGCCGTCCAGTTCGATGCTCATCATCGCTCCAAACAGTCCATCCATCTGTTGGGCCGCCACTTCGTGACCGGGATGTGTCGCAAGGCCCGGATAGAAGACTCGACGGACTCGCACGTCTTCCGCTAAGAAGTAGGCGATTTCGCAGGCCGATTGGCACTGATGGCGAACACGGATATCCAACGTCTTCATGCCACGGGAAAGCAAGAACGCTTCCCAAGGGTTCAGTGCGTTTCCGGTGGCATTGGTGATGAAATAGAGTTTCTCGAGCAGCTCCGCCTCTTTCACGACCAGTGCACCGGCCATCAGATCGCTGTGCCCGCCCAAGTACTTGGTCGCCGAATGCATGACGATGTCGGCGCCCAGGTCGAGTGGCCGTGTCAGCACGGGCGTGGCGAACGTGCTGTCAACGCCGAGCAAAGCGCCCCGGTCGTGCGCCAGTTTGGCACAGGCGGCAATGTCGGTGATGCTGAGCAGCGGATTACCGGGCGATTCGATCCAGACGAGCTTCGTTGCGTCGGTCATGGCGGCTGCGACCGCGTTCAAATCCTGCGTGGGCGCGTGCGAAACTTCGATTCCACTGCGGCTGCAGATCTGGTGTAGTAGACGATAGGTACCGCCATACGTGTCCGTACCAGCGACAATATGATCGCCTGCCGAAAGGAGCATCGTCACGGTATGCGTCGCCGCCATGCCGCTGGCGAACAGCAACGAGCCGCAACCGTTTTCGAGCGCCGCCAGCGTTTGCTGGGCATTGCTGCGGGTCGGATTGCCGCTGCGCGAGTAATCGTAGTCGCGCCATTCGCCCGCCTTGTGTTGGACAAACGTCGACGCTGGATGCAAAGGAGGCACCACCGCGCCGGTTGCGGGATCACGTTCGTTGCCGACGTGGATGGCTTTCGTTCGGAATCGCATGCGGTTTCTTTGAAGGAACTAAATCTTGAGTGCCTGATCCAAATCGGCGATCAGGTCCGCCGTGTTTTCGATGCCGCAGGATATCCGAATCATGTTGTCATGGATGCCCCAGGCCGCGCGGTCTTCGGGGCGCGCTTCGAAATAGCTCATCACCAACGGCTGTTCGATCAGCGTTTCGACGCCGCCCAGGCTGGGGGCTATCCGAGCGACGCGGCAGCGGTCGATGACGTCGGCGGTGGCTCGCCAATCGGCGTTCTGGACCCGAAAGGTGACCAAGCCTCCAAAGCCGTTCATCGTCCGCTGCGCCAGTTCGTGCTGGGGGTGCGATGGCAGGCCCGGGTAGTAGACATGTTCAATGCGGGGATGGGCGGCCAAGAATTCGGCGACCGCTTGTCCGTTTGCGTTGTGCCGCTGCATGCGCAATTCGAATGTCTTGAGGCCCCTTTCGAGTAGGTAAGCGGTGTGCGCCGAGGTAATTCCGCCGGTGACGCCCCGCAGGTATTCGATCGGTTCCAGTTTTTCTTTGCCGCCGGCGACGCAGCCCGCCAACAGATCGTTGTGCCCGCCCAAGTATTTGGTGGCCGAATGAACGACGTAGTCGATACCGTAGGAAATCGGTTTTAGGTTGTGCGGTGTCGCCAACGTCGCATCAATCATCGTCTCGACTTGGTGATCACGCCCCAGCTGGGCGAATTTTTCGAGGTCGATAATGCTGAGATGCGGGTTCGTGGGAGATTCGCTTACGAGCAATCGCGTCTTCTCGTTGATCGCAGCCGCCATCGCGTCATAGTCGCCCGTCTTCACCTGCTTCGTGACGACGCCAAATTTTGAAAGATGTTTCGAGCAGTACTCACGCGTACGGTGGTAGCATTCATCAAAGAAGATGACCTCATCGCCCGACTGCAGGACAGAATTCAACAGTCCGACGATCGCCGACATGCCACTGCTAAACAGGACAGCCCGCTCGGCTCCTTCCAAAGAGGCCAGCTTCCGCTCGACGACCCGCGTGCCAGGGTTTCCGTAGCGACCGTACTCTTCTCTTGCCTGGCCCTGTTCGATGTAATCCAGAATCGCCTGCGTATCGGGAAACGTGTACGTCGACGCACAGAAGATTCCGTCCGTAATGGCGTTGGCCGGCTTTTGTCGTGCCTCGCCGGCGTGCACCGATCGAGTCGAGATGCCGGCGGCAGAGGCCGGCGTTTCTGCTGTCGCTTTGCCTTGGGGAACAGGAAAGTCTGATTTGGGAACCGATTTGGCGTCTGTCATGGCCATCGCTACGCGGCTTTCTGGGCAATCGCCCGAATTAAAAGTCGAGCCGCGAATTTGCTGCGATTCCGACGGGCAACAAAAAAACCGCGGCCGGGAAAGCGGTCGCGGTTCAACTGTCTTGTAGCTTGAACAACCGACTCCGACGGTCAAGCGACATGGTCGCCCTGGCGAAAATCAGCTGTTGGCTCTTTAGCAGTGAAGGCTGCAAGCGGCCGCAAATCCCTAACACATGGAATAGCTTAGTCCTCAGGGTGCTCTCTGGCAAGCGGTTTTGGTCAATCATGCGTCAGAATCCCGTGATTGTGGATATAATCGAGCTTGTGTGGCTGGTCTGTATCTGTTCGCCGCCGCATGCGCTCGTCCCGTTTACAGACACTGTTGGCCCTTGGTGCAATCTTATGATGCCCACCCTGCGACTTCGCGTTTCTTCTCTTTGCCACCACGTAGCGACGTTGTCGGCCATCCTCATCCTGGCGGCGGCCGTGCCTGCGGACTCGACCGCACAGCCGACGTCGCCCGACGATGCGAAGCCCTCCACCGAGCAGCTGGCAGCGTTGGTCCAACAGCTGGACGCCGACTCTTTTGCCGATCGGGAAGGCGCCATGCAAGAGCTCATTCAGATGGGGCAGCCGGCGCTCGAGTCCATACAACCGCTCACCCGTCACAAGAATCGAGAGTTGAGAAAGCGGGCAGAGGCGATCGTCATCCAGGTGGCGTTGAATTCACGGCCGGAGCGATTGCGTCGTTTTGTCGCTGGCGAGGAGTTGACCGGTGCGATGGCCATACCCGGTTGGCATCGGATGACGAGAGTCGCCGGTGCGAACGCGGCGGCGAGACAGCTGTGGATCTCAGTTCTGCAAAGTGAATGGGAGTTTCTCAACCGGTTCGACAAAGCGGGCGCGGGAGCCGATCAAGTCCTACTCGATCGACTGGTCGAACTGAACTCCAATCGGTCGTGGAAGCAACAAAAGATTTCGCGTGATGCCGTTATTGCCTTGATGGTCAGTGCGACGACGGCGCGGGATCTGCCAAATCGTAACGCCTTGGATTCGACCCCCGATCATGTCGGGATTCAAATTTATAGCCTCCTGTCTCAGTTGAGCAGCAATGGGGACGATTCGGCTTGGCAGTCGCCTGTTTTCCGGAAGATCGTCGGTCGGTTCGTTGTGGCAGCTCAGGGGCCGACTTCGATCTATCAAGGATTGACATTGGCCATGCGGCAAAATCTCGAGCAAGAAGGTTTGGAGGCGGCGGAACGAGTCATCCGTTCTGGCGGCGGTTTGCCGCACGTGAGGCAGTACGCGATCCTCGCTTTAGCACGGTTTGGCGGGAAGGAGCACGTCGCGACACTTCAGGACCTGCTCGACGATTCGGGAGTCTTCTACACGGGGAAGCTCAATGGAAACAAGCGAGCGAAGATTGAATGTCAGGTGCGGGATTTGGCACTGGCATCATTGATTCATCTGACAGGGGGCGATCCACGGGCGGCCGGTTTTCAACATCTGCAGGCGAATAAAGATTTTGTCTTTCTGCCACATACGGTCGGTTTCACCAGCGAGGATGATCGTTTAGCGACGCTCTCACAGTTTCAGGTCGAGACGACCGCGTCAACGCTTGCACCAGAACTCGGGAACGACATCGATTTGGCGATTCCAGAATCTCTCTAAGTCCTCATTCGGCGTTTGCTTGGCCGATCGGCTTAGCTATATATTGTCCCGGAGCTGGTGACGAAAACGGGACACTTCGACGTGACCTCGATTTCCCGGCCTCAAGGAAGCGAGCCGCGAAGCCAGGATCGGTTTCGTGAATGGCTCCACGTTTTCTGAACTTAAACTGGGGACGAATCATGACAGATGGGCAAGTAACCGGCGAATCGGAAGCAGCCACGACGGATGGCGGCTCATCGCCAAAACGCCAACGTCCACAGACATACGGACCGACGAAGTCCTTTTGGATCATCCTCGTGCTGGCGGTCGCAGGTTTCGCCGTCGCGCATATTTTGAATGACGATCCTGCCGTGGCGCGGATCGTCGGTTTCGTGGGTGTCTTGCTGTGCCTCTTCAACCTGGGAATGTGGTTCTTTTTTCGCAGTGCCTACTCTACCGGCTTACGCCGTGGTGGGCTCATTGCCACGTTGGGGCTCATCGTGGCCACTGTGGCAACGGTTCGTGTCGAAAGCTTTTCGGGCAGCCTCATACCGACGCTCAAGTTTGCCTGGACGAAAGCTCACGACGAAACGCTGGGCGAATTGGCCACGAATGATGGGGCCGGCGTCGACTTGTTGACGACAAGTCCGCTCGATTTCCCGCAATTTCTCGGTCCCCAGCGAAATCAGGTGGTGACCGGAGCAAATCTCAGCCACGATTGGTCTGCGACGCCTCCCCAAGAAATTTGGCGGCGTGAGGTCGGCGCTGGCTGGTCAGGCTTTGCCGTCGTGAATGGTTTTGCTGTCACGATGGAGCAGCGTGGGGAGCAGGAACTAGTGACTTGCTATGCGGTCGATCGCGGCGAACCGCAATGGAGTTCGTCGGTCCATTCGCGTCATAAAACTCCGCTGGGTTTTCTGGGGCCACGGAGCACGCCCACCATTCACAACGGCAGAGTTTATGCGCAAGGCGCGGCCGGTATTTTACGCTGCCTCGACGGCGCGAATGGTAAGACGATTTGGCAACGTGATTTTTTCGCCGAAATAGGAATGACGCAGAGTGAAGCCGAGCGCGCGGTCGCGTGGGGCCGTGCGAATTCGCCTCTCGTCGTCGATGATAAGTTGATCGTGGCGGTCGGCGGGCCCAGCGAAGGGCAAAGCGTGAATGTTGCCGCCTTGGATTTGGAAACGGGCGAAACGATTTGGGAAGGGAGTGACCAACAGATCAGTTACGCCTCGCCGATCACGGGGGATTTGCTGGGGACCGAACAGATTGTCGTCACCAACGAGCGTTCGGTGAGCGGACACGACTTGCAGTCGGGCGAAGAACTGTGGGAATTTTCGCGGCCCGGTAATTCGGGCATGGACGCGAACTGCTCGCAGCCAATCATTGTCGATTCAAGCCACGTCCTGGCCTCCAAAGGATACGGTATGGGAGCAGAAATGATTCAGCTCACCCGCAGCGATGCGGGCGAGTGGCAGGCGACCAGCGCCTGGAGCAACCGGCGGATTCTCAAAACGAAGTTTTCCAATGTTTCTGTCGTCGGTGACTATGCCTACGCGCTCGATGATGGAGTGCTCTGCTGTGCGGACGTGAACACAGGAGAACGAATGTGGAAGAAAGGTCGTTACAAGTATGGCCAGATTCTAGCCGCCGATGACTTGCTGTTGGTCCTCGGTGAGTTCGGCGAATTGGCGCTTGTCGAAGCGTCGCCGACCGAATATCGCGAACTGGGGCGAATCCAAGTTCTGGAAGGCCAGACTTGGAATACGCTCTGTCTGACCGGCAATCGCTTGCTGGTGCGGAACGCGAAAGAGGCGGCCTGCTACGAATTGCCGACGAATTGAGGCGGTGATGACGGCGACGGTGGACGATGCGTCGATACGATCGGGATCGGAACGTCGCTCGCCGAGCGCTCCATTCAGCATTTCCGCCGACCTGCGTGATCTAGCTTTCGACCGATTCGCGGTTCGTCGCTTCGCTGGGACGGACCGTTTGCTCCAACAGCCAATCTTCGAGATTGAGTTGCCGGACGTCGGGTGCGCGCAGCAAGCTGGCTCTTTTGGGCAGCAATGCACCGAGCCACGGTCGGTTGGCAATGGTCGAAAGAGCCCGCATGCCGCGGCTGTCTTTCTTCTGATTGGCGACATTGGCGGCGAGTCGTCCAAACGTGGCCGGGATGATGTTGGGTTGCGGCCCGACATGGATCACGGTTTCGATCCCTTTGGCGAGCGTATGGTCGACCGCCTCCCACAAATGCTGCGGTTCGTCGACCCAGCGTCCGATGATCTCGCGGGTGTTCGACTCATGGTAACCGATCGTACCGGTCACCAGGCTGAAGACGGGCGGATGGGGTGCTTGCAAGCCGCCCGGCATCGTGTGCATCAGATGCTGCGAACGATTGTTGATGTTCCTTTGCCACACGATGGGCGTATGGAGCGGCGGCCAGCGGTGTTCATTCCGACGCAGGAATAGCCGTTCATCCGTGAGGCTCTTCATCTCTTTCTTGAATCGATCGAGGGTGTCGCCTTGGCCAATCAGAAGCATCGAGTTGGGTGCCAGGTAGGCAGATACGCCAATGACGCCTTGCCCGGCGAGATTGATTTCCTGGCAAAGACGATGGACGTCTTTGCGAGAGAGTTCCCCCTTGCGTGAGAACAGAACGCCCAGCGTAACATCGCCTGCCAGCTCGGCCGCGTCGTCGGACATCATCAACGGTATCCGCAAGGCGGCCTCTAACTCGATGACATTCGCCGCCACGAGCGCTGCGATTTCGCCCAGGCTAAATCCAAAGACAAACGAAGCGTCGCTGAGGAATATGCCATGCACCCGTTTCAACATTTCGATCTGAGCCATCTCGACCGAGACGACGAGCGCGATCGCTTCATCATAGGTGGCCAGCGACGTGTCACGCTGCTCTCGGACGCGGGCGATCAGATCGACCGGTCGCCGTTTCACTTCGCTACAGAGTTTGGCGCCGCGAATCAGGTACTCTTCCAAGATGGGACCGTACATCTTGTGGGCCAGAAGTTCCGAACTGCGACCAAGGTTGGTAACGTTGTAACCACGGAAAGCGAAGGCGGTGTTCGATAGTTCGGCCGCGAGTTCATCACGGCCGGGCATGTCGATCGGCGAATCGTCGTCTGTAGCGTTCATGCGTTCCAATGTATCGCGGTCCGGTAGCGAAACGCCCCTAATACGACGGCGGCCACAGCCTGAGGCGTTCCCTACATGGAAGTCGTCACGCAAATCGTCACAACGTGACCATTTTTACACGAACCGCTCCAGCCGCTACGTTCTGAATTCTACAAATCCCCGAGCGGCCAGCCATTCGCCACCGGCGAGGATTCGGCAGCGTTGTCAGGAAAGTGGTGGCGAGGCATACTCAAGCCATGAGATCCACGGAAACAGCCAACACGGGACCACTGGCCGGAAAAACGGCCGTCGTTACCGGTGCCTCGAAGGGGATAGGTCGAGCGATCGCCTTGCGACTCGCCGCTGCCGGTGCCGAATTGATGCTCCACACGCGCGCCGACCGTCAACGACTTGCCGAGACAGCCAGCCTGACAGGACTCGCCGAATCCTCCATCGCCCGCTGCTTCGCCGATCTGGCCGAACAGGAGGGACGCGATCGATTGGTCGCCACGGCATTCGAGTGGCGAGACGAGATCGATATCTGGGTCAACAACGCTGGGGCCGATGTGTTGACGGGCGATCGAGCGCAAGAGACGTTCGATGCCAAGCTCGCACACTTACTCGAAGTCGATGTGCGGGGAACGATCGCCGTTTCGCGCAACGTCGGCCAGCGCATGAAACAACGGGGTGCGGGCTGCCTGATCCAGATCGGTTGGGATCAGGCGATCGCCGGGATGGGAGGCGACAGTGGCGAGATGTTTGCCGCGACCAAAGGGGCCGTCATGAGTTTTACCCGCAGCTTGGCGAAAACACTCGCGCCGGAAGTTCGTGTCAATTGTGTGGCGCCGGGTTGGATTCAGACCGAATGGGGTGCAACGGCCAGCCCCGAATGGGACGCTCGCGCGAAACGGGAATCGCTGTTGGGACGTTGGGGACGCCCGGAAGATGTCGCTGCCGCCGTGGAGTTTCTAGCATCCCCCGCTGCCGATTTTATCAATGGGCAGGTGCTCGAAGTGAATGGTGGATTCCAAGGGGCGGAACCATCGTGAGCGCACTTGAGGGGATCCGGCTCCATTTCATCACCGGCAAATTGGCTGCCGATGCGCTCCGTGCGGTCGTCGAGCCACTTTCGGCGCAGATGAAATTCGTGGCGACGATCGAAGTGCTGCCGATCACGGTGGCGGCGCTGATGACGACCGACTGGATTCAAAAAAATTGGCAACCGCCCCAGGCGGCAGATCGAATCATCTTACCTGGCTACTGCGCCGGCGATTTGAACCGTTTGCAGTCGCAGACCGACGTCCCGTGCGAACTGGGGCCAAGGGACCTGAGGTCATTGCCCGATTATTTGGGCGGTACGCCAACGCCGTCGGATTACGGGCAGCACGATATCGAGATCATTGCCGAGATCAATCATGCGCCGCGGATGACGTTGGAGGAGATTGTCGCAGCGGCTCGGGCGTTGATCGCGGATGGCGCCGACGTGATCGATGTGGGCTGTGATCCGGGGAGCGTCTGGAGCGAAGTCGGACCGGTCACCGCGGCGCTCCGCGACCTGGGAGTCCGCGTGTCGGTCGATAGTTTCTCGAACGAAGAAGTTGCCGCCGCGACGGCTGCCGGAGCGGAGCTTGTGCTGTCGGTGAACGGTTCGAATCTCTCCGCGGCTGCTGATTGGAATTGCGAAGTGGTGGTGATCCCCGATACCCCAGCAGATCTGCAGAGCTTGGATCGGAACATCGAGTCCCTGGCGGCGGCCGGTGTCGATTTTCGCATCGATCCAATTCTGGAACCGATTGGCTGTGGCTTCGCTGCCAGCATTCAACGCTACATGGAAATACGTCGGCGCTACCCGGATGCACCGATGATGATGGGGATTGGCAATCTGACCGAGCTGACAGATTGCGATTCGGCCGGTCTCAACATGATGCTGATCGCGATTTGCCAAGAGCTGTCGATTCGCAGCGTTTTGACAACCCAGGTGATCCATTGGGCTCGGAGTAGCGTCCGCGAGTGCGATGTCGCGCGGCAATTGGCCTACCACGCGATCCATCACAATACGGTACCGAAGCGACTCGACGATCGTCTGATCATGTTGCGTGATACCCATGTCGTTCCTCAACCCAGCGAGCAATTGGCGCTCTTGGCCGAACAGATTCGTGATCGCAACTATCGCATTTTCGCCGACCGTGGCGAGATTCACCTCATCAGTCGTCAGTTCCATGTGCAGGACTGCGATCCATTCGTGCTGTTTCAGCGCGTGTTGGACGAGCGGCCCGATTCGGTCGATCCTGCACATGCGTTTTATTTGGGATACGAAATGGCGAAAGCGGCCACCGCTTTGGCACTTGGCAAGCAGTATCGACAGGACGAGGCGCTCCAGTGGGGAATGCTGACGGTTCCAGAAGACAGTCATCGACTTCGAAGGACTGCGGCGGCGCGAAAGAAACAACAGCACGATGACTGAACCTGTTTTTCCACTCGTCGAAAGACTCCCGGCGGGCTTCGCATCGATCGACGCGTTTCGTCGCTTGGCGGGACGGGAAGGGACGATCTTCCTCGATAGCAGCCAACGCCACGAGACGCTCGGCCGATACTCGTTTCTTGCCTGCGATCCCTACGCATCGAAGACCGTTGCGGCCGGCGAAGACGGATCCGAAGTACTGGCCCAATGTCGCGCGGAACTGCAGCGGATTGCGACGCCGCCGCATCCCGATTTGCCCCCCTTCCAAGGCGGCTTGGCGGGGCTGTTTGGTTACGAACTGGCCCACTCCTTCGAAACCTTGCCGCGCCCTGTCTTCGACGAATTTGAAGTGCCAGCTTTAGCAGTCGGTTTCTACGATTTGGTGATCTGTTTTGACCATCGGTTGAGCCAGGCGTGGCTGCTGTCGCAAGGCTTTCCCGAGATGGAACCACGAGCGCGGGCGGAGCGAGCGCGCTCGCGCCTGGCCGAACTCAAAGCCGCGTTGAAACGGACGCCGCCCCCAGAAGAGTTGCCGAGTCGACCGCCGTGCCCACTACAAGCGCCTTCTTTTTCGTTGCCAGGACATGATCGGCTCGTTTCCAACGTTTCCAAAGAAGCCTATTTGGCGAAGGTCGCCCAGACGATTGAGTACATCCGAGCCGGCGATATTTTTCAAGCGAACCTATCGCAGCGATTGCTCCACCCGGCGTCGCTGCCTGCGAGTGAATTCTATGCGAAGCTGCGCGCTGGCACGGCGTCCACATTTGGTGGCTACCTGAACGCGGGTGAGTTTCAGGTCATGAGTGTCTCGCCAGAACGCTTTCTGCAAATTCGCAACCGGCTGGTGGAAGCTCGCCCCATTAAGGGGACTCGACCGATCGGTGCCATACCGATGGCCAACATGCACTCCGCCCGTGTGCTGAGCACCAGCGAAAAAGATCGCGCAGAGAATGTGATGATCGTCGATCTGTTGCGCAACGACATCTCGCGGGCTTGCAAACCGGAAAGCGTTCGGGTGCCTGTCCTGTGCGGCCTGGAGTCGTACGGCTACGTGCAGCATTTAGTTTCGGTCGTGCAAGGCGAGCTGAAAGAAGATTGCACGGCATTTGATCTGCTCGAGCATGCCTTTCCTGGTGGCTCGATTACCGGGGCGCCAAAAATTCGCGCCATGGAAATTATCACGGAGCTGGAACAAGTGCCCCGCGGCGCCTATTGCGGCAGCATGGGTTACATTTCAGCCGGCGGGGACATGGATTTGAATATCCTCATACGGACGGTCACCGCCAAGCATGGCTGGTGGCAAATGCCAGTGGGGGGTGGCATCGTCGCCGATAGTCAGCCCGCGGAAGAATATGCGGAAACGTGGGCGAAGGCCGCCGGGATGTTGCGAGGGCTCTAACTACGGCTCTCGATAAGGTTTGCCTTGCCGATAGAATTCCAGTCGCTTTGTGATACCACGTGCGAATCCCCGCTGCCCTGCCGTAGTGGCGAACTCAATCGCACGCTCCGCAATCGAAACGGCTTGTTCGAATTGTCCTAACTCGGCGTATGCTGCAGCCTGAGTATCGAGCAGTGAAAACGCATTGTCGGGACTTTGTGCAATAGCTGCCGTGATGAATGCGAGCGCTTCCTTGCCATTGCGAACGCTGGCGTCAGGGTGCGTGGAGAGCACCCAGGCAAGATTGTTCTGCGCGTCTCGGTAGTTGGTTTGGATTTTCAGAGCGTTACGAAAAAAGGTGACGGCGGCTTGGGCTTCCCCTCGCTGCAGCAGATGATTGCCAACGCGCAAATACAATCGATGGATTTGCGGCGACGATGCAAGGAGCGATTGATGCTGTTCGATGTAAGCGACACTTTCTGCAACGTATCCGTTGTCCACCAGCCGCCAGGCAATGTCGAGTGGACTGAGGCGGTCACGACGGGTCCGCCAGCGTCCGGCAAACGGCAAGGCGTGTGGCGAAGCGGCCAGGTGGGGTAACTGTTCGACATCCTTCAGCAGTTGGCCGACTTCTACGGGGCCTCGATAGACGGCCGCCAATTGCCCGTTAGCATCGATGAGCAGGCTCGTTGGGACCGTGAACGGTTGGTGAAGGTCAAATAGGTGCTGCTGGACCAATTCCAATTTGTCGATCATCGCCGTGGTCGCCCAGCCGACCTGGCCCTGAAATCCCAACGACTTGACGATGGTTCTGACGGTGTCGGCGGAAGCTGATTCCTGCTCTTCGTCCAACGGGTCGACCGCCAATGCGAGGATATTCAGACCGGACTGTTGTAACTCAGCTTGATGCTGTCCAAAATCTCTCAGCTCCTTTAAGCAAGGTTCGCACCAAGTTGCCCAAAGGTTAATCAGGATCGGCTGGCCGACGTTGGTTTCGTGAAGCCAGCGTCTCTCGCTCTCCAGCGTCTCATACTCAAGACGAGGCAACGGCAGCGCATGCGAAGAGACGACACGAGCCGGTTGGGCGGAACCGGGGGGAGCGAGCGGCTGGGGGCGGAGCTTGGCATTCCGCTTGGGAGGTGTCCATGTTTGGGCGCTGCCACTGTCCTGGATTAGGTGGTAGTGCCGGTCGACCTGCAATCCGGAAAACACCTCGCGCTCACCTCCCGGCCAATCGACTTCGACCCGATCAATCTCTTGCGCCGCTCCTAAACCAAAGTGAAGCCGTTTGCTGGACTGTGCCAGAAACCCTTCGCCGGCTCGTAAAGTCCTCCTGACGTCAAGCTGCGCGGTTTCGGTCTGATCATCAACGCATCTGACGACGACTCGGGCACCAATCGCATCGCGATTGCAAGTGCGACCTTCGAGGCTGATCGTGAGGAAGTGATTCGAGGTTTGTAAGTCGTTGCGCAAGAACCGAACCTGTGGACCCGTCCGATTGGCAATCCAGATGTCCAGATCGCCATCGGCATCCCAGTCGCATCGCGCGACGGCGCGTCCGTCGTCTGGGAAATCAAACCCGCTAACGGATGAGATGTCAGCGAATTTGCCGTTGCCGAGATTAAGAAAACAGCAATGGCGTTCGTTGCCACTGAAAGAGCGACCGCTGCGCATCATCTGGTAAAGCGCTGGACCGCTCGCCGGACCTGTCTCTTTTCGGTCGGCTTCGCTGGTTGCATTGGTAGTTAAGGGAGTCCCACCGGGCGACACGACCTGTCGCCAGAAAAAACTTCACAAGTCACCCGTGTCCTCGGTCGTCATGTACCCGTTGGCGACGAGCAGGTCGTCCCAGGCGTCGTTGTTCATATCGGCAAAGAGACTGCTCCAGGCCCAGCGTCCCATTTCGATGCCTGCGGTATCGACTTCGCGAAAATGTCCGCGGCCATCGTTTTCTAGCAGCGTGTTTCCTTTGGCAAAACGGGAATAGAGTGCGCGTGTTTCGTCATCAGCGTCGGGCATGAATTGAGCCTGCCGCGTGATCCGATTGCCGGCCGAAGAGAACATGTTGGCCACATAGAGGTCCATCCAGCCGTCGCGGTTGTAATCACCCCAGCTGACCGACATTCCAGAAGCCGAATCGACCGCATTGGCCTCCTCTGCCACATTGGTGAATTGGCCGTCATCGTTTCGATACAGACAGTTTGGGCCATAGTCATTGGCCACATAAAGGTCTTGGTCTCCGTCGTTGTCATAGTCTTCCCAAGCACAGGCCAGACTATGTCGTCGGTTGTCGGTATCGAGGCCAACCTGTTCGGTTACGTCCTCAAACTGCCAGTCGCCCTCGGTCGTCGAGTTGTTGCGAAAAAGTCGGTTGGCAGCGCCGTCGTTGGCGTCATGGTAAACAAACCGCTCGCCATCACCCGGTTGGCGATTGGCAAATTCGATGCAAACGTAGACATCCAGATCGCCGTCCTGGTCGTAGTCAACGGCCGAGAGCGAGTGGGTGTCGGTGTCTTGGTTGACGAGCGTCGATTGCAGTTGGAAACGGCCCGTACCGTCGTTGGACATCAGCAACAGACCGGCGGTCGTGGCGACCACCAAATCCTGGTCTCCATCATTGTCGAGATCAACTATCAGGGCGCTACTGGTATGATCCAACCAGTCGACGCCCGATTCGTTTGACGAGTCGCTCGCGGTACCATCGGGCTGCTGTCGATAAAGTCGGTTGGGCAGCCCGCCCGGTTGGCAGACGTAAACGTCATCCAGGCCATCGCCGTTCACGTCGCCCAAGGCCATCCCTGACCGAGTAAAGACGGTGATCCCGTGAGCTCGATTTAATCGGCTCAGCCAGTCGTGGTGACCGAAAGCAAGCTGTTCACGAAACGAGCGATTGTCTTGCAAGACGGACTGGGTGCAATCGACCAGCCAGTCTCCGCTAACCGACACTTCTTCGTAATCTGAGGAATGTATCGAGGTGAGTTGCAGTTGGCCGGCAGGCGTTTGCTCCCACTCGCAGTCCCAAGTCGCCCGCTGCTGAAATGAGCCCCCGGGAAGTGTGCCACCCGATTCAAAGTAGGCTGTCGTCTGCGCCGTTCCGGTCGCGGCTTCGACGCGGATGACTTTGATGTGGACGTGCACTTTGGTGGCGGCGGCGAGAGGCTCTGCCAATTGAGTCAACGCCTCTTCCAGGCCAGCGAGGCCTTGGTGCGTTGGTGATGAATCATCGTCGACGTCAGCTCGTTTGACGGCCACTTCTGTTCCCAGCAAAGTGTCGTTGACAATGGACGTCAGATTGGCCGGTCGCAATGGACCGCAAGTGACATGGGGCGAGACCTCCACGGCGAGATGTTCGGCCAAATCGTGCCCGGCCAGGCGTTGGGCCAAATGCAGAAGCTGCTTCTTTGCTTGCGCGGCGAGCGCCTCGGTCTGCCAGCCATCCTGTTGCGGATCGAGTTGGTTCTGCGTCCGTGCCTGGTCTGCCTGAAGGGACGCCGTGGTCAGCTTCGCAGGAATCGGTGGGCTGCCCCCGTCCGCGAATGCCAGTTTTTGCGTCACGCTCCTCGGCCGTTTTTCCAAGGGGGCGGAAGATTCGGGGTTCGTACGGCCAAATTGGCTGGTAGCGAGACCGGCGATGGCGATCACGAACCCCAGTATCAGCCAACGATTCCTACCGTTCGGTTCAGCGGTCGGCCTCCGTCGACGTCTGTTTTTGGTCGAATCGTCGCGAGTTTGCGGGGATTTCGTCCGTTTTGACTTGCGCTTGCGACCTGGCATGAATGACGGGTTCATTCCGTGTGAAGTTGACTCTTCGCCGATTTCCACAATCGAGCTTAAATACTTGGGAATTCACGGAAAAGAGTTGTTCGATGGTTTGGCGACAACTAGAATCAGCGCGGGGCTGGAATCTCTTTCAGCTTCACTTTTCCTACCCGAGAATAGCCAATTCACGAACATTTAGAAAGCTAACTCTAAACGCCCTGCCGGGGCGGCTGGAGTTAGCTTTTTTTATTGGCTAATGCACTTTCACTTCTGCTGCAAGAAAAGCCATTTGTCCGCAGACATTGGCGATTGCAACACGAACACAAATGACGGAGATGACCTCATGAGTATGACCCTTCTACGAAGCTTGATTGCGACCGCTCTGATCGCACTATTGGCTTCGACTGCTTCGGCGGCCTTGATCACCGAATGGGACTACAACGCGGAATCTAGTCCAGGCGAGGCTTCCATTGGTACTGGCGACACTTCTGGCGGAGGATCATTTCCGTTCACCAGTACACTCCCGAACAGCACTGGCTCCTCTGCCGATCCCGGCACGATGCTTCCGCAAGGCCTGAACAACCAAGAATGGACTCGCCGTGGACCCAACGCGGGAGAAGCCAACGGAACGCGAACTGTCGCTTGGCAGACCAGCACGGTTGGCCACACCGATATCGTATTCTCTTGGGATATGGTCGCCGGCTACCGTACAAGCCGTTACTACCAAATCATGGCGAGCACCGATGGTACGACGTTTAATCCCGTCTCGGGCGGCGTCTCGATGGGTACGTCGACTCCCGGAGTCGGCAGCGCGACGGTCGACCCATTTGGTCTGGTCACGGTTATCTTCGACGATCAGTACGAGCCAGAGCCTGGTAATGATCCAGCTCCCATCGACTACCTGTTCGACCTTTCCTATTCCTTCCCCAACGGAATGGGCTTTGAAAACAATCCCAACTTCGCCGTTCAGATCGCGGCGATTCATGCTCCAACAGGCGGCGATTTTATCTCGTCGTTTGCGGGAACAACAAGTTCAGATGCTGTTGCCGGTTACGCACGCAACGGCGAAACGGACACTCGCTATGACCTCGTCCGAGTCTCCGGAATCGCTGTCCCTGAACCGGCTGGCTTTGCTTTGATTGCCGTTGCTGGCTTGGCTCTGCTCGGCCTGCGACGTCGCAGCTAAGGGTCGCACCCGCGATTCCTGAATGAACATGATTTCACGCCGCTTGATGATTCATCAGGCGGCGTGTTTTTTGTCGGATCGATCAGCCTCCCTGCGGTAGCCCATGCGTTGTGCTGAGTCGCTGCTGCTGAACGTCGGCGTCGATTGCAGCGGCTGTCGATTAGGACTGCGTGTAGAGCCACAGTTGGGCCATGCTTAACCCATTCAAGAGCATGTGCACCACGATGCAGGGCCAGACGCGGTGCGTTTGTTGATAGAGGTATCCCAAGCCAAGGGCGAGAATGAACAACGGAATCGGATCGGGACCATTGCCAAAATGGGCCAACGCGAAGAGCGCGGCACTCACCAAGATGGGCCAAACGGCGGGCCTCATTTCCAAATCATCGAGCGTTGTCGCTTGCTCTACCGGCTCCATTTCATCGGCATTCGCAGCGACATGCGACGCATAGTAGGGGTTGCCAACTTCACCATCGATATCGCCATCGGTGCTGTGCGATTCGGCTGCCGAAGGAACCGTTGGCTGCTGATGAGCCCAGGTGCCGACAAATACCGTGTTGGCAAGTTGAGGCGATACGATTTGGGGGCTCTGCTTTTGCCGCAGCAGGCAAGCGATATTCTCCAACCACCCTTGGACAACGACGCGAAAGAAAAATTCCTCTACCAACGGAGCCACCAACACCGCAGCAAACGCACTGCTGAGGAACGTCAGTGAATCTGGTTTCTCCTTCAGCATATCAATCAGCGGGTGCTGCGACTCTTGCCACAGCTTGGCGAGCATCAACTGGACTCCGAAAACCGGAATCAACAACAGACAGAATGCGATCACGCCTTGGCGAATATCAAGATCGATCGGCCTGCTGCAGCCGAAATCGGCCAAGCTGGCGCCCGTTCGCCAGCAAACGAAGGCGAGGCCAAGCCCCCAGGTAATGAGCGACGTTATCGAAAATGCGACCATGACCGAGGCATCACCTGTCTCAATCGATTGGGGAGAGCCGCCAAATTGTTGCCAGATGCCAAAGCCGGTAACTTGCACGGCGATCGCAATCACGACGACAGCCGCGATATCGGTCATCCCCCATGGGACCGGTCGGCGTTCGGAATAGTCGAGTAGCGGCTTGCGAGATGGCAGACGAAGAAGATACCAAACCCAAGCGGTCGCCGCCGCCACAAGGACACCGGCCACCATTGTCAGCGAAGTTACTTCTGCCCATTTCATGTCGGTTGTGGCCCAGGAGGAGATTGGTAATCGGCCATCATACCGAGAATCGCGCAGTTCAGCAGTTGATCAATTAGGCGCCGCTGGCTTGGCTGCTGCCGAGACATAAATCGCACCGGAATAGATCGTAGAAAGGGTCGCTAACCAGGCCAGCCCCAAGACGATCGGGCCCAAGGCGTCGGGCGACTCGCCGCCGCGAGCCAGCAAGTAGAGGCTTGCTGCCGCACAGGCACACTGGAAGACCATCTTTAGTTTGCCCGGCATGTTGGCCGAAAAGTCACGCCCTTGCTGCTCTAAGAAGCTACGAATGACCGTCACGATCAGTTCTCGAGCCACCATGACGACAGCCATCCAAGCTGCGATCTGCGATGCGGGAACCGCCGCAAGAAAAATGAATGTCCCGCAAATGAGAATTTTGTCGGCCAACGGATCAAGGATTCGCCCCAGTTGGGTCACGAGATTTCGAGAGCGTGCGATGTATCCGTCGACCCAGTCGGTACCGGCGGCCAGAATGAATAATGCCAGTGCCACCCCATAGGCATGCCACTGCATGGCGACAAAGACCAGCAGCGAGACCGCGATCCGCGCGGCGGTAATGCGATTAGGAAGATTCCAAACGGTTTCGTTCGATGTAGTGCTCAACAGAACTCTGGCCGCCCTAGAGAATGGATGCAAAGGTTGGCGGAAGACGGCTCAACACGATTCAAACGCCCTGCTTCTTCCGCAGAATGATGCCGCAGTCAATTTCTTGAAAGCCGAGCTTCTTGTACAGGCCGATCGCCGCCTTATTTGATGTCATGGTCTGAACTTCGACCTGCTTGATGCCAGCTTCACGCAACGCTTTTAACGATTCCGAATTGAGGTAACTTGCCAAGCCGCGGCCACGCATCTCCTCCACGATCGAAAGGCGAGTCAGCCCGGCAATCGGCGTTTGCCGGCTTGTAGATAGGGGCTCGATCATCCAGTAGGTCACGCTACCGAACAACTCACCCGAAGACGTGGAGACAATATCGAAGACGGTCACTTCGGTGGGCGGGCGAGTACAAGCTTCCCACCAAGTCGTCGCTCGCCCCGCCGCACGGCGCCGAACCGAACACAAGCGTTTGTTTTGGATCGCCCGTCGATCGACAGGGCTGCGGAAATTGGCCAAGTCGCACGACATGATCAAACAGCGATCGACTTCTTCATACCCGGCTGCCCGGTAGGTCGCCAACGCCGACTCATCCGATTCGACGACACCAGGCAACTCGCTCCCGCCGTAAAATCCCAGGTAGAACGGATTGAGTGGATAGACGCAGCCAGCGTACAGCAGTTTGGCACCTTTGGCCCGCAAATAGGCCTCAGATCGATCCAAGAGCTCTGGTGCGACGCTGTCATATTCGACATCAGGAGCCACCAAGGTGAGGCAGGTGACTCCCACGTCGTGATCGATGTCCGATTGGTCGTCGGTTGGTCCGAAGGCTCCGTGAGCGAACCCGACGATTCTGCCCTCATCCTCGGCGACGATTAATCCTTCGCGATCGAAGTAGGGTTTGGAAAATACGAAGTCTTCCAACAACTGACTGGTCACAAAGTTTGCGGTCGATCGACGACTCTGCTGCTGCCAGAGCGCGGCTAAGGCGGGTGGATCGGAATTAAGGAAGGAGCGGAACTTCATGATCGGCAGCAAGCGACGATGGCAAAATCTAGCTTGCAGGTAGGAATAGTTGGATGGATCCAGCCTGTACTCGTACTCGAAAAACCTCTTGGCGTACAGCCCCACCAAGGTTGGACTCGCCCGTCGTCACATTGAATCGCAGGCTATGCCACGGGCAAGCGACCTCGCATCCGTCTAAAGTACCTTCGCTCAAAGGGCCTCCCTGATGAGCGCAAACGCTGTCGATGGCGTAAAAAGTACCTTCCACATTGAAAATTGCGACCGCCCGCCCCCCAGCGATGCGTTCGATGCGCTTGCCCGGTGGGCATTCTCCCGTTGCGGCGACGGAATTCCATTCGCCGGTCGGTTCGCCAGGCTCCCTTGTCGGATCAGACATCACGATTCGTCGCCGGGGAGGCGGTCGGCGTTTCTGGAGTGCGCCGGTCGGGTGTCGATTCTGCCGTGTCGGTCCGTCGTCGCCGCTTTTGCCGGTAGGCATCTCGAGTGTCTTTCCAGCGTCGGTGGAGCCACCAATATTGGCCGGGTGCCTCGCGGACAAATGACTCGACGTTCGACGAGTACCATTGTGTCAGCTGTTGGACACTCATCGTGTCACCGGTCGCCAGGGCCGGATCGAAGGCGGCTGTGAAATTGAGTTCGAATTGCAGCGGCGCCGTTGTCCGTTTGGTGTGGCAGATGACCATCGGCGCATTCTGCGCTAACGAGAACAATGCGATCGCCTTGTGGCACGATGCGGGTCGCTGGAAAAATTCAATCCAGCACCCTTTCGGTCCGCCATAATGATCGGCCAGCGCTGCCAGCGTTTCATTTGCTTCGATCACGCTGGTCGCCAATGCGGAACTCTCTTTGGCTGGAAGGATATGTTGACCGGTTGCACCGCGGAACTGACTGAGAAATTTCTGTAAGTAGGGATTGTCGAGCGTTCTGGCCAAGGTGTAGGTCGGAAAACCGAGCAAGCCAGCCGCGTAACCATTCATCTCAAAATTTCCGTGGTGAGCCGTCACGGCGAGCACCGCTCGTGGTTCCAGCATCGGTCGCACCATGAGTGCTGGATTCACCAGACGGAAATGGCGTCGCCAATTGGTCTCGTGAATCTTGCGTGGCGCATGAGCAATCTCACAGATCATCAAAAAGAGGTGTTCGAACATTTCTCGTGCGATAGTCGTCCGTTCGATGTCGCTCGATTCGGGGAAAGCGTGACGCAGATTATCTTCGATGACTTGGCGGCGGATTTTCAAGCGATCGTGCAACACGCCGGCTAGAAATTTCGACAGACGCGCGCACGCGCTAAGCGGCAACGCCTGCACGACGCAGATGAACAGGCGAGCGACCAGATAGACGCTGTAGTCTGCAACCGGCGAGCGGCGTTTGTTCTGCGAAGTCGGCTGCGGTTGAGACACGGTACGGCGCATTGGGGCTGGCGAAGGGAACCATCGACAAGCGTCGATTGTCCAGGACCGTCCGTTCCGTGAAAAGATCAATGTGGCGAGGTTCTCTCGGCCGCCGCCAAGTGTTGTTGAAAACCGCAATAAAAAACCCCGCCGAGTATCTCGGCGGGGCGTGGCAATTGGCAGAAAGCCTGCGAAGCTAAATGGCGAAGATATTTAGCGTCGCGTCAGAGGTAGGTTTCCGACACGCGTCGTTTGGTTACGAAGCACCAGAAACCGAATGTCATCGTCTGCCAGTTTCGCCTTGTTGAGGATGTAATCGAGGTCTCGCATCGAGACCGTTTCCCAAATATGCATGCCGACGAGGACATCGCCCGATCGAATGCCATGGCGGAATGCGAGCCCTTCCGAGCGGACCGATGTGACCTTGAGGCCGCCGTTATACTCCGCATCGATGTCGCCCAGGGATGAACGTTCGACCTCTTCCAATCGCAACCCTAAGACTCGCCAGGCGTCATCTTCCACGCCATTAGCGCGTCGCGTATGGGCGGGTGTGCTGCGGCTTGCAAGGACGATCGACATGTCGGTGGTCGCCTTGCTCCGTTTGGCTTTGATGGCGACCGCTTCTCCGGCTCGTTGGCCGATGATCGAACGATGAAGGTCCAGCGTCCGTTCGATGGAGACGCCATTGACGGCCGAGATGACATCGCCCGGCTTCAAACCGGCTTTTTCGCACGGCGAGCCCGGTTCAACGTCACGAACGACATACTCCCAATCATCTCCGCGGCGGCGACTTTGACCGGTGAGTCCGTCCCACGTGCCGCGTCCGACGTCGTTCCCCATCAAGCGAGCCGCGACTTGCATCGCAGTGTCGACCGGGATCGCGAAGCCGATGCCTTGGGCTCCGACGCGGACGGCGACGTTGATGCCGATCATTTCACCGTCAATGTTAAGCAGCGGGCCTCCCGAGTTGCCAGGGTTGATGCTGGCATCGGTTTGAATCAGTTCGTAGTACTTTTGAGCCTCATTCACATCGACGGTACGATTCAAAGCGCTGATGATGCCTCGAGTGACTGTGTTGTGATAGCCATAAGCATTGCCGACCGCGATCACCGGCTCGCCAGGCATCAAGTCGCTGGAAGTGCCAATGCGGATCAGCGAGAGCTTTTTCTGAGGAGTGATTTTGATCACGGCCAGGTCGGTCCGAGGATCACGGGCCACCTGGCGGGCCACGTAAGTCTTTCCGTCCCACATCGTGACCTGAATGCGCTGTACGCCTTCGATCACATGGTGATTGGTGACGATATAGCCCCGCGGATCGACGACGACGCCGGTCCCCATCCCGTTCACTTGGCGCGTCTCTTCAGAGCCGGACTCGGTGGAGGTGATGGTCTTGGGGCCGTGGATGTTGACGATCGCTTCTCGAGCGTCCTGGACGGCTTGAACGATTGCGGTACGCCGTCGAGGCGAAGCGTAGCCATCGCTGGCAACCGCCACGAAGAGGATCGTAACGGCGGTGACCAAGGCCACACGCGTGAAGAGGGAGGTGGTGATTGGCATTTTTATAAAACGGTCAGGAGCAACCGTGTAGGTGGGTAGTTTTTGGTGGGTAATCCCAACGGTCGCCGTGGTAGCAATGAAAGTGCCAAGGCAAGACTGGTGGGACAGCAGGAATGATCGGCGTGTGTGGAAGATGCGATTAGTGCCCGTCCGGCTGCCGTCACAACCGTTGCAATCACCTGTCCGGAAGGGTGTTTGTCCCAGTGAGGTGGGCCGTGGAATCTGCGCGGACTTTGACGCAGACGGCATCTGGGAGATAGAAGCGATTCGATGCTGCCAAGATCTGGATCGCACCGTTTCCTAACCGCTCAGCTTGGTCGCGAGTCTGCCGGTTAGGTCGACTCGTCTGCCTGCGCGGCGGTTGACGATTCGGTCGTCGTTGCCTTGGGAAACAGCAGCCGCAAGAACTGCAGTGCGAGGAAAAAGAGCAAACCTGCCAGCAGCAATTTCCACATCCAATGCGTTCCATTGCCCGAGCCGACCGGGAGCCCGTCAGTACGAGCGCCGGACGACGGACCGAAGGGACTGGTCGCCACCATCAGTAAGGTCATCAAGAAGGTCACCGTGATGGCCAGGCAGCCGCCCGCCGCCATGATGCTCTTGAATGTGCCCTCTTCGGTCAGTTCTTCCTGATGGAGATTAATCGTCTTACCACGACGGCAACTCGCTTCGAGCGTGTCGGCCAGTTCGACGGCTCGGCACGCGTCTTCGAATGCAAGATCGACGATGGCGGTGTCCCCGTCGACGGCTGCCTGCAGTTGATCAACGATCGAGCTGGCAGGTAGCAACGATGGTAACTCGACCGCTGACGTTTCCGGTCGGTTCAGTGAGAGACTCCAGGTGGCCGGATCGACGCCCAACGTCGCTGTCGCCGAACCGGTACTGCCGACGATGCGCAAGTGGCTCACACCGGCCGCGGAGGGACGCATGGTCCAGCGAGCCAGAACGCCGGCGTCGTTGTCCATGTGGGCGCTCAAGTGAGACCAATCGTCCGTCTTATTGGCCGGTACGCGACCCGAGAGCATTGCGCCCAACCGATGAATCGGTCCCATCATGCTACGCTGCAGGAAGGCGTCGCGGGCGAAGGCCGCTTCCACGTTCGGTCGTGTGCGATCCGACAGGGAACGTTCCCACTCGAATTGCTCGATAAGGCCGATGGGCGATTCGGCGCCGCTGGTGACCCATGATTTGACGATGTCCCACATCGGATGGTCGCTGCCAGGAAAGTAGGGCAAGACGACGCCGCCGGTGTCCTGACGGATCATTTGTAATTCGAAGCCCAGCAACATGGGGGCGATCGGATGAACCACAATCAAGGGCATCGCACTGCCCACTAAATGACGCAGTTGTTCGGGAAGGAGCCCCTCTGCCCCGCCCGTGCCCAAGATGACCCCATCGCAATGAGGTTCATGCAGCAACTCTTCCCATGCCTCTTCGGGACGTTGCTCGATACCGAGAGCGGCAGCCTGGCCGGCCGCATCGCAATGGCCATAGACGCGAACGAGCTCATGACGCGGACTCGGGTCGGCCGCGAGCGCGCCCGCGAGCTGCAAGACCACATCGTCGATTCCTAAAAGTGCCAGTCGCATGTTTAATTTCCACCCGTAATACCAGCCTCACGTTACCTCGTACCGGCTACAGAAGAAACCGGCTCCAGTTCCAATTCGCAACATACCGCAGTCGAAGTCGTTCGACCGGCGGGGTCCGAGCCTGTGTAACGAAAAAAACGGCCCGACAAATTGCCGGACCGTTCGATTTGGTCGTTTCACACCCGAGGGAAGGTCGAGCTTAGAGTTCCGCACCCAGATCGGCGAACAGTTGATCGACGAGCGACTCGTCATTCTCCGACGACTGGTCGGCGCGAATCGAAATCCGTTCGAACGTCGAGACCCTCGTCGACGGGAGGGCCTGGGCCGGCGTTGTGGCGACGGCTGCGCCGTCGAGCGGAATGGCCGCCGATTCACTCGCCGTGGTCGCACTCGCTGGCATGACCGGCGCGATGCTGGCCGTGTTGCTGGCGATGGTCAGCGAAGCGGAACCGTAATCGACTAAGTTCCTTGGGATTTCGGTTCCGAGACCGAAGACCAGGGTCGGATGCTGAACGGCATCGTCAGCAAAGTCGGTCGCGAAATTGGCCACTCCCGGCGTGGCGCCGGCCGTCATCTGAATGCGAGCGACTTCCGTCGGGTCGGTTCCGAACGGCGACAGTCCGTCGACACCGCCGACTTCATCCAGCAAGCCCGGTGTCGTGGTCGTACCGGAGGAAGCGGACGCATACAGCGTGGCAATCTCTAGATTTCCAGAGACCGACACGAGCGACGAATCGTAGACGACATCAGCGAAGGCGGAGAAGACACCGCCATCATCGGCTGCGAGTCCGGTACGACGATCGACCGAGAACAGACGCAATTCAAACTCACCGCCCGGTGCCACCGAAGTGATCTCGTTTCCATCGAGGTCAAAGAACCCGAGCGTGTATCCAGCCTGGAAGGCGGCGTTGTCAACGAAGACCGTGACGGTCCCCGATCCCATCTCGTTGCTCGCATCGGTGGCGGTCACCATGAGGTCGGTTTGCGTTCCGTTGGAAAGGACGGTCGTGTCGGCAACACTGATTTCGCCCGTGTTGGCGTCGATGGCAAAAGCGCCAGCGTCGTTGCCACCAGTAATCGCGTAAGTCAATGTTGCGCCGGCATTGGGATCGCTGCCGATCACGGTGCCGATCACCGTGCCGTTTGCAGCGGACGGATTGATGCGGAGCGTCTGATCAAAGACTTGCGGGGCCAAGTTGACCTCGTTGACGGTGAGCACGAATCCATCCGTCGCCGAACCGGTGTTCGCACCGGTCGCCGTGACGTTGACGGTGGTTGAGCCGACATCGCCGGCTGCCGGTGTGCCCGAGAGCACGTTGGTTGTCGGATCGAAGGACAGCCAACTTGGTGATTGGTCGATGACGAAGGAAATGACGCCCGGATCGGTGTCGCCTTCGAGCGTTACGAAATCATCGAGATCGATCGAGAACGAATCGCCGAGGGTAAGCGATTGGGCCGGTACATTGAAGGCAAAGCCGAGCTCACCGACGACGGTAACGGAGAATTGATCGCTATCCGAAAGTCCCGCCGGATCGGTCGCCGTCACGACGACGTCGATGGTGCCGGCATCCGAAACCTGGGGATTGGTCGTGAACGTGCCGGTCGTTGCATTGATCGAAATCCACGCAGGAAGTGCGCCACCACCAAGCAGCGTCGCCGAATAGCCAATCGGATCACCGTCGGGGTCAGTGGCGGTCACGCCGATCGTGTCGCTTTGCCCAGCAAAAACGGTTTGGTCTGCAATGGCAGGAGCGATCACAGGCGCGCTGTTGACTTCCGTTACGTTAATCGCAAACGTTGTGTCATCGCTGAAGTCGTTCGCGTCGGTACCGATCACGTTGACGACAAACGTCTGGCCACCGTCAGTTTCGCTGGTGTTCCAAGTGATTTGGCCAGTGTTGGCGTCGAGCGTGAGTCCTGCGGGGACCGAGCTACCGAAGGAAAAGACGACATCGTCTTCCGTGCCATCCAAATCAATGACGTTGATCATCGTGCTGACGGTATCGCCTTCGTTGACCGTAATGTCCAGGATGTCGTCCAGTTGGAAGGGGGCGTCGATTTCAGTATCCACAAAGCGGGCGAAGATGCCGTGGTGGTCTGCATTTCCGTTACCTTGCCAAGTAATGATGTAGCCGTTACTCGCTGCGGCCACGTTGGGCCTGATCTGTCCCGCCGTCGTGGTGGCATTCACCAGCGACTCATCGCTGAGCGGCGTTCCATCTGCGGCGAATTGGCGGCTGAAAACTCCACGCCGATCACCGACGCCTCGGCCGAACCAACTCACAATGAATGTGCTGTCATCCAGGTGGGCCACCGAAGGGGTCCTCTGCGGCCCAGAAGTTGTCTCGTTGACTTGAATCACGTCGCTCGGAGTTACCGCGAACAACCCGCCAGAATCGGGGACGGGATCCACGCTGTATTGACGTGCTCGCACGCCTGCGCCCGGTTCCCCATCGTGTGTTTTCCAAGCAACAACGATCTGGTCGCCCCCCAAGGTGCCGCGAGGAGCCATCGAGATAGAAGGAAAACGTTGAACCCGATTGGACGAATCATTAACGAGCGTTTCGCCTAAGATCGATTCGCCGTCAGGCCCGAAGACGTCCATGAAGATTCCGTTGTTGTCACCGACGCCTCGGCCTTCCCAGCTAATCGCGACAAGCCCCGCCGACGAAGCGGCGATCGTCGGATTCGTCTGCTTGCCCCGCGTCGTCGAGTTGGCCATGAACTCGCCACTCGTTTCGGTCGAGCCGAAGCCAATGGTCGTCCAGTAGACGCCGCTATTGCCACGGCCCGTCCAGGCGATGTGAGCAACTTGGAGCGACTCGCCGTCACTCGATGTGGCAACGACCGGCTTGGTCTGACTTCCGCGCGTCGAACTGTTGACTTGGAATTCGCCAGTGGCCGCCGACCCATCGGCATGGAACATTCGCGCCGCGATGCCGAATCCCGAACCGTCTAACTTCACCGAATCCCAAGTCACAATGAACGAACCGTCATCCCACATATCGACCGAGGGACGCTTTTGAGCTCCTGACGTCGTCTCGTTAATCTGAAATTCGCCGCCCACTTTCGAACCGGTGTTGTCGTACCGTTGGCCAAAGATCCCAAAACCGCTACCGTCTTGGCCTTGGCTGGCCCAGACGATGACCGAATCGCCAGCAAGCGTGGCCCCGACATCCGAATCGACTTGAGCCGAACGCGTGCGGGTGTTCACGAGCGTATCGTGCACGACCCCTTCTTGGTGCGACGCCGGCATCCCGACGATCACTGAATCTCCGGTTTGAAAATCGGTCGAACCGGTACCGCTCGTTGTCGTCATCGTATTCAATGTGTTGACCACAAGTAACGCATCGATCGGCGTCACCATGCCATTGCCGTCCACGTCGACGAATGGTGGCGGATCGTTTTCCAAATCGGGAAGCATGCCCGTGGCCGGATCACTCACAGTGGGGCTGTTGAGTTCGTTGATGACGAGCAACGCATCGATGGGGCTGACCTCATCTCCACTGGCGTTGACATCCATGGCGTCAATCGGATTTTGCCAATCGGCCGCGAGCAGGACTCGAGTCTCTAGTGTCTCTAACGAGTTGCCCCGAATCCTTCGCTTTCTACGAGCTGATTTGCGCTGCATTTCAGGTGTTCCTTTGCTTCCCAATTCTCACCGCGGTGTTCCGGCATCCGTCGGTCCAGTTTCAAAATAGATAAACAAGGTAACATATCCCCGCGGCGAGGTCGCGGATATATACTCGAGGACGGAAAAATCGATTGGATGCCACGAAATACCGCCTTGTCGGTATGCCCCCTCAGGTTAGGAGCCTCGTTTTATGACAGGCAAGTCACCCCGAATTCACGTTTTTTACTGGGCCATTTTCCTCCTGGCAATTTCAACCGCTGGTCAGGCGGTCGACGCCGCCGACGAGTGGAATCAGTTTCGGGGCCCCTCCGGGATGGGGCATGGCGGGGCGCCATCACTGCCGACGGAATGGAGTGAAGAGAAAAACGTCGTCTGGAAAACCGAGATACCAGGGACCGGTTGGTCCTCACCCGTCGTTTCCGGTGACCAAATCTGGATGACGACATCGACCATCGAAGAGGCGACCCCAGAGGAAGTTAAGGAGGCCAGTAAAGGAAAACCGTTTCCCGTCGCGCTGGCTCACAATCTAAAAATGTACGCGATCTGCGTTGATCAAGCATCGGGCGACATCGTGCATCAGCGATTACTGATGGAAGAACCGGCACCTGATGTCATCCACACCATGAATTCGTACGCTTCACCGACTCCAGTGATTGGCCATGGTCACGTCTATTGTCACTTCGGGACGAACGGAACGGCCTGCATTGATACCGATTCCGGTGAGATCGTCTGGGAGAATCGCGATCTGCATCTCGATCACTCGACCGGTGCCGGCAGTTCTCCGATCCTGTGGAACGATCGATTGATCGTCAATTGCGATGGGATCGATGTGCAGTACATCGCCGCGCTAAATACGTCCGACGGCTCGTTCGCTTGGAAGACGCCTCGTAGTGGCGAGCTCAATGAGATCCCCGAATTCAAGAAGGCGTTCAGTACTCCCATTATTCTGACAGCCGGCGGGCAAGAGGTCGTCATTTCGGCAGCGGCCGATTGGGTCTACGGCTACGATCCCCAGACGGGCGAAGAGCTGTGGAAGGTCTCTTATCAAGAACTCGGGTTCTCAACGACGCCCTGCCCTGTATTCGGTGATGGCAAGTTGTACATCTGCACCGGTTTCATGAAGTCGCGGCTATTAGCGATGGATTTCGATGCGGAAGATCGTTCGGTCGCACCGCAACTGCTCTGGGAATTTGGCAAGCAAGTCCCGACGATCACCTCGCCCCTGTGGGTTGCCGGTTCGGTCTATTTTGTTTCCGAACAAGGTGGTGTGTTGACATCGGTCGATGGCGATAGCGGCGAGATGCAGTGGAAAAAACGATTGGGCGGAAATTATGCGGCGTCGCCGATTTACGCCAACGGTCATGTTTACGTGTTCAGCCGCGAAGGCATGACCACGGTGTTTCAGCCGGCTGACGAGTTCAAGGAAGTCGCCAAAAACGAATTGGAGGGAAGCTTCATGGCGTCTCCTGCCATCACCGGGAATGCGCTGATCCTACGTACTGACCGCGCCCTGTATCGGATCGAAAAGAAGAACTGAGAGGCAGGCGCTGGCATTCGTTCGGCCCGCCATTTCGGTAGAAATAAGGCGCTCCCGGTGCGCTCCAGCCGCTACGATGTGCAAATACTGCCATTTTTGATGCAAAATCAATTGTGAGTGCACGAAATTGTTTGATCGCAGAATCACCCTATCTGTAAACTGACGGGTGCGTTGCGCCTGCCTATTGGGGGGGGCTCTTCTGAGACCAGATTCTGCGAACCAGTCCGGGGCACACATGTTGATTCACAATTCCAAAGATGGCGGATCCGGCCAAGGCCTGGTTTGGTCGATGCGCATCGTCGCGCTCGGCGCGTTGGGGACCGCGATCTTCCTTGCGTGGTCGACTCTGGTCGCTGGTAAAGTTGCCGGCTGCGGGGGCGGCTCGGTGATGGATTGCAACCATGTGTTGCAGAGTAAGTACTCGTCGGTCTGGGGTGTGCCGGTGAGCATTCCGGCGGCGCTGGTTTACGTGATCTTGCTTGGCTGTTTGTTTGCCGTAAAGGGGAAGCATGAAGGCGGCCCGGTTTGGGATTTGATCAGCCTCTGCATTCTGTCGGCGGCGGCCGCTGCGTTATGGTTCACCGGTGTTCAAGTCCTCATCCTGGGAAAGCTCTGTTGGTACTGTCTCGTCGTGCACGGATGCGGTTTGTTGTTGGCCGGCATGCTGGTTTGGTTGCGACCTCTCCATCCGGAACGCCTGGGCCGGCTATTTGTGCCGAGCGCTTTGGGGGTGCTCGCTTTGGCATGCGTTCAGCACACGAGTCCAGAGCCCAAAACGTTCGAAGTGACCACCGAACTCGCCGTGACCGATGCGAATGTGGGAGCCAGTTCGATGACGTTCGACATGAGTGCCTTCGACGACGATATGGTGGACGACGAGGCGACACACACGTCCGAAGATGCTGCGGCTTCTCGTACGTTCGAAGTGCCAGAGGAGTTTACGGGCGATCCGGTCGCCACGATGCCGAGCCCCACGCTCTCTCCGACTCCTGAACAGACGACGGATGAGAAAGCGGCAGATGGCGAATTGTCGGCCGCAACCAAGCTTCAACGCTACGTCGATTTTCGGTTTGCGAAAGTCAAATTGAATACGTACGACTGGCCGATCATCGGTTCTCCTGCCGCGGAGCACGTTCTACTCGAACTCTTTGACTATACCTGTCCTCATTGCCAGCAGATGAACGTGCAGCTGAAGGCGGCGCAAGAACGTTACGGCGACCAGGTGGCCATTTTGGTTTTGCCCGTACCGCTCAATAAGAACTGCAACCCGCACTATACCAAAGAGGACCCGCGCCATGCCGATGCCTGTGAGCTTGCACGGTTAGCTTTATCGGTGTGGCGTTTATCACCAGATCAGTTTGCCGACTTTCATGAGTATCTGTTTACGACCACGCCTCGCCCGACCGCCTTGGATGCCAGGAAGCAGGCCGAGACGATTGTTGATCCGGCAAAACTCAAGGCGTACATCTCGGGAAGTAGCGTCTCGCGTTACATCACCACGCATGCCAACATCTTAAAGCAGGCGGGTGGTGCGCCCTTGCCTCGCGTCGAATCAGAAGCGTTTTCGCTAAAGGGGAAGACCAACAATCTAAGCGATTTGTTTGAGACGCTCGAATCCCAGTTGGGTGTAAAGCCGTAAGGCGGCTTTCGCCGAGACCAGGCTGACATCGGGAAGCCACATCCAGGGTGCCGGCTTCCGCAGAACAGACCTAGCAACGGTATGAAAAAAACGCCCGCAGCGAACTGCGGGCGTTTGTTTTTTTGTTCTCGATTAGCCGAACTATCGACGGCGACCGAATCCGAGGGCTGCCACGGCCATCAGGCTGAACAACCAGCTGGCCGGTTCGGGGACCGCGGAGACTCCATCGGCAGTCTGGAATTTGTTCGCATTCCAAAGAACAAAGTCACCACCATCGACGGAACCGTCATGGTTAAAGTCACCGTCACACCAAGCAGACGATGAAGTGAACTTGTTCGCATTCCAGATCACGAAGTCGCCACCATCGACGGTACCGTCCAGGTTGGCGTCTCCCTCTAGGTAGGCATTACCCGAGGCCAGGTTGGCGGCACCCGCTAGTTGGAGCCATACGTCCAAGTCGCCACCGTTGACGACGCCCTCACCGGTGAGGTCGAACTCTTCGTTGTTGTCACCGATAACAATGCTGCCGACCAGTGCGTCGACATCGGCACAATCGAAGATACCATCCGCGTTAAAGTCGCCCGGTTCAATCGCGATACCCGAGTCGACAGAGACTTGGAGTTGATACATTTGGACGTTATTCGCGGCTCCCGTGATTCGGACGAAGTACTCGCCCGGGTTCACGTTGAAGTCGAGGATCGACTCGTTGTCACCGGTCCCACCAGCGTTCTGCAGGTCAAGCACGGTGGAACCATTCGTGTCGATGAGTGCCAGCGAGAGATCGCTGAACTCTCTCGTGACGTAGTTTGCTTGCGAACCACCTTGAGGACCCTGGAAGTAGGAAGGCCCCATCGGCGTCAAGACAATGTCTAGTTCCGAAGCACTGTTGACGGTGAATGAGTAGAAATCGGTATCGCTATTGTCGTCGATACTGACAAAGTCGGTTTCGCTAGGGGCGACGATGACATTGTTTGCATCCGTACCGATAGTCATGGAACCGTTGATGGGAAGGACGCCAAAATCGGTCGCATTTGCAGCGATGTCGTTGCCGGCTCCACCGTTGCTCTTTTCATTCACATCGCCGTAACCTCGGTGCAACCCCAAGATTTCGTCAAACTGTGGACCATCAAAATTGGTTTGTAGGAAAGGCTCCATCAAGAAGCGGGCCGTTGCCGATTCGACGTGGAAGTAACCCAATCCGTGACCATGCTCGTGCATGATGGTGTTTCGCAAAAAACGAAAGTTGTTCGCGCCGTTGCTGTAGGCCCCGCCGTCTCCAGTGTCAAACGTCATGTCGCCGTTTTGGGGGAAGTTGTTGAAGGCGAGTGTGTTGCTGGGACCATCGATGAAGTCACCAGCAATGCGAACGTCGGCTCGCACACCGACGAAGCCAGCATTGGCATTGGAGCCCTGCGTCACACCATCGTCAGCCGCTTCATATTGATAAGAAAGGCCAGAAACTTCGGCGAAGCGATTGAACGATTGTTCGTAAAGGTCAAACCATGGACGTTGAGTCAGGTCAGAACCACCTGGTCCCGCTCCAATCCAAGAGTCGAGGCGGGAAATCAAATCGCTTGTGCCTAAACTGGCGATGTTCGTGCCATCCGGGACAAAGCCCCAGGTGACCGTCGTTGGGTCGCCTTGCGTAAGGCCGGCACCACTTACGGCGGTTCGAGCCCAGCGGTTACCAAATTGAAATGCGTCGGCAGGAATTGCCACGGACGCGAGCACGACGAGTGTCGCAAGAACTTGTGTTGATCTCTTCATTGAGCTTACCCATCCCCATGTGTGGTGTATGAACGATGCGCTTTGGAGCGTCTGTTCCTAATGTTCCAGGATAATGTGGGGTGTCGTTTTCGGCAACGAAAGAACTGCACAAAAACGGGGCATTCGTCTTCGAATCGGCGGTTTGTGGCTCAAAAGAGCCCAAATGTGACTCAGCCAACAAAAAAACGGACCAGGTCGCTTGCGACCCGGTCCGTTCTTGTTCCCTGGGCTGCCGGAGCAGTCAAGCTGCCCCGGCGCCCAGTATCGAGCTCCACCGCGAAGCATTTTGCCGGAGCGATTGACCCAGAAATCGCTGAGTCCGACAAATTACGTTGCTTCAATTCCCCAGGAGGGAGGGATATGCCCGGTTCCCGCAAACTAGGCATACTAACGGCAGAGCCGACAATAGTTCCTTAAGTTGGGTCTGTTGTTGTGGGTGATAATCTGAGGCCGATTGCTGGTGGCCGCAGCAAAGCGATTAGGCTCGCTTTCGTTCTTGTGCTTTCGCTCGTGCGAGCTCGGCTTTGATTTGACGTTCTTTCTCCGCTTGGGCAATCGCTTCCAAACGTTGCTGGATGTTGACCATCGTGCGTTGGGCCAATTGCTGCGATTGCGTATCGCCATCCAAACGCGGGCCATCATTGATCACGAGAATCTCTGAACCCCGCTGCGAAGCAAGTTGCCAGATCTCTTCGTCGTGGTACGGCAAGATGACCGTCCCGTTCCTGTTGATCGACTTGATCATCTTGGTGGCCAATTTGCTCGTCTGTTCGTCGTTCTCTTCGTTTCGATCAGAGAACACGATCACGTCCGGTTCGCAGATGTCGAGCGACTCGCGGCACGTTCCTCCCAACGTGAAGTTGACGACGGCGTGCGAATCTTCGGTGTGCAGATCGATCAGCTGCCAAGGCAAAGGCTCGGCTAAGGGGGTGCTCAAGTTCAGCGACTCTTGGCGAATTTGATCAGCAACCGACGTATCGCCCGTCTTGGACACGATGGCCACGCGAACGCCGGGAAAGCGCCGGTAGCACCAGTCAGCCAGGCGAATCAGGCCTGTCTTGACTTGTGGTATGCGAATGCAAAAACAGCCGTCCCAAGGCGTCACCATGCGGTTCGCAATGACGCCAATGGCCCCTTTGGCATACGCCGCTTCGGCAAAAAAATCGTTCTTCTGATCGTCAACATTTTCAAAGACGACCACATCACGATCTTGGATCGTCGCGTCTTGAGGAATCACGTTTCGGATCATTTCCAGAGCGCCGCCGAGCGGAGGCATCGAGCCAAACTGTAGCTGGCCGCTGATGATTTCGTTCAGTTCTCGTATGGAGATGTCTAGCATGGGAAGAATCTTTCCAAAAAGTCGCGGATGCTGTTCGGATGAGTTGGGGGCGAATGGTCTGTTTATCGGTTTCAGGCGACGCGTCGCTTGGATTCCTCTTTCTTGTCCAGTTCATCCAAGAAGAAACGAGTGATCTGCCGGTCGTCGAGCACAGCTTGCTCACCACCTTCCAATTCAAATTGTTCATTGCCACGACCTGCAATCAGTACCGTGTCGCCCTCCTGCGCCTCTGACAATGTCCAACCGATGGCTCTTGCACGATCCGGTAGCAGGTGAGCCTGCGACGGGCGATCGTAGCCATCCAAAATATCGTGAGCCGTTTCCAACGGTTTCTCATCCCGCGGGTCACTGCGTGTGATCACGCCATAGTCGGCATACTTTTCGACAACGCGTCCTAAGAGTGGACGGTCGAGGCTATCGCCTTGATACGGTGCACTGAAAACGCACATCAGTCGACCTGGTGTCACGCGGCGAAGCGATTGTAATGTCGCTGCCAATGAGTCGGAGGTCACGCCGGTATCGATGTAGGTTGCGAACGATTGCAGGCTCGATTGGCACTCCATCCTTCCAGGCAGTAAATCGACCGTTTCCAAGCCTTTGGCGATCGTTGTTAAATCGAAGCCCCAGACAAGCCCCGCGGCGGCTGCCGCCAGGCAATTATAAACGTGCTGTGTCCCAATGATCCGCGTTTGCACCGGAATCGAATCACTGCCGGCGGTCAGCAGAATCGTCTGCTGGCCATGGTGAGATTCCAAGACGCTCGCCGTCACTTCGGCCGCCGAATGCATGCCAAAGGTGATCAGCGGACGCTTGACTTTTGTCAGGAAAGATTGACTGACCGGGTCGTCGGCGTTCATGACCGCCACACCGGTCGACTTCAAATGCTCGGTGAGTCTCGCTTTGATCCGTCGGTAGTTGAGCACCGACCCGTGTTTGTCGAGGTGGGCCTTCCGGATATTGGTAATGATCGCCAGATCAAGTTCGGTACCGGCCAAGCGATGCTCGGCCAAACCCTCGGACGACGCTTCGACAACCGCGTGATCACAGCCGTTGCTTTGGGCAGCACATAGCCAGCGAGCCAGCTCAGGACTGGTCGGTGTCGTCATCACGTCCGTGTTGACTCGGTCACCATCGCAGTATCCCATCGAAGACAGGATGCCGACCGAATGTTGATTCGCTTCCAAAATGGCGGCCAGCAGCAGGCTGGTCGTCGTCTTGCCATAGGTCCCGGTAACGCCAGCGACCTGCATGGTCTGCGTCGGATTGCCGGCTAAGGCGTGGCAAATGCGTCCGTAGGCTTGCCGGGTGTCTTCCACGATGCAGGTGGGGACACCGATCGGCATCGGCCGTTCCGCCAATACAGCAGATGCACCACGCTCGACCGCTTCGCGAGCGTAGTCGTGGCCGTCATGGTCTTTTCCCAGCAAGGCGGTGAAGAGATCGCCAGGTTTGACCTGACGGGAATCACCGCAGCAAGAAGTGACGGGCTGCGGGTCGCCACCGAAAAATTCACAGCCGTTGAGCACTTCCCGAAGGTCAATGCCAACTGGCTTTGTCATCGTAGTTCGCATGCGTAGGGCCTCCCTGCCCAAAACACGCCTCAGTCGTTCGCGGCCCCAGAAGAAACGTCCTTGTTTCGATTGCATGGCGAGCGAACACGAACTTCTGTCTGGGTCGACGTCCGTTCGATGCAGGGGATTCTTGTGATTTGCTGATTTCCGTCAAGGCGAGATCTTTTGGCAGCGGTGCTGGCATTTGCTGGCGTCCTGCAGCGGGCGCGATCGCGACGTGTCGGTTTCGTGCTTGCCTGTTGTTGGAAGCGGGTAAGGTCTATCATTTGATCATCATGCAACATGAAGATTTTGACGTAGCATCGTTGGCCGCCTATTTGCACCTTGATCCACAGCAGGTGGATCGGTTGGCGAATCGAGGGAAGTTGCCGGCGCGGCGAGTCGGCGGCAAGTGGCGGTTCTCGCCGGCCGAGATTCATCACTGGATGGAGAAGCGACTCGGACTGCTCGATGATGCCGAACTGGCTCAGGTCGAAACCGCGATGGAGAAACGGCCCGTCCATGAAGATGAAGAGGTCGAGTTGACCATCGAGTCGCTGCTGAGCGTCGAACTCATTTCGCCACTCTTGCCAGCCCGAACCAAAGGCTCGGTCATCACATCGATGGCCGAATTGGCAACCATGACCGGGTTGCTATGGGACGCCGACAAGATGGCTGAAGCGATTCGCGCCCGGGAGGACATGCAGTCAACGGCGATGGACAACGGCGTCGCGCTGTTGCACCCACGCCGTCCGTTGCCGTCGATTCTGGGCGGCCCGGTCTTGGCATTCGGACGATGCGGTCAAGGGATTCCGTTTGGCGGTAGCCGTCAGTTGACCGATCTCTTCTGGCTCATCGGTTCCATCGACGATCGAATGCACTTGCGGATTTTGGCAAGGATAAGTCGCCTGCTGGCGACCGAGGGCCTGTTAGATCAATTGCGGGAAGCGGCAGACGCTGTCGATATGCGAACCGCCCTTTGCGAAGCGGAAGCGAATCTGAAATGACTCGAGACTCGAACAACGACGCCAAAAAATGGAACGTCTGGTTGGTCGGCCGCTGCGACCCGGCCGAATTTTGTGCGGCGATTAAAGTTCTGCAGCAACACGCCCAGGTGATCGCCTTCCCGACCGCCAGTGAAGCGATCAACCCAGCCAGCCCCGAATCGGTTGCGGGCTCGGCTCATCCCGATTTCATCGTGTTGCTGCAAAGGTATGCGGGTGAGTTCGATCGTCGCACCATCGCGACCGTTTCCCGGCAGCATCCCTTGGCGCCGGTCGTCTGCGTGATGGGTACCTACTGCGAGGGAGAGACGCGCAGCGGTCAACCGCTCGAAAACACGTTTCGCCTCTTCTGGTACAACGCCAGTGCACGGCTGGAAGATGGATTCCTCGCTGCCGAGCGCGGCCGATGTCCTTGGTGGTCTCAGCCGACGACGTTGACGGATGAAGAGAGATGGCTGATCAGATCGCCATTGCCCAACATCATTTGGCCGGGCAAGGTCGCCGTGTTCGCAGCGACGCCCGATTTTGCAGCGCCGACGATCGAATTGCTGAACCGATGTGGCGCAGAAACGGCCTATTTAGCGCCCGCTGCGGGGTCGGTCATTCCCACCTCGGCTGGCCAAGATCGCGCGCAGTATGGCTGTGCATTTTGGGACGGAGCGGCAGCGGGACGGTATGCGCCCACGCCACTGCCGATCGCGGTCCAGATCGCGAATCCAGCACCTCTCATCGCGATGATGACGTTCCCGCGTACCCAGGATGTCAAACGAGCAACCGCCTGCGGATCAGTTTTGACCGTGCCAAAACTGATCGCTGCGGATGAACTCATTTGGCATGCAGCGCGGCTGTTACAGCTGGACGGGCAGCTTCGACTGCACGATGCGGCCTAGCGCGCCTGCCCTAAATGCAGTCCGAATAGGCAATCTTGTCCGCTTCCTGCTTTTTCTTCCGAGCGAGCTGAAAGGCTTTCATTTTGCCATGCTTGCGGATCGAAACCATGATCGTCTTCGGCGATCCATTGGGGTAACGACTGCTCGCACAGACATAAGGAATGCCGTTCGATTCGCTTTCCCAAAGGCCTCGGTTCTTGCGTTTGCTGCGAACAGCACCGATCTGCGTTTGCGGCGGTCCGAGCTCTTCCAGCAGCTCTTTCTCGTAAGCGACCGCAGCTTTTTTGGCGCCACGAACCTTCTTGAAAAACTTGCTATAGCACTTGCCGTTGCGCGTCACGCGAACTTGATACCCTTCACAACCATTACGGTCTGCCAAAGAAATTGACATCGATTATCCCCTCACGAACGAAACTGACGAATTGGCTCCGTCGTCATCGAGCGGCCACCACGCCGAATTCGATGGCCTAGCGAACTCGAAAGTGGCTAGGCGACTGGAGCGTCAAAACAGCATCGTGTTCAAGTGTTTGATAAACGTCAAGCGTTTCGACGGACAATATTGTCAAACCGATCGAAAATCGGAAAATACGTAGGCAAAACAGGAGTCGCAGTTGGTCGCTTATCGGGGATGTAGGGCCAAGTTTCGAGCCAGTATGGCCGCTTTTCCCCGCGGCGCACCTTGTGATTTTGTGCTGAATGGCCGATATTCAGAGGTTTGGCAAATTGTGGGGCCTAGTGCGACGCGGGAATCTCCAAGCGTAAACTCCAATCCCCCGATTTTTGGCAAGGACTTTTTCTGCCAGTGCCCAGTCGCTCCCGGATCTAGGAAAATCGTAGCATGTCGCAAACCGTGTCCACACCCAAGCCTTCGAACGAAACCAAAGGCAGTTATGCCTTCGTGAGCCTTGGGTGCCCGAAAAATCTGGTGGATAGCGAGCGGATGTTGGGGCTGCTGCAATTGGACGGCTACGAATTGGTCGAAGAGCCCGACGGAGCCGACTTTGTGGTCGTGAATACTTGCGGTTTCATCGAACGTGCTCGCACCGAATCGTATGCCGCAATTCACGAGATGGTCGAGCTGAAAAAACAGGATCGCATCAAAGGGCTCATCGTCTCCGGCTGTTTGGCCGAACGTCAACAGGCCGATCTGCTGGACGAATGTCCCGAAATCGACCACTTGGTAGGCGTTTTTGGCCGAGAACACATCACCAAAGTGGCCGACCGTATTCTTGGCGATATGGTCGAACAGCGGACCGTCTTCCAGCCGGCGCCGGTGCAAGCGCTTTCGGATCGCCAGCGATTCCGCATCACGCCAAACCACTTCGCCTATTTGAAAATTTCGGAAGGCTGTGATCGGCTCTGCACGTTCTGTGCGATCCCACAAATGCGAGGCAAGCACGCGACGAAGCCGATCGAAGAGGTCATTTTGGAAGCGAAGGAACTGGCAGCTTCCGGAGTTCGCGAACTGATCATCGTGGCCCAGGATACGACCTATTACGGCATGGATCTCTATGGCGAGCCACGCTTGGTCGAATTGCTCAAGGAGCTTGACCAGGTCGAAGGGCTCGACTGGATTCGGCTGATGTACTTCTACCCGATGTACCTGTCGGATGCCCTGATCGAGCAGATCGCCTCGAGCAAGCGGATCGTTCCCTATATCGATCTGCCGCTACAGCATATTAACGATACGATGCTGAAAAGGATGGCTCGCAAGGTGAATCGAAACGAAACCGAGACGCTCCTGGCCAAACTGCGCGCCGGTATTCCGAATTTGGCGATGCGAACGACGTTCATTACCGGGTTCCCAGGCGAAACCGAAGAACAATTCCAAGAGTTGGCCGACTTTGTCGCTGAGCAGAAGTTCGAACGGGCCGGCGTCTTTACCTACTCACATGAAGCGTCGACTCCATCCGGGAATTTGCCCGGACACCTGCCGGAAGAAGTGAAGGAAGATCGTCGCAACCGACTGATGGAAGTCCAGCAAGAGGTCGTCTTCGATTGGAATGAGCAGCAGGTCGGTCGCCAAATCGAAGTCATTCTCGACAAGCCTGTGGATGGGCAGCCGGACGCCTGGGTCGCCCGCAGCCATGCCGACGCGCCCGATGTGGACTGTGTCGTCTGGGTGACGGGTGCAGGACTCGCTGCCGGCCAAATCGTACCGGTCGAGATCGTGGCAACCAGCAACTACGACTTGGTTGCCGCGGCCGTTGGCGAGCCGCGATAGGGCCAAGATCGGTCGGCACCGGCGCTGGATTTCCTTACCCGCTGGGTGTGCCGTAGCGCTGTTTTTCAGGATTTTGGTCGAAAAACAGCGAGAAAGCGAAGGCGGCGGCCTCTTTTCGCAGCCGTCGCGATTGGATGACCGGACGATTGACGTGAATCGATGGGCGCTCGCGATCGAAGCTGCTGCGTGACCAAAGGGAAGAAGATCTCGCATCCGCGAGAATCTGCCGCCTTTTCTCCTGATAATTATTGATCAAATAGCATTGCCAGCCTCTAATGGTACTTTCGAGGGGCAGCCATTCGGCAGGGACCGGCAGTCGGTTCTGTCTCCCGAACCAAGGTGACTCACCACGATGTTTTTTATGAAGGCGAGGACTAATGATGCGACGATTCAGTCTGATTTCACTTGCACTCACGTGCGCTCTTACCGCCAACTCTTCGGCGGTTGTCGTCGACGGAACGGTTGACGCAGAATACGGTGCGGCCATCGCCGTGCAGTCGGTTCAAACTCAATTTGGCGACGCGGATGGTAGCGGCGGTGGTGGTGGCGAATTGAACGCCGGTTACGCCACCGTGTCCGGCGGACGTTTGTACGTCGCGCTGACGGGAAACATCGAACACAACTTCAATAAAATGAGCGTTTTCATCGACTCGAAGGCGGGTGGTGAAAATGTTCTTAGTGCAACGCCGGAATACGATTTCAATCCAGGCGGCGGATGGATCAGCTCGAATTTTGACGGGCTGACGTTCGACAGCGGCTTTGAGGCCGATTACCACCTGTTCGCGCGGCACGGCAACACGGCAGGTGTTTCCGATCAGCTCGAGGTGGACCTTGTCGATCGAGCTGGCGGAGCAAGCGCCAGTGTAAATGGCGATGGTGCTGGAACGGGCGGTACGGGGACGGTGCAAAGCGGTGTGATCAGCCCCGGCGCTGGCGGTAACAATACCACGACCTTTATCACGCAAGATGTAGAATTCGCGCTCAACAACACGAACAGTGCGGGCGTCATGGGTGGTACGGGTGCCGCCGACATGGTCGCCGCGGCAGCCGTGACGACGGGTCTCGAGTTTTCGATTGCGTTGGCCGATCTTGGCAATCCGACCGGTGAGATCAAGATCCATGCCGCCTACGGAAATGGCGATAACAATTTTCACTCGAACCAAATCCTCGGTGGCTTACCTGCTGGCACCGGAAATCTTGGGGGTGATGGTGGTGGGATGTTCACCGGAAATCTCGGCGGTATTGATTTCAACCAGTTTGCTGGCAATCAGTACTTCAGCGTGATGGTGCCGGAACCTGGTTCCATCTCTCTGCTGGCATTGGCTTTGCTAGGGTTTGCCGTGCGACGCCGCTAATCCACCTCGGGTAGATCAAAACCGACAGACGCCTGGCCAAACCGGCCAGGCGTTTTTTTTTGATTCGTGCCGAATCGTTCGCGCCCTCCGGGCGAAGGGAGAGAAGGATCCCATCCGCGGGTCGCGTCGACGTGCTTTTGACCGATTAGCGGTCAAGTACTAAGATTCGATTGTCGCGTAGGCAACACCGTCCTGCGGGCAGTTCTCAGCGGTTCCCAAAAGGCAATGTCATGACCTGGGCTTTGAACGCGCTACTTGTTTTCGGTCTGCTAATCAGCACCGTGAGCCTGCTTGGTGTGCTCTTTCCAATGTGGTTGGTTGGGGGCGTAAAGCAGGCGTGGCAGAAAAAGGGAGCCATGTTCTTGGCGGTCATCGTTCGCATCGCGCTTGGCTCCACCCTGATTGCCGCTGCTCCACAGACTGGATTTCCGGCGGTTGTGCGGATCATCGGTGTTTTGGGCCTGATCGCGGCCGTCGTATTACCAATCGTTGGTTGGCAGCGGATCGACGATTTGATGGCGTGGTTCCAAGGTCGTCCGCCCGTCTTGATTCGCGTGTGGTGTACTTTCGGGGTGCTCGCTGGCGCATTTGTCGTCGTCGCGGTGCGTTAGAGGTTGTGAAATGCCTTGCGATTCGCACGCTTTTCACCGCGAATTCTTCTCGATGCGCGGACATCTGCGGGAGCCCTGTGGCGCCTGACTCGCTGTGGCAATTCTCAGCGTTTTGGCCGGTCACCGGGCGCTCTGGGTTTTTGTTATTATGGGGGGTGTGTAAGGCTTTATTCCCGGGTCCTGAATTGGTCGAACGATAGATGGACGGCGACAAAACACCTTGGCCCGCGTCAACGAAGAGCCTCAGCACGGACGATGCGGTGACTTCTCGTCAGATTGGCCCTTACAAGTTGTTGCAAGAGATCGGCGAAGGCGGCATGGGGACCGTCTGGATGGCCGAGCAGGAAGAGCCGGTTCGTCGACGCGTCGCCATCAAGCTCATCAAGACGAGCGTCGCCGACAAGCAGACGCTGGCAAGGTTTGAGGCGGAGCGTCAGGCGCTGGCGATGATGGACCACCAACACATCGCCAAGGTCTTGGACGCGGGGACCGCGGACGACGGCACGCCCTATTTCGTGATGGAGCTCGTTCAGGGCGATCCGATCACGAAGTACTGCGATCTGAATAGGCTCGATCCGAAAGCGCGACTGCGGTTATTCCTCCAGGCGTGCGATGCAATCCAGCATGCGCATCACAAAGGGATCATCCACCGAGACCTCAAGCCGTCAAATGTGCTCGTCCACATTCACAATGGCAGCCCTCATGTCAAAGTCATCGACTTTGGCTTGGCGAAAGCGCTGGAGCATCAGACGAAACTCACCGACAAGACCGTTTTCACCGAATTCGGCAAAGTGTTGGGGACGGTGCAGTACATGAGTCCCGAGCAGGCGCGGCTTGACGCGTTGGACGTCGATACTCGCACCGATGTCTACTCGCTCGGCGTCATCCTCTACGAACTGCTGGCCGGTAGCACACCGATTGAGAAGCACGCCCTCAAAGACAACGCGCTGCTGCAAGTACTGCAGATCATTCGAGACAAAGAGCCACCTCGCCCCAGTGATCGGCTGAGCTCGCCGACGGTCGACACGGAATCGATCGGCGAACATCGCCAGATTCAACCAACTCGGCTGCGTCAGATCCTACGGGGTGAATTGGACTGGATCATCATGAAAGCGCTGGAGAAGGATCGGACCAGACGGTACTCGACCCCCAGCGACTTTTCCGAAGATGTCAAACGCTATCTCGATGGATCGGCGGTCGAAGCGCGGCCCCCTTCGGCCGGCTATCGACTGCGCAAATTCGCGGGAAAGAATCGAGTCGCTTTCGGCATTGTGTCTGGATTCTGCCTGTTGGTGACGGCCGCCTCGATCGCGATCGCCTCGTACGCAATCAAAGCAGACAAAGCGCGGGTCACAGCCGAAGCGGCGGTTACTCGGTCCGAGGAGATCTTGCAGATCGTCGCTGACTCGTTCGAAAGCGTGGATCCGAATTCTAGCACGCAGGCCGACATGTCGGCTAACGAAGTGCTTTTGAATGCGTATGAGAGTCTGGATGAGTCGGCTTTGGACAGCGCTGGAAAGCGGCGGTTGTTGCAGCAACTGCAAAGTTGTTTCCTCGGGCTGGGCGAATATGATCTCGCCATACGAGCCGGTGAGGGCTGGCGAGATTCGGCCGCCGAGGATTTGGGTAAGCAGCATCCCAATACGCTGCTTTCCATGAGCAACCTGGCGACCGGTTACCGCGCAGCCGGCCGGACCGAAGCCGCGATCTCGTTGTGGCAAGAGACTCTGGCGCTGCAAAAAGATTTGCTGGGTAGCGATCACCCGGACACGTTGACGACCATGAGCAATTTGGCCGTCGGTTATCGTGCGGCCGGCGATACCGACGCCGCCATTGAACTGTGGGAGAAGACGCTCGCACAGCGCCGCGCCCAATGGGGGCCGGACCATGTTGATACGCTGGTCTCGATGAGTAACCTTGCCATCGGTTATCGAGCGGCCGGGCAGACGGCGAAGGCGATCGAGCTGGATGAAGAGGTCTTGGAACGGCGCACGCAAGGACTCGGCCCCGATCATCCCGATACGCTCTCTTCGATGAATAATCTGGCGCTCGGTTACCGCACCGAAGGTCGCACCGACGAGGCGATTAAGCTGCTCGAAGAGACGCTCCGACGGCGTCGCCAACGTTTGGGCACCGACCATCCTGACACGCTGGCTTCAATGAACAATCTGGCCGACAGTTATCGGGCCGCTGGTCGGATCGTCGCTGCAGTCAAGTTGTGGGAAGAGACGCTGGAATTGCGGAGAAGTAAATTGGGGACGGAGCATCCCGACACGCTGGCTGCGATGAACGGATTGGCGATCGGCTACAACTACGCCGGCCGCATCCAGGACGCTGTCGAACTGTGGGAAGAGACGCTAACGCTGCGCCAGGGCCAGCTGGGCGACGATCATCCAAGCACGCTGACTTCCCTGAGTAACCTCGCAAACGGCTATCGTGCCGCAGGTCGGATTGACGAATCGATCGAGCTGGATGAAACGGCACTCGAGCGGAGGAAAAAGGTGCTCGGCCCCGATCACCCTCACACGCTTTCCTCGATGAGTAACCTGGCGATTGGCTACCGGCAAGCGGGGCGAACGGCGGAGGCGATATCGCTCTCAGAAGAGACCCTCCAACAGAAACAGCGTCGCCTCGGCGAGCACCACCCCAGCACGTTGCATACTTTGAATGAGCTCATCTGGACGATGGTGACGACCGAAGGGATGGCTTCGCGACTGACCGACAAGCTCATCGAGGACATGCGTCGAGCGACCGAGGCCAGCCAAAATGTCAGCTTGCTGAACACCCTGGCTGTTGCTGAATTTCGCCTGACGAATTTTCAACGGGCCATCGACGCGGCGACTGCGTCAGTCAAACATGCCGATGTGCCCTACCCGATTGATCTGGCCATTCTGGCGATGAGCCACCAAGGGCTGTCCGCGGACGAAACTGCGAAGCGGTTTCAGAGCGAATTCGAGGAAGTGATGGCGAGTGGCACGTTCGATGGCGATCATGACTGCGAGCTGTTTTCCAAAGAAGTGGCGAAATCGTTCGCGGCGGATAAAGAAATATCGGAAGAACGGCCGTAGCCGTGCGAGCCGTTGACAGCGGGCGATCCGCGTGCCGCGCTGGGTCGGCGGTCGTGTGGCAAGCCGCATGTCACCGAAAGTCGTTTCTCGAAATCGAGTTCGAATTGGGCCCGTTCGTCGAAGCAATGCGCTTGCGAAGGCAGCTTAAATCACCAAGAATACCGCTTCGGCCGTTCCGGCGGCGATTGTTTCTTCTTCTCACAGGCGACAGATAACGATGAAACGAACCACTCAGATAATTGCATGCGTGCTGCGAACAACGGCCCTGGCGGCATTCGTCTTGTTCCTGGCCGATACACCAGTCATGGCTCAGGATGGAGGCACTGCGGTGAGCGACTCAGAATTCATGGATTCCGTTTTGGTACGACCCTGGGATGGGCCCTACGGCGGTGTGCCGCCTTGGAATCTTGTTCAAGCGGATCGCTTCATTCCGGCATTGAAGACGACGATGGAGATGGCTCGTAAAGAAATCGACGAAATTGCCTCGAATACTGAACCAGCAACGTTTGCGAACACGTTCATTCCACTGGAAAATTCGGGCCGAGCACTGACGCGCGTGATCAACATGTTCGGCGTGCACGCATCCAATTTGAACGTCGGTCCCATGCCCGACATTCAAAAAACCGTCATGCCAATGCTGGCCGAATACGAAGATAGCATGACGCAGAACGAGGCGCTCTTTGCCCGTATCGCGGCCGTCTACGAAAGCGACGAAATGGACTCGCTTTCGGTTGCTCAGAAACGACTCGTCGATGACCAGTATAAGACGTTCGTTCGGAAAGGAGCCAAGCTTAGCACCGACGATAAGAAGGCGCTATCACAAATCAATCAACGACTGGCGACGCTGTTCGCGAACTTCAGCCAGAACGTGCTGGATGACGAACAAAATTACGTCACCTGGATTGAGGACGAAGCCGATTTGGCCGGTTTGCCAGAAAGCGTCATCAGCGGGATGGCGAGCGCTGCCAAGTCACGCGACAAAGAAGGCCAATGGGCGATCACGAATACTCGCTCTTCCATGGAACCGTTCCTTAGCAACTCGGAAAATCGCGAGCTGCGCGAGAAAGTGTGGCGAACCTACTACGACCGTGGCGACAACGGCGACGAGAAAGATAACAACGCAATCATCGCTGAAATCTTGAAGCTGCGGGCGAAGCGAGCCAAGTTGCTGGGTTACGAGACGCACGCGCATTGGCGACTCGAACCACAAATGGCCAAGGATCCGCAAAACGCGATGGACCTCATGCTGAAGGTGTGGCCGAAAGCGGTCGCTCGGGTGAAGGAAGAGGTTGCCGATATGCAGAAGATCGCCGATGAAGAAGGAGCCAACATCACGATCGAACCGTGGGATTATCGTTTCTACGCAGAGAAAGTTCGTGAAGCGAAATACGATCTCGATCTGAATGAAGTCAAGCCGTACATGCAGTTGGAGAAGCTTCGTGAGGCGATGATGTGGTGTTCGACCGAGCTCTACGGCTTGAACTACAAGCCAGTGACCGGCGTCCCCGTCTTCCATCCCGATGTGCGAGTCTGGGAAGTGCTCGATAAAGACGGCGCTCACATCGGACTTTGGTACTTCGATCCGTACGCCCGCGAAGGGAAACGGAGCGGCGCCTGGATGACCGATTATCGTGCTCAAGAGAACATGAACGGTAAGGCGGTTTCCACGATCGTTTCGAACAATTCGAATTTCGTGAAAGGTGAACCGGGCGAGCCGGTCCTCATCTCTTGGGACGACGCGACGACTCTGTTCCACGAATTTGGTCACGCGATCCACGGTCTGCTTTCAAAGGTTGAGTACCCTTCCCAGTCGGGGACGTCCGTGGCGCGGGATTATGTCGAGTTTCCGTCTCAGGTGAACGAGCATTGGTTGTCGACGCCGGAAGTTCTGAACAAGTTCTGCGTCCATTTCGAGACGGGTGAGCCTCTGCCCAAGGAACTGGTCGACAAAATCGAAAAGGCGGCGACGTTCAACCAAGGCTTCTCAACGGTTGAGTACCTAGGCAGTGCCCTGATCGACATGAAGTTGCACTTGGCCGGCGATGTCGATATCGATCCGGACGCCTTTGAAAAGAAGACGTTGGCCGAGCTTGGCATGCCCAGTGAGATTTGCATGCGGCATCGGACGCCCCAATTCTCCCACGTCTTTGCCGACGATGGCTACTCGGCCGGTTACTATAGTTACCTCTGGTCGGACGCCCTGACGGCCGATGCGGCAGAGAAATTTGAAGAAGTCGGCAGCTACTTCAACAAAGAAGTTGCACAGAGCCTGCACGATAACGTCTTTTCCGTGGGCGATACGATCGATCCGGCGGAAGGCTTCCGTCGCTTTCGAGGTCGTGACGTGGATACGAGCGCTCTGCTGAGAAAACGCGGCTTCCCGGTCGATTGAGCCGCTTCCCAACGAAAAATGTGATTGAACGCCACGACGCACTGCCGTCGTGGCGTTGTTTCTTAGGCCGCGGCCGATCGCATGGTACTGCAATGGCTGGTATTATGGCAGCAGCTGCTTCGTCGGTGGCCGATCAGTGTGTCGTGCTCACACCCGTTTTGAAGTGACCTCGAGAGTTGCGAACTTCGCTTTCGGCTTCGTGTTCGAACTTAAAACGGTAGAGTCATGTGAACGGACGTTAGCCTGGCACCGTATACCTGTCATCGTCGTTCACGCCCACGATCATAGGAGAAAAACCATGCGATTCCGTTCCCGCTTGATTTGGCAGTTGCCCATTCTGGCTTCGCTGACGTTGCTGACTTCCTGCGCTTCGAACGACGAGAACCCGGTTGAAGCGCTCCTCCGCATTCGGTCGAAGCCTGGCCAGACGACACGCGAATACGAGGTCTATCGTCGCACGCAAGTTGCCTTGCTGAGTTCTCCATTCGTGATCAATGGAGCATTGCGAGATCCGGCGATCGCGAATCTGCCAGTCATCAAGGAACAAACCGACCCCGTTGAGTGGCTGGAGGCACAAATCAAGCCGATATACAAAGCGAAATCAGAAATCCTCAAGGTGACTTGTCCGGAGATTCCGCGAGATCAAGCGGCTCAAATCATCAATGCCATCGTCTATTCTTACCAGACGGAAGTCATGCAAGGCGAACGGAATGACAAGTTCGCCCGCTTGGAGATGCTCGACAGCACGCAGTCGGAGCATATGAAAACAATCCGTGAATTGAACGATGAAATACACCAGCTGCAAGTCGAGCTGGGTGTGGCTTCAACCGCCTCGAACGAGTTAAAGGAAACGCTCAAGCAGGCCGAAGTGAAGGCCATTCACGCTCGCATTGTGTCGTTGGAAGACAAGCTGCTGAATGCCCAGGCAGAACAGAAAATTAGCGACGCCACGGAAGAGGATGACTCGGCGCAGGAAGAGGCGCAGAAGCTGGGAAAGGCGGTGCTGGTCTATCAAGAGATGATCGAAGAGCAGCAGGCGAAGTTGGCCGTCGCGATGGACGCCGTAAGTGACAAGTCCAGCTTCTCGAGCGATCTGCTCGTGAAGAAACACGAACTCGAATTGCTGGAAGAGTTGTCGACGCAGCTGGCGCGAGAGCAGTCAGCGATAAAGCGTTCGTTGCAAGAGCCCAGCTCAGTTCAGCTTTTACAATTGGCCTTTGCTGAACAGCTGTAGCGCCCAACAAGCCAGCGCAACCCGGCTAACCGACTCGCTGAGAAATCAGCGAGTCGAGTTCGCTTTTAAGTTTTGGCAGAATTTCATCGTAAGGATAGGCGCCCAGTTCTTCGGTGCCCCGTTTTAGATTGACGTGAGTCGGCCCGCACCAAAGTCCCAGGTCGGCATCGTCCGTTTCGCCCGGTCCGTTGACGCGGCATCCCATGACGGCAATCGTGAGCGCGTGGTCTTTGGCGTAGGCGGTCATCTCTTTGACCTTTTCCGCCAGGTTAATGAACTCTTCGTTCTCAACCCGCGAACAACTGGGGCACGCAATGATATTCAGCGTGTCCAAGCCGAAATCGACCACCGATCGGACTCGGCCATTGGCGATGTCGTCCAGGATGCCCCGCCCTGCCTCGATTTCTTCCGGTTTGCGATCATTCGGGACGGTGAGGGAGACCCGGATCGTGTCGCCGATGCCGCGGCCGATGAGCTGTTCGAATGCGATGCGAGTCTTGATGACTCCGTCGGGCGGTAAGCCGGCCTCGGTGACTCCCAGATGGAGCGGTACGTCGGGCCGGCGTTCGGCGAAACGGGTGTTGATTTCGATCACTTTCGCCGGATCGGAATCTTTCAGCGAAACGCAGAAGCGAGTGAAGTTCAGCTCATCCAATAATTCGCAATGTTCCCAAGCGCTGGCCAGCATCGGGGAAATCGAATCGGCTTCGTCGTAAGCGTTCTTTTTGTCCGGATCAACACTGCCACAATTGACTCCGACGCGCATCGCACAATCATTATCTTGCGCAACGCCGACGAGGTAGCGAACCTTGTCTTGCCACGGCTTTTCACGTTCGTGGTGGTACAGATGGCCCGGGTTGTATCGCAGCTTGTCCACATGCGGAGCGACCAATTCGGCCAGCCGATAGCTCTCCTGCAGGTCGACCGACAGATTCGCTGCGGTCTGCAGGCGAATTTCTTTCAACGCCTCGGCGTCGGTTTTGCTGTCGACCGCGATACGAACGACATCAGCACCGGCCGCATGCAGCGCATTGACTTGCGCGACCGTCGCGTCGATGTTTTTGGTGTGCGTCGCCGTCATGCTCTGCACGGCAATCGGATGACCGTCGCCGATCGTGATCGAGCCAATGTTTACCGCCCGAGTCGCATTTCGCTGAATATCAACCATTCTCTCTTCCCGATACGTGAAACCTGGACGCCATTGTGTCTAACCGCACGGCATCCGACAATGTCACCAACGCCGCCCAGCTCCCTTCATCCTTCGCTGAATTTTCATGCCACTCCACATTGTCCTCTTTCAGCCAGAAATCCCACAGAACACAGGCAATATCGGTCGTACGTGCGTGGCGGTCGGTGCCAAACTGTGGCTGGTCCGACCGCTAGGATTTCGCCTCGACGAAACGAAATTGCGTCGTGCTGGCCTCGATTATTGGGACCACCTCGAATTCGAGGCGGTCGTTAACTGGGAAGCACTGTGCGAGCAGCTGCCGGTCGAGCGGCACTGGTACTTTAGCCGCCACGCCCAGAAAGGGTTCCGTGAAGTCCAGTACGAAGAGAACGCCGTTTTGGTTTTCGGCCGCGAAACAAAAGGGCTGCCGTCGACCATTTGCGGGCCGGGCCATCCGCGGGCACTGCGGATTCCGACAACAGAGCACGTGCGTAGTTTAAACCTCTCGAACGCGGTCGCCGTAGCTGCCTATGAGGCGCTGCGGTAACGATATTCCTTGCGCCGTGCCGACGCCTCGCTGTTCGCTGGCAAGGAACGCCGCCCCTTTACTCCGTGATGACCGTGGGCAGGTTGTTGGCAATCTCTTCAAAGATGTCGATCAACTCTTCACCCGTATCGGCATGGTAGTGCTTGCCGTTGCCGACATTGGCAACAGATTGCATGGCCGCTTGGTCTGCCCCGTCCGAAAACGTCACCGTGTGGATGACGACGTTGTTGGCGGCGGTCAGGTCGGTTGCGACACTGACCGGCGAAATTTCGCCGGCGTTATTAACGCCATCCGTGAGGACGACGATGGTCTTGATCGCGTAAGGCCGGGCGTCGGCGTCCAGCAGTGCCGGCATGCCCGATTGCATGCCCTCTCCGATGGAGGTCCCTCCGTCGGGAATAATCGTCGGCAACTCAGCGCGAACTCCGGAAAAGTCTTTGTCCAAGCCGAGGTCCAACGCCGCGGACGAATTGAAGGTGGCCAGCGCGACTTGCTCTTCTTGGTGTGTGACTTCGAGCACGTCCAGGAAGGCATCCACTGCGTCTTCCAGCAGCGCCCAACGCGAAAAATCTGGAGCGCCGCCTCCGCCTGGAATAGCGGCCGAGCTTCCAATGTACCAGCTGCCACCGCTTTGAACCCACTCGTCCCATCCGGAGGACCGTCCGTTGTAGTGATTGATGCCATCAGCGTAGTCGTAGAGTTCTGAATAGCCGTTATCGCCAAAGGCATACATGACAAACGGTGGGAACTCACGATCATAGATGGTTCCACCCATCGACCCATAAGAGCCTTCGTATCCTTTCAAAGCCGCCTTGCGCTCGGACGAATAAAGGTACCCCGAGTTGTAGTAATAGGTCACTACCTCGTAGAGCAGATCTTCATTCTCATAGTAGACCATCGAACCCGAACGATCGAGCACAAGCGAAATGTCACGATCGACCTGCGTCGAGGTGGAGGAAACCTGCGGCTCGAATGAGGTTGTCGCACCGACACCGCCGAGCAGCAGAGAGACCGATCCAGAACCGGAACTGGCGAGGCGTCGCCCGTTGATCCGGATCGAGTTCGCTTGCTCTGCGCCGCTTTCTACGGCGGAAGCGTCTTTCTTGGAGAATTGATACCGGCCATAACCATTGCTGCTTCGAACCGAAAAGCCGAACTCGATATCCCCGGTTCCATCGGCCGGGTTCAAGGTCAGCGGTGCGCCGGCAACTTTGTTTTGTGCGGCCGCCAGCTGAGCAAATTGCTTTGCGGAGTGGATGTCTTGGAATTCACTCCAGGCTCGCCCGCCAGCACGGGCGGCCGCGTCCGTGGCCACCTTCAGCTCGGTCGAAGTTAAAGCCATGTAGGAAAGGTTGACGGCGAAAGAACTGAGAATCAACAAAACCGGGAGCAAGATTGCGAACAAGGGGACGATGGCGCCCCGGCGTGAATGGGATTTGGTCGCTGGAAATGTGACGGGTGGAATTGTGGGGTGTCGTTCCATGGTACTGTCTCGAAAGTTAAAAAAGTAAGAATTCAGTCGCCTCCCCGTGACTGCCGTTCAGTTCGCTTCTCCATCGTAGTAACCAACGTACCGTTCCGTCTCGATCGAACATTCCTTCTTGATGTCGAGGCCGCCGGTAAACGTGGAGAGAAAAATCGTATTGGATGACATCGGGACGGTGACTTCCACCGTGATGCTCGTCGTGTCGTCGTCAATTTCTGCTTGATTGGCGCCGTTGTGGCTGGGTGTGACGGTAATCGTCGCGTCCGACGTTCCGATCATCGCCAACATCCGATTGGCTTCATCGATACCGTCTGCTTTGGTCGCGCCAGCCACAATTACATGCCGAGCTGCCCGAAATGCCGCTTCCTCCGCAATGCTCTCCATCATCGACAGTCGCGCCATTTCGATACAGGCGAAGATGAGCACAAAGAAAGGAATCGCGACGACCGCGAATTCGACCGCCGTGGCTCCGCGACGGCGTTTGTTGGGGCGACGCTGTGAATTCTGCATTGTCAACGGCATTGTCTTGAGTCTCGAATGGGAAAAGAAAAGCGGACGGTCATTGGATGGAAAGCTATGGCTCGTAGTCAGGGTGAGGGAACTCCTTGTACATCACCGCCTCGGCTTCCATCGAAAGGCCTGAAATGAAGGAGTGAAACGTATCTGGCAGCGAAGTGTTGCCCGCCACCGGAAGCGTTACGTGAACGGTAATCGGGCTCAACTCGGGTGTCGATTCGGGCGCCGGTGAAACGGTGATGGCGCCGCCAGGCAGGCCGGATGTGTCGATGCCTCGAGACTCTAAATAGTCTTGAGCCGCCGAGATGACATCGGAAGTTGTCGAGTACTTGCGAATGGCGACTCGCGCTCCTTCGTGAGCTGCGATCGTCGCCTTTTCCTTCAGAAAGATGGCAGCACAGATTTCCAGTGTGCCGAAGGTCAGCGTCAAAATGATCGGAATGATGACTGCGAATTCGACGGTGGCTGCGGCACGTCGGCGGTTGCGTTTTGACTTGTTGAACATGGTGAAAGGCTCGTATGGTGCGATCGAGTTGTTTCCGACCCCCACTTGAAGGCTACTACCTAAACCAAAATATGGTGGCGAAGTTTTGCAACGCAGCCAAGAAAATCAGAAATGATTCTTTGCGTCATCTTGCTGCGACGCGCGTTGCCGAGATGCCATGGCGATCGGTTGCCAAAGGCCAACGAAGAACGAATAGGAGGCAAATGGGCTGCAGTGTTTTCCCGCAGCGCCAAAGTCGCGTGGTCGGACTTTCCCTGCTTAGCCCAGGTTGTCCAAGAATCGACAACTCCCAGAGTGCCCGCAAGGAATAGAGTTGCCGGCGACCGCCCTGCCCCATGTCGGGTGCCGTCTTAGCCGTCGTAGAGCGAGGAATACAGCGGCAAGTGCCGGTAATAGACTTCCAGCATGTAGATATTGAAGCAGGTAGAAAACAGCCGGCCAGAGTATTCGGCCCAGCGGTCATCGTACGGAGCCCAGCTGCCTCTCTCTTTTCCTTGCGTCTCTTGTCGCGCTGGCAGCCGCTTACGCATCACGACATTCCACTCGCGCCAAAAATCACCTTCCATGTGGTGCAGGACTTGGGTCGCGTAGTACCAATAATAGAGATTCGGTTCCTGGACATCGATCGGGTTGTCTAGCAGGTGAGTCACACCCGTAAGCAAGGGTTGGTGATCTCGAGGCCAGCCCATGTACTGTCGGCAGAGCAAGCCTTCCGCCGTCATGGAGAGCGTATCGACTTGGCCCGTTTGGTAGGCGTATCGCGAACCGTAGTCGCTCTGTACGCTATCCAAGAAATCGCCAATCGATGCGAAGACTTCGTCGTCGACCCTCAGTCCGGCCATCTTGGCGCTCTGCAACGCCATGACGATCCAGCCGGTGACGGATGTGTCCGATTCGGTATCGCGAATGTATCGCCAGCCACCATCCGGATTTTGATTTCTCATTAGGAAATCGATCGCTTCTTGAGCGGGATACTTGAGCGATTCATCCCTCGTCATGGCATAAAGTTCGCAGACCGCCATGGTCGCCATGCCGTTCGTATAAAACGTGTGATTGTCGATTCCCTTAAAAAACGCATTGCGGGCCTCGTAGAACCCTCCCTGCCGCTTCCCCTTCGTCGCGCGTTGTTTCAGCAGCCACTTCTTCGCTCGATTCAGTTCCTCCTTGAACCGCCCCTTCTTGTGTGTGTTGCCGGCGCCTTGGAAGGCCAGCATTGCCATGGCTGTCGCCGCAATCCGGTTTTCGGTGTCGCAGCCATCTTTGTACGGACCTGAAAGACTCCAACTGCCGTCCTTACGTTGATTTTTCTTCAGCCAATCCAGCCCCAGTTGCACCGCATTCTCGGTGGCCGCATTTCCGCCGAAGACTTTCAGCAAGACCTGCTTCTGACCTTCTTCGCGTCCCGTAAGTGCCATGCCGACGACCGGCGCGTTGAGGTCGACTTGTTGATGAGCCGCATTGGGCGACGGGGTGAGCATCGTCGGCGCGGCTAAGGGGATGTCGACCGGCGGCAGGTCGTTGGCCTCGACCATGATATTTTCAGGCGCTTCCATGATGGCGGCCGCTTCGAAATTTTCGATTTCCAGTTGCTCGCCGCTACGGTCGGCAAAGACGGCGTCCAGGTTCAGAACCGAGTTGGTCGGCAGCTGAATGGCCAGCAGTGCCAGAATAAGAAACACGACCATATGAGCGACCAGACTGACCAGCCAGGCCGGAGTCCGATAGGCGAGCTGCCCGAGCCTGTCGATGAGATCTTCGTTGCCCGCTTGGTCGGCAACATTGCCACCGATTTCGAAGGGGTCGTCTTCAAGCAAGATGGGCCGGAGCGGTTCACTGGGTGCGTCCGCTGGGGTCGCCAGCTGTTTCGGAGGTATCGGCGGAGTCGGCTTGGCGAACATGGCGGGTTCCCGATAGGAATCGGGTAAGGGAGGCGGCCCATCCGCCGGGTCGGTGAAAAACGAGGAATGTGATGAGTCAGGAGTCGACAAAACGGGCCTATTTTCTGTTCCAGGAGCCGCCGTCCCAAATGGGGGACCGGATGGATCGTGCCCGCATCCGAGCGGGCCCGACGAGCCGTTAGTCGCTGCCTCAAGCGACATTCCAACCGATATTTCCGGCTTCCTTCAGTTTAGTTTGCAGCCGCCGGCCACCACCAGAAAAGGCGATGAAACGGCCGTTAGTAACGATTAGAACGACGATAAGTGACGAATTCGCCTGCGAGCCCAGCGAGAGAACCCTGGCAGAGCGATTCCGGACCCGTTGGTGCGAAAAATTGAAGGTCACGATCATGGCAGCCGATGAATTAAGTTCTCAGATGGGCGAACGACGGTTCCCCCCATTTGCCTTCGGAAGCCGTTCCGATATAAATAGAGACATGGACGCGGGGTGGAGCAGCCCGGTAGCTCGCGAGGCTCATAACCTCGAGGTCGCAGGTTCGAATCCTGTCCCCGCCACTTAAAAGCCCTGCGATTGCAGGGCTTTTTTTATTGGTGTGGAGAACAGAGTTTTGCGCATAAGTGGACGGGATAATCCGATGAGCCCACTCGAGCCGGAATTGATCGCTTTACTTGCCGAAAAAACACCCGCTGAGCGCCTGAGTACCGCTTGGGGGATGTGGCGTTCCGCGCGAAAAATGATGACGCGTATCCTCCAGGCTGAGAATCCAACATGGACGAAAAAGCAGGTTCAAGCGGAGGTCAGTCGGAGGATGTCGCATGGAACCTGAGGGCCTCCTTCGCCACGTGCGAGACACCTGCCAGCAATTAGAACTTACGTATCTGGTTGTTGGATCGATGGCGACAATTGCCTATGGAGAACCGCGATTTACGAACGATATCGATGTCGCGATAGACTTACCAACGTCGAAAATTGCGAAGTTTTGTGCCGCATTCCCAAGTGATGATTTCTATGTCAGCCAAGCTGCCGTGGAACAAGCAGTCGCCAAACTGTTCCAATTCAACGTGATCCATCCTGCGTCAGGTCTCAAGGTCGATTTCATGGTCTTGTCGGAATCTGAATTCGACAAGTCCAGAACCTCGCGACGTCGTAGCCTGCCTGTGTTTGAGGACGGAGATGCAAGTTTCGCTTCGCCAGAAGACGTAATCGTCAAGAAACTCGTCTATTACGAAGAAGGCAAAAGCGAGAAACATTTGCGTGATATCGAAAGCGTTCTTGATATCCAGGGAGACAAGATTGACCGAGAGTACATTGCTTACTGGGCGCAATGTTTCAGCGTACTTTCCGTATGGCAAGCATTGTTAGCGGAAGATCGATAAGCACCGTCATTCCAACGTTTGGCTGTCAGCTGCTCTAGCTCCCGCGCACTTTTGAAGGTCTGCTCAATCTTGGGTTGGCGTTTCTTTGTTCGCGGTGGAAGGACGACCTGGAATCCGGACAAGGCGGGCTTAGAAAAAGTAGAATGTCCCCGATTCTTTCCT
>CAYZRS010000034.1:25364-55850 GCA_964480915.1 uncultured Pirellulaceae bacterium | reverse complement strand
CTAGCGGCAGGAATTTTGGAAGGGGGAGCCTTCCTGAACATCATCATCCACTTCCTGGATGGAAATCTGCTCAGCCTCGTCGTCGCCGCGATCCTCGTGGGGTTCATGATCTGGCAAGTTCCGACAAAGCACTCCATCGAGAACTGGGCGGCGGGAGACTTCTAAGAGCGACGCGTTCTATCGTCGCGTCGAAGCTGGCTCTTTCTCCGCAGGCAACTCTTTTCGGACCAACCAAACGCAGTACCCGATTGCCGCCGTGTTGATCACCGCAAAGATCAGGAACAAACTCAGTCCGCCAATCTCACTCGCTTCGGCATGACGAACGTAAAGCGAGCTGATCTCGATGGCCTGCAGACGCAGCACCTCGCGCACCACGCTGGCTCCGATCAAAGAACAGAAGAGACCGACCGAACAGATCGACAGAGCGCCGTTGGACAACACCCCAGTTCTTCGAACGAACAACCAGCCCATCAGCTGGATAAGCACTCCGCCGAAAGCCAGCGCCAGATAGGGCCAGCCAACCGCGCCGCTCACTAAAGCGCGAGCCTCCTCTTGAATCAACATCCAGTACAGACCGGCCGCACAGGTCGAGACGATCGCCCCGCCTGCGCCCATCGCAACCATCCGCCCGACATAGGCTGACGACGTCTCTTGGTTTCTCCGTAACTGCCAGGCTGCGAATAGCGCCAGCGACGCAAACGAACCGCTGATCCAGACAGTCGAACGAGCGGCGACTTGCCCCAGGTTAAGATTCAGAACGCCCGTCTCGTAAATCGTCGGCCACATCGCTTCGTCGTTACCCAGCATGTGATTGGCCGTCCAGCAAAACCCCACAAATAAGAAACAACCTGCGGTAATCGTGCTCACCATTGCGCGCCCGGCGAGCGACCAGCGGCCGATCAGGCGGCTCTTTTGTAAGTAGAGGAGATAAAACGCGACGATCAGAATCGGCACGACGATCATCCATTTCCACGATAACAACAGGTTCGCCGTATAAAAGTGTTTCGGATAAACGATCTGCACGAACAGCAGCGGGGCCACGCCTGCTGTGATTGCCGCACTGAGTAAGAAAGGCAACCAATCCCGAATCGCGATCGCCAACGCCTGTTCACCCCGTGGTGTACCGGTTCCGGGAAATAGCGAACACCAGCCAACATATATCGACCCGGCCAGAACGTAGTGCATGAAGAACTGATGCAACGCAAACGTGAAGACGTAAAGCGCTAAGTAGCTGGCCGTTGGTGTCGGAAAACCGAACGGAAACGGGCTATCCATGATTCGCCCCCGTGTCGGAATCACTCTTGTCCGACTTTGACGGAGCATGGTGGTTCCGATCAAACACTCCCGGTTTTGTACCCGCCTCTTCAAGCCAATGGGTGATCTGTCGCAGCGTCTCGTGATTGACCGCCTGATCGTCAGGAACCCGGGTGGCTGGCGAACCGGCACTGGACCAGAGTATGAACTGCACCAAGGACTCCAGTTCGGCCGCGGTGCCCGCAAACGGAGGCATGAACGGTTTTGTGTGCTGCAGCTTGGCGATGTTCATGCGCATTTGGTCGATATCCCAGGAACCGGTCAAATGCACAACGGCATTGGCACCTTTGACGGTGTGACAGACGGCGCATTGACGGCGAAAGACGCGTGCCCCCTCGCGCAGTTGCTCGTCTGGGTAGGCGCCCGCATCACGGATCGGATAAGGGTCGTCCGCCAAACAGCCGACCTCGCGCAGTCGCTCGACGTCCTCGGGGCGAATCGAATTGGAATACAGAACTTGTCGGATCGTAAACGGCTTGCGGGCTCCTTCGCGAACAAACTCACCGCCCGCCGTGGCACCAAAAGCCAACATCAACAGCAGCGTCGCTGTGGCTCCATTGATGTACATTTTCTGCCACACCATGCCGACCATGGCATAGGCGCCAATCGCCAGCGACGCGGCGATCGAAACGCTAAAGAACAGCATCATCGCCGCACTGCCGCCCATCACCCAACTGCGGCTATCGGCCGGAATGACGGCCAGAAACCAGCCACCGAGCAGCGGCATCGCCACCATTGGGATGAGCAAGTGAGAGACTCGGTTGATCAACTGCGTCTTGGCCGATCGATCAATATCCATCCAATTCACGACAACACAAGCCGCCAACGCGGCGAGCGTCGTGGAGACGACGGTGCGGAACAGCAAGCTAGGCCAAAAGCTAGGGTTGAAAAACCCGTCCACCACGCTGCGCGTTTCTAGCCAACGTCCGGGAGTCAACTGCCAAGACAAAATGCCATTGATAATGAACAGGCTCATCCACGCCGCGACACAATAGATTAGCAACAAGATCATGCCACTTCGATCACTGATCCGCGTGTGGCATCGGTAAAAACAATACCCGGCAGCGATCTCTAGACAGAAGAATGTCCACTCGATGGCCCATAACCAATGAAAGTTGCGGACCATCGCGCCAATCGTCCCGGAACTGACCTGAATCGCAGTGAACCAGATCGCGACACCGGTTAGCGCCCCAAGAATGAAGCTGACCATCACCAGGACTTTGAAATAGCCCGCCACGAATTCACGAGCGAAGGGACACTTCTTCTTAATCGCGAGCCACTGGAAGTAGCACAATAAGAACCCACCACCCACGGCAAATTGTGCCAGGAAGACATGCACGATGGCGACGCCCCCCATCACCAGCCCTGGCATCAGCGGACCGTAGTCATTTACCGGAAATACGTCGTTCATGAGCCTTGCTCAACATAGGCAAAGGGCGCGGAACCGATTACTTACCGTGGCTATTCAATCAACCGCGATTGAACGAACGCAGCTAACAACACTCTTTTGCATTCTTTCCCATCGGACGTTAGGCACACCCACCGTCGGGTCGCACGACTGCCGTTGCCGTTACTGGTAGAGCGGAACTTTTCCGCCTGCCGCATCTCGGCCAAAGGGAACCCACGCTAACGCCAAGTGCCGGATATCAATATCGCTCTTGCGCGGTTTGAGCATCAGTTCGTCAAGTTCCAGCGCGTCAACATCGAAGCGATCTTCGATTTCTTCGATTTCCGAGGCCAACTCGTTCTCCATGTCTTCGAGTTTCTCAGTGTACGTGTCGATATCCTCGCGAGCCCGATCGACGTCATCGGCTTGCTTGCGAGCACGTCCGACACCCCGCGCGGCGGTTGCAGCGCGGCCCACATTGGTCGAACTGATCATGCGGCGTCCCATCACAGCCCCCAGAATGGTCGCACCGGTCGAAATCATACTTTGCCACTTCGCGCCGGCCGCTTCCTGTTGTTCACGTTCGAAGCGTTGCTCTGCCTTCCGCAAGCGCTCCTCCAACGTGTTCAATTTCGAAGCGTACTTCGAACGCAACTTTTCGATCTGCTCGTCGCGTTCTTCGCGCGCTCGATCGGAGAGGCGGATGCGAAACTCGCGTTCACTTTCGCCCGCTTCCGAAATTTCGCCCAACTTGACCGCTTTGAATAATCGATATCGTCGCGAACGATAAAGGTGATCGGCCAGCTGCTTCTTCCAGGTGGTATAGCTTTTGGATTTCCCTGCCTCGCTAGGGACATCGCCGAACACACCACCCGCCATTGGTTCGCGGTCAAGATCGTCATCGGTGATCTCGAGCGAAACGGCCTCTTCCCAATCGATGCCGAACGCGCCGGCGTCAAGCGACATCATCATGGAAAGCATCTCGTCCGCATTCAGCCCTCGCCGGGTATCGACAAAGTGCAATTTCCCGAGCGCCAGCAAACGCGGCTCGTAGGATATCGGTTCCGCACCGTGAGCCCGTCGCACCGGCAAGAAGACCTGCGGAATATCGGGCGGCAGGACTGGTCTTTGCGGAGGCGGCGCCGTTTCGACCGCCGCGACGGGCGGTGCCGCCACAGCCGCAGGCATGGCTGGCGCTGCCGCGGCAAAGGCTGGCTCGGCCGCAGCCACATTCTTTTTGGCCGCCATCAACTTCTTAATTTGCGTCCGCGTCATGGGACCGGCAAGGTAAGACAAACACCACCGGGTATGAAAAGTAACCGGATGAGATTCGTGCACGTTATGGAGCAAGAAGACTCGTTTTCCGACGCCCGACAGGATGTTTGCCATCTCGCCTCGATTGAAACCACTGCCCGCTTCGGCCGAGGCACCTTCCAAACCGTCGAGCACTCGCTGCTTGTCCTGGTCGGTTTGCAATCGTCCTAGAAACCAAGTTCCCGTGTTCGACAGACCTTTGTAGTCGAGATCGACTGGGTTCTGCGTGGCCAACACCAGTCCCAACCCATACGCGCGTGCCTGCTTGAGCAATGTGAGCAGCGGTTTCTTTGTCGGTGGTTCGGCAACCGGCGGCATCAGTCCAAAAATCTCGTCGATGTAGAGCATCGCCCGCAGGCTATTCGTACCGGGTCGACTGCGCATCCAACCGAGTGTCTGATTCAACAGTAACGAGATGAAAAATGTTCGTTCGGTTTCCGAAAGGTGCGCAATGTAGAAGATCGATGTTTTCGGTTTGCCACTGGGAGTGTAGAGCAGACGATCGATATCGAGCGGCTCGCCGGTCATCCAAGCCGAAAACCCTGGCGCTGCGAGCAGGTTATTCATCGACATGGCCAGCGAAAAGCGATCTTTCGAATTGAAGAATGATTCCAAGTCCATCACGCCGATCTTTTGCACCGGCGGAGTTTGCACCATCTGAATCAGCGTCCCCAAGTCCATGCTCAGATTGTTCTTCCAACAATGGTCAAAGATCGTCGTCAGCAGAATGTGCTCACGAGATTGGATCGGGTCGGCATCAATACCGAGCAACGTCAGAATGCTCGTCGCCGTCGTCGAGACTCGGTCTCGGAACATGTCGGCATCGGCCAGCACAGCTGCCGGCGGCACAGCGAAAGATGACAGGATCGAAATGGGAATGCCCGCATCGCTTCCTGGCGTATAGATGTTGACCTCGGTCGCGTCGCCCAACTTCCGAATGCGCTCGCCCGTCTGCCCCCAATCTTCAATTCCCTTTTTCCACATGCCGGCTTGTTCAGCAGCGAATTCTTCTACCGTCTTGCCAGCGCGGCTCGCATCATCGGCGCTGATCCACTGAGCCAGATCCTCGGGCCGCAGGTCGGGATAATTGAGCATCAGATTGGTCAGGTCCCCCTTGGGGTCGATCACCAACGAAGGGATGCCATCGATGGCGGCCTCTTCGATGAGCCCCACACCGAGTCCCGTCTTCCCGCTACCGGTCATGCCGACGATGACCGCATGCGTGCAGAGGTCTTTCGAGTCGTACAGCACCAGCTCTTCTTCTGCCAGCTCGCCAGCGGCCACGTCAAAACTCTTGCCTAGATAGAATGCTCCAAGCTTTTCGTAGATACTCGACAAATCCATTTCCGGAAGACTCCTGAGACTATTTTTCGAACGGACTAACAACTTAAAACGGCTGGCGAAGGCAGTCTACCCGAGTCACCCCATCGGGCCACAGGCACGCCTGATTGTAACGCCGTTCAGGCCCTAAGAAGCGTCTGTCGGCCGAAAGCGGCAAGGAACGGCCAACACGAGCCACCGCTCTCGTCGCCATGAGGCGGCTCACTCAAGAGAACAGAGAGACATTGCCAACTCGACCGCTAGCGGCTGCACTTCGTTGGCAACCATCGTTCTCCAAGACAGCGCCGCGAGCAGCTCGTAGACACCGCTCTCGGTTCGGACGCGTTCGACGGTTTCTATCGTAAAGAAAAGACGACGACTCACTCATCGCGAAAGAAGACCACGGCGACTTGCCAACTAGCGGATCGGTTGACTGCCGTGACCGATCTTCCACAGCGTCTGCTGTCGGAGCAGCTCGGCGTGAAATGGGTCTAGTGAATGAAGTGCTACGGGCGTCTGCGCATCCCATGACCCGACCGAGGGCGTGTTGAGCCGCACGCGAACTCGGGCCCATTCATACAAACGCCAATCGCACGGGGGAGCCCCCCGAAAAGGAAGCTGCCAGACGGTGTCGCCTGCTTGCGGTTGTCGTGATTCGATCGGCATTGTCCAACGTTCGATCGTCTTTAGGCGAGCACGCACATCGGGGCGAGGCTTAAACAACCCTTCCAAGTGAATATCGACGCTCCCCCGTAATGGCACGACGCCGCTCGCAGTCAGCCCCACGACTCGCACCTCGATTCCGTCCGCCTCCGCATCTGCATCATGATTGACGAGCCGAGCTGCCGCTTCGATCCACTGCGGTTGTCTCATTTTTCTCGTGACGTCGGCCCGTCGTTTTAACTGGGGTCGCTCCACTGGCGCAATCGCGCTGGGAACCGTGACACTTCCAGAGGCGGCAGGAGTGACGGATACGACGTTGGACAACGGTATGACCGTGGTCGCTGTGATGCCGCCCGAGCGATTCTCCAAAACCATTTCATGGGCTTGCTGGCTGACGCCCAAGGCGCCCTCATACACGCGGCCATTGACGACCCGGACGACGACTCGTTGGGCTTCGCCACCTAGCGGCTCATGAGGCTGAGCATTCGCCAGCGACGTGTAAAACAGCATGAAGATGGCCGCATGACCAAATGGGCGAATCGCACTCGAGCAAAAAAGAAACATCGCCTGCCTCCCGAACCAGTTGGAATCCGGTAGAGCCATCATGCAACGCTTGCGCCAGTTCCCAGCAGTCGGCGTCGGCAATCGACCTGGGCGAAAAAGGCTTGGGAAACGCCAAGTCACCGTTGCCATTCGGCGACATTCGTTGCCGAATCCGGACCACGATCGACTCGCGCACGCACGGTGAAATCGGCATGATCGTTACGATCGGTCCGCCCACATTGACTTCACGGCGGTTCGTAGATTCACGACCGCCACGATTGAATGCCGGGCTTTTTTCAGTCGATTTAGAACGCATCGCCCTTGCGGTCACGGAAGACTTGACGAGCGAACAGGAATGCGTCGAACCGACACCAGAAAACACCGATCCCATGTTCTGGAGGCCCGCCTAGCGGTTCAACGGCGGGGCGCGTTTACATTGGTCGAACTTTCGATCGTCCTTCTTATCTTGGCGATCATTGGCTCGATAGCGACGCCAACCTACTTCCGTTCCCTCCAACATCATCGCATCCACGCTTCGGCTCAGCGCATCGCTGCCGACTTACGTTTGGCGCAGCAGCAGGCGAAGGATACCGGCACCACCGTGACAGTATCCTTTAACGTCAGCGACGATGAATACACGACGCCTCCTGTGAACGGACTGCCAGCCGGAGTGGCTTCGCGCACCCGCGTCGAATTGGCAAGAGATCCCTATCGCTGCGATCTTGCCACCGCCAACTTCGACAATAGACCGTGGATATCGTTCGATCGGTTTGGACTTCCTCAAGCTGGCGGCATGGTGAAACTTCAATTGGGCAAGCACAATCTGATCGTCTCGGTCGCTGCCAACTCAGGGGACGTGACCATTGACTAAGCTCCTCTCGGCACGGCCTCGCCCATTCAAGTCACGAAAGCAAGGCCACACGCTTTTAGAATTGGTCATCGCCATCGGCTCGACCTCTGTCTTACTGATCGGTCTGGCATCGACCCTCGTGATCGCCAATCGCACGGCCACGGCGCCACTCTTATCGCGCGACACGATCGAAAGCTCGTCACTCGCCAGACAACTTCTGCAGGAGCTGTCGGGCGCTCGAAAAATCATCAGTCACACATCGACCCAAGTGACTTTCCTCGCAGGCGATGTCGATGGCGACGGTGTCCTTGATCAAATCCACTACGAGTTAGATGGCGAGACACTTATTCGACAAGTCAACCAAGGCGACAAGGTCAGTCTCAGCGAGCGGGTCCAAAAGTTTGACTTGACACTCGAATCGAGTCTGCGTCACACCGAATTCCCGCTCACCGAAGTCGTCGCGGCAGAAGCGCTTTTCGGGGCGACCGACGATACGATCCCTGCCTCAAAAACACTCTCCAGCGATTTGGTGTCCAAAGATGCGAAGCTGATTGGCCAATCGTTCGCCGCGTCTGATTTTGGAAATTCGGTGCCCAGCGACGCGCTCTGGTGGCGACTTGACGCTTTGCACGTCTACATGAACGCCGGCTCCGCTCATCCCAACATGTGGCTGCGGCTCCAACGGGGCAGCGGCGACGATCGGCCGAACAGCTATCCACTCTCAAACTCGCTGACCACCGCCGAAGCGACTGCGACAAAGTCTGGCCACATTCGCTGTGCCTTTCGACTTGCTGAACCAATTTTTCAGCTGCAAAGAACCGAACGCTTGGCCTTTGTGATCCCCGACCTGGATGGCTTCCAACCTCTCACCGATTCGGCGCCCACGCGTCAGTTTCGCTCCCAAGATGGTGGCGGTTCGTGGCAGATCGAAGACCAAGGCGTCACCTTTGTTGCTACCGGTGCGTACACCAAACCCTCGGCAGTGAAATCGACCGATCGTTACTATTGGGAAAGAGCTCGAGTGAGCCTCCGCGTGGGTGGGCAAGGAAATGCTCACCTCTCGGCCGCGACCTCTTTTGAAAAACGTCCACTCGACCACAAGGCTCAGTGGCAAGCTCGGTTTGATACGAACCCACTCCTGATCGATGAGAACGGCGACAACGTCGCGGACTGGTCGGCCAACGCGTTCGATGCAACGCAACTTGCGCAAGGAACGTGGATGGCACCCGCCCATGCGGCGACGATCTCAACGGCCCCGAGCAGCTCGTTCACTGGCGACGTTGAAGTGCATTTAATCTGCCAGAGTTTGCAGGCCCACTCGTCTGGCGTTGTCCTCGAATTGCCACTGCACCGTACCGGCACCAAGAGCCAACGGGTTCAGCTTCACGTCGGCAGCGGCACCAATCAGCGGCAGACGCTGCGAATCATCACGGGCGAATCGAACCTGCGAACGATTGTCCGTGATTTACCGGAACGACTGCTGCACATCCGGCTTACTTCCGCTGCCGAGCTTGGCAAGTTTGCCGTGTGGATCGACGATCGATATGTCGGTACGTTCGACCACGAAATGATCAACTCGGCCCAATCGTCCGCCTCGATAAGTGTGCGTGGCGCCTCAGCAATCGATCTGTTGGAGATCACTGAGTTTTGAACATTCTCCCGTGCGATCGCCGTCGCCGCCAACAAGCCGGCTTCCAAATGGTCGAAGTGGCCGTCGCTTCGGTCGTGGTTGCCGTCTTGCTCGTCTCTTCCCTGCAACTACTGACTGCCACGATTCGTTCCTCGACGAATACCTCACTGCGGACAACTGGCATGCAACTGGCCAACTCGCTGATGGAGGAAATTCAAGCTGTCCCTTTCGGCTCGACAGACAGCCCTGCGGAAAATCCTCACAGAAGTTCCTTTCGAACTTTGGCCGACTATGCTGCCTGGAGCAGTACGCCACCTGTCGACCGCGACGGCAGCGCGATTGCGAGCACCGCCTGGCAACGTGAGGTCGAAATACGCGGCAAGAGCCTTGCCAATGCGTCAGTCGTGGCCAATGACGCCGACAATGCTGACTGCGCTCAAGTGACGGTCACCGTGAAGTACCACAATCAAGTCGTATCCCAATTGACCGCGTTACGGTGTGAATCTTGGTCGGTCGCTCGCGAGCTTGACGACAGCGACGACCGCCACTTAGACAAAACCAACCATGAGCCAAGGATCATCATCGACGAAGCGGGTCCGTTGACAGGAAGCTCACCGCTGAATGTGACATTTGACGCCTCGAGCACACTCGATCCGGACGGGGATACCTTGACCTTCGAATGGAATTTCGGCAACGGCACACAAGGTTACGGGCCGGTCGTCGCTCATCAGTTTCTCGGCAGTAGTAGCGGACGATCGAAGATCACGGCGACGCTCACGGTGAGCGATGCCCACGGCGCGACGGCCACGGAAGCATTTGATATCTACCTGGATTACGATTGATGACACTCCCGAGCACACCATCGAACCCCGTTCGCCGCGGAGCCGCCTTGCTCATCGTCCTGGGGATGGCGATGGTCATCACCGTCATTGCGATGACCGCTTTGTTGACAAATCGCACGTTAGCCCGAACGGCTCAATTTCAAATCGATCACGCGCAGGCCGAACACTTGGCCCAGACAGCACTGGAATTCGCTGTCCACGCTATCGACAACAACCAACAGTGGCGTAATGATCTGCCCCATGGTGCTTGGTTCGAGGATGTCGCTTTGTCGACTGGCACATTCAGCGTGTTTGGCCGCGACCCGGTCGACGGCAGTTTGAGCAACAACGATCTCGACGCGGTGAAAATTTTGGGAATCGGCGAGGCAGGACGAGCTCGGTGTGGCATGGAAGCCGTTCTGCAGCCGACAACCAAGGCGTACGATTGCCTCCATTCCTTCCTGCATGCTGGAACGCACCTCAATTGCGTTTCGACCGACCTGAAATCGGGCTCGCCCTGTACATCCAATGGAGCAGTAGATGCCCTGGGTGGATCGAACATCTACGCCGAAGTGGTCGCCGCAGGGAGCGTTAGCGGCAGCACGTTTCACGAAACGAGCGTAGGAAACCACGAGCCAGTATCGATGCCGACGCCAGCCAACGTGATGGAATCCTACGAAAAGATCGGCACGACAATTAACCTCCTGACCGCCACCATTCCGCCCGTTCCAGCGGTGGTCCACAATAGTGATTTCGTCAACGGCACCGACGCTTGGCAACCGATCGGAGACGCGGTGATCAGCCCCATCACCGTCGGGCAATCGGACACTTCGTCCGTCAAGGTGTCAGGTCGACAAGCAGCCGCAGATGGTATCGGGCAAGACGTGACAGGCAGGATCACGAAGAATGGTCGGTTGACCGTCGGCTGTTGGGTCACGCCGAACGACCCGACGGACATCGGCGTGTTCGGTGGTGCCGATCTGAGCGGGCCGGCGACCGCTGGCCAATCGTCAGAACTCACGGAAACCGCCAGCCCAGAGCAGAGCGGTGTCGGTGCCGACTATGCAATATTTCTCAAAATGGAAACAGCGCAAGGAACGACATCGATTCAGTTGACTCCCTACGTTCGTACTGCCGGCCCTTGGGTGTACGTTTCCGCGACCGAAAGGATCCACTGGGACGGAACGCTTCAAAGGGCCACGATCTACATCCGCTCTCAAGCGAGAAGCCAATCATTTTGGGTCGACGATTTTACGGTCGTCGATGAGCATTCCGAGGTGCTCATTCACCGGATGGTCTTTAGCCCGAACCACAATCCGCTCGGTTCGATAACCAATCCGCAAGGCGTCTATGTCATCGATTGCGATGGAGCGACGGTCGCCCTGGACCGCATCAAGGTGCAGGGGACGCTTGTCCTCAAAGACGTGGGTGCCGGCAGTCTGGTTCGAGGGTCTGCCTGCCGTTTCGAACCGGTCAATCCGGGATGGCCCTGCTTGATCGTCGATGGTGATATGTCGCTCCAATGCACCGACGACGCTCTGACCGAATCGGTGAATGCAGCAAATTTCAACCCGCCCGATGCGGCCGATTTCGAACTGGGCAGCGACCTAGACCAGAATGACAGCTTTCCCGCCGGATTCTTCGGACTAGTCTACGTTGTGGGCGACCTCTCCATCAAAAACGAAACCGTCCTCAGCGGCCCCGTGATCGCAGAAAAAGGCATCATTCTGGACAACATTCACCTGTTTCCAAATCGACAGACGGTCTACCGAGAGGTGAATCCGCCTCCTGGATTTGGCACGACCCACATCATGATGTCGCGCCAAAGCATCGCGACCGCTGCTGCGATTCGGCCAGCGACAACGGCCGTCCCTAGCGTCCCGGTCACCCCCGAAGGGACAGTGCCCAGCGATGCCGGCAGTGAATTCGAAATGGAGACGGCCGTCGACATCAAGTTTTAAGACAACTTGAAAACATCGGTACACACGCAAAACGTTGACTACGCGGTAGCCAGGCCGGCAACGGCGAGAATGTCTGGCATGGCTTTTTGCAGCGCCTGAACGACTTGCGGATCCCACTGCGTACCCGCCCCTTCGCGAAAGATCTCTCGGACTTTTTCAACGGGCATCCCCTGCCGATAGGAACGGTTCGATGTCATGGCATCAAAAGCGTCTGCCACTGACATGATCCTTCCCATCAATGGAATGTCTTCACCCGCTAAACCACTGGGATACCCAGTGCCATCAAACCGTTCATGGTGAAACAGGACCCCAGCCTCGACGTACGCCAAACTGTCAATGACTTTAAGAATCTCCCAGCCCACGACCGGGTGAGACTTTACGGTTCCAAATTCTTCAGCCGTCAGACGGTCCGTTTTCTGCAGAATGGCATCCGGGATACCGATCTTTCCGATGTCGTGCAGTAGGCCCGTGAAGTGAGCCCGGTCTGCTTCTTCTTCAGAAGCTCCCATTTCGTTCGACAGAATGCGGGCGTACTCTGCCACCCTTTCACTGTGACCTCGAGTGTACGGGTCCTTCGCCTCAATCGTCGATACAAGCACACGGACGACCGAAGTGACAATGTTTTCAAGTTCTTGAATGAGCGACGCATTCCTGGCTTGCGATGACAGAAAAGAGGCTGCCGATTCCATCAGGCCGGCTTCAAAGGAGCCGAATTCGAGTTCGCTTCCGGCATAGCTAGACCGTCGGTCGACCGGGTTAAGTGCCACCAACCAGCCTGCAATGTCTTCGCCTTTTCGCACACAGACGATCACGGCGCCACGGATTGAAATCGAATCGCTACTCGCAATTTCACCGTTGAATACGAACGGCTCGAAAGCGCTCGCCGGTCCATATCGCTTGACACATTGCAGCACTGCATGGTCAGAAATTTTCGTACCGCCGTCACGGACTGCTATTTGATAAGACGCGTCACACTGCGTGGGAACAACGAGCGCCACGACGCCGGCTTGAATGGTGCGTCGCAGGTCTCCCAGGATCATTTCTGCCAGCATCGGCATTTCGTGGGAAGCATCACAAGCCGTTAAAGCTGCGGCAATTTGCCGTGAAAAAGACAGCTCTTCAAAACCTCGCGACACCTGCTGCGTCAGTTCGCGACTGAGCGACAAGAGATCGGACGACTCAGTGTCCAATTTCCGTTCGCGAAACCAGCCTTGCACCAATAGGTCCAACAAGTCCGAATCGCTGGAAGTAACCGGCGCGAAACCGACCCAATTACTGTACCCATCGCACCACGCGACCGTGAGCAACGTCTGCTGATTTTGCATCGTGATCGAATGCGCTGTCGTCGAGTCAGACAGCTCTTGGAGTGCTTGAATCGCGACGTCGGGAAGGTGCTGCGAGTCCAGCTCGTCGAGGCTGGCCGAACAACAGAATTCCGACAACTCAAAACAGCAACCGAAATGCGTTCGCAAGGCATCAAGCAATCCACTTTGGCGCGCGCTCGCAGCCATAGGAACCTTTGAGCTCATCACTTCCTCCGTCTCTTGGATTGCACCGGATAACATCGCCCGACGATGTCGCCGCAAAACAATAGCTTGCATTCTGGGACAATTCTGACGGGGGGTGGGGCTCCCAGCCATACGGTGGAAATCCCCTTGCGGGCGGGACACCACCCGCCCAAGCCATACGATCGGTAGATTTTGCACGAGTTTCTTCCCTACGCGCTGGGTTTTCCCGGATTCCGACCAAATGGCGTGAACTAGCTTTTCGTAAATCAATTTGGGCTTCAGCACTGCCGCCTGAGCACGTGGAATTGAAGAACATTACACCAACAAGAGATATACCCATGAAGAACCGCACGAAAAAAGGATTCACCCTCGTTGAGCTCGTCGTCGTTGTGCTCATCATTGCCCTCCTAGCAGCACTGGCAGCTCCCCGGTTCCTTGGAATGACCGCCAAAGCAAACGACAGCGGTGCGAAGCACACCCTGGCCATCATTCGCGATGCGATCGAGCTTTACGTCGCAGAGAACAACGGGGCATTTCCATCCGCGCCGGAAACTCAGTTGTTGACTTACCTCCGAGATGACGCATTCCCAGCTTGCCCCGTCGGCGGCTTGGCAGCGACAGCGGCAGCGCAAATTAATATCGTCACCGGCACGGGCCCGCTGGCGGCCGATTCCACCCCGGCAAAAGGCTGGAAATATAATAGCGACAATGGTGAACTCATCATCAACAGCAGCGGCACTTCCGTCATCGACGGAGCCAGCTACGACACCTGGTAGTCTTCGCTGCTGAATCGACCTGCTATCACCTGCCCGCCATCCTTTGGGGATGGCGGGCTTTTTTGTGCAATTTGAGTTTACGTAACTTCGGCAAACTATTCCGATTGCAGCAACCTTACCGCAAGTAGGGTTTACAACACCTAAATCAGTTACATGGAATCGAGGAATTGAAATGGTCCGAAGACATGTAGCGGCGGGGTCCATCAAACCAAAGGTCAACGTCGACCGGGACCGCCGAACTTGGAGTCGCACCATGAGCCACCGAATACTCGTCGCCGAAGACAATGCAGCGATGGCAAACGTCGTCAAATTCGCGTTGGAAAAAGCGAGCCATCACGTGACCGTCGCGAGGGACGGCCAGATCGCATGGAAAGCTGTTCAACAGCAGCCCTTCGATTTGATCGTTGCCGACGAGCAGATGCCCAACATGACAGGCCGCGAATTGTGCCAGACGATGCGGGCCCACGAAGGGTTGGCCGCGATTCCTTTCATTTTGGTCACCGCCAAACGTTGGGAAATCGACATGGAGACGCTCGCCGCCGACTTTGGCATCACCCAGCTCTTAGCAAAGCCGTTTAGTCCTGCGGAATTGGTCGAAGTCGTGGGCGTCATCCTCGCCACATCGCAGCAAAACGTGATTTAAACCGTCGATTAGCAAAACATCACGTCAGGGAAGACGACATGCAAGGAAACGCCAGCAACATACCGCTGCCTCGCCGCATCCTCGGCTCGGTCTTGCTGTTTGGAATGGCGGCCGTCACGTGGCTGACGGTGGCCGCCTCGTTGGCCGTGCACATGACCGAGTGCCAACGAGCCGAATCGGCGCTCATCAAAGCGATGGAACTGGAAACCGCCGCGCTCGCAACCCTCGCCCAGTTGCCAAGCAATGGTGATACGTCGGCAACATTCATAGAACGCTTTCAATTGCTCTTTCAACCAGAACACATTGCGATTCTCGACGCCGCCGGTTTAGCAACAGCCCATTCGAATCCAGCTCGTATCGGCTTCGAATTACCGACGCCGGCAGGGAACATTCAAGATGTCGCAGCCGCCAAACGCGTGCGCGGGAATGCTCAATCCGGTCGGCGCGTCCGTGAGTACCGCATGCCGATTCGGCGAGGCCAAAGAACATCTGGGACCCTGGTCATAGCCGTTCGCGAGACCACGCTTTGGGAATCCGGCAGTCGTCTCCTTCGTCAATTTCCCTTGGGGATATTCGGCGCGATATCGCTCGTGATGATGGGCAGCGTTTTTGCAGCACGTCAGTCGAGACCGATCGCCGCCATCGAATCCCAACTGAGCAACCTTGCGCTCGATCCGAGCGATCGGACGCAAGTCGAGCTCCTCCCCATCGACGATAACGCGGTGCCGGTCACGGGCTGGAATCATTTGGTCACCGAGCGGCAATCGGGCTTCGAATTTGATATGAGTCACCGGGTCCGCATCGCCCTGGACGCTTTGAAACGGCGCAAAGTGGAAGAGGCCATGCACGTGCTTCCCGACGGTGTCGCTGTTACGGACGAACAGGGTCTGATCACTTTCGCGAATCACGCCCTCGCGGCTCAACTGGGCCGTTCAACCGAACCTGAATCACTGATCGGCACCCATCTTGCTCGCGATTTGACCGCGAAGACGGAGGTCTTTGACTGCGAGCTCGACAATGACCTGCACTACAGCCGTCCGGTCGTGGTCGAGTTGGAGCAGACCATGGAAGACCGAACACAGTTTCTGCGCGTGGCCCGCAATCCAATCCGGACTGACGACCTGACTGACCACACACCGGGCCATGTCTGGTGCATTCGCGATCTTACCCAGCAGAAAATCGCTGAAGGCTCGCGCACCGATTTCATCGACGCTGCCACACACGAGTTGCGAACTCCGTTGGCCAACATCATGGCCTACGCCGAAACGCTCGCCGCCTGCGATGGAGACATCGAGCAACAGAAGGATTTTTGCAACACGATCAACTCAGAAGCTGCTCGCTTGGCCCGTTTCATCGATGACCTGCTAGATATCAGCAGCATGGAAGCCGGTGTTGTTAGCCTCCATAAGAGTGTCACGAACATGGAACGGCTGCTGCGCGAAGCGGCCACCAAACTGACGTCGGAAATCAAGAAACAGCAGCTGCAATTTCATCTGATGCTGCCTGCCAAATTGCCAGAACTCAACGTCGACAAAGACAAAATCTCGACGACGTTAGTGAATCTTCTCGGCAACGCTGTCAAATACACCGAACCGGGTGGCAGCGTCACCCTGCGGGCTCGCGTGAGTCGCGAAGAATTATTCATCGACGTGGAAGACACCGGGATCGGCATTGCAGAAGCCGACCAGCCGCATCTCTTTGAGCGGTTCTTTCGCAGCAGCGACGAGAAACTACAGACCATCACTGGAACCGGTCTCGGCCTGAGCCTTGCGTATGAAGTCGCCCGTCTCCACGGCGGCTCGATCTCCGTCGAGAGTACGTACGGTGAAGGTTCGAAGTTCACATTGACGCTTCCGTTAGCCTAGATACAGATCGCCCCACACCATGGAATCGATTCGCCAAGGAACGGTCGACGTTCTCACGCTCGTGGAAGCACTCACGGGCGACGTGGCGATTGCGCTGGAAAAGAAATTGGGGTTTTTCGCGGAACAAGGCGTTCCCCGCGTCGTCATCAACATGCAGCAGGTGCCGGTCCTCGACAGTTCAGCGCTGGAGTTTCTGCTGACTGCCAAAGAAGATTATGAACGCCGCGGAGGCAATTTGAAGCTCGTCTCGCCCAGCGCATTGTGTCGGCACATCCTGGAGATCACCGGGCTCGATCTCCAATTCGAGATTCTCGCAGACAACAAAACGGCTGTCGGGAGTTTCGCACGATGAGCGCCGATCTGACGACACTGCTTTCCGATACCACGAGCCCCTCGCTCATTCCTGCGGCCAAGTCATTGCCGCTGGGTGAACTGCTCGTCCGCAACAGCGTCCTGGGTGAAGAGGAGGTACAGGAAGCGCTGCGCGTCCAGTCAGAAAAGGGCAAGCGACTCGGCGAAACGCTACTCGATCTGGGGCTCGTCTCCGAAGACGAACTCCTACCGTTCATGGAAGCCCGATTGGGAGTACGTGGCGTTCGTTTGCGAGACGGCTTGGTCGATCCGGCTGCCGTCCACCACATCCCCAAGCCCTTGGCCGATCACTTGAAGGCACTCGCGCTATTCAAAGTGCGCGACACGCTGACAGTCGCGATGTCCGACCCGCTCGATCTACGCGCGATCGACCATATCGAACAGATCACACGTCTCAAGGTACGTCCTGTATTTGCGTTCAAAGACAGTATCGAGCGCATGGTTAAGCGTTGCTATGACGAAGGCTTCCAGGTCGATGCAGTGACAGCCGACATGGATGAGGACGCCGTCGCGCTGCAAGAACACGACATCGAGGCCTCCTCGATCGAATCGATCGTCGACGGCAGCCCGATCATCAATTTGGTGAACTATCTGGTCCTCCAAGGAATCCGCCAACAGGCGAGCGACGTTCACATCGAACCCGATCGCAAGTATTCCATCGTCCGGTTTCGCATTGACGGTCAACTGCGCGAAGTCGTCCGCCCCCGACGGGATATCCATCCCGCCATCGTATCCCGGATCAAAGTGATGGCTCGCATGGATATCGCCGAGCACCGGTTACCCCAAGATGGTCGATGCCAAGTGACCGTCGACGGCAACGATGTCGATCTGCGGATCTCCACGTTACCGACGGTTCTTGGCGAAAAGGTCGTCATTCGCATCTTGGATAGCGGGCGACTCTCGTTCAACCTCGACACGCTCGGAATCAAAAACGATTCTCTAAAAACACTTCACGAAATACTCAAGCTACCGCACGGATTGGTCCTGGTGACCGGCCCGACGGGCAGTGGCAAAACGACGACTCTTTATTCGGCAATCGAACTGGTCAAATCGATTCACCGCAACATTGTCACGGTGGAGGACCCGGTCGAGTATCAACTCGAATTGGTTAATCAAGTGCAGGTCGATGAGCCACGATCGTTCCATTTCGCGACAGCCCTGCGTTCCATCCTGCGTCAGGATCCCGACGTGATCATGGTGGGTGAAATTCGCGACGCCGAAACGGCTCAAGTCGCGGTGCAAGCCGCGTTAACGGGACATCTTGTGCTCAGCACCTTACACACGAACGATGCGGTCGGCGCCATCACGCGTCTGAACGACATGGGCATTGCCGGCTACAAAGTGGCGTCGGCGCTGGTCGGCGTGATCGCCCAGCGACTGGTCCGCACGATTTGCGAAGATTGCCGCTCCCCATATTTCGCCCCCGGCGATCTCTTGCGTTCGCTCTCTTATCAAGGTGATTTGCGTCGTGCGTTTGCTCGCGGCGAAGGATGTTCCAAGTGTTTTGATACAGGATTTAAGGGACGCGTGGGCGTGTACGAAGTGCTCTCGATCACCCCTGCCCTACGTGGTCTGATCGCAGCCGAATCGCCGATCGAGGAGATCCGTGCTCAGCACCACAAAGACGGCGGACGTTCGCTTTTGCAAGAAGGATTGCTGCTTGCCGAGGAAGAACTGACAAGTTTAGAAGAGATCATTCGCGTTACCAACGCGGCTTAGGACTTTCGACCCATGACCGACATATCGACATCATCGGAAACGATCGCACCGTTCATCCTGGCGGTCCCCGCGGCCAATAGCGGCAGTGAGTCTCCCGGCAACGGAACCGGGCCACTGCCGACGAAGCAACCGCGAGTCAAGGTTTCGCAGCGAGATCTTGCGGCCGCGACTTCGCAGCTATCGATCTTAATGCGATCCGGCATGGATCTCACGACGGCGTTGGAGTCACTCGCGCGGCAAACCCGGAAACCGGCCGCCAAAAAGATGCTCTCCGACATCCATCAACGAGTCTTGTCAGGGCTGCAGTTTTCGGAAGCGCTTTCTATCTACGAAAACACGTTTGGCGCCTCATACGTCGCGTCGGTTCGCGCTGGAGAAGCTTCTGGAAAACTGACCGACGTGCTGATACAGCTCGCTCAACTTCGCCGGCAACAGATGCGGATGGCCAGTGCGCTTCGTGCGATGATGGCCTATCCCATCATTTTGACTTGCGTTTCGTCGACGGTGATCATGGCGCTATTGGTCTTCGTGCTGCCCCGGTTCGGAGACATATTTGCCGATTTTGAATCGGGCCTACCATGGATCACCAAGGTTCTGTTAGCGGTGTCGACGATTCTTCGAGGGCACCTGCTGTTGCTGATCGGTCTCGGCATCGCCGCCATTGTGGGTCTGGTCACCTTCCTGCGCAGCCGCCCCGGACAAGCACTCGCCGATCGCTTGCTGCTCAATGGGCCGATCCTGTCTTACGTGAGCCAGCCTCTTCTGATCGGGCGCGCCTGCCGCTTGCTAGGCATGATGATCGAAAATGGTGTTCCGGTCCTCGAAGCGATTCAACTGACGCGTTCCTCGATGAAGAACCGGCTCTACATACAGCTATTCGGTGATCTAGAAAACGAGGTCGTCAACGGCCGCGGCTTGGGCAACGTCTTACTGAACTCCAAATTCGTACCCGCTGCGGCTGCCGAGATGTTGGTCATGGCAGAGCAATCGGGGTCGCTGGAACTGGTCACCCAAGTCATCGGCGATCACTACGAAGAGGAGGGAGAAAGCCGGTTGCGCGAACTCGTCAATTATGCAGAACCGGTCCTCACGGTGTCGCTTGGCCTCATCATCGCGGTGGTCATTTTGGCCGTCATGTTGCCCATGTTTGATTTGGCAACCGCAGCTACGGGCTAGAAACCTGAACAGATTTTCGGAAATGGATTTCCACAGATGATTCAACTGACTCAAAATGGCTGGTTAGGTGTCGATATCGGCACACACACGGTCAAATTCGCGCAGGTGAGTCGTCGCAAGGGGCAGCTTTGCTTGCGTCGTGCGAGCTGCATCCGATTCCGCCCGTCGACGGCGACCAGCAGCGGCGACGCATTGCCCGACAACATCTGGCGAGCGATCGACTTCGGAGTGCAGTGGCAGGGGCGTCGACATCGAGGCAACGTGGCCTGCGTCCTCCCCAAACATTGTTACGCCACTCAATTCGCACGTTTAGGAGATGGCAATGCGAGCCATCTTGCCGGGCACGTCGAGCAATATCTCCGTTCGGCCTATGGCGACACCCTGAACCAGCACTCGTGGGATTACTGGCACTGGCCAGTCGATGAGTCTGAGGAACATGCCGAAGACACCGGCGTCGTGGTCGTCAACCGGCAGTTGGCCGAATCGGCGGGCAAAGCGCTGCATCAGAGGCAACTCTTCTGCCAAACGATCGATGGACTGCCAACGTCCCTGGCACGGGCGACACGCTATTGCAGTCGCGATTTTGGAAAACGGGTTCACGCCGCCGTCGATTTAGGCGCGAGCCAAGCACTGTTTGTGGTGATCTCGGAGGGTCTCCCCGTCTTCGTTCGCAACTTGCGAAATTGTGGTCTGGGCGATTGGCTGAAGGGGTTTCAAGAATCGCTTTGCCTCACCTCACCGGAAGCAGACGCGATCCTCCAAGGGCACAACCTCTCACCGCACGTCGCACCTCTTGCCGACGCCATCGCGACCATGACCGAGGAGAGCCTCACACCGATGCTGGCCAAGATCGGCGGCGAAATCAACCGCACGATGGATTACTTAAAAAGTCACCGCCGCAACTGCGTCCCGACAGAATTAAGTCTGTTCGGTGTCGGCAGTTCGATTCGGAACGTGGCAACACACCTCGCGTCGGCCGCGTCGCTACCGGTACGCGTCTGGCATCCGGCCGCAATTTTGGACGAAAGAGAGACCGCTACGATTCCACTCTCTCTGTTGGGCCCTGCGATCGCGTTGTCGACTTTGGCATGGGAGCAGCAATGACGCACATCGACCTTGTTCCCTTCGCACTTCACCGTCGCTGGCGACTCCTGTCGGCCCTCCGGACGTGGGTCTTGGCACTTTTCGCCGTGAGCACGCTTTCGGCCGCAGCGATCACAATCGAGCGCGCTCGCCTGAGCACCATTACGACCGCCGTGGAGGCCCGTGAGCAGCAGTATCGTCCCATCGTTGCCAAACAGAAACAGATTCAGGAGATTCAAAAGCAGCTCGCATCGCTGAAGAGCCGCGAAACGATCGCCTACAACCTCGAGGACCACCACCCCGTGCTCACTCTGCTGGGGACCGTGGGCAAAGCTGCGGCGAAAACGGACGGAAAACTGAATTTGCGGACCCTGCAATTTGATCGGACGGCAACGCACGAACGATACGTCACGCTGACCGGCCAAGTCATCGATCACTTAGCTTTGGCTCGATTCCTGGCCACCCTTCGCGTTTCCAATCTGTTTCTAAGCGTCGACCCAACGTGGGTCAAAGCGATCGGCGACGACGCCTCATTTCAAGAATTCGAAATTCAATGCCTGTTTTAGCATTCCATGTCCAGCACCCATAAACACCGCCGCCTCTTCCGCTTGTCACTCACGATTCACGTCTTGTGTGCGATCGCTGTCGGCGCCGGTGTGGTCGCTGGCCGGCGTTCGTTCTTGAATCCGGTCGTCACTGAGCAACGAATTGTCAGGCAACGAATGACACAGTTAAACAAACTGCTGGCCTCTTCGAGCGAAGTCACCGCTCGTCACGCAGAATTGGTCACTTCATTGCAAGACATTCGCCTCCGAGACGAAGAAGTGCGCCGCCGAATTCCTGACGAGTCACGGGAGGACGAGTTCTTGGAAATGATGACGTCGAAAGCGATCGCACGCGACATCCGCGTTACCGATTATCGCCGACAGCAAATCGTCGATCGTGAATCGTACAACGAACTCGGAATCACCATCGCCTGCACTGGCGAATTCGCACCGGTTTGCGGTCTGCTTTACGACCTCACAACGTTACCCCGCGTCACGCACGTGAAACGGATGGCGATTGGAACGTCCAACAACGGAACCTACGACATCGCACTGACGTTGGCGTTGTTTTTCGGCGCAGATGAGCCGACCAACGAAGCAGTTGCCCAGAACTAGTCTCCAGATTTGAATACGATGACCGAATCGACAACCGATAAACCGAAACAACTGACGCTTGGCAAGCTCCTGCTGATCGTCGGCTTGGTGAAAGCGCTCATCATCGTCCTGTTCCTGCAGTTTCGCAGCAACGACATCGCGCAAGCATTCAATGCGCACTCGGCTTCATCGGGGGCAAACACGAGGCGCACACGTCGCAAGCCGGCCGCACCCAACAAACCAGACTCACTCCCGACCCACCGGACGACCACGTGGCCCTCGATCGGTTTGGAACAAGCCGCCGCTTTCGATCCCTTCGCGGTTCCCGAACAGATCATCGCCAAAGCGACTCCCCAGACGGCGTCTCCCAGCACCCAATTGGTCCAATCCGAACCGCCGACGGAACCGGCCGGGCCTGCCCCGGCGCCACCCAATCCGTTTGAATCGGCCGCAGCGCAACGACTCCGCAGCCAAGGCGTTTCTGCGATCATCGCTCGCGGCGGCGAACGGATAGCGCTGATCGGCAACGAAGAGATTCGGGTTGGCGATCGACTCGGCGATTTTCGTGTCACCGCGATCGGCGACACGGGCGTCGAGCTCGCTGTCGACCCTTTGGACGAGCTACCGAACACCGCCGACACGGACACAGAATTCAGCACGCCAGATCAACCCACCCGTCCAACCGCGACGAAGGCGAACGAATAGACATGCACCTCATGGTTTTAGCCCATATGCGCCTTTCCCTGCTTGCTTTGATCCTCCTCGGCAGTGGAGCGATGACGCCCGTCACCGCCGAGGAACCGCCTGCGCGGAGGCCACCGCAGTCGTTTGTTCGATTGGGCCAATTCGATACCCCGTTGCTTCGCGATCAAGGCGGCTCTTCGAGTCGACAGCGATTCATCGCCACACCTTCCGACGAGGCCACGCACCCACTGCCGCCCCCTCGCCCTACCCCGTCAGTCCAGCAACCGTCCTCCGCCGGCCGACTGCAGATCCCGGTCGCTCCCCCCAGCCAAGAAGGGACGATTCGCATTCAGCAGAATGACGACACGATTTCTCTCTTCGTGCGCGACGCATCATTGCAACATGTACTCAGCATGGTCGCGAAGGCGAGCGGACTGAACATCGTCGTCTCGGAGCAAGCGGCCGAGCGGATTTCGATCACACTCAATCACGTCCCTTTTGAAGACGCACTCGATGCGATCTTGACGATCGGCGGCTACACCTGGACCAACCGCAACAACATTCTGTTCGTGTCGAAACTGAAAGGGACCTCCGCGGTGCCGGCTCGCCTGCAGGGCCGCGCGATGGAGGTCTTTACACTCGACTATGCCGCCGCTTCCGATGTCCAAGCAGCGATTCAAGGCATGCTTTCGCCGGCGGGCAACTCCAGCATTCTGCAAAGCGACCCGGCCGATCAACGCCGCACCCGCGAAGCGGTCGTTATCGAGGACGTGGCTGAGGTGATTGAACGAGTCGCACACTATGTCGAGCGGATTGATACACCACCGCGACAAGTCATGATCGAAGCCCATATTTTGCAAGTCGACCTGAGCGACACATTGAAGCATGGCGTCAATATTCAAAGGCTGGCCGAGTCCGTAGGAGGCGACATTTCGCTGGACGTTCGCGGCTTTGCCGATGCTGCCGCCGGCCAAGGATTCGTCGCCACGATTGACGGCAATGATATGGGCGCCGTCATCGACGCGTTGAAAACGACGACAGAGACAAAAACGCTGGCGGCACCTAAAGTTCTGGTCATCAATGGTCAGGACGCTCACTTACAAGTTGGCGAACAGCTCGCCTACCGGACGACCCTGACCACACAAACGGCGACTCAGGAAACGATTCAGTTCCTACCCGTCGGTGTCGTCCTCGACGTGCGTCCACAGATCAGCCGCGACGGTCGCATCCTGATGTTCGTGAAACCGAAAGTCTCCAGCGGTCGTATTAACCCCGACAACCAACTTCCCGAAGAACGCAAAACGGAAGTCGAAACCAACGTGCTGCTCGAAGATGGTGAGGGGCTGGTCATTGGTGGTTTGATCCAAGAACTCGCCTCCAACGACCAATCGAAGATCCCCATCCTGGGCGACCTGCCGAAGGTCGGACTCCTTTTCCAACGACGAGCCAAAGAGCTCACACGAAGCGAGATCATCGTGACGCTCATTCCACGTATCGTGCCGCTTGATCATGGATTCGGGCAGCCGGATGAACCCCCTTATTACAGCGAACAACATCGCTTGGAGTATGAACGAGCGAATACTCCGCTGACACGCGGCAGTCTCTATCGAAATCCACGCTACCACCTGGAAGATCCGATGCCGGATGCCTGCGACCATCCAGTCATGCCTTGTGAGCTGTGCGGCCAGGGGCAGTGCCGTTGCCATCACTACTCGGCGCCACCGCAGAGTGCGGCGCAAGGATTCTGGCTGGACGACACGGGCTGCGCCGCAGGAACCTGCCATCAGACGCCGACTTATGAAGCAGGTCATGAAGGGAGTTACAACACCTACGACGATGCTCACGTCGTGCCGCCCGAACCATACCTCGAAAGCGACGGACACATTCAGCAGATGCAATTCGAGCAGACGAATTCGCGACCACCGACTGGCCGTCGAACCATGGGCCCTCCTAAGCGGCCAACTTACAGCCATAAATTTCCGACCCGTTATCAGCCGTCGCCTCTCCAGTCGCAGCGAGATTGAGTTACCATGAACGACCCACTGCCGATTCCTCCTGAATTGAGTCACTTGATCGAAAAACGCGACGACGCCCAACGGCGAGACGAAGAAGATCGTCGTGAAACGCAGACAGACGGCGAAGAAGTGTTGAAACCGGACGTCGAACAACGTCGCGGCTCCGACCGACGAGCATTGCCCGATCGTCGTGAATAGCGGTAGCCATTTCGGTGTCAGCCATGGGCCCGTTCAGAGGTTATGATGCGAACAGTCTAATCGTCCGGTTCTGAGATTCGTGAGACACCTCGCACCATCATGCATGCCGCCCTCCCCTCAAAGACCATTGCCCTCGTTGGCGTCGGTCATACGAACGCTCATATCGTACGCATGTGGCGAATGCACCCGCTCCCCGACACGCGTCTGGTCTGCATTTCCAATTTCCGCAAAGCGACCTACTCGGGCATGCTGCCTGGCGTGCTTGCCGGCAGCTACTCGCCTGAGGAGATGACCATCGATCTGGTGCGGCTCTGTCAAACAGCCGGCGCCGAATTGATCATCGATGAGGTGGTGGGGCTCAACGAGCAGAACAACGCCCTGCTGTTTCGCGAGCGCCCACCCATTCGATTCGACGCGTTGTCGATTGGCGTCGGCTCGGTCCCCAGCTTCGAAGGTGTCGAAGTTCATGGCGATCGTGAGCGTCTGCTGATGATCAAACCGATGCAGACGTTTCTCAAGCGGCTCGACAAAGCGGTGGCGAGCCACACGCGGGAACATACGTCGCTCGACATTGCCATCGTCGGGGGAGGTGCGGGCGGAACGGAAGTCGCGTTCTGTTTGCCACAGCGCCTGCGGACTCAGTACCCGCAATGTCAGATTAACGTCCACTTGGTCTACGGAACACTCCTCCCCGGATTTTGCGAGCGGACACGCGAACGGGTCAAAAGACGTTTGGAAGAGGCCGGTGTGTCGCTTTATCCGTCGCAGCGTGCCAAGCGGATCGAGTCGGGCCAAATCACCACGACCGATGGCTCTCAAATCTCGGTCGATCTCACGATTTGGGCCACGCGTGCGATGGCTCCGACGCTACTCAACAAATTCGACCTTCCTAAAGATGAGCGGGGATTTCTGGAGACCGACGCGACCTTAAAATCGACCGCCAACGCTCAGGTTTTCGCCGTCGGAGATACAGGCACGATTCGGTCGGAAAGCATCGCAAAGGCGGGCGTTTACGCCGTTCGACAAGGGCCCGTTCTATGGAACAATCTGCAACGGTCGATCAACGGATTGGCGTTGGAGGAATACAAGCCGCAGCGGTCGTTCCTGAAGCTCCTCAATACGGGCGACGGCAAAGCGATTGGCGAATACCATGGTCGCTCCTTCGACGGGACATGGGCATTTCGCTGGAAAGATCATATCGATCGCAAATTCATGCACATGTATCAAGACTATGCGTCGCCGATGATGTCGGTCGCCACGTCGACCGATTCACCGTCGGACGCGCTGGCAACCAAAATGCGTTGCCTTGGTTGTGGCGGCAAGGTGGGCGGATCGTTGCTCAGCCGCGCACTGGCGAATTTAGACATTCAGGCTTCTCCTGAAGTCTTGGTCGGATTGAACGCTCCCGACGACGCCGCCATCCTCAAATTGGCCGGCGATCATCCGATTACGGTGACAACCGACTTCTTTGCTTCGCCCATTAGCGATCACTACTTGGCGGGCCGCATCGCAGCGCTGAATGCACTGAGCGATGTGTGGACGATGGGAGCACGCCCCGTGGCCGCCCTGGCCATCGCGATCCTGCCGTTTGGACCCGAGCGAGCCCAGGAACAAGTCCTCACCGAATTGATGGCCGGCAGCGTGCAGGAGCTCGATGCGGCTGGCGCTACCCTGGTGGGAGGCCACACAATCGAAGGGCCGCGCACCAGTTTCGGTTTTACGATCGTCGCCGACCAACATCGCCACCCGACGACGAAAGCGGACGCCAGAGCAGACCAACTGCTCGTGCTCACGAAGCCGCTTGGCAGCGGTGTGCTATTGGCCGCACACATGCAGTCAAAATGCACGGCAGGCTCGATGAAAGCGTTGGAGCGGACGCTGTTGCAGAGCAACCAACCGGCCGCAGAGAGCGCTCTTTCTGCCGGCGCGAGCGCGCTGACCGACGTGACGGGCTTCGGCCTGGCCGGCCATTTGCTGGAGTTGCTCACGGCAAGCCAACTGAGCGCCGAACTCGAACTCGCATCGATCCCGCTCATTTTCGGTGTCGATGAACTGCTGAGCGAAGGCATCGAAAGCACATTGGCTCCCGCCAACCGCCATGTCGAAGTGGCGATCGACGTCGCACCAGCGCACCACGCGTCGTCGCCCTACCTGGCACTGTTTGACCCGCAGACGAATGGGGGAATTCTGTACTCGATTGATGCGTCACGCTTTGTTCCCGTTGCCGGCCACCATGTGATCGGCAGGACGACCCTTCCGGGCAAAGATGGACCACGAATCCGGCCGATTTAGCGCTAAGAGGTCGACCGAACACGGCCCTGCGGTTCGTCACCAGATCCAACAAACATTTTTCAAATATTTGAAAAAACAGTCCGAGCCTTGACATCTGATCGTCGTCACGAGACCATCATTGGGTGGGATGATTACGGACTCTCGAGAACGCCACTGACCGACTTTCAAGAAACGCTGCTTGCCCGACCTATTGCTAGGTCTAGCCAGCGGCGTTTTTTCGTTTTTGTGGACCCCATTCAAGGAGAGACCCCGTGAAATTGATACTCACATCGGCCACGTTGTTGGCCGTCCTTGTCACCAACGCAAATGCCGCGTTGACTGTTTTTACTGATCGCGCAACCTGGGAAGCAGCCCTCGGCGGCGCGACTCCCGTCGTCGAAGACCTGAACGACGTGACTCCGTTTAGCTTTAAGGATGGCCAGAGACTAGAGACTTCGAAATTGGCCATTACTCGTGACGGTGGTGCGAACGGTAGCGACGGCGCGCTCGATATCTTGGATGGTGCTTCGTTCGGTACGATCGACGGCACCAACTTTCTCGACGGCGAGACTGGCGTCGAACCACACGAAGTCGTCGACATTGGTTTCCTCGGTGCTTCAGCCTTCGCCTTCGGCTCAGATTTCACCAGTCCGTTTTCCGGCGACGGCATCGCGCTCGATGTCCTTGGTGAGCTTGTTCTTCTCGACAGCATTGCCGGCTTCGATACGGGATTTGTGGGAGTCGTCTCCGATATGCCATTTGAAAGCGTTAGCATTGTGGGCACACCAGACGCGATTTCATTCCAAGAACTGTGGTCGGCTGACAATCTTAGCTATGCAGCCGTCCCCGAACCGACGAGCCTTGCCGCACTCCTCTTTGGCTTGGCCGCGCTGGCGTTACGACGTCGCAGTTAAGGTTGGATCGACAGGGGCATGCCCCGACGACAACGACCGATCTCAGCGATTCGGTCCGAACAGCGGTGAGCCGGCTTCATCATCAAATGGAGCCGGCTTGTTTTTTTAGGCCCGCGATTCCAATTCTTCCCAGCGTGCATAAGCGACCTGAAGTTCGCTCTGCAATTGTTCCAGGCGATCGTTGAACTGGGTGATTTTATCGCCACCGCTTTTGAAGAAATCCGGCTCAGCCATTGTGGCATGCATCTCGGCTTGCTCTGCCTCCAGTTGCTCCACCTTCGCTGGCAGCTCGTCGAGTTCCCGTTTTTCGTTGAACGACAGCTTGGCCACCTTCGGCTTTCCGCCGCTCATGCCACTCGACTTCTTGCCCTTTTTCTGCTTTTTCTTGCCGTCGGCTTCGACCAACTTCGCCTGCTCTGCCTGAGCTTTGGCCACTTGTCGAGCATAGTCGTCGTAGCCGCCATCGTATTGCCGGACACCGCCAACACCATCGATGGCGATCACACTGGTAACGACGTTGTTGAGAAAAGCTCGATCGTGGCTTACTAAGAGCAAGGTGCCGTCGTAACTGTCGACCAGCTCCTCCAGCAAATCTAATGTCTCGGCATCTAGGTCGTTTGTTGGCTCGTCCAGAACCATCACGTTCGATGGCCGCTTGAATAAGCGAGCCAACAAAAGCCGATTTCGCTCGCCACCAGACAGCAACTTTGCCTGCTGACGAGCTCGCTCTGGCGTGAACAAGAATTCCTGCAAGTAGCCATAGATGTGCTTTTTCTTGCCGTTGAATTCGAGCATATCCTGCCCTTCCCCAACGTTTTCGGCGACCGTCATCTCACCATCGATCTGCTCACGCAGCTGATCGAAGTAGATCACTTGCAATCGTGTGCCGTGGCGGACGGTCCCTTCATTCGGTTTTAGATCACCCAACAACAGCTTCAGGAGTGTCGTTTTGCCAGCTCCGTTGGGTCCAATGATGCCGATCTTTTCCCCCCGCGTGATCAACGTCGAGAATCCGTCGATAATTGGTTGCTCGTCGTAGGCGTATTGCAAGTCCTCCACTTCAATGACCAGTTGTCCCGACTGTTCGGCCGACATGGCCCTCATCCGCACATTGCCCAGGCGGTCGCGGCGTTGTCCCCGTTCGGTGCGCATGGCCTTCAGCGCTTTGACGCGGCCTTCGTTCCTGGTTCGTCTCGCTTTGATCCCTTGCCGAATCCAAGCCTCTTCTTGAGCCAACTTGCGATCAAAACTGGCCTGTTCTAGCGCCTCGGTATGGAGCGCCAGTTCTTTGCGTTTCAAAAACGTCTCGTAGTCACAGGTCCAATCAAAGATCCGGCCCCGGTCGACTTCAAGAATCCGCGTCGCCAAAGCCCGCAGGAAGACGCGATCGTGCGTCACGAAGACCAGTGCGCCAGTGTAGCCCTTGAGAAATCGCTCCAACCAATCGATCGACTCGATGTCTAAGTGATTCGTCGGTTCGTCCAGCAGCAACAGATCGGGCTCGCGGACTAAGGCCTGGGCCAATAACACGCGACGCTTCATGCCGGAAGAGAGCGTGCCGAAGACCTCTTCAGGATCTAGATTCATCCGCGAGAGGACTTTGTCGACCGCCTGTTTCGAAGCGACAAATTTGCCAAGGTCTTGTTCGCCAGGTGCCAGCCCCAACGCGACGATCGCAGACACTTTGTCGGATTCGCCTTCGGGAACTTCTTGTTCCAAACGGGCAATCTGCACATTGCTGCCGCGGACGACCCGCCCATGATCGGGTTCCAATTCGCCCGCCATGATCTTCATGAGCGTCGATTTCCCCATTCCGTTACGACCGAGCAGCCCAATTCGCTCGCCCGCGTTGATCTCAAGATCAATGTCTTCGAGGAGGGCCGGCTTGCGATAGGTGAAGGATACGTCTTGAAGATTGAGGAGGGCCATATTCGCCGCGCGCTAGAATTGGAAAGCGGATCATTGTGCCAAAACAATCGCTCCAAGACGAGGTCGGGCCGATCGCTTTCTGGAAACTTGACGGACCGTGTCGTCCCGCAGCGGCCAACGCACATCCCGCGAGATCAGTCCTTGCTGGGTTTCTTCTTGGTTTCGTCGCCCTTGCGGCCCGCTTCGTTCAGCGATCGTCGCAATAAGAACTCAATTTGGCCATTCACACTTCGCAGATCATCCGACGCCCATTGTCGAATTGCGTTCAGAATCTTGGGATCGATCCGTAATAAGAAGGAATCGCGTGGAGCCATCTTTAACCTCCAATGCGGGGCGCCCGCGGTAGCCCGCGCCCCAACAAAAAGTTTTTCCAAAAATTTATATATAGTTA
>CAYZRS010000034.1:13400-25354 GCA_964480915.1 uncultured Pirellulaceae bacterium | reverse complement strand
GGGGGCCCCCTTTTAAACCCCCCCGGGGGGGGGGGGGGGGGCCCCCCGGCGCCCCTACAAAGAGTTTTCCGATCTATTGATAGATCGTTCCCGTGTTTACGACCGGCTGTGTGTGCCGGTCGCTGCACAGAACGACGAGCAGGTTGGAAACCATCGCCGCCTTCCGATCTTCGTCCATTTCGACGATGTTGTCGGCCGCAATTTGAGCCAACGCCATCTCGACCATTCCGACAGCACCTTCGACAATTTTTGTGCGAGCCGCAACAACGGCTTGCGCTTGTTGTCGCTGCAGCATCGCCGCTGCGATCTCGGGTGCATACGCCAGATGGCTGATGCGCGCCTCGATGGTTTCGACGCCCGCTTTGTCCAGCCGTTCCTGGATGTCGGTACGAAGCTGACTGGAAATTTCTTCCGTATTCCCCCGCAACGAGACGTTGTCGTCTTCGCAATCGTAGGGGTGACGGCTCGCTAAATTCCGCAGCGCGGCTTCGCTCTGCACTTCGACAAAATGTTCGTAATCATCGACCTCGAACATCGCTTCGGCCGTATCGACGACCTTCCAAACGACCACGGCCGAAATTTCGATCGGATTACCATCGCGATCGTTCACCTTGGACGGCCTGACCGCAGAGCGCGACGCTTGCTGGAGCACTGTGCCCGCTGCGTCTTTCACTTCCTTCGTCGAGGTCGTTCCCGTTTCGAAATTACGAATTCGCAAGGAAATCTTCTTCTTCGAATAGAACGGATTCACCCAGTAAAAGCCCGATTCTCGCACGGTCCCTTTGTAATCACCAAAGAGCAATAGCACGCGCGCCGTATTCGGCTGCACCGCCATGAATCCGAAGAGACAAACGGAACTGACAATGATCAAAACGAACATCAGCGCGACGGCCCAACCTGCAGGCGAACCGGCCTGGCTCGCCTGCACGGCCACGATCGCCGGCCCGCCAATCATCAAACCCAAAGCCAGAAATAGATACATCCAGCCGCTGCTTGGCCTCACCACTTTCTCACTAGTCATTTGTCTTGCCCTCGATCCAGTCTGTTTCAAACACTCGATTGGCCACATATCGAAATAATATCAAAGTGATATCACTCGGGCAATCAAGAAAACCGGCAATTCCCCCTGGAATTTGGGATTCGCCGGCCAGTGCCTATCGAACCAAGCGACCTTAGGGTCTTGCAAACGCCAAAAAAACAGCGAAGCGACGCCACCCACCAACCAGGGGAAAACCCGGGGGACGGCGATGCCATTCGTAACGGCATTGCTGATTCTGCCGTTCAGCAGGCGGAAAACCACGCATCTCGATGGGGAGTATCCCTGGCAACTGCAAACCGTAGAACCTACGATTTGCCAACGGAGTTAGGTAGACGCCTGTTTGCCGAACAGCACAACGGGCGTAAGAGAGAAGAAAGAGGAGAGGTAACATGCTGCAAGCATTCGTACTCAACGTGCTCGTCGGCGGTGTCGCCGCATGTGGATTTCTTGGCACCTGCGTAGTAGCATCTGCCCCGTCGCAAATGCCTGTTAAGCGAAGACTCAAATACGATTCCAATACCTTGGTAGGTCGTGCTTTGTTCGTGCTCGGCGCCATGATTGGCCTGGTGATCGCCAGCATTGCAGCGATCAAGCAAATGGACATCGCCGGCGCTTGGTTCATGACAGCCATCTTGAGTCTCGTGGCTGGTATCTTCGCTCCGCTACCACTCGTAAAGTCATTGGCCAACGGATACCTCGTACGAGCCAAAGCGAACTTCGCAGCCGGCGCATTTCGCGAGGCGTATGAAGACGCGACGGAGGCATACCGTTCGCTACACGCGTTTGGCCCCAAACAAGAGGCGGCCCACATTCGCGACGCTGCCCACACACAGCGGCAGGCGACCATGTTCAGCGAAACGGAAGAGCTGACCACGTTCTGAATGAGGCCACGGGAAGATTACACCCACAGAGAGGCTTCGATCGCGAGCCCGGGGCCGAACCCTAGTGCGACGCAGGGCAGCTTCGCCCGTTCTTTTCGCAGTTTGTCCAAAATGTAGAGCACTGTCGGCGAGGACATATTTCCGAATTCGCTCAGGACGTCCCAAGACGCTTGCAGTTGATTTTCACTGAGCCCCAGCACCTCGCCACAGGCCGACAAGATCTTCGGACCGCCCGGATGGACCGCCCAACTCGCGACATCTTCGATCCGCAAGCTGTGCTTCATCAGCCACTTTTCCATCCAAGGGCGCAGTTCGGCGCGAATCACTTCCGGCACTTTCGGCGACAATGCCATCTCAAAACCATTGTCACGAATTTGCCAGTGCATCAGCTCTTCGGTTTGAGGTATGACCGAAGAGCCCGATGCGACCAAACGCCAGTTGTCATCGCCTTCGGAAGCGGAACTTCGCCCCACGACAGCGGCGGCTCCATCGGCAAACAGGGCATTGGCCACAATTTGATCAGTATCTTGCCCGTAGTGGCAATGCAGACTACATAGCTCGACTGCACACAGCAGCACAAACGCATTCGGGTCGGACTCGGCCAGCGCCCTGGCAACCCGCAAGCCATTCATCGCGCCATGACAGCCCATGAAGCCAACGTGGGTCCGAGCGATGTCGCGGCTCAACCCTAGGCTCGTAATCAGATCAATGTCGACTCCCGGAGCACGGAAACCGCTGCAAGAAACGGTCACCAAATGCGTCAACACATCGACATCGACGTGGGCGGCGTTGATGGCTCGTTCTGCGGCGGCCAAGGCCAGCTTACTGGCCTCCGCTTCGTACCTTTGCATCCGTACCGCAGTCGAAGGTCCGCCATCGGCAGCCGATTCCGCCGCGTAGTAGAAATCCTGCAGCGCCGGCTGGCCGTTGCTTGAACCGTCTAATAAGACACTATGTCGCTGTTTCACCATGGCGCGGCGAAACAGGGTCGCCAAGGGTCGTCGATCTTCCGGCGCTCCCATCAACGTTTCGGCAAGCGCCGCTGCATCGTGCTGCTCGATGAAGTGCTCCGGAGCCGCCGTACCCATTCCCAACAGCTCAAACGCCATGACTTTTTTCTTTCGATATTCGAGTTCGTTGACCTCGCCCGGAGGGGCCGAAGTTGACGGGAGCATTCAAGTGTTTCAGCACCGGTCGCGCAATCTTGGGAAATTTATTCAAAAGTCTGAGCGAACTGTTCACCATCATAGGCGAGCGCAGCATCCGCACTAGAGCGCGACACCAAAACTGATGCCGGCGCACCAGCCGCGCATAGTCGGCCGTCCACTTTCGCTCGATGCCTGAAGTCCAGGCAGCAACACCTTCGGTCGCGATGGCACCCGCCGCCGCGCCGGTCGTGACAGCCCAAGCAATCCCCTCGCCGGTGAACGGCTCAACATAACCGCCCGCATCCCCCACCACCAAGACCCGTTTGCTGGCGACACGATTAGAACGGCGGGTCAATCCGGCCGTACCACTCCATTCGGCCGAGAAGAGACTCGCTGGCACTTCAAAATCGGCCGCCCGCAATGTCGCCGCAACCAAATCGGCCTGGTGGGTAGCGTGCTTTATTGCCTGAGGATCAAAGGCTGCGGCCACATTGAGTCGTCCATCCGCCAGCCGCACGACCCCAACATAGCCGGCTCGATCGACAGCCATGTAAATCGTACCTGGCTGATACATGCTCGATTTGTCTGCCGAGAGCTGCCCTCCCACGCCGACGCGGGTCCCACGAGCGACGCGACTGGTGAATTCCGGCAAGCTACGTAGGCAAGATTGGGACAGGCCATCAGCGGCGATCACGAGCGAAGTATGGGCCGTCAGCTCACGGTCGGCGGTGCGCAACTTCACACGGCGTCGCTCCCCCACCAAATCGGCCGCAACGGTTGCCGTCACTCCAGGCAGAAACGTCCCGCCAGCGGCGACGACTTGCCGTACGATCGCGTCATCGAATGGTCCTCGGCCAATCGCGACGCTGGAAAAATCAAAAGGAATATTGGCACGAGACGAAGGGCTATGTACCTGAAACGCTCGTAACGGCACCCCTTCCAGCGACTGGACGACTTCCGCCAATCCGGCCGCAGCCAAACCGGCCATTGCCCGACGGTTAATACAAGCGCCACATACTTTGGGTCGAGGAAATTGCTTTCGATCGAGGAGCAACGTGCGCAGTCCATTTCGGACGGCGCCCAAAGCGGCCACCCCGCCTGCCGGCCCAGCTCCGATGACGATAACGTCCCACGGTTTTTCACTCAGCGAGTGCACGTCAGCCGCAGCCAACGAATTCTGAACAATCACAATGGGCGGCTCCATTGCAACAAGAAACGCTCCGGCCAAGTCGGGCAGACTTTCGCGCCGACCAAACCGGCCTCTTCCGCTGCTGCCAGCGCTTCGTCCGGTGTAAAGGCCGCCTCCACCGACAGCGGGCCATCGGTATGAACGATTTTGGATCGTGTCAACAGTCGACAGACGCACCAGGCCATCCAATAACCAAGACGAGAACGCCGTAAATCGTTGATGAGGAGATGCTCCGCACAGTCGGCCATCCGTTCCAGCAGCCGAACCGCATCTGGCGTCGTCAGATGATGTAAGAACAATGAACTCATCGCGATATCGCATTCGGGCAATTCGTCGGTCAAGGCATTGAGCTCTTGAAACTCCACCGTCCCTACCGTCCCGACGGCGTTTGCCCGAGCGTGTTCGACGGCATAGCGACTGACATCGCACCCAATAATCGTGGCGGGAATCCGCTGCAGTTCCAGGTCGTGGGCTACCTTTAACGTGACGTCACCGCCTCCGCAAGCAATATCCACAATCCGCAACGGCCGGCCCTCGACTTGCTGGGCCAATCGCTGAATGGCAGACGAAAGAATTTGAGAGCTAAAACTGACACTGTTCGCGCGGGCCAGCCCCTTGAGTGCATCGTGGTGCAAGCGATCGTCCAACTCGGGGTCGTCCATCAATTCACCAACCAGTCGGCGCTGATGGAAGCCACATCTCGGCGAATCCTTGCTAACGAACTCGCCCGGCTTTTGCTCAGTTGATCCAGCCATACTTTTCTTGTGATCTCCAACTGCATTGTTCCCCAAGGAACCTAAAGCGTGTCGTTCTCACCGCAAACCGTCAAGACGAGCGAACCAACACACGGCTTTTATGCAGTCTGCCTTTGCTGCGTCAGTGGCGTCAGCTGCCGATCGGTGAACTAGACCACCTGAGAAGCGGCCGCGTGGGAAACCGCCTGTTCCAACGAAACTAAAACGCTGTTGGTAGAAAAAGGTTTTGCCAAAGTGTTCACCACATTGGGAAATTCGAGAAAATCATGCAGATTGGTTTTGCTGTAACCGCTCACAATCGTCACCGGCAGCTTGGGGTGATGATTCAGCAAGTGCTGAACGACAGCACGACCATCCATTTCTGGCATGCGCACGTCGACGACGACGCAATCCGGATGAATCGCCTGACGCTCCAATTTGGCCAACGCTTCTTTCGGTTTTTGAAATGTCTCACACGTCCAACCGTTGCTGACCAACATGCGTTTGAGCGTCAACAGAACCGACAATTCATCATCAATCACGACGGCGTGACCACACTGGTGTGATCGAACCATCGGCGCTGTCTCGCGGGGCGAATTTTCTTCTGCTTGTTGCACGGCAACTGGCAACAGCACTCGCATGACCGTTCCTTCGCCGACCACCGACTTGCATTGGATCAATCCGTTGTGGCGAACCACGTTTCCGTAGGCAAGCGCAAGCCCCAACCCGCGCCCCTGCTTCGACTTTTGTTTGGTATAGAATGGTTCGAAAATATGCTCTAGCTGCGCCTCTTCAATGCCACAACCATTGTCGGCAACTTCGATATAGGCAAACTCACCACCTTCCCGTCGACGACCGTGAAATTGCGTTTCGTCGACTTTTTCTAGCCGAGTGGTTCCCAACGAAATCGTGACGCATCCGCTGGGCGACTCGATCGAGCGCACCGAATTATTCACAAGATTGAGCAGCACTTGCTCGATCTGCACGGGATCGGCCAGAGCATAAACAGGCTCATGCAGCGGCGTCACCTTGATCTCGTGCTTCAAAGACGCGGCTCGAAATAGCGGCAGCAACCCGTCGATTAGCTCGCCCAGATCGATCGTTTCACTGTGCGCTGGCTGTCTTCCGGTGTACGCCAGCATCATTTGGCTGAGGTCAGATGCGGCTTCGGCCGAACTGATAATGCCTTGCACACAATCGTGCTTCATCTCGTCCGAAACCCCTTCGGTTTTCAGCAACTCCGCGTTACAGAGGACCCCAACGAGCAGATTGTTGAAATCGTGGGCAACACCGCCAGCCAACGCTCCCAAGCTCTCCATTCGCTGCAGTCGAGAAACCCGCTGCTTCAGCTGTTCTTGTTCATGACGGCCCACTTCGCCGGCGTCCATTTCCGCCCGCAACTTCGAATTCACTTGCCGCAGTCGACGCCAGCTCAGCAACAGAAAAAGAGAGAGCGCTGCGCCGACCAGCGACGCCGTGGCCCACAAAATAAAGTATCGACCATACGCTTGATCGCGTTCCGACTGAATGACTTGCCTTCGCCGACTTTCATCCTCTAACTCAATTGCCACGCCATCAAACTTCGATTTCAATGTGGCTAATTCGGATTCCTTTTCCGTGAGATCGCTGTCGAGGACATTCTGAGCCGTTTCCAGGCGACCGGTTTGGATATAGGCCTGCACGGCCAACATCTTCAACTCTTTCTTCTCCCGACCTAACCCCGGGAGATAGGCCGTCACATCGTCGGCGAGTTGATTTGAGAAATCGGATTTCCCATTCCGAATTCCAAACTCAATGGCGGTCATAAACGCCTGTTCTAGGAGGATTGCGTTTCTCGATTTCTTGGCGACATCAATCGCCTCCGTCAGCGCTATGTGCTTTTCTTCGATGGAATAGTTTGCGATTGGCCCACTCGTGGCAAGCGTCGTGATAGCCACAACTTGACTGTGGCGGTTGCCGCAGGCTCTTGACTCGACGACAATCTCTTTCAACCTCTGACAGCATTGTGCGGCAACATCGATGTCGACCATGTTTTCATACGCGATCATCATGTCGAGATCGACCTTGTGACAACGAAGCCCTGCCGCGTCGACAGCCGCTTGCACTTGGCCAACCACCGATCCGATGCCACGCTCCTCTCGCAGCAGTCGCTGGGCAATCGCAATCCACAGGGCCGCGCGCAGCGCCGGACGTTCACACTTCGTAAGTTGCGATTGCAGATGCTGAATTGTGCGAGGCGAACAGCCATCGCCGGCGTAGTGAGATTCTGCGAAATCGAACCACAGTTGCTCGATCGGCTCAATCGGACTTACGAGCTTCGCTTGCTCGAATATGGAATATCCGGTCGAACCAAGACTCAAAGCAGGAATCATCGATTTGACGCAATGGCCAACGGCCACAAGATTGCCATCCCCGATCTTCGCCGCCGCTTCGAGTGCTTGGTCGGCATGTTCGATGCCAAGCTCGGCGTCGTAATTCGTGAAGGCCCAGGCCAAGCGATACTGAGCCAGTATCCAATCACGGCTTCCGGCATCATGGGTGGCAACTTCTTGCTTGACCCGTTCGACCCAATCAGTTTGCGCAGTAACTTGGCTGGGAATCCAAACCACATTCACGATCGATAGGATCAATGCAAATCGAGACACAAGAAATATCTTTCGCGATAACGCGGTTCAGTGTGCAGCCACAAACAGACCGCCGCATTGTAGGCGAAGGCGACTGCGGTTGTCATCCGAACATTCCCTACGTCGCCACACCATTACTCGCTGACGGCAGTGATTCGCACCGATCCGTCCTCGTCAATTTCGACACGGATCAAATGGGGCCGACAACAAACGGGGCAATCTTCGACGAATTCTTGCCTGCCACCAGAGAGGTATTCCACAGGCACCGTCACGTCCTCGCCGCAACTATCGCAAACATAAGTCGCTGTTTCTTCCATTCGATCGACGTCTCGCGGGGCCTCGATTCAGTCTCGTCCAGCAGAAAGTTTCGGTTATGAAGCCCCCTTCGACCAGTAGTTCGCGTGGGGCCGATGCAATTTAGGGTGTTCCACCCTATATTGGTGGGTCCGCCGTTCCGTTGGTGGGTAACCCGTTCCGATTTGGTGACGACCACTCCGAGAGATCCTGCGATGATCATGCCTACGACATCACGTTCCATGTGCAACGCAAGTCTCGATACGATCATTCGAGAAATGGGCACCAAAATAGAAGGCCAATTGGGATTTTGGCAATTCGTCGCTTTTGGGATACCGCTCATATGCATCACCGACGAGTCGCACGATCGCATGCGTCTGATGACACCGATCGCCGATGTCGGCAACGTCGACGACGAATTGATTCGAGCGTGCATGGAAGCGAACTACGATCGCGCCCTGGACGCTCGCTATTGCATCAACGACGACACGGTTTGGGGCGCGTTCATGCATCCACTCAGTCTCTTGCAGGCCGACCAGTTCGGCTCGGCGTGCCGTCAAGTCGCCGAGTTGTCAAAAAACTTCGGTACCACCTTCTCCAGTGGCGAGCTTCGCTTCGGTAGCTAAATGCCCTTGGTTGAATTCTTAACCAAATTCTTGCAGTCGCGCTTTCGCCTGGTGCTCATCACCGGGCTGTTGGCACTCCTCGCGTTGGCGGTCTTGGGCTGTACGCACGTTTGGGTCGAGAGCGACATCGACAAGATGCTGCGCACTCCAGACCCGGTTCTGGAAGAATTCGAATCGCGGTTTCCCATCACCGATGATGATCTATACGTCATCTTGAAATCGGAAGCGGATCTTCTGCAGCCATCGGTCGTCACTGCCATTCGCCAGATCCACAATGAGCTCAATTCGATCGAAGGAATCACCGAAACTCGCAGCCTACTCAGCCTCCGTTCCAAACGGAAAGCACGACGATACCTCTTCCCCCTGCTGAAGGACGATTCGACGCAAGCCGACCAATGGCCAGCAGCCCGAGCGGCAATCTTGGCACACCCGCTGGCAGTCGGGCACTTGATCTCGCAAGATCGTAAGGCCACTGTGATCGCAACGCGCATCGACCCGCTGCTGGACGACGAAGCTCAGATACGCCCGCTGATTGAGCGGATGCAGGCGGTCGTGACCAAGCACTTGCCAGGCCATGAGCACGAAATCGACTCGATCATCACCGGCTTTCCGGCATTGCATGCCGAAATGTCCCAACTGCTGAAGCGGGATCAGCGTACGTTCACGACGTGTGGCATACTGATCGGTGCCATCATTGGATACTGGCTGTTTCGCAGCCTCACCGCGCTGGTCATTGTCGGGGCCGGGCCGGTGATCGGCGCTTTGATGACACTCGGATTGGCCGGCGCGACGAATATCCCGATTACGGTCATGAATACGATCATGCCCGTCATTGTGATCGTCGTTGGCTATGCCGATTCAGTCCACCTCATGCTGGACATCCGCCATCAATTGACGCTCGAGCCGCCCCCTCGAGCGATCGCTCTCTCCATCCGCAAGCTGTGGATGCCTTGCCTACTGACGTCTCTCACGACCGCTATCGGTTTCGGGTCGTTGTCGATTTCTACGGTCGGAGCGGTGCGAGAATTTGGGATGCTCACCGCATTTGGCTGCCTCGTCAATTTTTTCATGGTCCAGCTCGTCGTGGCCATCTTCTCCAGCTACTTTCCGCAGCAAATCCAAGCAACCAGCATCGACAATGCTGCCCACCAAGAAAAGTTCCACACGTTCTGCAGCCAGTTAGCAACGTTCGTCGATCGGCGCCCCAAACGCCTGGCCATCGGCGGCCTTCTTAGCACGCTTGTTTTCGGCCTCCTTTGCTTTTCCCTCCGCAGCCAGAATCGCCTTGCCGACAGCCTGCCGGCGAAAAGCACGGCCATTCAATCCTATGCCGTCATGGAGAGACAATTCGGCGGTGCATCGTCAGTCTATTTTGTGCTGGATTGGGTTCCTCCATTGCGAATCAATTCGCCAGAAGTGCTCGACAAACTGGCGGTCGTCCAAGAGATTTTGGCGAACGAGCCACAACTGGGCCAACCACTTTCTCTTTTGGATATGCTGCAATCGCTGCCTGGCAAGACGGGCCGGTCCGAGCGCTACCGAGAACAGTTTGCCGCGCTGCAACAAGTTCCGGCCGAGTATCTCACGCCATTTCTGAATACCCAATACCGCCAGGCAACGATCGCAACCCGCACGACCGATATTGGCGCCGACGCCGTACTAAAGATTGTGCAACGAGTCGAGAAACAACTGGCCGCCATTCAAGACAACCATCCAGGTGTCACCGTCACGGTGACCGGTCCTGCGATCTCCCTGTCCCGTTCGTTCATCAAGTTGATCCGCGATTTGGGTTGGAGCCTGCTGCTGGCCACCTGCCTGATCTTCTTGCTGATGAGTTTCCTGTTTCGTTCGCTGTCACTCGGTTTGGCCAGCACGCTGCCAAATGCCTTCGCCTTGCTGGGCGCAGGTGCCAGTCTCGTACTGACCAACACGCCGCTGCAGTTTGTCAGCGTCCTTTGCTTCACCGTCTGCTTGGGCATCTCTGTCGACGACACGATCCACTTCCTGATGCGTTACCAATGGCATCGCAAACATGGCCTCGCAAATCGGCCGGCCGTCTTGGAATCGATTCGAGAGGTTGGCCCAGCGCTGATGGTGACGACCTGCGTTTTCGTCGCCGGTTACGCCGTGACGCTGCTTAGCTACATTCCGTCCATGCAGACGTTCGGCTGGCTGTCGGCGTTAAGCCTCTCCCTAGCAGTCATTGCCGATGTACTCTTCCTCCCCGCCGTTGTTCTCTGGCTGATGAAAGAGGAATCGAACTAAGATCGGTTCATCGTCCCCAGTGGCAAGGAAAACCAAATCTAGCGTCCCGCCATCGTCGCTGTTCGGATTCAATCCAATCCCCTAAACATCCCTGTTCGCGATTTGCTTGCTTCAGCGCTGACCAACAAATAGACTAGGGTGGTAAGTTAACTTTACGGTCACTCACCGGCAGCTCGATCTACTGTACGAACGCAACGCCAATCGACACGCTCAGGCCAACGCCCGAGACGTGTTTTTTATTGCGCGGTCCGTTCGTATTTTTGTGCGCTGACAGCGAACAGTCAGACCGTTTGAATTTCGTGAGGAGCCGCCAACACCTGGCACCTCGTAAAAGGACTTTCCTATGCACGACGACTTAGCCCCTGAACGACCTAGGGGAAGGCAGCTGCCCACTTATGTGCTGGTGCTCACTTGCTTCTTGCTGACAGCGACCGCCACCCGTGCAGACTTAGTCGTGGATGACTTTACGGAAATTTCCGGGGCACTCTACCCACATTCACGAACGTGGCCGAACATCACAACTTCGCTCGATGACACACCGCTCTCGACAACTGCCGGTAACTTACGGCGGATGTTCGCCCAACCGATCCCCAACAACTCGACCGTGACCGATGCCACCGGCACCGTGAACATCGACCCATTCGCCGGCCAGTTGGAATGGTCGACAACTCAAACAGCCAAGGGTGGCCTGCTCATCAGCTGGCTCTCAAACGATCCGAACAACCCGATGGATTTGGATGCGTCTGCTCAGACCGAGTTCGTTGTTGCGTACGCCAATGTCTCCAGGCAAGTGCTCATGACGATCCGTTTTTCAAATGCGATCGCGGGCGACATCGAACCGACGGCCGGCAACCGAATCGACGTCGTTCTGGAACCGACGTTTGGGGCGGGCGAGTTCCGATTCGCTTGGGATATGATGGAACCAATGGGGCAGTTCCCCGCCATCGACCGCACCAGTGTCGACGCCATTTCGGTAGATTTGCTTTCGAATGACTTCGGCACAGCATTCACACTGACCTCGGTCTACTTCGTGCCAGAGCCCGCTCGCCACTTTTGTCTTGCCATCCTGTTCGCCTTGACGCCATTCACATTGCGAAAATGATGTCATTTCCAAATGCTGATGTCATTTCCAAATGCTGATGCAGAGACTTCGC
>CAYZRS010000034.1:0-13300 GCA_964480915.1 uncultured Pirellulaceae bacterium | reverse complement strand
TGATGTCATTTCCAAATGCTGATGTCATTTCCAAATGCTGATGCAGAGACTTCGCCGAAGGATGCACATAACGGATACGAGAACGAACAAGAATCGCCGCGGGCGCCCTACGGCCGCTGAGTCTCGGACGGAAGATCAGCCGCTAGACCGATTCACGTTCCACGCGAACCCACAGAGCCATCAGAATTCCCATCACGCAGGTCGTCACTCCACTTCGGTAGAACAGCCGCTTCTTCGCGAGCGCTGCATTCTTGAGATCAATCAGTTCCTGCTGCATCACTTCCAGTTTGTCTCTATTTTCGAGCGTTTTACGATCGGTTGCCGGCGAATGGACCGAAGCCGCGATCCGCTCGAATTGCTCGACCTTTTGATCCGACCACTCCTGTTCGGCGCTCACTCGATTTCCGACAAATCGCGAACCGACGATCAGCGCCAAACCTACCACCACGAGCACCACAGCCAAACGTGTTTTCATCAGGTTCTCGATTCATGAGGACGGGTAGTCCACGACAAGTTAACGCAACTCTTCGCTTACGGAAAACTGCCCGTTGTCGCGCACGCTGACCAAATGGGTCAAGACGTAGGGATCCACTTCATCGGCCATGAATCCGACATGGCCGTCGAGAGCCACAGCGTTGACCCCGCCTAGGTGCTGGCTGCGAGCCGAACCGGTCACGAATGGCTTGAGGCTGCCACCCCCAATCGCACACGGCATCCCTTCCACAAACGACTGCGCCGAAGAGGGACAAAAATAGAGCAGATCGGGCTTCTCTTGATTGTTGGGCGTATGACTCCAGCTCAAGAAAATCGGGTCAGGGACATAAGTTGAAACCGGTTCGGTAACCGTCGTCGCACCATAGAGATGGTCAATATGCACCGCCAGCAAGCTGGACGCTCCCCAAGGCAGCGTCCACGCGCCTCGTGGATCGCGTTCATTCTCTCGAGTTCGCACTTCGGTAACCGCGATCGTTTTTGTCGCGCCGTCACGCACTTTGCGCATCGATTGCCCTTGCATCGTGCCGGGTTCGAATCCCCCCAATGCGCCCGGCACAAGCGCCAGATCGACAACATGCTGGGGACTCACGTAAGCCGCATAATTCGCTTTCGCAATCGGCGTACCTTGAGAAAAATTGTTGTGCTGAAAGAATCGGCCGATCGCATTGTCGCTTGGGCATAGATAACTGCTCGGCTGCTGCAACTGTGGGTCACCTTCTTGCTCGAAAATCGACGCATCGATGGAAACGTCAAATTGGTCAAATAAGGCCTGTTCCTCCAAATAGGGAAGCACCAAAACCATCCAACTGATCTGCGGACCAGAAAGCGGATCGAAGCTTCTGTAGATGCCATTCCCCTCAGGCCCCACGATGCCGGCCACGGGCAAATAGTTCAACGCCGATTCATGATTAAGAAGCGCTAGTCCGATTTGCTTCAGTTGATTCTTGCACTGAGTCCGTCGAGCGGCCTCGCGCGCCGAATTCACAGCCGGTAGGAGCAGCGAAACCAAAATCGCAATGATCGCGATCACCACGAGTAGTTCGACCAGCGTAAAACCCGGCCTCCTCAGACTGACGACTCGTCGCCTCTTATGGCAATTCATTGAAGCCTCATTTCGCCAGATACCCACTTCCATCCACCCTTCGATTAGAACACACCCCACGAATGGCAACAACGCATTTAACGGCCAACGCCTCCAGAGCCAACCGTTCCTGTAGAATCAGTGCGAACTTGCGTTATAATAGTGAGGCTCCTGTCGGCAGGCGAAGTGCTTGCCATTTCGACCGCCGTTCTATCAAAGGTAGCACCGTGAAGCATCCCACCTATCTCATCTTCTGCCTACTATTGGCGACAACGAATACCGTGGCCAGAGCTCAGCCACTCCTTACGGTGACCGATTTAGGACTCAACGGGAGCTCCAATCGAGAGTGGCTTGTGGAAGTGGCTCCCGATGCCAGCCTACTGCCGGCCAGCGGCGGTTCGCTGGCGCTGGAGTTGGCCTTCGAGGTGGCTGGCAGCGACTTGCTCGGGGCGGTCACCAATGGCGGCGACTTCCCCTTCAACAATCCGGGCAACAACCCATTCACGGGCGGCTTCACCTTTGGAACGCAGGTCGACACGGCGGCCGATACCCTATTCACATCGCTGGGGAGCAATCTGTTTACCAGCGGAGCCGATGTCACCGTTATCACGATCGAAACGATGGGCAACGCGCCGACCACTCTCAGCTGGGGCGGCCATACGCTGCTGCCCGGGACGGCCTCGCAATACACCGGTTCTCGCATCGCGCAAGATGGCATGAACTTCGACGGCTACCAGGGATCGCTCATGTCCTCGGCTTCGGTTACGGGCGACTTCAATGGCGACTCGGCTTGGAATTGCCTCGATATAGACATGCTGACGACCGCCATCGCAGCCAGCAGTTCCGACCTCTCCTTCGATATGAATAATGACAGCGTAATTTCCTCCGCAGATGTTCTGGATCCGACCAGCGGTTGGCTGGCGGTCGGCGGCGCCAATAACCCCAGTCTGACGAGCGGTGGCAATGCGTTCCTGCAAGCAGATGGAAATTTGGACGGCGTCGTGAACGGAGCCGACTACCTGATTTGGAATGCCAACAAGTTCACATCGAATTCGAATTGGTGCAGCGGTGACTTCAACTTTGATGGCTTTGTGAACGGAGCCGATTACTTGATTTGGAACGCCAACAAATTCATGTCTTCGGACGCCATCCACGCGGTGCCCGAACCTTCAACGACGTTGTTCATATGGCTGATGGCCCCCTGCTTCGTTCTCGTTCGCCAAGTCGATCGCCGGAATTTTTGCTGACAACCCATTGATGGTGAATGAAGTTGGGACTGGCGATATTGGGCAGACCCGACCTAACGCAGACACGTTTGACGGCATGGCGACGCCGCAAACCGTTTGTGCCAGAGTTGTATCCCAAGCGACCCGTCGGAACCCTAAAGAAAAAGCAGGCCCCAAAAAGGACCTGCTCGATTGCCGCATATTGATGCTTTAGGTCGCAACGAATCGCAACCGAGTGGGCGCTACAGGACTCGAACCTGTGACCCCCTGCTTGTAAGGCAGGTGCTCTAAACCAACTGAGCTAAGCGCCCGGGATCGGCAGTGTGAACTTGCCGAGTTGCAAATGCTAATATGTCTGAGGGCAGATTGTCAACGTGGCTGGATCGGTCTGCCGCCGCTTTTTCGAACATGCGCTGCCAGCGACCCTATTCTTGCTTATCTTCGACAGGTAGGGGGACAGGCAGTTCGCCAGCGGCCAGGATTTCGCCATACTTTTTGCCGTCCGAATTTTTCATTTCGGCAACTTTCGTCAACGCTTCCTCCAGCTCCGCAACCAGCTTTTCGAGCTCAGCTTTCCCCTCTTCTTCGCCAATCTTTTTGGCATCGTCCCAGCGATGCTTGGCGTCGCCTTCGATCAGTTCAGCAATCTTCTCGCCGTATTCGTTGTTGACATCTTTCTTCTCGCCCTTGACGTGACAAATATTGCAATTCGCTTTGCGAATCGCCTTCTTGAATTCATCGTTTTCAGACGGTGCGAAATAGACCGCTTTGAATGCTTTGGCAAATGCTGGTAGGGCCATTGCTGGTTTCGCAACCAGCAGGCTCGTACCGAATAGGGTTATCAAGATCGCGACTTTACGTGAATTCATCTCAACTCAGCTCCTGTGTTTCTGCCCTGCTCAACCTTGCCGATATCTCGCCTCTGCCAAGAACTGACCCGTGGATCGAATCGGCGTTTCGGATCGGATCGATCGAGGTAACCTGCGGCAATTGGAACAATCAATAGAATCAGCTCGGATCGGTCTGTCAACTTTCTCTTCAGGCGAAGGTTGGTGCCGATCCGGGCAAGTATTCGCCCTAACACCGCAAAAGTGAAGCGTCACTGTGTGGAAATCGTTCCCTGCAGTTCGCGATCGATGGCCCAATTCGTACTTCAACGGGCCACCTGAGCGAACTCTTCTGCGGATTCTCCTTGTGCCGACCCCGTTCGACTCACCGTCGATTCAGCCGGCTCAAAACGGGACCCAGGTGCCAGTCGGTTATTTGATTCCGTGCATCATGTACTTGATGAGTGGAGAGATGACCAACGCGATGAGGCCGAATGCGAAAGAGATGATCGCGATCTGTGCAAACACGCTGGTATAGTTCATCAAGTTGAGCACTCCCTCGCTGGCACCCGACATGTCGCCGGTCGCTCCAGTAATCATCTCGGCATACTTCGTCAGCGGGCCAGCCGCGACCTCCGTTGCCTCCCCGCCGTGACCGTCACCACCAGTGGTCAGTTTGGCAATCACACCAGAAATGTAATGTGCAAATGAGGACGAGAGGAACCAGACGCCCATCATGAAAGAGACAAGTTTGGCCGGAGAAAGTTCAGTCACCTTCGACAGACCAATGGGCGATAGGAACAACTCGCCCGATGTCACAAAGAAATATCCAATCATCAGGAAGATCATGCTGACTCGGCCAGCATCGTTCATGTACCGAGCGCTCAAAGCAAAGACCAAGAAGCCAAGTCCCAGCTGCAAGATCCCCAGGCCGAACTTGATCATCGTATTAGGATTCCAGTTCCTCAGGTCAAGCCAGTTCCACATGATGGAAAAGGGAATGGCCAGCAGAATAATATAGCCCGGGTTGATCGCGTTGGTCTGCGAAGCGGAGAGGAACTTTAGGTCGACTTGCTCTTCCGCAAACAGCGTCAATGAGCTGCCCGCTTGCTCGAAGAATGCCCAAAAGACCGTAACGAAGAACGTCAACACGACGACAACCATCAAACGGTGCCGGGTGACCCGATCGCTCGTGAAACAAACCCACGCGAGATAGACCAAGACGATTGCAAGAAGCAATTGCAGCAGGAATGCCAACAGGCCGGTCTCGCCAAAAATCTGAGTTTGGTTCTTTTGCACCAGGAACGCGAACACGGGCACAAAGACAAACGACAGGACGTAGACGATGTGACGGATATTGAGTGGCCCGTATTTCTTGTCACGATACTCTTCAGGCTGCAGCCCTTGATGACCGTACACACCTTGGATGCCACCCCACCAAAAAACGATGATGCCGATAAACATGCCGATTCCGGCCGCGGCAAAGCCGTAGTGATAACCGTATTTGATCTGCAGCCAGCCGCACGCCAACGGGGCCAAGAAGGCACCCAGGTTGATACCAAGGTAGAAAATTGTGAAACCGGCATCTCGGCGGGCGTCGCCCTGTTCATACAAACCGCCCACCAATGACGAAATATTCGGCTTGAAAAATCCGTTACCGATAATCAGCAGCCCCAACGACAGATAAAAAATCGTGTGGTTATTGAAGGCCATCGTAAAGTGGCCGATGCACATGAGGATGCCGCCGAGCATGATCGAATTGCGGTGCCCGATCAGTCGATCGGCGATCATGCCACCAATGGCGGGTGTGAAGTAGACGAGCGAACCGTAAGCCGCATAAATTTCGTACGCAATATCTTTGCCGCTGGCCAAGTCGCTGAACAATTCATTCGCCAAATAGAGGGCCAGCAAGGCACGCATGCCGTAAAAGCTGAATCGTTCCCAAAGCTCGGCAAAGAAAAGAAAGAATAGACCCTGTGGATGGCCCATTAGCTGAGCGTGCTGTGTATCGACCGTGCCAGAAGATGCTGCTGATTCAGAATCGCTCACAGAACGCCCCCATGTATTGTCAAACTGCGTGATTTACTGCTCTGTTTGTAATTCAGCCAGCACGCGATAGCAAGACATCGTTTGCTAACCGCGGCGTCGCCGACCACTCCGTTGAGCCACCGATTAATTGCTCTAACTTCCCTCATTCACCGGCGCCAGCACGAACCAAGCCGCACTCGCCCCGTAATTGCCATGTCAGGGGCCACGTCGCCAATCCGCGTCCATTACGAATCGCAACCGATAGGGCATCGCATGTTTTTGCGGAAGTATCTGGGTCGAGCGTTCAGACCGTCCATCGATTCAACACATCCCTCGTCACAAGCACCGCTTGTCCGCATCGCCAGATGCCCCTGTGGTACCGATGTGATCCAATTGCGGCGTGACCCGAACCCGCGGGCGAAGCGCGTCCACTGGTGCCCCTCTTGCCGCCAATACCGCTGGATGCAGACGGTGACTCGCCCGCCGACGGCGTAGCCGAAAAACAAGCGATCACTCTACAAAAACAGCCGGCTGTCGCAGCCGGCTGGCTTCGTTTGTGATTCCAAGTCGATGAACCAAGCTACACGAGCTCGTCTTCCTCTTCCTCTTCTTCGTCGTCATCCACTTCGACGTATTCGTATTCGTCCTCTTCGGCTGCTGCCGATACTTCGTCGTCCTCTTCCTCTTCATCGTCGTCGACGTACTCATACTCGTACTCGACATCTTCTTCGACGTCGCCCGTGACGGTCGTGGCAACGGCGACTTCTTCGCCGTCTTCTTCCTCTTCGTCGTCGACGTATTCATATTCATATTCGTCATCGTCGACTTCTTCGTCTGTTTCGACGGCCACGTCTTCGATTTCGTTGCCATCTTCGTCGACTTCGACTTCGACATATTCGTATTCGACTTCGACTGCCGCGTCGCCGGTGACGGTGGCCACTTCACCCTCTTCTTCGTCGTCAACGTACTCGTATTCGTACTCGTCGTCGTCGGACACGTCGCCGGTGACGGTGGCCACTTCGCCGTCCTCTTCGTCGACTTCCTCGTATTCGTACTCATCGTCTTCGAGCACGGCGTTCACTTCGCTCGTCGTATCTTGCAATTCGGCAGCGATCGGCGATTCATCGACGGAGGCTTCGTCCACCATTACATCTTGTGCAGACTTTTTCGGAATAAACCGATCTACGATCGACATGTTGTCATCCTTGATTTCATCAACGAGCTCATCGGAATCGGCTTGCTGCGATAGCTCCACAGCCGATCCCCCCAAGACGATCGGCAAAATAGCGCCGGAAGTTGACGAAAATACGTTCTTTGCTCGCGCCGTTTCCACTTGCTCCGATTCTTCCGGCGAAGGAGAAACCCAATCGGCGGGCGGAGGAGCCACCGAATAGAGCATCCCCGTGGCAGTGGGTCGGATCAACGAATCACTTTCCAAGCCTGGTTCCCAACCCGTTCCTTCGTCGCCTGCCACTCGCTCATCCAACGGCAGTTGCTTCACGGATCGCTGAGCCGCCCCCGACGCGAGCGCAGCGGCCCCCAGTGTTGGTGCGACGCGTCCCACCAAGCTGCGCGCCAACGGCGTCTGCGACGCTGTCTCGTCTGATTCCAGACCGACCGCGTCGAGTTGCTCTCGGCCCGTTTTGCTTGCGGGCTGCGACGGCGCCCGGCGCTCAAAAGAGGCTGTGGTAGGTTTGGCAGACTCTGACGATTCCAACGACTGCGACGGAGTGAACAGGGAATCTGGTCGCACAAAATCGGACTCTGAAATATCGGCCGCCTCATCGCTGAGGTCCAAATCGAGCACCGTATCCTCTTCGGTCAAACTTGAACGCTCGCTCGACGCACAACGATTCCGCTTGGGCCGCAGCTCTTCGGTTGGCGGTCGCACAGCAGGGAACGATCCAGACAAAGGTTTCGACGAGGGTTTCGACTGTGGCTCCGACAGTGGTTTGGGCAGCGATCGCTGAGGCGATGTGCCGACTTCACGATCCCACGCAACGTCCCCGTTTTCAAAATCGTCAAACGGCTCCAACTTTTCACGCGCTTTTGTTGGCGACAGGCGAGGCGTTGGCCGCTCTGGCTCATCCCAACGCGTCTCGATCGACCAATCGGGAACGATGCCGTGATCCATCGCGGACGCCGGACCATGCTCGGACAACAGCGGCGAATCGGGCAACTCGTCCAACAGGTCGTCTTGAAAGGGCTCCTCGTCTTCCCGCCTTGCCGACCTGACCGGTTCGTCAGCGAATCGCGCCGCTTCGTCGGCGATCTCATCGGCCCAGTCGTCACCTAACAACGGTTCGAATTCAGGAACGCCGCCGGCAGTTGCCGCCTGAGGCGCGGCCGTCCCGGCATACCAATCGATCCCGTCGACCGCGGTGGGAACGACGGGAGCATCCCAATCCGGAATGACGGGACGGTCGGTGAATGCAGCGGCGGCCGCCCGCTCTTCGTTGAATCCGGGAATGGCGGCCGCCAACGGGGAATCGATCACGTCCGCCTGCGCGTCGCCCGACACGGCACCGTCAAAGACCTGCTCGACGTAGTCACGATCGCCCGGCTGTTGGGCGAGGATCGATTCTGGCACTTCTTCAGGCACGAATCTCCAGTCGTCGACCGACTCGAACACTGGCGGTTCCAAGGCGACCGAGTTCGCCACGGCGCCGGCCAGTTCCAGCGGGGCGGGTAACACGGGCAACGCCTGCGCATCATCCGAAAAACCGATCATAAGCTTCTTCCGCTTTGATCGTTTCCGTTTACCGCTGCTTTCACGACTCTTGCTGCCCTTACTGCGTTTGCCAGCCTTTCGCTTTTTCGCCGGTTTCTCTTCGAACGACTCATCCGCCATCAGCGGAGCAATCACCGAAGCACCTTTGTTATTCGGCAGCTTTTGAGCCGTCGCCCCCAACTCTTGAAACAGGTTCATGACATGCTGATGGCATGTGAACACCAACATCTGGTGACCTTGTTGGGCAAAGTCGGAAAGCACTTCGGCCGCCGCTTTGGTTCGCTCTTCATCAAAGTTGACCAACACATCGTCTAAAACCAGCGGCATGCGCACGCCCCGTTTGGCGTAGCCTGAAACCAGCGCTAAACGGAGCGCCAGGAAGAGCTGTTCTCGAGTCCCGCGGCTCATCTGATCGATCGTCCACGACTGACCGTCGCTCTCTTCAACCACCAACCGATCTTCATCCAACGGCGTCCAAATCCTTGTGTATTTCCCACAGGTCATCCGGGAAAGATGGATCGACGCTTCTTGCAACGTCTCTGGCTGCCGTTCTTTTTCGTAGCGTTTGTAGACTTTGCGGAGCAACGCCGTGATCGCGCTGATAATTTTCCACTGCTCAATCCCGTCGGCCAGTTTGGCATCGATCACGCCCAATTCCATGCGTGCCACATCGAGCTGCCGATCGGCGTTCAAGGCCCTCAGCTGCTCGGCGACCTTCGCTCGCCGTTCGAAGAGCTCCTTCAGACGTTCATCAATGCGGCTCAGTTCGGTGCGTCCTTTGCGATGCCGCTTTTGAATCGGTTCGAGCCCATTGGAATACAATTCCAATTTTAGCTCGCGGCCCAAATCACCATGGAGCAGACTTCGTAATTCGTGCTTCGCATCTTTCGCTTGCTGAACGACCGAATCGTACCGATGACGCTGCCCCATCATTTGCCGCAAGTCGTCTTCATCAACAGCATTCGCCGAATTCAAAATCGCTTGTCGGCGACGTTGCAATTCGTGCAGTCGAGCCAGCGTTTGCTGGTGATCTCGCTGATCGCGGCGGATCTTTTCATTAGTCGCGTCGCGTTGCTTGCGCTGTTGTTGATGCTGATTGATGTGTAATTGCAAGTGGCCGAGTTCATCCAGCGCCGTACCTGCCTTGCCACCGATCCCGGCATCGGCCATCGCCGAACGCATCCGATCGCGATAACTTTCCAGTTCTCGCATCGTCCGTTCGCGATTTTCGCTGGCCTCTTCATGCCGTCGGTGCAAATGGACCAGATTGCCCGTCTCATCGGCCAACTCACGGACTTGCGCCGGCGTCAGTCGCCGAGAAAGCCCTTGAGCTTCTAACGCTTGCTCCCAATGCTGGCGAGCGAATTTCATTTTCTCGGCAATTTCAATCGCCTGTTTTTCGCCCAAGCGGGTCCGATCGATCGCACGACGGCGCTGCGCTTCCATCGGCAACAACGATTCGAGCCGCACGACCTGCTTCTCTGCATCACGCAAGTCGACTGGTCCGGCGCGGCGTGAAGGAATGATCCGTTCCAATTCCTGCAAGTCTTGCTGCGCAACTTCCAGATCTCGTTCGGCGTCTTCAGTTTTTCGCAGACACATATCGAGTGCGTCATTCGACGCGTGCTGCAGAGACATCTTTAGCAGCGTCGCGAACGCGACTCCAATCCCGCCCATGACGCCAAGGCCGGTCCGCATCTGCTGAGTCAGCCCCCAGTACTCGCCAAAGAAGGCCCACATCGCCAAGAACGCGCCCAGGGTGAAGACCACACCAATCGCTTTGATCACTTCCCAGGGCAACAGCTGATTCAGCAGCAAACGCTTCCGGCGTTCTACCAAGCCATCCAATCGGTCTCGGTAGGTTTGCACGTTTTTCCGCAGCTGAGTTCGCCGTCTGAGCGCCGACGCAATTTCGCCAGTCTGTTCTAGCGCCTTGATAATGTCGCCTTCGTCGCGGCCCTCAAACCATTCAGGCTGTTTACCCAACGCCTCGGCCAAGATCAGCGCAATGCGACTCGATTCTTCCTTTGCCGTGGACGTTTCGTGCTTGGTGAGTTCGAGCAGATCGCGCAATTGCTCCATGTTGCGAGCCGGTTCACGCAACGCGGCAAAGGTGGCCGTATCAAATCGCGAAACGATCCCGCGACCATCGGCCAAGATACCGAGCCGCTCTTGCTCTGCTTGGATTTCAAATTCAGCCTCTTCGACTTGGACCGCATATTGCTGAACTTGTTCATGCAAACCAGTAATCGTGCTTTGCTGATCGAGCAGCGCCTCGATCCTCGCCAAGTTGCGAGTCACCGTTCCGACGCCGCCCAACCGAGCCAGTTCGCGCTGCAACTGATTCCTGTGCTGTTCTTGCTGCTCCAACTTGCCGTTGACACCGGCGATTTCTTGATCGAGCGTCGCCAACCGCGTCAGCGCATCTTCCGGGACTCGCTTCACGAGCCCGAGCGACTCGACTTCAATCTTCAATTGCCGATGCCGTTCCCAGCAGGGCTGGACACGCAAAGCCAATTCCGACAACTGAGTCCGGTTCTGCAATTTCTCTCGGGTGACTTCTAGGCGACCCACCTCATCATTGAGCCGTTCCAATTCGCTGCGCAACTGAGCCCAATGATCGCCCTGCATCCCCAGCTTATGAATCTTCGCTTTGCACGCTTCGCGCCGCCGCAGCAATTCGGCCAGATACGATTCCTCCTCTTCCCCACCGATCAATCGAGCCCGAGTCGCTTGCAACTGCCGCATCACGTCGACGAGCGAGACGCGATCGGTCCCGGTCGACAAGCTGTAAAGGAAACGCGACGCTTGCGTATCATTCAGCGTGCCTAGATGCTGCATCTCTTCCAAGCCGACGGCAAACACATTGTTGAAGATCGTCTCATCAATCCCGGCCAGCAAAGTTGTTAACCGATTGGCACCTTGCCGACTGCCGTCTCGCGTGGTGATGCGAACGTCGCCGACGACACTGGTCGGATCAGTCAGGCTGACATGACGACGCACCTGATACTGCTGATCCTTGGCCAACATCGACAAGGACCCGCCGATGCGACCGCCGACACGAATGACACCCGTATCGGCGTCGCGATGTTGCACAAAACGCTTACTGCGTTCGTCGGTGAACCCGTACAGCATCGTCCGAATGAACTGCAGCAGGGTCGATTTACCGGCCTCGTTCGCGCCAAAAAAGACGTAAGAACTGTCCGGGAAGTTGTCGATCGATAGCCCCGACCAAACGCCAAATTCATCGATTTGCAAACCGGAGATTTTCACGATTTTGACTCCGCTTCTTCCGAAAGAATGCGATCACCACGCAACAGGTCGACGCCCAACGAAGCGATGTGCTTCAGCAAACGGTGCGATTCGTGCGCGTCGTGGATTTGCAACTCGGACCCCAAATGTTTGATCACCAATTCGTCGGCTTCCTTCGGTGCCAGCGAAGATTTTGATTCACTCGCCGACATCGGATCGAGTGCGATTTTTGGCACGGGCTCGGCCTGTTTGGCTTGCACGATTCGCAGCAAATCGCCCAGCACCGTATCCTCTTCGTACCAGCCCGATGGCAAGACGGTCGGCGGCTCGGCTTCGATATCGACCGGCCAGACGCCCGGGATCTGTTCGCCAAATTCGGCTCGCAACGACGTTAACAAGTCTCGCGCCAACCCACCTTGCCGCACGCGCGCGGCCAGCAAGTCACTGCGCGTGTCGGTCAGTTGATCGCTGTCGGTCAAACGCCAGCGGAGGAGCACCTGCCGGCCGGCCGCTTGTTCACTTTGGCGATGGCAATGGTCGCGCATCATGCGCAGCAGGCCATGCTGATCAATTTGGTCAGGCAGCTCGAAAACCTCGGTGTGCCAGCGGACCACGTCGGTCGTCATCGTTTGGCGATGCGTCCGGCCCCGCCCATCTACCGCAACCACCGCACATCCGTGAGCTCCCTCCTCTTCTGGGTCACGAGCCTGCGGCGAACCGCAATAATGAGCCAAGCTCGGTTCGGTCATTAAGTTATCTCGATTGTGCTTTCCACCGAGCGCCCAATAATCGACCTTCACCGCCTCCAGCGGAGCCGCTTCGGTTTTCCCGTGAGTCAGCGCGATCACGTACCCCGCAGCGCCATTATCGAATTCTTCCGGGCGGATTCGTCCCGATTTTATTCCGGCACATCCTAAGAGAGTCGCCAAAACTTCGCCGTCACGTCGGTGAGTCACAACGTCGACACTGTCGTCGGTGAAGAGCGTTACGTTGGCTGGCAAAGGAACCGCCGAGGGCCAATACTCCAGCCGATCAAATCCGCTGTCACACCAATAGACGGCAATCTGAGCTTCGTGCAGTCGCTGAAATTGGTTGTAGAGAAACTCCAACGGCCGGGCGCCGGCCCCTTTGAGTTTCGTAATGTCACCCGCGAGCAAGACAAAGTCGACTTGTTCAGCAAGCGCCGTATCAAAGACGTGCTCCGCCGCCAAATAAGGCGCGTCACAAAAGAGTTCCCTCAATTGATCTGGCACCTCTTCGATGCCACGCAACGGTAACTCTAAATGGAAGTCACTCGCGTGCAAAAAACGAAACGGATGACCGGACATCGACACCTCCGTGCGTCGTGTTGTGTGTGTCGCCTGATCGCGTGGCTCCCCAGAAGCCATACTCCGAAAACGACATTGCTTTTCCTGCCAAGCTCGGTCAGCCAGGAGGACTCGGCAGTTTAGCCCCTTGACGGCAATGCTACCAACGTCGATTTCGACGCTCAGAGGCAAATCCGAGCCTATGAGCTCGATCAGCCCCGCAAACGGCTGCGAAACGAGTGAAACTGGCTGCGCAGCACTCATTAAGCGTGTCATGGACAAGATCCAACGCTCTGGAGAAATTCAAGGCGCGGGGGAATTTCAGCAGGCGGTCTAGCGACCGCCCGAGTCTG
>CAYZRS010000033.1:36255-57609 GCA_964480915.1 uncultured Pirellulaceae bacterium | reverse complement strand
CTAGTACCGCCGGTCACTTTCTTCAAAAAAGTCGCAATCTTAGGGACAACCCTCGATGGGGCATCGTCCTGCCGATGTCCGTTGCGCTAGGTGTCGACTTACTGCAGGAAAAATAGGGGGAAACCGAAGCGAGACCTAACGCTCGAATGTGACGCCGTCGATTCCTTCTCGCCCCTCTATGGTTGGGAGAATTGGCGCCAGTTGTGTTTTTGAGTTTCGAAAGTCTATTCCCATACTGTTACGAAAAGCATACGGTGTCGAAACAGCAAGGGTAGGAGTTGAACGCAGCACATCATGATCATAGGCACGGGAGAAGACGATGGATGGTGGAAGTCGAGTAATTGCAGTTGTCTCCAGTGATGAAAGTGCTGTCGAGATTTCAGAGATGGCAAGAAATCTAGGGTATGGCGTCGAGTCCTACTCTTCTGGTGATGCGTTCTTCAAGCAATTCAACATTCGCGAAGACCGAGAGGTCTGTCTCCTCCTTGCCAAGACCTTACCCGACATGGGAGCGTTGCAGTTTGTTGACGCTCTGAAAACGAATCAGTTCGCCCTACCAACCGTTTTGATGATGGAGACGCTCATCGCTTCCGAGGTGGTCGCTGCAATGCGCAGCGGCGTCGTCAATTGTGTCGAACTCCCTTTGACGCAACGGGCGCTGTGCGAAGTGATTTCGGATGCGTTTACGCTGGTTCCCAACGTGCGAAAAATTCATGAGGCGAGGAGGTATCACGAGCTCTATCATCGGCTGAAAGAGACCGAAAAGGAGATCGTTGGCATGGCTGCCATTGGGGTTCCGAACAAGCAAATCGCCTCACGTATGCAACTCTCGGTGAAGACCGTCGAGAAATATCGAAGGCAAGCCTACGCAACACTAGGCGTCAATAACACGGCCGCCATGACGCGTGCCATCACGCTGCATTCGATGCACAATCTGTTCGATCGATGTCGGATTCAATTTCCGGAAAGATCGCTGCTGGCAACGGCCGAAATCGGGGAAAGCTAGGATTCTTCTGTGGATCGCTGAATGGCGATGTGCAGTTCGTCCAGCTGCTCGTTGTCGACCTCCCCGGGCGCTTGCGTCATCATATCGGCTGCCTTCTGTGTCTTGGGGAAGGCAATCACTTCGCGAATGTTGTCGCGTCCACCGAACAGCATGACGACGCGGTCCAATCCCAGCGCGATGCCGCCGTGGGGCGGTGCGCCGAATTGGAGTGCCTCCAGCAAGAAGCCGAACCTCTCTTCGGCCGAGGCTTCGTCCATGCCGAGCAGGCCAAAAACTTTCTGCTGCGTTTCCGAATCATGAATTCGGATCGTACCGCCGCCCGCTTCAAAGCCGTTGATGACCAAGTCATAGGCAACGGCCCTCGCCGCTTTGGGATCGGAATCGAGTTTCTCAAGATCCTGAGGACGGGGCGCCGTGAATGGATGATGCATGGCAACCCACCGTTTGTTCTCGTCATCAAACTCGAACATCGGGAATTCGATGATCCAAGAGAAGTGCATTTCATTGGGATCGTATAATTCTAATTCAGCTCCCAATTTCTTCCGCAGCCCATTCAGCGCTCGGCACGTCACCTCCCATTCATCGGCGACGAACAACAGCAGGTCGCCCGGTTTGGCGTCCATCCGTTCCTTAAGATCGGCCAGCACTTCCGGTTCCAAGTTCTTCACGATGGGGGCTGCCAAATTGCCCTCCTCATCGACCTTGCACCAAGCGAGTCCTTTCGCCCCAAAATCTTGCTTCACGTATTCGGTCAAGTCATCGATTCGTCGCCGTGAGTACTTATCCGCGGCACCTTCCGCATTGATTGCTCGGACGCGTCCACCACGATCGGCCGCCCCGCGAAAAACTCGGAATTCGGTCTTCGACGCGATGTCGGTGCAATCGATGAGCTCCATGCCGAAGCGGAGGTCGGGTGCGTCGTGCCCAAAACGTTCCATCGCTTCGTCGTAAGTCATGCGGGGCAGGGGGAGTTTCAGCTCTTTGCCCAAGATGTTCTTCGAGAGCCTCGCCACAAGTCCGTCGATCATGCCCAAAATGTCATCCGCGTCGACAAAGGACATTTCGATATCCAATTGCGTAAACTCGGGCTGGCGGTCGGCTCGCAAGTCTTCATCGCGGAAGCAGCGAGCAATTTGATAGTACCGATCGTAGCCAGCGATCATGAGGATCTGCTTGTAGAGCTGCGGCGACTGGGGCAACGCGTAGAATTCGCCTTCATGAATTCGGCTAGGTACCAAGTAATCGCGGGCTCCTTCCGGCGTACTCCGGCCCAAGATCGGTGTCTCCACATCGATGAAATCTTGTTCCGAAAGGTAATCTCGCATCTCTTTCGTAATGCGATCACGAAGGACCAGCATTTCCTGCATCGATGGTCGACGCAGGTCGAGGTAGCGATGCTTCAACCGTAAATCTTCACCTGGTAGATCGATTTGACCTGGAGTGAACGGCGGCGTTTTCGATTTGTTGAGAACGACCAATTCGGTCGTATGGATTTCGATTTCGCCCGTCTTCAGTTTCGGGTTGATCGTCCCTTCTGGCCGCGGTGCCACTTGGCCGCGGACCTGGACGACATCTTCGTTTCGCAGGTTGCGTGCCAGGTTCAACATCGCTTCGTCGACGCCACCTACGACGACCTGAGTCTTGCCATAGCGATCACGCAGGTCGATGAAAAGCGTCCCGCCGTGGTCACGGCTGCTATCGACCCAGCCGCAAATGGTGATCTCAGACCCGTTTTCAGCGATTGTCAATTCGCCGCAGGTGTGCGTTCGTAACACGTGAAGTTCCTTATTCGGCCGAGTCCGGCAATTTCATCGAGGCGTTTTTACCGACCGCGGTGGCGAATCGGTCGAATGGTATCGGGCGAGAGTCAAACAGCGAGGAGACAGGATCTGCTCATTTTCGCAACGGTCGCCTCGCAGTGCGAGCGGCCCATTCTAGTGCAAGAGTCGATTGTGGATAAGCACAACTCGCACGGCTCGTACGATTCTTTGGAAGCGGCCAAGTCGCTATAACGGGAATTCATCCCGAGATGGCCGAGTTTTTGAAAAAGCGAGCGAGCAGGAGGAGCCTACGCGATGTCGATTGCGATTGAAGGGTTGTTGTTTGGTTGGAATAAAAATGCCGACTACGGCCCCAAATTGGTCAGTGATCTGTCGGACGAGCAGATGGTCGCTCAGCCGGCCCCCGCAGGCCAGGCGCCGTCCAATCACCCGGCCTGGGTGCTCAGCCACTTGAATGCTTACCTGTCGGTGATCGAGGCGATCGTCGCGGGGCAAACGTTTGACGATCCGAAGGAACATCCTTTCGGAATGATGTCGAAACCAGCCGCGGACGCCAGTCTCTACCCGTCAAAGGCGGAACTCGTGGCCACGTTTACGACCGGCCATGAACGGATTGCTCAAGCCCTCTCGGAAGCCCCAAAAGACCTTCTGCAGCAAACGATCACCTTGCCACGTTGGAAAGAGGTCATGCCGAAGGCCGGCATTGCCTTGCCCTACCTCATGCTGAATCATGAAAATCTCCACCTGGGGCAACTAAGCACTTGGCGCCGAGTTCAAGGGATGCCCAGCGTATGAATTCTGCAGAGCCGCGATCGGGCGAAAATCTGGGGAAGTCAGACCCCCATCCGAAGATTCGCATTTTCTCATGCGGTGGCACGATCGACAAAGTCTACTTTGATGCCAAGAGTGATTTTAAAGTCGGCGAGCCGCAGATCGAAATGATCTTTCGCGAAGCGGGCGTGACGTTCGATTTTGAAATCGAATCGATCATGCGCAAAGACAGCCTCGACATGACCGAAGAGGATCGACAGCTCATCAAGCGCCGCGTCGAGGCGGTTCAAGAGCAGCGCGTGGTGATCACTCATGGCACCGACACGATGCCCGAAACGGCGCAAGCCCTCTCTTCGGTAACCGACAAGACGATCGTCATGACGGGCTCCATGACGCCAGCTCGCTTTCGCGTCTCCGATGCCGAATTCAATATCGGCTGCGCGATTGGGGCCGTGCTCAGCCAAGGGCCCGGCGTCTACATCGCCATGAATGGACGCGTGTTTGATGGCACGAGGGTGCGAAAAAATCGACACGCCCAGCGCTTCGAACCACTGGACGACTAAGGCGATCCTGTGGCCTTCCGGCAGCGGTTCGGCTATGCCAACGGTTCGGGGCCGATAGTGGTTCGGTTCGGTTAGCGGTTCGATTCCATTAGCGGTTCGGTTAGCGGTTCGGTTCCCACCGGCACCAATCGAATGACTCGATTCGCTTTGCAATCGCCGCAATAGAGCGAACCATCCTGAGCCTCAGCGATACAGTGAACACTGTTCAGCTCGCCAAACTGCTCTGCGCCATCGTCTCCCTTGGGAACACGCCACTGCTGCAGCGCCCGGCCGGTCGTGTCGAATTTGATCAGCAATTGGTCTTGAGGAGGCGTCCCCAAGGCGACGTCCTGTTGATGCCAGGCGGCTGGGGACGATCCGCAGACCCACAATTGGTCTTGCGCGTCGATCGATAGTCCCCAGGGGATGACCAGGTTTTGCCACAGGGCCAGCGATGTTCCTTCTCGATCAAACACCTGAATGCGCCCATTGCACCGCTCTGCCACATAGAGTCGATCTTGCGAATCGATCACGATCGAATGGGGTAAGCTCAGTTCGCCCGTGGCGATGCCTTGGGTGCCCCAGCTTTTTAGGAATCTACCTTGGCTGTCGTAATGGACGATGCGCCCGTTGCGATAGCCGTCGGCAATGAAAACCGAACCGTCGGTTGCGATCGCGACATCGGTCGGTTCGTTGAAATGCGTTTCGTCACACCCGGGCATATGGGGCGTACCAATCAGCAGTTGCCGTTCACCGCGGCGCGAAAATTTCTGTACCGTATGTTGCTGCGAGTCGACCACCCAGACAAAGCCCTGTTGATCAAGCCGCAGTTGATGTGCGCCGCTCAAATATTCGTCGCCCCAGCTAGCGATCGGCAGGCCGGCATCGTCAAACACGAGTACCGGAGGCGTGCCGGTTGTGCAGACCCAGACATGGTCATCCGAGTCGACAGCGACGCCGGTGACCGCTCCCCAAGCGATCTCAGGTGTCGCCAGTGGCCAGGCCACCGGCCGATAGCAGGCCCCCAGGTTCACCTTGGGAAACGTGTACGGCACGAACTCGGCAGGGGAACGGGTCCGCTGACCGGTCGCCATCGCGATCAGTGGAGTCTTGATCAACAGCGCACACAGTATCAGCGTCGCCGCGATCAGCATGACTTGCCCGCGCTGGTCGGATTCGGTCGGTTTGAAGAATGAGATCATCGACTTGCGGCCCACCCTCGTTTAGCCATGGTTTGCGGCCCATATTGACCGAGCCAGTAGATCAGGGCGATGGCCGCCAAGCAGCTGACCAGACGCTGCCAATTGCCGTGATCGATCCACGCTCCGGCAGCGCCGATCCAAGTGGTCCGCGTCTGTTGCAGGTCCTGCCCAACCTCGACATAGTCGAAATAGGCATTGAACATTTCGTTCGTTGTCTGGTTGCCCTGTTCGACCCATACGTCCGGGTCGGGGTTCGCGGCGTTTTGTTTCGAGTTGTCATAGAAGCCGACGGTCGTCAGCACAGAACCGGCAGGTATCCGTTTGGGTTGGCGAAAGACGTAGTTGTGTTGCCAGTTAAAATCCCACTTTTTGAGATTCAGCAGGGTCTCCGTCCGGCCATCGGGATAGGCGACTTCATAGTAAAATTTGTTGCCACGGTAGTGCATGTGCGGGAACAGGCTCAGCAGATCCACATCACGATCGAAGGTGTGTTTTATTTCCCGGCGGTAATTGGGCTCATGAGGCGGAATCCGAATGTCGGTTGAGTAGAGAATGCGAGTCGCTACCTCTTGACGGACTTCGTCGGCGTCGACTAGGCGAAGGCCAAGTTGCGTTTGGTCGGTTTGTTCGCTGCCGATCGGTGTGTAGTGCATGATGAACATGAGTCGCCAGCCGGCCGGGATTTTTTTCGCCAAGCCGGTCGGCAAGTTCAGCTGTGGAAGACTGTCCACGACAAAACAGAGCGAGCCATCGCTGTAGTTGGCTGATCGAGTTCCGTGGGGCGGCACCAGCATCACGACGCAGTGATGGACTACCTGGGGATTTCCCGGTTTGATTTCGGCCGCTTGGACCCAGAGCTCTTTTTCGAAACTGAGGTCGATCAGGATGTATTGGTATTCAAGCGTGCCAGTGGCCGGCACTGTAAACGGCTCCTGCATCCCCACGACAAGATTAGGCGTCGGAATGGACCACTCGGCAGCATGGCGCGACTTTGTTGTTGTCGAAACCGGTCGCTCGGCGTCCCCTCGCGGCACTCCGTCGTTGATCCAGCGCAGCAACTGGGCCCGTTCGATTTCTGTGATGGCCGCATCGTTGGAGAAATCGCCGTGCGCCGGATCGGCAAACCAGGGTGGCATGCGACGTTCCTCGAGCACCAATTGAATCGTGTCGCTCCAGGTGGCGACGTCGTCGTAGGTGCTCAGTTCGAACGGCGCCTTGCCATGTTCGCAGTGACACGTACCACATCGCCTTTGAACGATCGGTTGCACGTGAGGAAAATAGGTCAGCTCGCCCTGTTTCGCGGCGACGACCGGACGCTGAATGAGGCAGCCGATCGGTTTGGTTTTGACGACGGTCACCGGCTGCCCGCCGACCAGCTGTCGCAGCGCCGACCGCAGTTCTTGTTGCTCTGCCGATTCTCGTGACAGTCCCGGGACGTATTGATCGTCGATGCGACCTCGATAACGAACGGTACGTTCTCGATCGAGCACGATGACTTCAGGATTAAATCGAGCGTTCAGCGCATCGGCGAACGCGACGGTGACATCTTTGTAGACGGGGAATTGAAATTGGAATTCGGATTGAAACTGGCTGATCTCGCTCAGTTCATCTCCCCGATTGGCCACGACACCCACAAACTGAACCTGAGGACCGAATTCTGTCGCCAGTTCGTTCAGACGCTCGGCGTACAATTTGCAAAGCGGGCAGTCGAGTCCCAAGAAAATCACGACGACAAAATCGGACTGAAATTCGGCCAGTTGATGTTGAGCGTTGTCGGCATCGCGCAAGGGCAGGGCGTCGAGCTCAGCCGCGAAGGCGGGTGGCGTAGTTTGCAATGTGGCTAGTAGGAGCGCAGCGAAAACAGCATTGCGCAACCGTTTGCGAAGCCCGTGTGCCACCACAACTCACCCCACTGTTGTAACCTGCCCGAGGATCGGGCGGGACCTAATTTCAGCTGGGGAAGGTTAGCTTTTTATTTGGGCGCTGGTTGGAATTCCAGCAGCATTTGCGGCGAATTAGGGTCGGCCGGGTTCGCTTTATTCATGGCGTGCACAATGACACGACCTTTGCGACCGTCCTCAAGTTCCAACAGATAGGGCCGGTCTAACTCGAAGAGACCGGCCTTGTTTTGGGGAATCCGAAATCGTCCCGACCAAAGCTCTTCTTCATTGTTCGGCACCTCATGCAGTTCGCATTCGAGTCGCTGAAGTCGCACGCCGCCGAGCAGCAGGTCGCCAAAGAATCGGTGAGTCGCTCGCATGGGGAAGCTCCAATTGTAGATCGGGAAGAGTGGTCCAGACAAAACGTCACCCCCAATTCCACAGTAATTAGCATTCAGTACCCGGCAACCGATTTGGCCGATTGAGGAGTCGAACAGCGGCTCAATCGAACTAATCGATACGTTCGGAACGTTGATTGAAAGAGTCTGCGGGAATCGAAAGGTTCGCGCTGCCGTAGTGAATAGGATGGAAGCTGAGACGTTTTCATTCCAGCCAATCGGTTCGTGACCTCGACCAAGTGTCTAGGAGTTCGCCATGTTCAATTTGCGTTTGTCGGGCAAGAAAGTTGCTTTACTGCTAGGAGTTGCGTTGGCTGCCCTGTGCTGTGCAGCTTTCGGTAACCCAACCGAGAGGCCGTATCACGAACAATTGTGGGAGTGGCTGCAGCAACATAACTACAAACACTGGGCAGACGGGCCCGATTCTGATGGCGGGTTTCGCACGGCCGAATCGCCTCATGGTGAGTACGTCAAAGTGTACGTCAACCGAGCGGCGCTTAACCGATCCGAGGACATGCCAGATGGAGCTGTCCTTGTGTTGGAGAATTACTCGAAACGGAAGAAGCTCATCTCCATTAACGTCATGCAAAAGTCCGACGGGTTCGATGAGAAGAATGGCGACTGGTTCTACGCGACCTACCTGCCTGACGGGGCGGTCGCCAAGGCGCTGAGCGCTAAACGGGGCGAAATAGCCTTTGCGGGCAGGGTCGCAAGCTGCATTGAATGCCATGCGAAAGCTTGGGATGATGACTACGCGTACTTCAATGATTAAATTATCGACGTCCGAATGAAGGCGTTGTTCTGGCACCTGGCCGTTCTTCTGGATAGAAATCAAGACTGTGGCGCAACCCGAAGACTCAACCTCGAATCCTGACGCGGAGCTACAGACACCATCGACCGATGGTGAAGCGAGCCTCCCCGACAATGCCGAGCTGGTAGGCGAGGTCTACGAACAGCTGCGCGCGATTGCTCGACAGCGCATGGCGGGCGAACGATCGGATCACACGCTGCAGGCGACCGCGCTGGTCCACGAAGCCTTCAATCGGATTAGTGAGGGGCGACGGGTCCCGTTTCAGAATCCGGGCCATTTCTATGTAGCGGCTGCCGAGGCGATGCGTCGAGTTCTGCTCGACCACGCGAAGTCGAAAGGGCGCAAGAAAAGGGGTGGCGACCGTAAGCGGGCTCCCGTCAATGTGCTGGATCTTGCCGATTGTGGTGAACCCGAAGATATTTTGGCGCTGGAAGAAGCTTTGTGTCGCTTGAAAGAGAGCGACCCGGAAGCGGAGCAGGTCGTTCGTTTGCGTTTTTTTGCCGGTTTAAGTGTTGATGAAACGGCCGAAGCAACTGGGTTTTCGGCGCGGACCGTCGATCGCCGCTGGAAATTTGCTCGTGCTTGGCTGTTTCGTGAGCTGTCAAAATGAAAACTCGAGTCCAAGAACTTTTTTCTTTAGTCTGTGACCTGCCGACTGAAAATCGCTGTTCCGCTATCGATGCGGCTTGCGGCGATGACGATGAGCTTCGGGCCGAACTCGAATCGCTGCTCTCAGCGCATGACGACGCTGGTGAATTCATGTCCGGCCCGACGGAAGATCATCAGCTCTCGCGAGATTCGATGTCGGAAGCCGAAATCAAAGCACGCCCCGGTACGACCATCGGGCGTTACAAATTGCTGCAACAGATCGGCGAAGGCGGTTTTGGCGTCGTTTATATGGCGCAGCAGATGGAACCGGTCAAACGGCGCGTCGCGATCAAAATTATCAAGCTTGGCATGGACACACGCCAGGTGATCGCACGCTTTGAAGCAGAACGCCAGGCACTGGCCATGATGGACCACCTGAACATCGCCAGCGTCTTGGATGCCGGCGCCACGGATACGGGGCGACCCTATTTCGTGATGGAATTGGTCCGCGGTGATCCGATTACGACCTACTGCAACCGGGAAAAAATGCCGACCAGCGGGCGGCTGGAATTGTTCAAACAGGTGTGTGACGCCATTAAGCATGCTCATCTCAAGGGCATCATCCATCGCGATATCAAACCGAATAATGTGCTCGTGACGATCGCCGACAACAAGCCGGTCGCCAAGGTCATCGATTTTGGGATCGCCAAGGCGACGAACAACGAGCTGACCGACAAAACGCTGTTTACCGAATTTCGGCAGCTGATTGGCACACCGGAATACATGAGCCCCGAACAGGCCGATAAGTCGGCGATGGATATCGATACCCGTTCCGATATCTATTCTCTCGGTGTCTTGCTGTATGAAATCTTGACCGGGACGACCCCTTTCGAATCGAACCGACTCCGCTCCAGTTCGTGGCCCGAAGTTCAACGGATCATTCGGGAAGAAGACCCGCCGATTCCATCGAATCGAGTCAGCACATCGGCGACCCAAAAAACAACGACGACGACCGCGTCGCATGAAAACTGGGAACCGGCCAAGCTGGCCAGTCGGTTGCGAGGCGACCTGGACTGGATCGTGATGAAGGCGATGGACAAGGACCGCACCCGTCGGTATTCCACCGTCTGCGAATTGTCGGAAGATATTGATAATTATCTGACCGATCAACCGGTCGAAGCGAGCCCGCCCAGCGTCAGCTACCGGATGCGGAAGTTCACAAAACGGCATCGCGGACCAATCTTGGCGGCAGGCATGGCTTTGGCCGCGCTGTTGCTGGGACTGGCGACGACAACCGCCACCATGATGTGGGCGCTGGAGGAACGGTCTCGCGCTCAGGAGGAGCGGTCACGTGCTCAGCAAGCGACGATCCGTGCCGAAGATCAAGCCGTCCGAGCCAAGCGATTCATCGCGGCGGTGGGGACTCCTTTCTTATCGCCCGACGATGTGAAGTCGTTTCACGACGCTTGGAGCGAGGAGATTGAAACGCTACGTGCGACAACGTCAGAAGATGATCCCGAATTGGTTCGGCAAGAAGCGCAGTTGGCCGTTTGGACGTTCTATCACAGCTTGACCGACAACCTCGACATGATGAAAGATTCGCAGGCTCAGGTCTTCGCGTATTATCCTCGCGTGAAACGTGTGTTGGGCGTCAAGGACCCGATGATGGTTTCGCTGGGGACGGCGTTTGTGAATGCCAAGCTGATTAGCGAACTCAAAGGGGGGGCGCAGTTGGAGGAGGTGTGGAATTTCATTTCGGCCGAGACGCTCAAAGAGCTGTCCCCGATCTATGAAGACATGCAAATATCGGTCGATGCGAATGTCCCGGCGTCCAGTCCGCAGGCTTCGGTTGTGCGGTTGGAGCGGTCGATTGTGCTTTTGCGAACGGGTGAAGATGCGAAGGCGATTGAATTGTTGAATGGCTATCTCGTTTGGCGGCACCACTTCGACACGGGCGAATCGCCCGTTATGGAACTCCGTCACGTCACGCCGATCAAAGCGATCGTGACGCTACTGTCGGAACGGGAGGAGTACACTGCGATGTACGAGCTATTCCGGCAGTTCTTGCCCTCGGAATCTGCAAAAATCGAACCGATCTCTGCCACCTAAGTAACCGCCTCGACAGTCATTCCGACTCAGATTGGATCGCGTTCGTAAGTCATGATTCAACCTGCTTCCAAGAATCGCTTGTTGAGTTTGCAGGCCTTTCGCGCGGTTGCCGCGATTTCCGTTGTGTTTTTTCATGTCCAACTGATTGCCGAGCGGCGATTGGGAGTGACCTTCCTTGGCGAAGTGTTTACCGAGGGACGATTGGGAGTCGATTTCTTCTTCGTGCTCAGCGGGTTCATCATCAGCTATGTGCATGCGGATGACTTTGGTGATCGGTCTGCGGTGCCCGGTTATCTTGTGAAGCGAATCGTCCGCATCTACCCGTTGCTCGTCGTGCTGACGCTGGGCAAGTTGGTGCTCATGCTGATGTTGCCGCAATTGGTTGGCGAGCACGAACTGAATCTGTCGTTGATCGTTCGGTCGCTGCTGATCTTGCCACAGCGTCCGATTCCCATTTTGCCCATGGCATGGACGTTGACGCATGAACTTCTGTTTTACGGAATGTTCGCGATGGGTCTATTCTTGGGAAAGACGGCCTGGCGGCGAATACAATTTGTCTGGGCAGTCTGCATTGTTGTCATCAGTTGGGCGATGGAGCGCACGGGCCATCCAGATGACATCAGTTTGGCCGCTCGGTTCTTTTTTCATCCGCACAACTTGCAGTTCTTAATGGGTTGTCTGATTGCCGAGCGGTACTCGCAGGGCCCGACGCTCAAGAAAACGCTGCGGTCGATGCTGGCCGTCGCCGGGATATTGGCCGTCATGAAAGTTAGATTTCTTTGGGACGTTCACGGCAAACTCCCCAGCTGTTTGGCGTGGGGGGCCGTCTTCACACTGCTGATTTGGGTGGCCGTAAATTGGGAGGTGAATTTCGGAGCCCGTGTCAGCGCGCTGTGGCAGAAACTGGGAGATGCTTCCTACTCGATCTACCTCGTCAACACGCCAATCGTGGCCGCGCTTTGTGTGATCGGCAGCCGCTTTCTGCCGCCAGATGGTTGGCAGATGCAAGCGTGGCTCACTGCAGTGGCCCTCATTTCGATCCTCTGCGGTCTTGGTTGTTATGTTCTGCTCGAACGGCCCATGACGAGGTGGTTCCGCCGTTTCGTTCCGCATTCACCCACAGGGGAGGGTGACCGATAGCGGCGCAGTGGGCCCCGATCCAACTCGAGCGACAACGTGTCTCGCGCTCTGCGCTCTGTGTGGACGCAACGAAAAAACGCCCCGCACAAATGCGGGGCGTTCGATACTGGTTAGATCAAATAGAGAGTCTAGTTTCGGCTACGACGGATGCTGAAGAGGCCGAGTGACATCAGCACGAGTAGACAACTGGCAGGCTCGGGAACGGCGGCCGTGTCGGCGGTTGTGAACTTATTGGCATTCCAAGTCACAAAGTCCTGGCCGTTGACACTACCATCCGCATTGAAGTCACCACTGCACCATGCCGCATTGGTCGTGAACTTGTTGGCGTTCCAAACGACGAAATCTTGACCATTGACGCTGCCGTCCAGGTTGGCATCGCCGGGAAGGACGGGATTGCCAGACGCGGTCAACCCGCCGACCGAACCGGCTTCGGCCAACCAGGCATCAAGGTCGTCAGTGTCGACGGTTCCATCGCCCGTCATGTCAAAGGACGCAGTATTGGTTCCGGCAACGATCTCTGCGACCAGGCCATCGATATCATCGCATTCGTAGACGCCGTTGCCGTCAAAGTCTCCGCTGACATTCGCCGGCGTGTAGGTCACGGTGACGAATTGGTCTCCCGCGATTGTCGAGAGATCGACACCGGCCAGGTCGCCGGTGAATCCACCGACACCGTCGCCACCAAGGTTACCCGTCAAGATTCCTTCGCCGATGAATTGATTTGAGGCATAGTCGTGTCCACCACCGTTGATGAACGCCGAAATCTTGAAGTCGCCGCTAATGCCCAATTCCGAAATCGGAATGGAGAACTCGATGCCAGTCATGACGTTTTCAGGGTCGCCTGTCGTCACCGTCGTCCCACCGGCGACGCCAGCAATATTGCTGTTGTCGATGGCCATTTGCAGATCGATGATGTTGCCCATCCGTCGATGGCTAAACGTGTTCATGGGGTCGGCTGGATCAATGTCGAGTGCGAATTTCAATTCTTCCGCGATGGCGCCGGCTCCTGAATCGTCGGTCGCTCCGCCTCCGGTCGGATCGAGTACGTAATCTCGATCGATCAGCTCGCCTTGGCCAAGGCCCGGTAGTGCGGGGCCTACGTTGTTGGGAACGGTGTCACCGCTAAAAAACCAATCTGGCAAGAAGGGTGCATCGGCCAGTGTCTGTCCGCCAAATTGATCGCGCAGCACGTTGGGCATGCCTTGGGGAGCCAATTGCATGCCGGCGGCGACGGTTTGTCGATCAGGCGTAGCATCGCTGGTGAGATCTGAGTAGTGAGCACTTGCGGCCCAGAAACTTGTGGGACCCGCCAACGCCGTTTCGAAGCCGTGCGTAAACGTCAGATAATGGTCGGCTTCAAAACCGGAATCGAACGTCAGGCCGTTCATCCTTTGCAGGGCACCGTTGGGTTGATCGAGTCCACCGCAGCAAAACCCATCGACGCCGCCGGGTAGGGTGGCTCCGTCCAAAACGTTGTGGCCGCCCGTTTCCGAATCGATGAAGACTTCCAGCTTATTGAAATTGCGTTCCAGATTGCCGGCCATCAGGACGTACAAGCGTCCGTTGTCGACTCGTGCAAAGAACTGATCGATTTCCGATCCACCACCGGCATCAATCACGTCGGGTTGAGTTGCGTCACCGAATTGAGTGTCGGTACTTTGAATGGAGAGAGGAGCGCCATAAAAGGCAGCATCCAGTTGACCATCGATGATTTGAGCAGAGCAGAGTGTGGCCATTAAGCATGTCGCTAGACAAGCGAAGATCGAGTACCGCCTCATGAGCGTTTTCCCCTTAACTGTAAATAGAAATGCAGACTGTCACTCCAGTTTAGCGAGCTTTGGCCTGGGCGGGGAGCAGAAAAATCTTGAACTCATTGATTGGCTCATGAAAAGCGACTTAATTCTGCAAAATGTCTTTATGTCTGAGCGGCTGGTTGATCTTGGTGTTCGCCACCGTGGCAAGTATCTTCCGGACACGTTTTTTCGTTAAGTTCTCAACAAATAAGATTGGTCAACGCATGTTGAGGGAGTTTGTCGTTCTTGGCACGTTGCTCCTCGTGACAACAAGTTGTCAACGGGCGGCCGACTCGATGCGGCCAATGGAATCGCCTGTCAAAAGCGGTGTTAGCGACCCAGGCGGTTTGCAAAACGGCGCAGCTTTGCCGTCTGACGATATTGCCGCGTGTCTCAAGAAACTGCAGGACGAGCCCGGTTCGGTCAGCGCGCGGCTTCAGTTGGGCAGGCTCTACCTCGATCGCAACGATTGGTTGGCGGCCCGGCAACAGTTTGCGGAAATTGACGCGTTGGAACCCGGACACGCCGATGCGAACTACCAATTGGGAAATATTGCCATCGAACGAGAGCAGTTGGACGCGGCCAAATCGCGTTTCGAGCAAGCGATTGCCACGCAGGCCGATCATGTTCCGGCTCACCTGGCTCTGGCCGACATTTGGGCGGCCGAAGGAAGCTTGTTGGCAGCTGCCCGTCACTGGCGCCAGGTATTAGCGATTGATCCAGAGCATGCCGAAGCGCAACGATTGCTGGCAAATGTTGAAGCCCAAGCGAGGCTGAATGAATCGTCCGCAGATACCGACTCGAAATAGGTTCCACCGTAAACATGTCTGAATGGGATTCAAATCAGCCGCTAGAAGATTGGGAATACCCCGATCCGGATGAGTACGACGAGGAGGAAGTCGACACCATCGTTTGCCCGGAATGTGGACGAGACGTCTATGAAGAATCGCCCAGCTGTCCCGAGTGTGGCCATTTTTTCACGGCGGACGATTTGGGAACAGCTGCCAAGCTGCCCTTCGGTTGGTTGGGCGTGCTGATCGTCGTGGCGTTGGTCTTGGCTTTTCTTGGCCTCGGCTGGTAGCCGTTTGCGAAGCTAGTTTTCTTCAACGACCACCGTTTTCCCGCCCTCTTCGGTGGAAATCCCCAGGACGACATATTCGACGTCGGTCTGCCCCACATTCGTCATCGAGTGGATTTCGCGTGGTTCCACGACAATCATGTCGCCGGCGGCCGCCTCACGTGACTCGTCCCCGACCGTCATCTCAGCCGTTCCAGCGACCAAAATAAAGATTTCCTGCATGTCTTCGTGATAATGCGATTGGAACGACTTCCCTGGGGGCAGCCGCGCCCAGTTGATCATCTGGACTTTGCCGTCTAGCAGCGTCGCTTTCGTCGCCAGGACGTTCTTGAGGACACCCGGGTTTTTGGGGTCTTCGTGAGAAGCCGGAACGAATTCTCCGGCCGATTTTGGTACGAATCGCATGAATGCCGCAGTCCGTGGAATCGAGAAACATCGTGAGAAGGAACGGGCGTGAGCCACAATCATAGCAACTCGATTGGCTGGCGTAGATGCAGGAATCCCGCCGGCTTTCCCCGTGATTTTCCAACGAATTGGCTATTTGAGAAAAGTTCTCAGAATTTTACCAGGATTAAACGCCAGCCGGCGACTATACGATGAAACGGTGTTCTGCAGCTTCAGGCACCAACTGCCCACAATACATTCGCTTGGTTACGGAGACGACAATGGCTAGATGGCTTTTAGATGTGACGAGACTGCTGGTGTTCTGCGGCCTTTTTCTCTTCGCAGCAACCACAATTTTGGCCGACGAAACGGAAGAGCATGAATCCCACTCTTTCGGTTTCAAAATCGAAATTGAAGATGGCGAAGTCCACGTCGAAAAAACAGGCGACGGCGACTTGGACGAGCTGCCAGCAATGATCGAGGGCAAGATTGCCGAAATCGTGGAACGAATTTCCAAAGACAAAAATATCCAAGTCCGGGCCAAAGCGATCATGAACGATGGCGAGATGTTGCTCAAAGAGTTGCCGCTCGAGGGAATCTTGGAATCGATCGGCGAGAGCATTCGCGTCTCAGGAAACGTTGGAGCGGACGTCGATGTCGAGATGGAAGAAATTGAAGGCGGTAATCGCCAGCGAGTCGAAATTCGTCAAGTCGCGCATGGCGACGGCGAAGAAGACATCATGAAGGTGATCAAAGGGCTCAAAGGGAAGTTGGGAAAAGACGGAGCCAAGACGTTCCGTTGGACCAGCGACGGGGGCGACGACGTCAAGATGCTCTTTGTCCGTGACGCAGAAGGCAGCCCTCAAACGACGTATCGCTTAGGAATACACATCGGAGAGCCGGTCGGGATCAGTGTCGAGTCGGTCTCTGAGGGCTCCGCCGCAGAAGCTGCTGGAATCGAAGCTGGCGACGTGATCGTCACCGTCAACGGTGAGAAAGTCGGCAATGTCGACACGCTCATCGGCATGGTCAACCAATCGGGTAACAGTGGCGAAAGCATGAAAATCGCCGTGTTGCGAGATGGAGAAACCGTCACCGTCTCGGCCACGCCCTCCCAAATCGCCGCCGATGACGAGGACGAGGATGAAGACGAAGATGAGGATGAGGATGGAGACGAAGACGAGCAGCATGGCCATGGCGATCATGATCACCACAAGCAAGGTCACCATGGTGACGCGGGAGATCAAAAAACGCATGCAGGGCAGCACGCGGAGGCCCACATGAAGGCAGTCGAGCAGGCTCAACGTCGTGCTCAAGCCCAGATAAAGAAGCAACGCAAACGAATCGAAGCGGAAGTCAAACGGGCCCGCGCGATGGAACGCAAAGCGCAGGAACAAGCCCGGGCGGCGGCCGATTTACAGCGACGAGGTGGCCCGATGCAGGAGCTGCGAAGTGAATTGGCTGAGTTGCGAGAGATGGTCGAAGGGTTGCGCGAGGCCATCGAAGCGGACAATGAGTAAAGTTCGTTTGACCTCATTGGAGCTGTAAGCCAGCGTGCGGCGTTGTTGTCCGCCGGCTTTGGCAGACCACACGAAAAAGAGCCGACACATCGGAAAGATGTGTCGGCTCTACGTTTTTCACGCCGTTTGTGAATTCGTTACTTGGCAGGAGCGAGACCGACCGATTCCACGCTCGCCGCCCCCGAGGTATCAAAATCCTTATCTGCGGGGTCTCCAGCAAACTTGATTTTGGAAGCACCGCTCGCGTCGACCTTCAACGACTGCGAAGAATAAACGGCCACTTTCGACGCGCCGCTCGCTTCCACCTGAACGTCGTTCGCCGGCAGCTCTCGCGATTCGACTTTGGTCGCCCCAGAAACATCGACGGACAATTGGTCTGCCTTGCCTTCTAACGCGATTTTGCTGGCACCACTCGCTGAGAGCAAAAATCGATCACATGCGACGCCTTCGACTTCGACATGGCAGGCGCCAGAAACACCCAAGGACGACAACGATTGGCAAGTCAGCACAATCTCGAGCGGTTGTTTGGGCGAGTAGGAGCCGTGGTCCATTTTTAGTTTCAAGATCCCATCGGTTTGTTCGACCATGACATGAGACACAATGTTGTCGTCACCTAAGATCTCGAGGCTGGCGTCTTCTCCGCAGAAAACTTTGGCTTTGAGGGCACTGCTTAACTCCAACTGACTGAATTGGGAGATTTCTCGAGTTTCGCTAGCTTTCACTCCGCTCCCTCGAATTGTTTCACCAATCACAAAGTGACAGCCGGAACCCACCGTGGCGATGAAGAGCGAAGCGGTGATGAGAAGTACTTTTTTCATGGGGTTCTCCAGTGATTTGGGGCGAATGTCGGCAAGTTATTCGGGCGCGGCGTTGAAACCTTGGGGATTTGGTTTGCCATGCCAAGGTTTGTTGAGCATTTTGCCCCAGCCTGAAGGATGGAAAAGGGAAGGAACTATCGAAGTTATACCGGTAAATCAGGCAGCAAAAGCAGCAGATTCGTGTTAAACTGGTCCTTTGTCACATTCGACGGAGTTCGAATGCTGGGCCCGTTTTTCTACGATTTCAGTCCAACAGTTCGGTTGAAGCACCGCAACTGGATTTGAACTGAGGGGGAAATCTATGTTGCTGTCAAGTTTGGCGTACCGCGTTAGATTCGTTTCCGCGATTGCCGTTGCACTTTTGCTGGTTGGCACCAGTAGCACCGAAGCACAACTCTCGAAGCTTCGACCACGAAGCTATTCATCGAACACGATGAATTTTGCCAATGTGACCGCTACGAATTTGGTTCAGACGGTCACTGAAATTCCAGACAATGAAAAAGAGGTCGAAGTGGGCGACGTCGACCGAGACGGCGACTTAGACGTCGTGATCGTCTGTGCCCGAAGCTTCTCGTTCTCGGGACGACGCCGCAACAAGCTCTACTTGAACAACAACGGTGTTCTCCAAGAAAGCAGTCAGTTGGTCACCGGCAGCGGTAGCTGGGACGGGTTTAACGACTTCGACGTTGCTCGAAACGCATTCCTTCGCGACTTCGATGCCGATGGTTGGTTGGACCTGATTGTTATCTCGGATGACTTTGCAGGACTTGCGGTCGGAACGACTCGCTATTACGCAAACCAACATCCCGGTGGCGTTTTCACCGGCTTCGCAGATCAGACGGGGCGATTGAATGGTTCGAATGGAGCGGCGTGCGGCGGAGCATGTGGCGACTTCGATAGCGATGGAGACCATGATTACTGGTTTGGTAATTACCCTGGTCCTTCGCAAGATACGATGGAATTCAACAATGGAGCGGGCAGCTTCTCCCGAGCGTCGTCCAACTTGGTCCCCTCGGATAGCGACTACACCGTAGACGTTGCCACGGGCGATATTAACGGCGACGGCAAACTCGACCTTTTCGTTTCGAATGACAACGATCCGTCATTCATCTATTACAACGATGCGAATGGCGCTGGGTCTGGTGTTGGCGATTTCCGCTATTCGGGCAGCACGCAACAGCTTCATCCAGGTACAAACTTTTACCCTGCCATGGAAGCGGGCGATTTCAATCGTGACGGTAAGTTGGACCTCTATTTTGCTAACTTCGGAACGGGCGGAAACGCAGGGAAAGACTCGGTTCTCGTGAACACGGGAAATGATGCGAGTGGCAAGGTGATGTTCGACGAGTACGTCATGCCAAGTTTTGTTTCTAACAACGAAACAGCGAAGGTTACCGTTTCTGACCTCAACGGCGACGGTCGATTAGACATCATCGTCATGGGTGGATCGCAGCACTTCAGTTCGCAAAATCGTCGTCCAGTGATTTACCGGAATACGAGCGTTAACGGCCAAACGAGCTTTGTTGAATGGACGCCTGCCCCTGCTTTCCCCAGTGGATCGATCCACGCCGGCTGGCATTCGGCCGCTTTCGATGTGGATGGTGACAAGAAGAAAGACATCTTAGTAGGAGCGATGAACAACGACTTCCTCTTTAAGAGTGTTGCAACACCCAGTTCGAAAGACTCGAACCTTGGTGGCTCGTTGCCGTCCATTCACAACTCGGATCCGCATGCGATCGTCGGTTCCATCACGTCAGGAAGTCCTGACAATTTCACCGGATCGCTCCCTGCGGGTGCGACGGTTTCTGCTGTCCTCAATTCGACAGCAGGAGTCACGTTGGAAGTTCGAAATAGTAGTGGCTCGGTCATTGCTTCGTCGAACCGAGGCGGTCGTGGTGTCGAAGAGGCTGTTCAATTCACCTCACCGGGTGGAAATCTTGAATTCCGCGTCGTCTTGGACCAACCGACGGGAACGCTGGGCACTGACTCTTACCAACTGGAAGTGTTGAGCCGCAGCAACTAAGCACGTTTCATGCATCGAGAAGGAAATCGATCTACTTTCAAAATGAACGATCAATGACTTGATCGATGTGAGGGGAAAAACATGGTATCTCGTTTTTTAACGTTGGCTCTTGTTGCGACACTCTTGGGCGTCGCAACCAGCCGAGTTGAGGCTCAGCTGGGCCAGCAATTTGGTGTCAACACGGTAAAGACCACGACGGTAACGCCGGGTGGAAATTTCGATCCCAGAGAAGGTGATTTCTGTGGGATGGCGTCGCTCAGTTGCGCGGCCGTTGAGATCGGTGGCAACCCAACTGGTGGCAGCACCGGGACGGACACCGTCATCAACGTCGACCTCATGACCGGCGGTGCGGATGCGACGATCTTGGGTATCGGATGGCAGGTGGGCGTCGATTCGGCGGCTCCCAGCTGGCGGAGTGAGGCGACGGTCGACTTCGCCGGCGCGGTCACTTTGATTCCTGGGCTAGGGGACGATTCACCAGGAGCTTCGACCTACTCGAGCTCTGGAATCCAAGATCTTTCGATGATCGATCTCGATGGTGACGGTGTCCTGGTCGACTTGAGTTTTGTCGCCTCGGGCGGAATGATGTCGCTGACGCTTTTCGAATCGTTCGATGATTCGGGGTTGAGTCCGGACGGCATGTACATGTCCGATAGCACAATTACGATCGAGTATTTCGTGCCCGTGACTTGTGATTTTGACGCAGATGGTGATTGCGACGCCGATGACATCGACATGCTGGTCGGTGTGGGACCAATCGCTGGCGGTGTTTCCGCTGCAGGTAATGAAGTCTACGACCTCAATACCGATGGCACGATCGATCTGGATGACCGGGACCTTTGGTTGGCGAGTGCAGCTACTGAGAACGGCTTGGGATCGCCCTACAAGTTGGGCGACGCAACACTCGATGGCACCGTGGACGGCAACGATTTCTTGGCGTGGAACGCAAGCAAGTTCAGCAACACGCTCAATTGGAGTGATGGCAACTTCAATGGCGATTCGGTCGTCGATGGAAATGACTTCCTAGCCTGGAATGCGAATAAGTTTTCCAGCTCCGATGTCGCGGCAGTTCCAGAGCCGACTTCGCTGATGGTCTTATTCCTAGGATTGTGTGGCGTGGCGACCTTGCGTCGCTAAGCGACCGTTAGCAAATCGAATTCTGAATCGAAAAGACCAGTGGAAGCGAGCTTTGCTCGTGGAAACTGGTCTTTTTTTGTTCGCTGCATTACCCATGCGTTTCGAGCTGGGCCGTTCGACTTGGTCGCGATTGACGGTTTGGCCGGTTCTCGGCAAGGTTCGCGAGCGGTGAAGAGCGAAATGGGCGACCAGCTGCGACGCTTCTTTACGCGTTCGCTGTGTTACTTGTTAGGAAGGTGGACGTTGTGTATTCTTTGTGTGTTGGTAATGGCTAATGTGTAATCGAGGGCTACAGAATGGCGAAGAAAAAGAAGGCTGCGAAGAAAAAGGTCGGTAAGAAAAAGGCTCGCAAGAAGAAACCCGGCAAGAAGAA
>CAYZRS010000033.1:0-36155 GCA_964480915.1 uncultured Pirellulaceae bacterium | reverse complement strand
GGCCAGTAAGAGGTCTAGTAAGAAAGCCGGTTCGCGCAGTGTTAAGCTTGCCGTGGTCGTTGCTAACCAAACGGACGGAACGACTTCAGGAATCGTCTATTCGAAGCACAAGATCAAGAATGTCAGATGCGGAGTGATTGAACTCGCTGGCGTGACACGTTACCAAGGTGTAACGCATTTTGTACCCGTTGCTCCGAACACTTATGCCTTCGAATTTAAGAATCGATTGACGCCGTATCCGGAATGTAATGGGGTCAAATACACTTCCAATCCAACTGTCGACGAAGTCATCGTGACGGTCGTATTTTCGGATGACCTTGAAAAAGCGACGAAAACGACTGACATTGTGGTGATTCCCTAGTCGGCCGAATGGGTTGGCATCAGCTTGCCTAGGCGTCGATGCCATTTCAAAGCTGTCGGGTCATTTTCCAGTGTCTCCAAAGAACTCTGGGCCGCTTCCACAACGGAAGCGGCCTCTTTCGTTTTGCCGTTTTGAAGTAGGCACAGGACCAGCACTTCTGCCAATCGCCCGACCCGATAGGTGTACTTCGGGACCTTCATTTTTTCAGCAAAAGGTTGGTGCGATTCGTAGGCTTCCTTGGCCTCTGTTTCGGCAGTTTGGGACTTGCCCGACGAAAGTTCGTGGAAGGCTCGTTCCGCCAGGGCCACATCCCTTTGCACGCGATAGAAGCCATAGATGGGGAATTCGACGGCGAGTCTGCTCAGTTCGGGGATGACAGCGTCAAGCGATTCCCGTGCGTCCGGATCGGTCGGGTTGTTCTGCAATTGCAGGGTCGCCAGTTGGGTGATCGACCGATACATCATCGCCTGATTGTTGACATTCGGATCTTGGTCGATGCGGTCAGCGGTGAGCGCATTGTTTTCGCGAAGTAGCCGGATGGCCTCTTCGCGGTTCCCGTTCTGTTCATGAGCTGCGGCCAAGGTCATTGCCGTTCTGCCAATGAGTGCCAGTTGTACGTTGAATTGATTCTTGTGGTCGAGATACTTGCGCAATGTGTTGTGAGCCGATGTCGCCAATTCGATCACCTCGTGATTCGCATTCTGTGAGAGGTAGAGTTCGGCCAATTTTTGTTGAATGCGTGCTTTGAGCAATTCTGATTTGATCGGTTCGTCTTGGTCCATGCTTGCCAATTTGTCACTCGCAGATTCCAGGGTCGCGATCGCGCTGGCGTTGTCCGTGATGCTCGTCAGCATGGTGCTGTAATCGACGAGCGTAAGCACAAGGTCGTTCTGTGCCTCTCGACTTCCTTCTTTCACATTCGCATCTTCGAGCAACCGTATTGCCCGGGTGAATGAAGGAGCTGCCTTGTCGATATCGAACGTGCGTAGTGAGAGATTGGCGCGGATGCGAAGCACTTTCGCCATCTGATGCATGACTTCTGAATCGTCTGGAGCCTGCTCGAGAAATGTTTCAAATTGCTGAAGCACTTCGTCGGTGATCCGCTGGCGATCATCAATCGAATTGGGGTCGCTGCTCAATTTGACTTCGGCGAAATCAAGAAGGTCGAGCGCCAACGCTCGAGCAGACGCTAGGTTGGTTTGAGCTCGTGTGGTTTCCTGAGTGACGTGACGATTCGCAGCCCCCAAGTATCCATTCATGATTCCTAAGACGACGGAGGAGGCGAGAAGCAATGAAGTTCCCACGAACACGGCAACTCGGTGACGTCGATAAAGACGGGAGAGGCTTTCGAACAGCGAATCCTTGTGGGCCGAGTTCGGTTCGTCAGCCAACCAGTTTTCGATATCGACCGCGAGCCGGTCGGCCGAGGGGTAACGGTCAGATCGATGTACGCTCATCGCCTTTTTGCATATTGACGCGAGCCCTTTGGGGACACGGGGCGAGACGCTGCGCGGGCTGGGGAATTCGCCCCGTTTTATTTTGGGTATCAACGAAGTGTCGTCGGTATCAAAGGGAGGCTGGCCCGTCAGGACATGGTAAAGCGTCGCTCCGAGGCTGTAGACGTCGCTTCGTGGAGCGAGTCGATCGATCCTGCCCGATGCCTGTTCGGGGCTCATGTAGGCCAGTGTTCCCACTGCAGAACCCAATTGCGTTTTCGCAATCGAACTGCCGCTGCTCGGTCGGAGAAGTGTTTCGTCGGAAATATCTGAATCGTGGGAATCGTCACCGACAATTTTGGCCAATCCCCAATCGACCACCAAGGTTTCGCCGTACTTTCCGAGCATGATATTGGCCGGCTTCACGTCGCGATGAAGAACGCCTCGGCTATGAGCATAGGCAATGGCGTTGCATGCATCGACGAAGTGGCCGAGTAACTTTCGGAAGCGAACCGATCGTTCTCCGGTACGCAGCCCAGACTTCTGTTGGTGAAAAGACTTGATGGCGTTCTTAAGGCTCTCTCCTTTGATCAATCGCATCGCATAGTAAGGGCGCCCATCATCGTCAGTGCCCATGCCATAGACAGGGACGATCCCCGGATGTTCCAGACTGCCCGTTACCTCTGCCTCGAGCGAGAAACGGGATCGGCTCTCGGGATTGTCGGCGTGCCAATATTGAATGCGCTTCAGCGCCACCTCGCGATTCAGCTCTCCATCTTGGGCGACCAGGACTTCCCCCAAACCACCTTTAGCATGAGGTCGGAGCACATGGAATCGACCGTGGTCGTTGGATTGACCGAACGACATCGTCGGTGCGACATCCGTCGGCCCTTCCGCAGAATTGGTGTTTTGCGAAGCATGCTCTAGCGCCGAGAGGATGCGATCGAGCAGTTGACCTGGAGCAGCGGGGTTTGTCGATGAGGCGAGCGTCTCTGGCTGGTCAGCGAGAATTCGATTGATGTAGTTCTGGTTGGGGATGGAAATCAACGATTGTTGCACCAGCCAAGCAGCGAGCGAGACTCCGTCAGGCCGTTTCTTGACGGCGGATTCCAAGTCGCCTTTGGTGACGAACCCAAATTGTACTGCCAAGAGACCGAACATCAGATCGTCATGGCTATCGGATGGATTCAATGGACTGGCTCCCCAAGAGTTGACTCGCGGGCATCGATGAACGTGGCCCGTGGCGGACGTAGTAGAACAGCCAGTTTAGCGAGTCTGAATGTAGAGAGAATACAACATGACAACGGTGATGACTCATTTTGGCATCATGTTACCGTCATCTCTTTCATTGTTTGTTCGTCTTCATGGCCTAAAGCGGGCGGAAACGCCCTCTGCGTCGACCTGGCATTCGTTTTGGCATTCGTCTTGCGTTGATCTTCTTTTGTCTCGATCAGATGGCATCGAGGAAATTGTGGGAGGAACAACATGCGTAGGACGACAGCAATCTTGCTCGGATGGTTTATTATCTTGCTGGCCAACTGTTGCTTTGGTCAGTCTTACAACGCGAGCCATGCGTTTCGCAGTCGAACGATTGCACGCCCTTCGAGTTACCGCAGTACAAATTACAGTTACAACTACGGCTCGAGCGTCAGCCGTAGTCCGTATTCTTATTCATCAACTCGTAGCGATTATCGCAATTCGGTCTACCGATCGTATTCATCTTCTCCCAGCAACTACTCAAGTTCGTTGGGCCAAGTTTCGCGGGCTCGATCTGCTGCCTCGGTTTACAGCGGCGCCGGACTCGATGCCTCACGAGGACTGTATCGACCTGGCTTGGGAGCGAGTTCGTTTTCCTCAGGTCGCGCTTTGATGGATTCGAGTTCGGCCGGGTACGGCAATGGCCGGCGGTTGCGATACGGCGATTACTGAACGAGCCCATTTTGATTCACCCAGCTCTGCATGGACCGCGGAGCAACAAGCCTCCCCCCCCGCCAAAGGACTGGCGACTTTCTCCCGTCGCGGCCGAATCTCGGCCGCGGCATTTTTTTGCGCGAACGACTGCGTTCAAGTGTTTTTCGTGGTTTTGTCTTTTAAGTCGGGCCGTTTCTGGGTGGTTAGGGTGATTTAGATTACACTCAATCAATGGCCGTTTTGTCTGAATTTCCGTCGAGTCTGAAATGCGGTGATCACTCCGTCGCGCAGCATGGTGCGTGCTCGGTGATGGATCTACCGCTGGATGCGTTGAGCGTCGAGCACTACGAGGCTTGGTTGCGGATTCAACGATCGAATTCCAGTCTGGAAAGTCCGTTCTTTCATCCCGGCTATGCGAAAGCGGTCTCTCGAGTTCGCTCGGACGTCCGCGTTGGCATTGCGATCGAAAACGATGTCCCGATTGCTTTCTTGCCGTTTCAAAAGGTGGGTGCGCGAGCGGCGGAGCCGGTAGGCGGACGGTTGAATGACTTCCATGGCTTGATCGCCATGCCCGATGCGCAGGTGACGTTACCCCAAATGGTGTCAGCCGTTGGGCTGCGTTCATGGAAGTACCATGGCTTGCTTTCGTCGGAATCGATGGAAGGAACATTGGATAGTTATCCGAGTCCTTACATCGACACGTCTCAAGGGTATGAGCATTTCCTAGCTTCGGCGAAACGCCAGTCTTCGACCATCAAGCGACATGCACAGAAATTCCGCGCTTTGGAGCGTGACTTCGGTCCGGTGCGACTGGAACACGACGTGCGGGATACTCATTTGCTGGAGCATCTGATCTGCCTCAAACGAGCGAAGTATGCTCGTACGAAAGCGTTCGATGTGCTCTCCGTCGATTGGTGCGCCAACCTTCTTCGAGAAGTGTATGCCACAAACGAAGCCGGTTGTCGTGGAGTGCTCTCAGGGCTGTACGCAGGCGATTCGTTGATTGGCGTTCATCTGGGAATTCAATTGGGGGCTGTATTGCAGTACTGGTTTCCAGTCTTTGATCCTCGATTCAAAAAATACTCGACTGGGACTCAGCTGATTCTGGATGTCGCCCGCGCAGCGACGGATGACGGCGTCACGACGATCGACTTGAGCTATGGCCCAGAGCCATTTCGATATCGGGTCGGTACGGGCAGCTGGGTTGTTGCGCGAGGCGAGGTGCAGGCCAGTCCACTGATGCGCAGCATCAATCGCAACAAATACTTGCTCGACCAAGCGATCAAGAAATTGCCCTTTAAGAATACGATCAAAAATGTCGTGCGGTCTTGGGCACCTCGTGTTGGCAGTGCGGACTATCGTTAGAGCGATGCAGCAGTCAGATTCAGATGCGAAAAATGGGCCATATCGGGTCCCCGAGGAGCCGAGCAAACGGCCGATGATTTCGGTTGTCGTCTGCACTCGCAATCGATGCGAGCAGCTGTTCATGTCGGTGGGAAGTCTTTGCGAATTGCGCACAGACGGTACGTTCGACTTTGAAATTCTCGTCGTCGACAATGGCTCAACGGACGACACAGCGCAAACGGTCATCGACCTCATCCACGATCACGACACGGCTCAAATTCGCTACATCGTCGAGCCGCAAGTGGGCATTGTGCCGGCCAGAAATCGCGGTGTCGCGGAAGCATCCGGTGATTGGATCGCCTTCTTCGACGATGATCAGATGGCCGATCCGCGCTGGCTGATCGAATTGTTGCGATGTGCTCGTGAACGGCGATCCATGCTGGTCGGTGGTCAAATTCGATTACAACAATCGGTACCAAAGCAGCGCAAATTGGGCCGACTGTGTCGTGATCTTCTGAGTGAAAACCTTGTCTCGGAAGAACGGCCATACGATCGGCGCTTTAAACCGACGACAGGCAATCTGATGGTCCATCGCTTTGCCTTGGATGTTGTCGACCGGTTTCAGGACGCCTTTGATAACCGCGGTGAGGACACGCTGCTGTACCTCAAGTTAGAGCAATTCGGAGTCCCCGGTTGGCACAATCCGGCCGCCATCGTGCACCATGTTATCCCGGCAGCTCGTTTGACCGAGAATGCGTTTATCGAACTGACGAGATTCGTTGGCCAACGAATGCCCCGTTTGGAAAAGTACCAGTGGAAACGGCTGTTTCCATTCGTGTGGTTAGCTCGTGCCGGTTCGATCCCCATCATCTTTGTTCCCCGCTATCTGATCGCGCTTTTTTCGGGTGACGAGGATCAGATCTTGGAAGCGAAATGTCAGCTGTTGATGACAAAGTTACGTGTCCAGCACGGGGTCGGTTTCTTGTTGGCTCGACGTGATCAGTTGTTTGCCGATCCCCAGCTCAAGTAGGCGGCACGTCGTTTCGTCCGGCAAGATCGAGACGCGGTGACGAGTCTTGCTCGCAACTCTTAAGCTACGATGTCGAGCGGTGATTGGGTTCTTGCTCGCTCCGGTAATTCGGCAACACGGGCGAGTGGCCAAATTCGAAAATCAACGACGTTTCGATATGATCGACATCGTCTCGAGAGGTGAAGGTATCGACGACCAATGTCCGCAAGTGAGCAACATCTTTGACAGCCACATGGACCATGAAGTCTTGCGCACCGGCCAAAAGATAGACATTGACGACCTCGCGGATTTTCATGATCTGTTCGATCAAGCTGCGGAATTCGATGTGCGCGTGCTGGCGCAAGCGAATCGAGATCATCGCCTGGACGCCGATTCCTAACGTTTCGGGCGAGACATCGGCGTGATAGCCCTTAATCGCGCCGATACGGTTCAGGCGGCGGACGCGTTCCAGGCAAGTCGACGGCGAGATCTTGTTGGCCGTGGCAAGGTCCTTATTCGACATGCGGGCGTTTGCTTGTAGCGAAGCGAGGATTTCGAAGTCTATTCGGTCGAGCTTCATTTTTGACGCCTGGATTTGAATTAAATTCTATGGATGGTTCGATTATAGAATATTATTCTCAAAGGTGGCTTGCCATATGAATGTTCGATAGTATTTCAGTATACTGACCGCATAATAAGCGGATTCCGTTTGGATTCGGCTGATGGTTGGTTTGAGTCTAGTTTGAATTTGGTGGGAACTCGGATGGTTGGGAGGTTCGGTACGAGCCGCCCAGCGCCGATGGATAGCGATTTTCTCGACCGGGAGGGCCAGGATGGACCTGAGGCGAATACAGCCGGCGTTCAACGTCGACCGAGCCCGTTCTTGTGGCCGAGGCTCTCTTAGTGGCCAGCTCTTCGTAGCGGCCGTGATCGAAACTCTGGCAGGGAGTCGACGATGAGCGAAAAGCAATTGAAGAAGATTATCAATCGGCTCGATCTCCTGAAGCTGATGTATCTGAGTCGCGAGGGCGACCGTCGCGAAGGCGTGCTGTTGCGGCAGAGCAAAGGTTGGTTCCAGGTGGCTGGGATGGGCCATGAGACTTTGGCAATATTTTCATTGCTGATGGAACCGGATGATTACTTGTTTCCTTATTACCGCGACCGTGCGATGGCATTGGGGCGAGGTCTTACAAACTACGAATTGGCACTTGCCTACTTCGCCAAATTGAAGTCGAGCAGCGGTGGTCGGCAGATGCCTGGCCATTATTCTGACCGTTCGAAGAATGTCTGGAGCGTTCCTACACCGACAGGTGCTAGTTTGCTGCCCGCTTGCGGTGCGGCTTGGGGCATGCAAATGGACGGCCGATCAGACATCGTCGTCGCGACAACGGGCGACGCTGCGAGTCGGCAGGGCGAGTGCTACGAAGCGATCGCTTTCGCGATCGAGCGTGAACTGCCCGTCATCTTCATCATCGAAGACAACAACTACGGGATCAGTACGAATACCGAGAAATTCAATCCCTTCAAACTGGGCGTCTTCAACGACGATTTCGTCGTCCATGTGGACGCTCGAGAGCCCGCGATTCTGGCGCCGGTTGCACGGGATGCGATTAGCAAGGCTCGAGCGGGTGCTGGTCCAACCGTGATTGTCGCGGCGTTGGATCGCTTGTGTAGTCATACGAGCAGTGATGACCACCGAGTCTATCGCGAGCCACAAGAGATTTCAGAAATGATGGATCGCGATCCCATCAACGAGATGGCTCAGGAATTGATTTCCGAAGGTGTCATGACGCAGGACGGTTGGGAACAAATCCAAGCCGAGATCGACAAGCAGGTGGATGACGATTATCGGCGAGCCGAGAAGGAGGCCGATCCGAAACCTGAGCACCTGACGATGAATTTTATGGCCGACCTGCCTGTCGCGACCAAGCCGCCCATCCCGGGCGACCGGCGTGTGCGCATCGTCGACGCCGTGAATTCGGTTTTCAAAGCGGCCTTAAAGCGAGACAACCGTCACGTCTTCTTTGGTGAAGATATCGAAGATCCGAAGGGCGGCGTGTTCGGATTGACGCTCGGACTGTCCGACGAGTATCCCGATCGCGTTTTTAATTCGCCACTGGCCGAGGCGACGATCGCCGGCGTTGCCTGCGGTTTGGCTTCGTACGGCAAACGGCCCATTTTTGAATTCCAATTCATCGACTTTACGGGTCCGGCCTGGAATCAGCTCTCGCAGAATCTTTCCAACTTGCGTTGGCGAACCAATGGCGATTGGACCTGTCCGGTCGTCTTTTACGCGCCGTGCGGAGCCTACTTGCCCGGTGGATCGGTGTGGCACAGTCAAACGAACGAATCCACGTTTGCTCATATTCCCGGCGTCCACGTCGTTTGTCCATCGACGCCGGAAGATGCGGCCGGTCTGATGTGGACGGCGCTCGATTCCAAGGACCCATTGTTCTTCTTCATCCCGAAGCACCTGATTCGTCAGCAAATGCATATTGAAGGCGACGTGCAGGCGGTGCCGATCGGCAAAGCGCGCCTGCGACGTGAGGGGACCGACGTCACGTTGATTACCTGGGGGAATTGTGTTGAGCAGTCTCTGATCGCCGCCGAAAAAGTGGCGGCGACGGCAGCGGTCGAAGTCATCGACCTGCGATCGTTGAAGCCCTGGGATCGTGAAGCCGTCGTGGCGTCGCTGGCGAAGACCGGGCGGCTGGTTGTGGTGCAGGAGGACAGTGAAATTTGCAGTGTTGGCCAGATGGTCATCAGCGACTTGACTAGCCATGAGAGCAGCTGGTACAGCTTCCTCAGTCCTCCCCAACTTGTCTCTCGGCCTGATGTCCAAATCGGTTACAACCCGGTTTATGAATACGCTGCGTTGCCGTCGGTTGAGCGAGTTGTTGCGGCAATCCAGATGGTGATGGAGCAGTAGGCCGGTAGGATGTGTCGTCCGCTTCAGTTACAGCGCACCGGCACGCGGCTCGACTGTGGCTCAATCAAAACGAACGAATATTTGAAGGAACAAGAACATGCCAGTGATCTCCGTGCGGATTCCGCAATTGGGAGAAGGTCTTCAGGAAGCCCGTTTGGTCGAGCTCCTTAAGAAGCCTGGCGATACGATCAAGCGTGATGATCCGATCTACGTTATGGAGACTGATAAGGCGGTCAGTGAGGTGGAGTCTCCATACGACGGCACGTTAGTGGAGTGGGTAGCCGAACCCAATTCGGTGCTTCCCATTGGTACAGAGATTGCCAAGATGGAAGTAGCGGAAGGGGTTGAGGAAATCGCAGCGGGCCACGGCCCAACGCACGCTGCGGATTCCCCCAGTTCTTTACCGCAGGCGGTGGCTGCTGCTCCTGTGCCGATTTCAACGACGCCGCAAGTTGCTGCGGCCAACCCTGCCACGACCAGTTCCCGCACTCGTATTCCGATTCCGCCGCGAACGCGAAAGTATCTGCGAGAAAAAGGTCTGCTGGACAAAGCGGATCAGATCCCTGCGGCGGGTAAAAAATTAATGCCGGCAGACGTTGACCGATACATCGAAGATCCGGCCGAGGCTTTGCGAATTGCGGCCGGTGGAGGCGAAGGATTTGACGTCGCCGAGCTGTCGGCTTCGCAGCAGACTTTGAATTACCGTATGCAGCGGGGCGTTCAAAATTGTGTGGCGGCGACGATTTCCGTCGAAGTCGATTGGACGGCTCTTTTCGAAGCACGGCAGCAAACACGCGAAACGGGCGGAGAAACGTCGTTTGCAATGCTGCTGGCCTGCGTGACCGAAGCGATGAAAACTCATGCCGGTTTTCGCAGCAGTCTGTCACCAGACGGCAAGATCGTGAAGACCTATCATCACGTGAATTTGGGCGTGGCCGTCGCCATTCCGGGCGACTTGTTACGGACCGCTGTCGTGCGAGATGCGGACAAGTTGCCGCGTCACGAATTCTTCGAACAGTTGCAACAGCAGATCGAATTGGTGCGCGACGGAGCCGACCAGATTGATGGTTCGACGACCGTAACGGTGTCCAATATCGGCTCGGCCAAAGTCAGCTGGGGGATTCCGGTCGTCGTACCGCCCGCCGTGGCGACACTTGCGGTGGGGGCGATTTACGATCGACCGATCCCGACGACGGACGGGTTCGCGTTCGTGAAGACGGCGACGCTGACAATGACGTTTGATCATCGAGTGATCAACGGCGTCGGAGCGGCGAATTTTCTTAATGAAGTGAAACAACTGGCGGAAGCCTACGCGCTCGAGACCTCTCAGGTCTGATGGGACGCATTCATTCAATCGACGTTTTGAATTAGGGAGCAAACGATGAGCTCGGCAAGTACGGCTGGAAATTGCGAATCAGGCAGTGGGCTGACAACAACGCAGGCTCCATTTATTGAGCAAGCGCAAAAGGACGGGCAACTGTTCATCGATCAACCGTACGAGCTGTACAGTGAAGCGAATCAACAGACCTGGCAAAAACTGTACGAACTGATACGTCCCAAATGGGACAAGTATGCCAATCAGCAATTCATGAAAGGTGTTGAGAACCTGATGCTCAGCCCTGATGCGATTCCGCGACTGGACGAGATCAACAAATTTCTGTCACCGCTGAGCGGTTTCAAAGCGAAACCGGTTTCCGGGTATGTGCCAGCCTACTTGTTCTTTGACTGCCTGCGCAACCGAGCTTTCCCGACGACGATCACAATTCGGGATGGCGGGAAACTGGATTATTTGCCTGAACCGGATATTTTCCACGACATCGCCGGGCACGTCCCGATGCACACCGATCGAAAGTTCTCGGACGTGCTAGTCCGTTTCGGCGAGGTGGCTCGATTCTCTGCCAAACGTGCCCAGGAACTGTCGGGCGATAAGGAAGAGATCGTGCGGCGTGTCGAAAGCAACATCAAGGCCATGGCCCGATTCTTTTGGTTCACCGTTGAGTTCGGCTTGATGCGTGAGAACGACCAGATGAAAGTCTACGGCAGTGGGCTGCTCAGTTCGATCGGCGAAATCGAGCACAGCATTGAGTCCGAGTTGGTTCAGCGATACCCGGTGCAGTTGGAATGGGTGATCAACCAGTATTTTGAGATTGATAAGTTCCAGCCGCTGCTGTTCTACGTCGATTCGTTCGACCATCTGTTCAGTTTGGTGGACGACCTCGAGCGATGGTTGCACGAAGGGAAGCTGGACAATGTTTCACCAGGTGAGCCGTTCGTGAATCCGCAGGATCTTGAATCGTTCCTGGAAGCGAAATTGGATTGATTTATGTCGGACTCGGTCCAACCACGCGTGTGCGTGATTACCGGTGGTTCATCTGGAATCGGACTCGCGACGGCACTTGAGTTTGCTCGACATGGCGATCGTGTTGCGATCTGCGGTCGCGATGTGTCGCGGCTCGACCTAGCGCTAACAAAAATCGGCAAGGCCGCCTCGACCGAATCCGACATCTTATCGCTGCCCATCGATGTGGGCGAAGCTGGTTCGGTGACGAAGTTCGTCTCGCACGTTCAGGAGCGTTGGGGTCGGGTCGACATCTTGTTCAACAACGCCGGCTACCCACCTCGCGATGACATTACCGGCATCACAAGGGAGCAGTTTGATCAGGCGATCAACGTGAATGTGGCCGCGACGTTTGAAGGGGTGCAAGCGGTCTGGCCGGGGATGCGGTCGCGAGGGCAGGGCGTCATTGTCAACATGTCCTCGATGGCGGCGATCGATCCATTTCCTGGGTTCAGCGTTTATGGCGCCTGCAAAGCTTGGGTGGAACTTTTTTCTAAAGCCATGGCGACTGAAGGCGAGCCGCTGGGGATTCGCGTTGTTTGCGTCAGGCCGGGGGCGGTTGAGACGCCCATGCTACGCGGCCTGTTTCCCGATTTCCCCGACGATCAGTTGGTATCTGCCGAAGAGGTGGCTCGAGTCGCTTTTCGGCTGTGCGAGCGGGATGCCCAATTGCAGGACGGGCCGATAACGGTCGCTAAGTAGCAGCGATTTCGCTGTTACTCCATGTATTCGGATACGGACGAGACTTGCCCGTCGTTGGCCGAAATCAAGTACGCGAAAATGTAGCTGTCGATATCTTCCGACACGAAACCGGCATGGTTGTCCAGCGCGACACAGTTGACGCCGCCGAGGTGCGTGCTGCGGGGGGCTGAAGAAAAATAGGTCACTCTTTGGCATTTCATGCCTTGGGATTCGGCATAGTCGGGATCAGAGCAAGCCACCAGTTGGTCGGGTAAGTGGTTTGCGTTAGGTGTCTGTACAAACCGCAGCGGATAATTTTGGTTCGGACGGTAGGGTGCTTCAACCCTGTTGCCGAAGGGGTGCCAATCCAAGGCGAGCAGTGAAGCCCCTGGAAACGGTAGCGACCAAACGCCTCGCGAATCCCATTCTCGGTCGAGCGTTCGAACTTCGGTGATGGCGAGTGTGTGCGTGGTGCCATCTTTGATGCGAGCCATCCGTTGGCCGATCGATTGTCCTGGTTCGAAGCCTCCGAAGGCGGCCGGCAGAATGCGGTGCATGTTGAGATGGACCGGCGAAACGTAGGCGGCGTAATTTCCCTTGGCAAACTGCAATCCGCTCGACGCGGCTGGCGTGCCTGACCCATTAAAGATTCGTCCGTCCGCAGCATCGCTGGGGCATAGGAAGCTACCCACGGTATTGGCCTGCGGCATCTGCGGCAGATCATAAATGGGCGTTCGGTTTTTCAGGTCGAACTGTTCGTAGAGAGCTGCTTCTTCGAGGAAGGGAAGAATCAGCACCATCCAACTGTAAGTTGGGCCGCCACGAACGCCGAAGGCATCGAAGCAAGCGCTCACATTCGAACCGAAGAATTTGTCACAGTTCGGCGGCGCGAATTCCGAAATGGGAGAAATGAATCCCCCCGGAGGCAATCGCGAATGGGCGCCTTGATGTTGGATCACGGCCAAACCGAGTTGTCGAACCTGGCTGAGGCATTGGAGCTTTCGCGCCGTCTCGCGGGCGGAATTCACAGCCGGCAGGAGCATCGAGACCAAGATGGCAATGATGGCGATGACAACCAGCAATTCGACAAGCGTGAAGGCACGCCTCTCTGTTGATCGACCGACTCGACTCGCGAAGCCCAACATTCACATCCCCCTCGGCGATTAAGATACCCACCACCTATCAAACCACAAGCCACGCAGAGCGTCAATTCAGCCTCATGGAGAGATGCGAAACCTTGGCAGGCGCGCTCGGCAGGCGCGATCTGTAGGCGCGCTAACGTTCAGGAAAATTCAATGACGTTGGTGGAACGAGTCATCAGCGATGGAAGCACGTTTCCTGGCGATTTCAACGGAAATTGGGTGACCATATTTTGGACTTCGATCGCCTGTCCGTGATACCATGGAGGGTGGAATGCACATTTTGTGTCATCGAATCTGGAACAGGGGGAAGCATGTCGTTCACGAACGCTACGTTGAAGAGGAATTCTCAGGATCGGGTCACGCGGCTTCGCATGGAATCGCTGGAAGATCGGCGGTTGTTGGCAACGCTCCCCGAATTGGTGGCGCTGACCGATGCGAGTGGGCTCTATTCTGGGTTGGACGAAATTCGCGAATCGTCGATCGCGGCAGAATCCTATCTTTCACCAACGACAGCTGTTCCGTTCTCGGTAGAGATGGCCGATTTGCGATCCGCTTTGGCCGACGCGCCGATGGAATTTACGGCTGCCGGATTTGATCGACCATTGGAATTCAGCATTCCCAAACCGGATGGGACGATGGGGCGGTTTTCCATCGTCGAGGCACCGGTGATGCATCCCGACTTGGCGGCCAAGTATCCTGAAATCAAAACGTACCGTGGGCAAGGAATTGACAACCCGGCCGAGACCATCCGATTCGACGTCACGCCGCAAGGATTTCATGCTCAAGTTTTGAGCCCTGACGGGGCCTACTATATCGATCCGTATTACCACCTCGATACGAGCGTCTACGTGAGCTACTCGGGCGCCGAGGCTGGCTATAGCGAGCAGGCCGAGCAACTGGGGACGAGCTTTCGTGAACTTGGTGTGGTCGAAGATGATGTTGTGGTAACACAAAACGGTTCATTCGAGCTGGGGGAAGATGGCAGCCTGACCGCGATCGAGGGAGGCGATCGGTTCAACGTCTATACGACTGGCAACTACGAGATCCAAGACGATGGCTCGATTACGGTGGCCGTCGATAGCGATGTCATGATGACCTACTCGGCCGATGAGTTTCACCTACACAACGATGGTACGGTCCACGTTCGCGTCTCTGCGGACGGAGAGAAGAGTGGGGGTGGCTGCCCTGGTTGCGGCGGCGTTGGCTGTCGCAATTGTGGTCCGGCTCAAGAGGTCGGTTACACGCACGAAGAGGCGAGCATCGACACGATTTCAGAAGCCGAAACGCAGCAGGAAGACCAAGGCGACGACGCGGCTGCGAATGCCTTGCGAACTGGCGAAACGCTGCGCACGTATCGTCTGGCCAACGCCTCGACCATTGAGTACACGAATTTCCACGGTGGCACCAAGGCAGCCGGCATGGCGGCCATTGTAACGGCGGTCAATCGTGTCACGGGAATCTACGAAACGGAATTGACGATTCGGATGGAGTTGGTCCCGAACAACGATGATCTTGTCTTCACCAGTTCGACAGGCGATCCGTATTCGAACAACAATGGTGTCGCGATGTTGAATCAGAACCAGAGCGAGATCGACAGCACGATTGGGAATGCGAACTATGACATCGGTCATGTCTTCAGCACGGGCGGCGGCGGGGTTGCTGGGCTTGGTGTTGTGGGCCGCACCGGCCAGAAAGCCAGGGGCGTGACCGGTTTGGGCGTTCCCAACGGCGACGCATTCTATGTGGACTATGTGGCTCATGAGATGGGGCATCAGTTCGGGGGAAGTCACACATTCAACGGCGACAGCGGAAGCTGCGGTGGTCAGCGGTCGGGCTCTTCGGCATACGAGCCCGGCAGCGGTTCGACCATTCAGGCGTACGCGGGAATCTGTGGTAACGACAATATCCAAAACAACTCGGACCCATATTTTCACTCGCGAAGTTTGGATCAGATGATTGGGTATGTTGATGGTGCAATTGCCGGAGTGGGGACTCGAACTTCGACGGGAAATTCGGAACCGGTCGCCGACGCCGGTCCGAATTACGAAATTCCTGCGAACACTCCTTTCCTTCTGACGGGATCAGGGACCGATCCAGACGGCGATGCGCTGACTTACAACTGGGAGCAGCGTGACCTCGGACCGCAGGCTGATGTCAATGCGGCTGACAACGGTTCGAGCCCACTGATTCGATCTCGCATGGCAACGACGAGCCCGACTCGTTTCTTGCCTCGGGAAGCGAACTTGATTGCCAATAATTACAACCAAGTTGGCGAACGACTACCGACCGTGGCTCGACGAATGGATTTTCGACTGACAGTGCGTGACAACGCCTCCGGTGGCGGCGCCGTCGACACCGACGACATGTGGGTCGATATCAACGATACCGGTACTCCATTCCGTGTCACGAATCAAAGCGGCGGAGGCGCCTGGTTGGCTGGTGACGTGCAGCAGATTACTTGGGACGTAGCGGGGACCGATAGTGGCCAAATCAATACGCCCAACGTCGACATCATTATCTCGGACGATGGCGGCTTCACATACACGATTCCATTAGCGACCGGCATACCAAACAACGGTTCCTATACCTTCAACGTGCCCAACATTCCGGAAATTTCGCAAGCCCGTTTTATGGTGAAGGGCTCGGGGAACATTTTCTTCGACATCAATGACCAGAACTTCGCCATCATTGGCGATGATACGGCGCCACCAACGGCGAATGCGAACCTTCAAAACGTCACCAATGCGGGTGGAGTCTCGACATTTATTGCGGTGACCTATACGGATAACCAGGCTGTTGACGCCTCGGACATTGGTCCAGGCGATTTGGAGGTCGTGGCGCCGGACGGGTCGATCCTGCCAGTCGATTACATCAGTCGTTCTTCCAACGTTGATACGACACCTATCACGGGCAACTATCGTCTCTTTGCCCCAGGCGGCAGTTGGGACTTCGTAGATAACGGCACGTACAGTTTGCGTTTCGTTGCCGGTGAGGTGACCGACGTTGATGAAAATGGCACACTTGCCGATTTGATCGTCGATACGTTCGAGGTGAACGTACCGACACCTCTAGGGGACTTCAACGGCGATGGAGAACTTGACTGTGAAGATATCGACATGCTGTCCGACGCGGTGGCTTCTGGGATGAACGATCCGGCTTTCGATGTGACTGGCGAAGGAGTGCTCAACTACAACGATGTGCGGTTTTGGGTCGAAGATCTCAAGGGTACGATTTTGGCTGACGCCAATTTGGATTTCAGCGTTAACGGGGCCGACTTCCTGATTTGGAATGCCAATAAATTCACCAGCGGCACAAGTTGGTGTACGGGTGACTTCAACGCGGATGGCCAAACGAACGGTGCCGATTTCTTGATTTGGAATGACAACAAATTCCAGTCGGCTGACACGCTGTTGCTGCTTCCCGAGCGGGCCGCCGATTTGGGGACGACCGACAGCCCCGAGCGGTTGGAGCGCACGACGCCAATTGCACCACCCGCCGCGGTGACAGTCACTGTCGAGAAGCCCGTCCGTGCTGACGTCGCGCAGCCAATTGCCGTCACGAGCGTTGTTCGCCCGCTGGAAGCGGCGAGCCGTTCCGACGATGCTGGTCAGAGTGAAGAAGATTGGCCGACGATGGTCGAGCGACTGTTTGCCTTCGACGCATAGTCGTCGTGCCTCTGCCAAGCTGCAGTAAGCAGCCGACGCCATGAACACAAAAAACGCTCCTCGATGAATCGAGGAGCGTTTTCTTGTTGGAATGTTGCTACAAAACTAGGCGGTGGTGGCTGGCTCGTTTGAGCTGTTCGATGGCTCTTTGGAATTAAACTCGTTGGTCCGAGTCAGCATCATGTTGAAGTCATCGACCAACTCGTGCCAGAAGTCGCCCGGTCGCAGCTGGATCGCTTTGACTTGTTCGCCGCTGGCGCTCCGCTTGATGTCGCCGTGCACACGAACGATCGGCCCGACGAATCGATGGCTCAGCTTGATCGTATCATTCACAAAAACAGGAATCAGGCAGAAGCCAACGAGAATGAACGGACCCTGGGACCACCACAATTCTTGCACGGTCTGGGATAGCGGCGTGAATGGGTTCGTCATCACTTGCAGCAAGAATGCAAACAGGCTGCTACCGACAAGGAAGATCGTGTAGTGGAAGACCAAACGTCGGGCCAGAGTGCCTTGGACCTTTGGGTCAATGTACTTTGTTTTTCGTTGGTCCGAACTCATCGGTGCCTCTCAGTCATGTTCGATTATCGCTGTCTTCGTTTTGTCTATCGCACAAAATGCGGGATTTGACTGCTTCATGGAAAGACTAGGTCACGGTTAGGCAAATGTGGGGTATTCCAGCCGACTTTTGAGCTAGTGCGACCGGAAAATCGATACAACGAGATTTGCTCCGATATGTGGAATTGGCGGTGGGCACGTGATAGAAACTGGGAGTGCATTCTTTGTCAGGATCGCCAGCGGTCGTTCCGCAGAGGATGAGTCAGAGGCTTGAACCAGAGGATTGAGAAATTGATGAGACTTTTCTGCCGTCGGAGCGGGCCGTTCACGCCACGACCGCACAAGGTCATGACCGTTTGCTTGTTGGCAGGGTCGTTCGGGCCAGCTTTGTTGTCAGCCCAGCAAGAACCGATCAAGCCCAGCTACGTGTCCGATGCGGTGGAACCGCAAGCCAGCGGCGAAACAGCCGAGCCAGTCCTTGTCGCGACGGCTCAAGAGCCGGTAGAAGAATTGCCAGCGCCTGAGCAGGAACCGACACCTGCCAGTGGCGAGGTCGCTGCATCGGAAGACGCAGTGATGCCAGAATCGCCGAATCCGGTGGAACCTGATCCGGCATTCGTTCCGACGGAGGAAAAAGTTGCCACGCCGGAGATCGAACCGATTCGAGATCCAGAAATTAGCGCGGCGCCGACATTGCAACCCTATTTGGGGGCCCGCGTCGTGAAGAATGGGCTGGGAAGTATCACCGTCGTTCGCGTCAGAAAAGGGACTCCCGCCCAGGCAGGTGGCCTGGTGCCCGGAGATGCGATAACTCATGTCGATGGCAACGAGGTGGATTCTTTTGAGGCATTGATGCTGGTGTTGCTCAAGAAGGAGCCAGGTGACGCGGTCGAGCTGAAACTGCAGCGCCGCGGCCAATCGAAATCGCTCGAAATCGTGCTGGGTGGGCGTTGAACCCGGGTGGAAGCGGGCCGTTTTCTCTGTTAATTTCCTGGCATGGCTGGAAGCGTTTTTGAGAACAGATCAAACCGGTAGCGAATTTCTATGAGTGCAGCAGCAGTCCCACTGAAACAGGCCATTGCGGGGGTTTCCCCGGCGACCGCTCGCGAGACCACCGTAATGGTCGTTTGGCCATCGATAGCTGCCCTCGGCATCGGCAGATTGTTGGGCTCTTTGTTTTCCATTCGATTGGGAGCTTACATCTTCCGAGTTGGAAATTTCATCGCCTTGGCTGCCAGTCCGCTGTGTGCGCTGCTCTATCTGGGAAAAGTCGCCCCGTTTGCTGCCACGCGGTATCGCCTCACGAACCGTCGCATCATTGTGGAACGCGGCATCACCGGCAGCGAGTCACGCTCGGTCGAATTAGATCGCTTCGACAATGTCGAAATCGATGTGAAAGCGGGCCAGGCTTGGTTTGATGCGGGCGACCTGATTTTTCGGCAGGGTGATACCGAGACTTTTCGACTTGAGGGTGTTGGTCGTCCGGAAGCGTTTCGACAGACGTGCCTTAAATCTCGCCATGCCTATGTGGGCGTGAAAGAAGCACTGGGCTAGGACGCGTTTCGCCCGTTTTCGCCCGTCTGCCCGGCTATTTGCGATGTCCGATCGTCAAGCCGGATCGCTCTTGGCACATCGTCAGGATGCGCAACAGCCCCTCAGCTGCTGCCGCCGTCTTCATGGGACTGCCGCCAGGTTTGGGGCCTGGGACTTGATCTGGCGTCAGGGGAAGATGCACAAAGAGGCAAGGCGGGCCGGCCGCAACAAAGTGGTGATGCAATGCATGGAATAGCACCGCGTTGCACAGATAGGTACCCGCATGATGAGAAACGCTGACCGAGAGTCCGTGTTCCCGGAGAACGCCACACCACTCATCCAAGGGTAAATCGGACTGGTAGGCCAAGGGGCCATCTGTTCTTAAAGGGAAAGAGCACAGGTCGTCTTCTGAATCACGACGCAGGTTCAACGCGACCGATTCCAATTCGATTGTACTCGCCTCGGACGATTGGCCCGTGTGCAGGATCAGGTCTGGGCCTGTCTTCAAGTCATCGAGCAATTGCTGTTCGATCGTAGAGAAATCGACGGCGTACTCACGAACTTCGATCGTGCTGGGTCCAGAATAGCGTGCGACCGCCTCGTGAACCGCGAGGGCGCTGGCGTTTTCTTGCCATGGCCCGAAGGGCTCGAAGCAGGTCAGTAAGATCCGCATTGCAATGGACTTTCAGGCCGACGAGTGCGAGCCGACTAGGGGCCGTAAGGCGGCACGGTGGCGGAACGAGATTGCTGGATCTGCTGGAGATAATCCCGCGGAAGCGCGCTGCTCACAGGTGGCCTCACCACGTTGGGAGCTCCCGGCCGATACGTTGGAGAAGGTGCCAGCGTGTTGTTGTTGGGGAGCCGAACATCGGTGCGCGGCGGGCCGTACGCGGTGCGCTGATAGGGTTGGACGGTCCCCGGAGCAACCGTTGCGGCGGGCGGGTACAACGCTCCACCATACTGGTTGACGCCCGCGTTTGTTCCCAACTTGCCTTGCAATTGAGCCGGTAAAGCTGTGCTGACCGGGTTGCTTGGTCCGAAGCCAGGCTGCGTCGCGTACGGTGGACCAAAATTGCTGGTCGGATAGGCGGAGCCACCCGGTGGGGCGTAGGAGCCGTTGGTGAATCCGGCGTTCGGGTTGGCACCCAAGGGTCGCTGCCCGGGAACGTAAGGATTGCCGTAGGGATCGGTCGGGAGTGCGGACGATATCACCGGCTTGGTTGGCGGCGGCACGAAGTCGGGCGTCGATTCGATTTCCGGCGTTTCATTGGGAACAAAGAGTTGATCCGCGACGCGGTCCAGGACGTTCCCTTCCGAGCGCCCGTCGGCAGCGCCCGCAGATTCGTTGCGATCGAGTCCGAGCAGGGAGCGCGTATCGAAGTCGGAGTTGGTGGAAGAAGTCTGCAGATCGAGTCGCTGGTTGATGCGTTCCCAGATTGCTTCCTCGCGTGCCGATTCTTCTGCGACTTGGGCTGCCGCATTCCTGCCGGCAGTCGAGCCAATAAACGAGTCCGTATCGTCGTTGGGGCTGTTTTCTTCGAAGGTGTATTGCTCAGCGTCGGCTGCATCCGGCTCGTCGCTGCGTGGGGACGGGGTCGCTACGGTCGTTCGTTGTGAGCTGAGTTCGAATGGATAGGCCCGTTTGTGAAGCGGGTCGACTGCCTTGGCCGCTTTGTTGTCGGCATCGGCGAGCTCCTGCTGTCCCAGTTTTTCGTAAGCGATCGCGCGGTGGTAAAGCGGCTCCGGGTCATTGGGATTCAACTCGGACCACCGTGTCAAATCAAGAACGGCGTCGTCGTAGCGTCCAAGTGCGCCGAGTGCGCGAGCTCGAATCGAAAGCGCCTCGCCGTTGTTGGGATCGCCTTGCAGTATTTGAGTGCAGGAATCCATCGCCAGATTCCATTGCCCCGTTTTGAACTGCTTTTTAGCGGCGTCCAACGGTGTTTTTGGCGCCTGTTGAGAGCAGCCAGTAAATGCCAGCATCGCCAGCAAGCACGTCACGACGTTCCAGCGCAGTGCCATTGAACGGGTCTCCGAAAAAGAATGGGGCAGTTAGTAAAAGAGTCGGCTTTTTTGCCCCGCTACTGTAAATATACAGCCCGATAGGGAATCAAGGAAAGAAAGCTTTTACGTTTGGCCCAAGAGAGGAAGAGCCCAAATCACCAGACGCTCGTCAAACGGCGAGAATTGGGCCAGTCGGACGTCGCAGGCCCAGATCGGCCTTTGAGCATGACATCTAGCGCAAGATGGGCCTCGAAAGGCCGTAATCACACTGTCACAAAAAGTGACCCCTACGGGACTCGAACCCGTGTTGCCGGCGTGAAAGGCCGGAGTCCTAGGCCACTAGACGAAGGGGCCGTGTGTTACGTCGAGGCAATATTAAAGGTGCCTGCCGACGTATCGTCAAGTGGAACGCGATTTGTTGAGCAGCTTTTCTGCCGAAATGGGCGACAATTCTTTTTGCTCGATCAAAAAAAACGAGCGTACCGTTCCCAAATCGTGTCGATCTGGGACGACAAGAATAGCAAATCGATTCTAAAAAATGGGAGCATGAGCCCTATTCAGCCGATTCGGCCGGGGTCGCTGCTTCGCCATTTTTTGTGCCTTCGCTCCGCTGGATCGCGTCAAAAACTTCCCTGCGATGAACAGGGACCTCTTTGGGGGCCTCGACGCCAAGACGCACTTTGTCACCGCGAATCTCAACAACAACGATCGTGATGTCGTCGTTGATGACGATACTTTCGTTCTTCTTTCGTGAAAGAACCAACATTTTCCATTCCTTTGTTTAGAGTCCGGCCATCCATATTGGATGACCAACCAACTTGCGCCCGGAACCGGGCTTAAAGCTAGGTGCAGAAAGCACTTCGCTAATTCCACTCTACGTAGGGGGAAAATGCAGTCAAGCAAACTTGCCGCTGATTGCCCTTGGGTATTCAAGCGTTTTTCTTGATTAACAGCATGAGAATTGGTTTCTGGATTTCATACGGGCAAAATTAGGCTGTTTTGTCCATGTCGCCCGGCAGAATTGCTGCCCCAAATAGTTCTCAATTCGGGTAAATAATTGAGCCAAAGGGGCGGCAGCGGACGTGCTACGGACGGGGGGGGCTGGGCGGTTGAGGCAGGACACTCTGTCTGATTTGAATCGGGTTTTGGCTTCCCCGCGACTGAGTCTCTCCGTCGCGGCCAGCTGGCGGGCTTCTCCTCTGCTGTTGTCGGTTTCATGGTCGCTACTGTCAGGCCGCTTGGCGATGATTCGTCACGACTTTCTCTCGCGCCGCTTGGTCATGGATTTGCGGGTTGTTACCTTCGATACGTAACCGATGATTGGAGTGTCATTTTATTTCCGACGTCCGTCGGTTGCGACTCGATAGTCGCTCCCTATAATTCTCAGAATGCAGAGAGGGGCACGCAGTTAGAGTGCCATGTTGGAAGGCCAATTCTTATGGTAGAACCACCCTCTGTTGGTTGAGTTCTTCTTATTTTTAAGGCACGCGACATGCGAGAGTGGTTTCGAAACGTGTTCGTTGCTGTGGGCACGGTGGTCCAAGGAATGTTCGTCACGTTGCGTTACTGGTTGGTAACGTACAAGGAAGGGCGCGGAGCCTTTACTGAAAAGTTTGAATACCCTGAAAAGCCGGTGCCGGTTGCGGCCCGCTATCGAGGGTTCCATCGGTTTGATTTGACGACTTGCATTTCGTGCGATCAGTGTGCGAATGCTTGCCCGGTCGATTGCATTTACATTGGTAAAGAGCGGATCGATGGCGTGGGGCCTGATGGAAAGAAGAAAAAGGGATTCAAGATTACCGGGTACACGATTGACTACAGCAAGTGCATGTTCTGCGCCCTGTGTGTCGAGCCTTGTCCGGTCGATTGCATCTTCATGGGGGCGACTCATGACTTGAGTTGCTATAGCCGTGACGGCTGCATCGTTGACTTTTCTCGACTTCCGGTCGATGTTGCGTGGGGACGAGCTTCGCTCAATCCAACGGCGGTTGCTCAGTCCAAAGTGATCTCTGAGCCGGTGCACGGCGGCCCGAATCAATAAGAATAAGCTGGCTTGCGATTGGGGCGTCAATCGTGAACTCTTCAAGTAAGGTGCGCTAAAAATGTCTGCGGCGGAACGCAAATTGTTCACATTGGAAGAAGCGAATAAGACTCTACCGCTGGTACGGGTCATTGTTCGTGACCTAGCAGAAGTCTCGAAGCGCGTGGTCGACACGGGTTGCCGCTTGGAGCATCTGACCGAAGGTCGTGATCTCGCTACGGGAGATCCATACGCCGAAGAATTGGCCGAAATGCGATCCGCGATTGAGCGCGATTCGCAGCGAGTGCGAGAGTTCATCGACGAATTGTTGGAATTGGGGATCGAGCCGGACGAGCAGAAAGCTGGGGTTGTTGATTTTCCAGCCGAGATCGATGGCGAGCAGGTTTACCTCTGTTGGAGGTACGATGAGCCAGAGGTTCTGTTTTGGCGAACCATGACGGATGGGTTTGACGAGCGGCGCCCGCTGACAGCCGACTCTTTGCCGGGTGGTAGCGATTCTGGAAGCGCGGTGTGAAACCGGCGTGTAGGGACGGCCTGGAATTGACCGGTCTTGCAACGTTATGCCGCGCACCTAAAATCCGGTGATACTTACTAAGACCTGCGGTTTTCACCTTAAAGAAATTACTCATGCCAAGCGCAATTTCCGACTCCGTGGGCATCGTCGCCTATTTGGCTCTTTTCGCCGGCGTTGGCTTTGTTTTCGTCTTCGTCAACTTGTTGCTGGGACGAATTCTACGGCCCAGCAATCCCTACGCGGAAAAGTTGGAAATTTATGAATGCGGCGAGCCGGCGATCGGTTCCAGCTTTGTTCAGTTCGATTTGCGATTTTATGTGGTCGCTCTGATCTTCATCATTTTTGATGTGGAAGTCGCTTTTCTGTTCCCGTGGGCGACCGTCTTTGGCAAGGCGCATCACCTCACCCAGGTGGGCAAGATTGCCGCGGTTGGTACGCCCGACGGGCAAGCGGTGGGAGCGACTGCTGCCAATGCGGTTGGCGGTTTGTACGAAGAGCTGGGGGTTCGCGGAGCTGCAACGGCCGGGAACTTTGATGTGGAAGCGGCGGTTGCTGGCGGGCAGAGTCTGATGGGACTGGCGATTGCGGAAGTGCTGGTCTTCTTCGTGATTTTGCTCATCGGCTTTGCGTATGTGTGGAGGATGGGTGCGTTGGATTGGGTGCGAGCGGTGACGGAATCGGATGCCGAGAAAACGGTCGCCGGCAGCCAGTCGGCGGCGAGCAATGATCCAGTGTTGTCTGCGTGAGCGTGCCTGGGCGCGCTCGGCTGATCAAGTGAATTAGCGGATGGGAATGAAGGCATGGTAGGTCAGTCGATTGTCGACAAATTGCAGGCCAAGTTTGGGGATGGAATCACGGGTTCCAATCTTGAGAATATCGATCCATGGATCGAAGTGGCGCCGACTTCTTTGCTAGAGGTGTGCACCTTCTTGCGCGACAACAACGAGTATCAGTTCAATATGTTGAATTGTATTTCTGGGGTCGACTATCTTGAGCCCGATCCCAAAAAGGCTGCCAAGGTCGCTTGGGAGCCGCACACGGAGGTGGTGTATCACCTGTCCAGTATTACGAAGAAGCACACCTTGGTTTTGAAGGTGATGCTTCCTCGCTGGGAAGGTGGGGTGGAGGGTCAGCCGCCGAAAGTGCCAAGCGTGGCGCATATTTGGCGGACTGCCGATTGGCATGAGCGTGAAGTGTACGACTTGTCAGGTGTCGATTTTGTGGGACATCCCAATTTGGTGCGGATCCTTTGTCCTGAGGACTGGGTGGGTTTTCCGCTGAGAAAAGATTACGAAATGCCGCTGGAATACCACGGCATTCGCGGAAAGTAAAAGGTCTGCTATGTCCATGCAAGTTGAAGACCCTCGGATTGTCGAGTTCGACGTTCGCACCGACGAGATGTTGGTCAATATGGGGCCGCAGCACCCAAGTACGCACGGCGTTTTGCGGTTGGTCTTACGCACCGATGGTGAAATTGTCTCGGAGGTGACTCCGCACCTTGGCTATTTGCATCGTTGCGCCGAGAAGATTGGCGAAAACCTCTCGCATCGGCAGTGGATCCCGTACACCGATCGCATGGACTATCTGGCCGGGATGAACATGAATCTCGGTTGGGCGTTGTGTGTCGAGAAGATGCTCGATCACAAAGTGTCAGAAAAAGGTCGGCATCTGCGGGTGTTGATCGCCGAACTCTGCCGGATCGCCAGTCACTTGGTCGGCATGGGCGTTTATGGGTTGGATTTGGGGACGTTTAGTCCGTTCTTGTATGCGTTCCGCGAGCGAGAGAAGATTCTCGATCTGTTCGAAGAGGTGTGCGGTGCGCGGCTGACCTACAGCTACATCACGCCCGGTGGTGCCACCGCCGATCTGCCAGACGGCTGGCTCGAAAAATGCGAGGCGTTCTTGGCTCAGTTTGAGCCGGTCATTGCCGAGTACCACACGTTGCTGACCACGAACGCAATTTTCATTAAACGCACATGCAATATTGGGAATCTCACGCCGGAAATGGCGATCGATTACGGTTGCACGGGCCCCGTCTTGCGGGGGAGCGGTGTCGATTATGATCTGCGTCGCGATGGCGAAGAGATCTATACGGAAATGTACGACGGCTACGCTTTCGAAGTGATCGTTGAAAAGGGTGGTCAGTATCCGAAGGATCACGATTATCCGGACGTACCACCTGATGCGGTGCTGGGCGACTGTTGGCATCGATTTTACGTGCGAATGCTCGAAGTGATGCAATCGATCGACTTGGTGCGGCAGGCGATGGATCATTATCGATCTGCGGCAGGCGATTGGGGGATTCCGATCAAGTTGACTCAGCGAATGCCGAAAGGTGAGGTCTATTTGGAAACCGAATGTCCTCGGGGCCAGATGGGATTCTATTTGGTCAGCGATGGGTCATCGATTCCTTGGCGGGCTCGAGCTCGGAGTAGTTCATTTTGTAATTTGTCGGTGTGTCACGAGATTTGTAACGGAGCGCCGATTGCCGACATTCCGGCCGTTGTAGGGTCGCTAGATATTGTGATGGGTGAGATTGATCGCTAATCATCGTTTTGACGATTGCGAATGAGGGGAACGTCGGAATCTGTTGGCGCGGGGGCTTGCCGCTGCAGGGCACTTTGTGCCATATTTCACGATCTTCAAAGGTGTTTTTTGCGGCAATCATGACCGGTGGTCGGCCGTGATTTTGGGGTGCTGAGAACGACGTTTTCGTCGCAGCAGAACGAGGGCGATGGTTCCGTAAAAGTCGGAAGCTGAAGGGATTCGAGGCTGCTTGGGCGGTCGGGCAAAAACAACGTGGCTGAAATCATAAACACAAAGTTCCTGAATCTGCTTCTGCAGGTATTCGGGGTCGAACTTCCGGCCGATCATTGGCTTGGATTCTTAGCTGCGGCGCTCATTCATTGCGTGCTCTTGATTCACGTGATCGCTGTGGGTGCTCTCTTCTTTATCTGGCTGGAGCGAAAAGTTTCTGGTCGCATCCAGGATCGACTTGGTCCGACTCGGGTGGGTGGTGCGTTTGGTTGGCTGCAAGGTTTGGCCGACGGCATCAAACTGCTCTCGAAGGAAGACCTGATGCCGGGCGATGCCGACCCGGTGCTCTTTCGGATTGCTCCCTATCTCAGTTTCGCCGCAAGTTTCGCGGCACTGATCGCGTTGCCATTCGCATCGGGTTGGGCGGGCCAGCATTTGAACAATGCCGTGTTCATCATCTTGGCGATTTTGGGGCTGGAGATTTTCGGCGTCATCCTGGCCGGATATGCGTCCGGGTCGAAGTGGTCTCTGTTTGGCGGTATGCGAGAGGCGGCTCAGGTTGTCAGCTACGAAGTGCCGGTTGGCATGTGCGTGTTGATTCCTGTGATGCTTTGCGGCACGATGAATTTGGTGACGATTGGCGACATGCAAGCCGGTTTGGCGACGAACTGGTTGTTCTTCCACGATCCGTTTACGGCCATCACCGCCGTCATCTATTTCACCTGTGCTTTGGCGAGCGTGAACCGCGCCCCGTTTGACCTGGCCGAGGCCGAAAGTGAATTGGTCGGCGGTTTTCATACTGAATATTCTGGGATGCGATGGTCGATCTTTTTCATGGCTGAATACGGATCGATGTTTATCGTGAGTGGACTGGCCGTGATCTTGTTCTTTGGCGGTTGGAACGGTCCTGTTCCCATCTTTTCCATTCTGGGTGTGACGACCGAATCGCATTGGCTGTTGCAATACGTGGCGAACTTGGCTGGCTGCCTGAACTTCATTTTCAAGGCATCGATGGGTGTCGTTTTGATGATTTGGATTCGCTGGACGTTCCCGCGGTTGCGAATTGATCAGGTCATCACGATGTGTTGGAAATATTGCGTGCCTATCGCGGCCGCCTGTTTTCTGGGTGTGCTCGGTTGGCAATTCATGGGGCTCCCTTCGCCATCTTCGGCGCCGGGCGCTGCGGCGGTTCGCGAGCACTGGGTGCCGTTCCCCTCCGGTAAGGCGGTCGAAGCGACTTCTGCCGAAACGGCAAATGTTCCAGCAGTGACGACCGTGGCTGTTGAAAGTGAGGGTGCCTAGATGGTGGACGGCTTGTTCCTGGCCGCAGTGAATTGGCATTCGTGCTTTTTTCTGCTCTTTAGTTTGATCGCGATCGCTTTTGCTCTGGGCGTCTTGTTTTCCACGAACGTGGTTCGCATGGCGGCCCATCTGATCGGTGCACTCGCAGCTACGGCCGGACTGTTCATGTTGGCCGGTGCTCAATTCGTCGGTGCGATGCAAATCATGATTTACGTCGGTGGCACGCTGGTGCTGCTGATTTTCGGGGTGATGCTAACGGCTCAAGCTGCCTTTGTCTCGATGAAGACTTCGGCTGGCGAATGGGTGGTCGGTGCAATCGTTGGTGGCTCGCTGTTATTCTTGCTCGTTCAGACCGCTTTTAGCGTTCCCGACTGGAGGACTCCGCGAGCCGATCAGCAAAATATCTCGATATCGGAATCGAAGTCGGCGACGCCGCTAGGGCTGGCTGTTTTGGGCGTCCGCATCGATCACACGGGAGAATCGGATCAGCAGGTGAGAGATGGTATGTCGGGTTATTTGCTGCCATTTGAAATCGTATCGATTCATTTGCTTGTCGTGCTCATCGGTGCGGCCTATTTGGCTCGCACCAAACGCCGAGTGACCGATGGTGACGGCGTGGTTCTGGAGCCAGCGACAAAACAACCAAGTGTGGTGGGATAGCCGATATGAACCCGTTCACAGATTCCGTCAGCGTATCTCATTTCATGGCCGTTGGTGCCGTGATGTTTGTGATCGGTGTCGTTTGTATGGCAACCAAACGCAATACGCTGGGCATATTGATGGGGATCGAGTTGGTGCTGAACGGCGCTAACATCAACTTCATCGCGTTCGGCAGTCCCTATTTGCGGGAAGAATCTTTAGGGCTCGACGGTCAGTTGATGGCGTTGTTCGTCATTGTCCTGGCCGCAGCCGAGGCGGCGGTCGCGTTGGCGATCGCTTTGAATTTCTATAACAACCACGCGACGATTGATGTCGATCGCGCAGACCAACTGCGAGGATGACCTTGGAAACGGTCGCTGTACAACACATCGATATCCTGGCGAAGCTGTTGGGTTGCGCAGTGCTGCTGCCGCTGATTTCCTTTTGGATCATTTTGATCTTGGGTCCAAAGCTTGGTAAGCACGGTGCATCGGCCGCCCACATTGCGACGGGCGCGATCCTGGGTGGTTTCATTCTTTCGATGATCGCGATGACGATCTGGTTAGGACGGAACGCTCCACAAACGGCCCATCACGGTGGCGAGCACGGCGCGGCTCATGCCAGTGATCATGCTGAGCAAGGCGATCACGGTGTCCAGGCGGGTGAAAGTGGCCACCATGAGGCTGGTGGACACGATGCGGATCATGAAGGTCATGGAAATGGCGATGACGATCGTGAGCAGAGTCACGAGCCGGAAGGCAAGTCGGGCTATGCTGATCACCACGATGGCGCGTCCGGTGATGGACACGGCGAACACGGCGACGCCGCACATCATGGGGCTCATGCAGCCGGCATGCCACCGCATGTCACGGGTGAGTTCTACACGCTGGCCGAATTTGGCAAGCTGCGACTGACGATCAGTTACTACATCGACTCGCTCACGTTGGCCATGTTCTGCATGGTGACGTTGATTGCGACGTGTATCCACTTCTACGCCATGGGGTACATGCACGACGAGCTGCACGATTTTACCGACCCCGAAGTAACGACCAGCGATGGCGACAAATTCACGCGTCCCGGCCGCTACCATCGCTTTTTCCAGGCACTGTCGCTCTTCTGCTTCAGCATGCTGGGGCTTGTTCTCTCCGGCAATATTGCGATGACGTTCGTGTTTTGGGAGTTGGTGGGAATTTGCTCGTATTTCCTCATCGGTTTTTACGTTGAACGACACAGTGCGTCGACGGCTGCCAACAAAGCGTTCATCGTAAATCGCGTCGGTGACTTTGGCATGATCATCGGCCTGATGATTCTCTGGGGCAGCCTGGGAACGTTTGCGTTTGGTGATATCGAAGGGCAGGGGCCAGGCCTCTTTAGTCAGATTCGTCCCGAGTCGTCCGGTTTCGAGCAGGTTGTTCCCGAAGGCATGGCGACGATGGGAATGCTGTCGGCTGCGGACGGAGCGGAAGAGCCGGCCGGTGGTTGGGGGTACTGGTGGTTGACGGTTGCCGGGGTAGGAATATTCTGCGGCTGCATCGGTAAGAGTGCTCAGTTCCCATTGCACACTTGGTTACCTGACGCGATGGAAGGTCCGACACCCGTTTCGGCGTTGGTTCACTCGGCAACCATGGTTGCGGCCGGCGTTTTCTTAACTGCCCGGTTCTATCCCGTGTTTACGCCAGAAACGCTGCTCGTGATTGCCCTGGTCGGTTGCATTACGCTCTTCATCGGAGCCACGATTGCGATCACGGCGACCGATATCAAGCGAGTCCTCGCCTATTCAACGATCAGCCAACTCGGTTACATGCTGACCTCTTTGGGTCTGGGGGGCTGGTTGGCCGGCGTGTTGCACCTGTTCACGCATGCATTTTTTAAGAGTCTCTTGTTCATGTGTTCTGGTTCGGTGATTCATGCCGTGCACACAAATGAGATGACCGAGATGGGCGGTCTTCGTAAGAAGATGCCCTGGACCGCATACACGATGCTGATCGGTTGTTTGGCAATCGCCGGAGCAGGCATTCCGTTTGTGATCGGATTCAGCGGTTACTATTCGAAAGACGCGATTCTCGAACAGGCTCGCCTGTTCGGAACGGTGAATCCTGGCTTTGGCGGTCTGTTCTTCTATGCGGCGGCCGGCGGTGCGGCGATCACGGCGTTCTACATGTTCCGTTTGTGGTACATGACGTTTGCGGGCAAGCCGCGTGACGAACATCGTTACGACCACGCCCACGAGTCGCCACCGGTCATGTTTGTCCCGCTGGTGGTGCTATCCGTATTTGCGATAGGCGTTGCTTGGGGGCCCAAAGAGGCCGTCATCGGAGCCTGTTTGGCGGCTGTCGTTTTTGTGGTGTCGGCATTTCGCTCCGGATTTACTCGTCGCGTTCAGATTGCTTTAGGGCTTTGTTTGGCAGTTGGCTTATTGGGCGTCGTTTGGGGAGCTGCGAATCCTAACGTCACGCTATCGGGCTTGATCGAACAGGCTCGTCCGGCAGGGACCTTGGCTGTGGGCGACGCGGCCATGATGAACATGACTTGGCCCGATGAGCACGCCAGTCACGCTCCGGCCATCAAGGTGCCTGTCACGCTGATCGCCTTCAGCACGGCGCTCGCCGGTATTTTGCTGTCGACAATTTTCTATTGCTGGCGATTGCTCGATCCGGCCGACGTGAAGTCGTCGTTTGCTCCGATTCATCGGTTCTTGGTCAACAAGTGGTGGTTCGACGAGCTCTACGATCTGGTCTGGGTGAGACCGACTCATTTTGTTGCCGGGTTAGTTTCGTCGTTTGACCGACGTTGGATTGACGGATTGATTCATGCCTTAGCCAGCGGCGTGAAGTGGTTGGCCCGATTCTGGGAAGGGTTCGCCGATCGTACGATTGTGGATGGATCGGTGAATAAATTGGCCTCCTTGACGCACGGCCTAGGAACCTCGCTTCGTGGTGTCCAAACCGGCCGTTTGCGTCAGTACGTTTTGTTCATTGTCGTTGGCATGGTGACCGTTTTCGTTTTAGCGAGTTTCTTCTTCGGCTATGCATTCGCTGGGTAAGCGAATGAGTCGATGCGAGCGTGGCACACAAAGAAATAAGTATTACAGATGAATAGTACTCAACTCATAAGCCTGATCGTCTTCCTGCCAGCCTTGGCCACGATCGTGATCGCCTTGTTGCCAAAGAAGGCGGAAGATCTTATTCGTCTGGTCACCCTCGGCACATTGGTGGCCGTGATGGTTCCGGTCTTGTGGATGGCTTGGCCAGGGAATGGGGCTTTGCAGTTCAGCCTTGGTGAAGCGAACATGCAACATGCTTTTTCCCATCCTTGGATACCGACGTTTAACATCAACTATTTCATGGGCGTCGACGGCATCAGCTTTCCATTGGTGGTGCTGACGGCTGTCGTTAGCGTGTTGGCGATGATCGCCAGTTGGTCGATCAAGAAGTACGTAAAGGGCTACTGCATTCTGTTTCTGCTGTTGGTCACCGGCATGTTCGGTGTCTTTGTTTCGCTCGACTTCTTCCTCTTCTATGTTTTCTGGGAAGTCATGCTGTTGCCGATGTATTTTCTCATCGGGATCTGGGGTGGCCCTCGCAAAGAATACGCGGCGATCAAGTTCTTCCTTTATACGCTCGTCGGTTCGGTGCTGATGCTGATCGCGATCTTGATGCTGTATTTCAACAGTGATCTCTCGCAGCTGACAGGGGAGCAGTTGGCGCGTGCGTTTCCTGGACAAGATGCCGCCGTGGTGCAAGAGAGCATTGCCGCCGGCGATGTGCACACATTCAATATCTTGGCACTAGCCGAGATGGGACAGAACACGGACCTGTTCAACAAAGAGATGGCTTTGGGGTGGTCGTTGCAGCACTGGGCATTCCTGCTGTTGTTCATCGGTTTCATCATCAAGGTCCCATCGGTGCCGGTGCACACTTGGTTGCCGGATGCACATGTGGAGGCGCCGACGCCGATCTCAATGATTCTGGCAGGCGTCCTCCTGAAAATGGGCGGCTATGGAATCATCCGTATCTGTTATCCGATTTGTCCCGAAGCCGGTTTCGACTGGGCTTGGGTGATTTGTGCACTCGGCGTGGTCAGCATGATTTACGGTGCACTTGCCGCGATGGCTCAAACCGACTTCAAACGCTTGGTGGCTTACAGTTCTGTCAGCCACATGGGCTACGTCGTCTTGGGCTTGGGCGTTTGGACGCTGGCAGCTGATGGCCGCATTGCGGAGCAGATGCCCGGTTGGTCCGACTATTGGAACATGGGGATCAAGGGCGCGATGTTCCAGATGATTGGCCACGGTGTCAGTTCGGCCGGAATGTTCTTTATGGTTGGCGTGGTTTACGACCGCGTCCACCACCGCAACCTGGAAGAGTTTGGTGGCCTTTACGGCCGAATGCCGCTCTACACGGCGCTCGCGATGGGACTCTTCTTCGCTGGCCTCGGCTTGCCTGGCCTGTGCGGATTCATCGGAGAAGTCTTTGTGGTGCTTTCCGTTTGGAACTTCAGCAAGTTGCTTGCCATCTTGTCGGCGTTCGTTGTAATTCTTACGGCTGGCTACATCTTGTGGGCGATTCAACGAGTTTATCTCGGCCCCGAATACAAAGGGCCGCATGGCGAAGAGCTTTCACCCATTACGCTTCGCGAATTAAGCGTTGCCGTGCCGCTGCTGATTCTGGCGATTTGGTTTGGGGTCTATCCGCAAACGGTTTTGAAGTACATGAATCCTACCATCGATCAACAGGTTGAACGTTTGGCCGAATGGTCGGAAACGTATTCGGCCGAGAGAACGAAAGAGGCAGAAGCGGCCTTACCGGCCGCGGCAGCTGTGCCTACCTCTTCCTTACCCGTCACGAGCAAGCTCTCACCCAGCAATCCTGCCGTCGAGGCGGCTGCGGTTATCCTTCCGCAAGCAGAGGGTGTGCTTATTCGCCTGACTCCCCAGTCGTCTTTGCAGCCGTTGGCTCTGGAAAGCACGAAAGGCTAACGCGTGGATCTGCAACAACTCGTAGCACAATCGATCGCGGACACCAAAGGTTCGCTGTGGCCCGCATTTGGGCCGGAGCTCATCCTTTGCTGCACGATTTTTCTACTATTGATCATTCGCATGTTTCGCATCGGCCGGTTCATACCGTCGGCTTTGATTGCGGTTGTCGGTGCGTTGTTCGCTTTGGTGATGGCGTTTCCAGCCAGTTTTGCTGGCTTTGGCGTCGAACTTGAACAGTACGAGTTGTTTACTGGAATGCTGGTCTACGATCGTTTTTCGATCTTCGTCCGTGCGTTGCTCGTCTTGTTCGCTGCCTTGTTTACGATCTTCACTTGGCTCTCTGGCATTCCCGATCGTGACGACGCGGCCGATTTTTACACGCTGGTGATGGGTGCGACGGTGGGCATGTGCTTGATGGCGACGGCGAATCATCTGCTGATGGTTTTCATGGCCATTGAAATGGCGAGTGTTCCCTCTTACGCCTTAGCGGCGATGTTGAAGGGACGAAAAGAGAGCAGTGAAGCGGCGCTCAAATATTCAATTTACGGTGCGGGGGCTGCCGGCGTGATGCTTTACGGCATTAGCTTGTTGGCCGGTTTGGTGGGCACGGCTCATTTCCCCTCGATTGCGATGAAGCTGTCCGTCATGCTGCCGACGATGGGCGGTGCAGAGAAGATGGTGCTGGCCTTAGCCGGCTTGATGATTTTTGTCGGACTGGCATTCAAGTTATCGGCCTTCCCCTTTCACTTTTGGTGCCCCGATGTGTTCGAGGGTGCCAGTGCGGAGGTCAACGCGTTCCTTTCCATCGCTTCAAAGGCTGGCGCTCTTGCCCTGCTCGTTCGCATGTGTTTGGGGATCGCTGTTCTGCCGCATAGTGACGCCGGACCGCCACCGGTTCCAACGCTTGGTGCGGCCGTTGCAGCGGCAGAGGTAGCGCCGCTCGAAGGAGTCGGCGGAGCGCTGTTTTCGGTCGAAGATGAGGCCCATGGCGTATCATCGGAAAGCGATGCCTTGGCTCCGATTCGAAATTTTCTGGCGCTCCTGATTGGTTGTTTGGCCGCAGTCACTTGCACATTTGGCAACCTGGCGGCTTACGCCCAAACCAACATCAAGCGATTGTTGGCTTACTCGACGATCGCTCATGCGGGATACATGTTGCTGACCATACCGGTCGTGTTAATTTTGCTCGGGGTCGACAATGCCGCCGCTGGAGATGCGATATCTGCATTGGCCATATACATGGCGATCTACATGTTCATGAACCTGGCTGCCTTCTCCATTGTCGCATTTCTACGCAACGATTTGTTCAGCGAAGAGATTGCGGACTACGGTGGTCTTGTGAAACACCGACCGATCGTGGTGGTTTGCATGGGCATCGCCATGTTTAGTTTGGTAGGGATTCCGCCGCTTGCCGGTTTCATTGGAAAGTTTCGAATATTCGCTTCGATCGCGAACGGCTACGACATTACTGGGCGGCCTTTGCTGTTAGCATTGTTGGTTATTGGCGGTGTAAATACGGTCATTAGCTTGTTCTACTACTTGCGAGTTATGAAAGTGATGGCGATCGACGGCGAGTCTGATCGAGTCGCCACCGCAAATTGGCAATCGAGCTGGGTGAGCGGGGCCTTTATTGTTGCTGTGACGTTGCCGTTGGTCGTGCTGTTCTTTAGTTGGAACGGTCTCAATCAATGGGCAATGGATGCAACGCGTCACTTGTTCTAGTCAGAAACGATTTACCCAGATCTATGAAGAAGGTTGACGTCAGCTCCGTTTTGAACCGCATCGTGTCCTTGCATGCACGATCGCTACCGGTCTACCTAACCGATGCGGTGCCTTATCTTGCTGCGGGAAGCGAAGCGGCTCAAGATTCACTAAAGGCGATCGCGGATGATCAGGTGCTAATGGTGAACCGTATCGCGGACCATATTCAGTCTTTGGGTGGAGCGGTCAATCCGGGATCTTTTCCCATGCATTTCGCCGGCTGGCACGACCTGACACTGGATTTCCTAACCGCAAAATCGGCTGAACGGCAGGCCAACGATATCGTCGAGATGGAGTCGTTGATTCCCGTTTTGGCTAGTGATCCCAAGGCACAGTCGTTGGCAGAAGAAGCGTTGGGAGCAGCCAAAGCTCATCTCGATACGCTCGCCGACATCGCAGCCAGCGCGAAGTAAGCCTGATCTGATCGGTCCACGCGATGCCTCTATTCGACACGCATGCGCATCTTGATGACGACCAGTTTAGCGATGTTGCAAAGATCATTGATCAAGCTCGTGAAGCGGGTGTCGAGCAGATTGTCGCGATTGGGACGACCGCGGAATCGAGTCGGGCTTGCGTGGAGATCGCTCACCGGTTCGATGGCATTTATGCGGCTGTCGGTATTCAGCCAAATTACACGCACGAAGTTCAGGATGGCGATTGGCAGCAGATCAATGACTTGGCCAACGATGCCAAAGTCGTCGCCATCGGCGAGACCGGATTGGACCATTACTGGGACTATGCCGAATTAGGCATTCAGCGTGATTTCTTTCGGCGTCACATGCGTTTGGCCTTGGATACGCAGAAACCGCTGGTTATCCACATGCGCGACCCAAAAGTCGAAAAAGGAGAGCCACCAAGTGATCGTTGCGCTCAAGAAATCTATTCCGAACTATCGCAATTTGCCGCGGGGTCTCCAGTCAGCGGAATCATGCATTCGTATACCGGCGATGGCGAAATGGCGGCTCGCTTCTTGGAACTTGGATTGCACATTAGTTTCGCGGGGATGGTGACGTTTAAGAACTCGCACGAGTTAAGAGCGGTTGCAAAACAGATTCCCGATGATCGAATCCTGATAGAGACCGACTCGCCCTATCTCTCTCCTCACCCCGCTCGCGGGACTCGTCCTAACTCGCCGGCTCTCATGACCCACACGGCCAACTGCCTTTCTGAAGTTCGTGCGACCCCGTACGAAGCATTTGTCACCCAAACGACGCAAAACGCCAGGAAACTGTTTCAAGTTGCTTCCGCCTAG
>CAYZRS010000032.1:0-62001 GCA_964480915.1 uncultured Pirellulaceae bacterium | reverse complement strand
GATCTTGTATCAGCTCGGTTTTGATCCGAATCAGCTGACCTACTTTTACGGCGGGCTTGGCCAGAAATTGATCGGCACCGAACGCGTGTCTCTAATACACAAGGTGATCGCTTGATCTTTTGAGCGCATCGGCTTGTTGTGCCGGCCGGCGACTGACAGATATGATCTAAGCCAAGGGTTGGCTGTTGATTTCTGGCTCAGATGATTGGCTGAACAAACCATGACGCACGATCTGCTTGTGGAATTGAAAACGCACTTGGCGAAGTCGATGTCGGAACAAAGGAAATATTGGGCCCAAGAAATTGTTGACAAAGATATCTCGCTGGAGAGCCTCTTCTCTTTGTGGCATGGAGATCGTAAAACGGCCCAGCGATTCATGTGGTTGGTCGGGGACCTCAGTAGCCTGGCTCCGGATCGCGTCACACCTTGCATGCCGTTCTTGTTCGCTTTGAGAGACGAGATGCCGTTCCCAGGAATGCACCGGAGTGTGGCCAAGTGGCTGTGTGACACGAATGTTCCCGAAGAGATTCGTAGCGATGCGACGAAGCAGCTGTTTCGGTGGCTCAAAGACGCGGACGAGGAAATCGGAGTGAAGCATTACGCGACGAAGGTGTTGCTGAATCTTTCGCAGCAAGGCCATTTCTCATTGTCGCGGCTCAAAACCGCTTTGAAAACTGAAGCGTGGCACCCAAACGCCGCTTATCGCACTCGAGTGCAGAAACTGGTCGACTCGCTGTAGCGGCTGGTGGAACGGGGAGGCAAGTTGCGGCCGTTTGGAGCACGGAGTTTCGTGACCGGGCTGAGCCAGCGGCTCTTCCGTCCGTTGGTGGGGGGCGCCGATTCGGTTAACCTGTAGGAATACGTTGTCGCGTCGATGGACGCTTTTGTAACCGCGCGGAGCATTCGATGTCGAAGCTGAATGGGAAGAAGCGGTGGCGAGCGTTCACGCTAGTTGAGCTGTTGGTCGTGATTGCGATCATCGCGATCTTGGTCTCATTGCTGCTTCCGGCGGTGCAATCGGCACGGGAGGCTGCACGGCGAATTCAATGCATGAATCAGCTGCGGCAATTGGGGCTTGGTATGCTCACACACCATGATGCCCATCGTCATTTTCCGACGGGTGGTTGGTCGCAGCGCTGGACAGGCGATCCGGACCAAGGGTTCGACGAGGATCAGCCAGCTGGCTGGGACTATAACATCCTTCCGTTTATCGAAGAGCTCGCACTATATGAGTTGGGCGCGGGGGCTGACCGGCAAGAAAAGCGTCGTCTTGCAAAAGAGCGTTTGCAAATTCCACTTTCGATCTTTCACTGTCCATCGCGTCGTGAGCCCGGAGTTCGGCCGATGCAGAATTGGTTTTACAACGCAGAGCCGATGGAAGGCAATGTGAAGACCGATTACGCAGCGAACGGTGGAACAGAACGTCTGGCACTCAACAATGGCCCGGCAACCATTGAACGAGCAGCGACCTACAATTGGCCCGATCAAGATCGATTCAACGGCATCGTTCACATTCGCAGCACGGTTCGCGTGCGTCACGTTACGGATGGGGCAACGAAGACGCTGCTGTTAGGAGAGAAGTATCTCAATCCGAACTTTTACCAAAACTCCCAAGATCATGGCGATGACGACGGCGCCATGATCGGCCTGAATTTTGATAGCGTGCGCTGGACCGCCAGGCAGTTTGCTCCGAAAAAAGACCAGCGCGGCATCGTGAATCACTCGGGATTTGGCAGCTCGCATCCAGCCGGCTGGAATGCGGTGCTCTGTGACGGTTCCTCTCGCGTCGTGAATTACGACGCAGCCATCGAACCGATCGAGCAGCTGGGAATCCGAAACGATGATCAGGTGATTGATATGACGAGTTTTTAGCCTCGGAGCGGGCGTCGATGTGTTGCAGCATTAATTCTTGAAATTGCGTTGCAAAATTTCGAAACGGAGAGCTATAATCGAGTAACTGAATAGGTAACAGTTTCATTCGAAGGAAGGTTCTTGTTGTGACGCACACCATTGGTCGGAAGCGAAGTTCACGATCTGGATTCACGCTCGTGGAATTGCTGGTCGTCATCGCGATCATTGCGATTCTTGTGAGCCTGCTTTTGCCTGCCGTGAACTCGGCACGCGGGGCGGCCCGTCGTACCCAGTGCATCAACACGTTGCGACAGCTCGGTTTGGGGTGCGCGAATTTTGTTTCCGCGTCGCGCGTCTTTCCCACGGCTGGTGGCGCGGTGGAGCAGTTTACGGATCCGGCGGAGCAAGAACGCGCGATTCACGGCTATGAAAGCGCCAGTTGGATGTATCAGTTGTTGCCTTATATCGAGGAGCAGAGTTTAAAAGAACTGCGTGCCGGGGATGCCAACGGGAGGATCGGATTTGTCGATACCGGCCTGAGCGAGACTTCGGTTTCGCAATTCAATTGTCCGTCCAGGAACGGTCGTTTTGCGACAATCGGTGCCGACTTATATGCACTGGGTGACTACGCCGGTGTGATTGGCAGCTGGAATGAACCGGGGTGGAGTGGTTTTGAATGGCAGCGCACCCGTCCTCCGCGTGAGAATGAAGAAGAGCTCGTCTGGACGGGAATTCTCGTCAAAGGTGGGCAGGTCAACACGAGTCAGTCGCCTGCTCAGGTTTGGAAGTTTCAAAAGATCGGGATGAAGCGCATCAAAGATGGCGCTTCGAAGACGATTCTGCTGGCGGAAAAAGCGGTGGCAGCAAAGGACTACACCGTGGCCAGCGCCAACCCGTGGCGGCACTGGGAATTCTACGGATACTACACGGGCGCCGATTGGCCCGTCATGCGAATGTTCGGCGCGCCAGCGCCGGGCACTTCGAGCACGACGAATCTGTTTCCCGTGTTAGGCGACACGGACGAACGCAGCAGCAACAATACGCAAGAGCTCGGCTTCGGGTCGGCCCATCCAGGTGTCTTCATCGCCGTTTTCGGCGACGTTTCGGTGCGTACGATCGCACAGACGACCGAATTGTCGATCTTGGACCAACTAGGCAAACGTTCGGACGGTACGACCGCCTCGCTCGAGTAGAGGCGGCCGCTGCTTTCCATTCCACGATTTGCTCTGCATGACGGGAACTGCAAATCAGCCGCCAGATCGTATAGGCTACGAAAACGCTACCAAAATCTCGCACCCATCCACGCTCCTATGGAATGTTCCATGCCAACCATCCGTTCTAGCCGGTGTCGTCCTCTGCTCATTTTGTCCATCTGCGCCGCGCTGGCCGGTTGCTTTGGGAGTAAAAGCCCAGAAGCGGTACTTGCATCGGTCAATAAGAACAACATCCAGCGTCTGGCAAACCTCTATTTTTCCTACCAGATGAAACACGAATGGGAGGGGCCGTCCGATGAGGCGGAATTCAAACAGTTCCTGGCAGACTTCAACCCGGAAAAACTCACGCGGATCGGTATCGACCCGGCGGCGATCGACGATCTGTTCGTCAACGAGCGCGATGGGCAGCCGTTTAAGATTCGCTATTCGGTCACCGGCAGCATGATGGGCTGCTCTGAGCCGGTGATCTTCGAAGCGGAGGGGGCCGACGGTAAACGAATGGTGGGCTTCCTGAACATGGAACAGCGCGAAGTCGACGAGGCCGAGTACAACGATCTGTGGGCTGGCAAATTTGAGCCGGCCGTACCGACCAGAGAATAGTCGTGCCATCTTGTCGCGCTGTGCGAGCTGGCGACTTGTCAGAGTGATTGTGACGACTTGGTGGAAATTCGCGGAGGTGGACTGAAGTCGGCCGATTCGCTGAAGGCATTCTGGATTGTGGCCGAGTAGCTGTCCGCCATCGCCCGATTGTGGCAATCGCGGCCGCGGGTGTTCCGCTCAGGAAGCTGCCACGACATCATTAGAGCTGGCCGTTCAGCTGCTTTCGCTCGTTTTCTAGGCTGGCTCGCCCCGATCCCCACTGCAATCGGTCGGTGGCGACATGATACTGCGGGTCTTCTGAGACATTCACGTCCACCAGGTCGCCTGCGCGGCGAAGCATCGATGTGCATTCTGGGCTCAGGTGTGTCAGGTGCAGTCGTTTGCCCAGCCGTTCGTATTTTTCTGCGAGTGCATTGATCGCTTCCAGGCCCGATTGGTCATAGACGCGGGAGTAATAGAAGTCGATCACGACATCATCTGGATCGTCGGCCGGACTGAACATCTCTTTAAAAGTCCAAATGGAAGCGAAGAAAAGCGGGCCGTGAATCTGATATATCTTGCTGCCGAATTCGTTGAATTTGACATCCGCACCGACGTGAGTGGCATGCTGCCAAGTGAAGACTAAGGCGGAAACAACGACGCCCAGGATAACGGCGGTGGCCAGATCGTGCATCATGACGGTGTAGCCAGCGACCAGCGTCATCACGAACATGTCGGTTCGCGGCATTCGCCGGAACATTTTGAGTGATGTCCATTCGAACGTTCCAATCACGACCATGAACATGACGCCGACCAAAGCGGCCATCGGAATTTGTTCGATCAACGGAGCTAAGAAAAGCACAAACAGCAGGAGGCAGACAGCGGCGGTGATTCCGGAGAGGCGACCGCGGCCACCAGAGTTTACATTGATCAGCGATTGGCCGATCATCGCACAACCACCCATGCCGCCAAACAGGCCGCAGATAAGATTGGCGGCTCCCTGGCCGATGCACTCGCGGTTGCCATCACCTCTCGTTTCCGTAATCTCGTCGATCAACGTCAGGGTCATGAGCGATTCGATCAGGCCAACCCCACACAGGATGACGGCAAACGGCAAGATGATCCACAGCGTCGCCAAGTTAAATGGTACGACGTCGTACTGAAGGAAGAAGAGCTGCGGCAAGCCGCCACTGATCCCGACTTCCGGTGCAACGGTTGGGGCCGCATTCGCGGCGAGACCGCTGGCAGCGGCGAGGGGTTCGTCCTTGCGCTCTGCGCCGTGTGCGTGTCCACCTGCGGCACCGGCTGTCGCGTTCGCCTGCAGCATGTCGCCCACGGTGGCGATCGGATTCGACTCGCTGTTGGAAACGGATGGGTGATTCACAGCAAACGCAATGATTGTCACCGCTGCAATGGCGACCAAGGATGATGGAACCGCTTCGGTGATCTTGGGAAGCAGCCAAATGATGCTCATTGTCATCCCGACGAGTGTCAGCATGAGCATCAATTTGGGGCCGCTGAGAAAGACAAGGTCACCGCTCGCAGAGAGTGTCTTGAAGCTGCCGAACTGTGCCAGGCAGATCACAATAGCCAGCCCGTTCACGAATCCAAGCATCACCGAATGCGGTACCAAACGGATCAATTTTCCCAGCCGGCAGCCGCCAATGGCGATCTGAAGAATCCCGCAAAGAATGACCGTCGGAAAGAGGTATTCGATGCCATGTCGCGCGACAAGTGCCACGACGACGACTGCCATGGCGCCCGTGGCACCAGAGATCATTCCCGGGCGACCGCCGCAGATGGCCGCAATCAGTCCGATGAAGAAGGCCGAGTAAAGCCCAATCAGGGGAGAGAGTCCCGCGACAAACGCGAAAGCGATCGCCTCGGGTACGAGCGCAAGCGCCACGGTCACGCCGGAGAGCAGGTCGTTCTTCAGGGATACATTTTGGTGGCGAAAGAAATTCAGCATATCGTTCTGGCTTAAGTCCGTATGGGATCAGTGGTGAAGTTTCGCGCGACGCATTCACAGCTTGGCACCAAGTGCGAACGACGAGCCGGTTGGTCTTGATCGCCGGAAGCGGCGAAAAGTCAGACGGTGTATCGGAAACTCAAGGCTTCACTACACCAAGAGAGAGAGCCGACTATAGCCCGAATGAATCGTGTATTCAACGCGTATATCTTTCACCGCGGATCGATGGCGGCCCATTCGGTCGCAGTAAGGGCCGAAAGGCGGGAGGAGCGGTTCGATCCGAGACGGGTCGCGAGGAGGATTCAAGAATTTATGGATCGCTAATTGCGGGTTTAGCAGTCGCTGGCTGGCAGGTGCTCGCCGGGCCCTGACCAGCTGGGCTGACCGGTCCTTGGCGAGTTGCCGAACGGGCGTCGAATCGATCGCCGGCGTTAGCTCATCGTGCGGGCGACTTCTTTGACCGCAAAGGGGCCTCGGCCCGTGGTCCGCAGGTGCCGATTCGCCGATTCGGCGTGATCGCCAACGAAGGTTTCAGACTTGGAATCAAATTCCAGCACGGGCCCCGCTTGCAAGCGGACGGAAGATGACTCCGGTTCGTGCAGCGAGGCGACGGCAGTCAGTGCATCGCTGATCTCTTGAGTCTGTTTCGCCGTGATGCCCTTGATGTTCATGGGCGCCAAGACCGACTCCCAGGATTTCGATTCGGTCTGCGGTTCTTCATGCGCCACGCGGTAGGCGTAGTTGGCAAGATTGCACCATGCAGTCGAGTGATGGCCGTTCTCTACCGGTGCAATCAAATCGCTTTGCTGCCCGCTGCGAATGGCGTCGAGGAAGTTCTGCTGGTGTAATCCCATGCCGTCCACGTCGGGCATGTCTTTGATGAGCGTGCCTGCGGAATCGAACAGCTTGGCGTGACCCCTCTGCCCTTCAAGTCGACCACCCTCGCAATAGACCACGTACCCACTGCTGGGTCCGGGGCAATGCGGCGGCTGGGGCTTGGCTTTGGGGTCGGTCTCTTGATCTTCGGCGCTGGCCGGTTTCGCTGGCAAATTGGTGAGCGCAATGACGACGGGAACCTCGCCGGTATCGATCAGCGCAAAATGCGTATTCGGCGTATTGCCGGCATCGTTCCATCCAAAGCGACCGCCTGCGGCAACGACTCGCTTTGGGAAGGGAATCCGATCTTGAAAAACGTTGTTGCGGACATCGTCGAGAATGTGAACACCCCAATTGCCCATCTCGCCTCCACCGGTGTTCCAGTCCCAATGCCAGTCGTAGTGGAGTTTGTCACGGTAAATCGGTTGGTCGGTGGCTGGGCCTAACCACAGGTTGTAGTCCACCGTTTTGGGAATTTCGAGCGGAGTGTCTCGCTTACCAATCGAGGCCCTCACCCCAAAGCGGTTGACCCGCACCCATTCGATATCGCCGATCGCTTTTTCTTCATGGAGCAAACGCTTGATTTCCGTCTGCATCGGTGAGGAACGCTGCTGCGTTCCAATCTGGCAAATCTTATTGCTGTCAGCCGCCGCCCGTACGATCTGTTGTCCTTCCCAATGAGCATTGCACAACGGCTTTTCGACATAAACGTGCTTGCCAGCATCCAAAGCCCACTGTGCCGCTAGGCAATGCCAGTGATTGCACGCCGCGATCACCACGGCGTCGATGTCGCTGGAGTCGAGCAATTCCCGCATGTCAGCATACGCCTTCGCGTCTGGGAAGACGGTGGTGTACTTGTCCCGCAAGTCGCTGTCTGGGTCACAGAGGCCAGCGATGGCGACGCCCGGCAACTCATCGAATGCACCCAGCAGCTTCTTACCACGACCGCCCAGCCCGATGACGCCGAGATTGATCTGTTCGTTGGGGCTCTCAGCGACGGCTCTTCGGCCGGAAAGCGTGAACAGCGTTCCTGCTGCGAGGCTCTGTTGCAAGAATATACGACGCGTGCTCTTAGCCATGGTCCAGCCCTGAATTATTCGATAAAACCCGCTTCGACAAAGCATTGCCATAAGATTACCGTATCTTTTCGGTATTCCAATCGCAATTGTGCCAGTCCAATTCCGTGAATCCAGAACATTGCGGCGACCAAGCGTCGCCGCGCCGAAGCGTAAAATTGCAAAGTTAGCCCTCTTTCCGGCCGGTGGTCGGAACGTGCAGTGGCCTCGCATTGGCCCGGTTGGCGGTAAATCGTGAGTACTTGACCTGTAACGTGACTATTGGAAAGGGCCAATTTCCTTGCTTGCTAAAACTTACCTGGCGATCGTGGGGCTGCTCTATTTGGGGCTCGCCCTGTGGTGCAGCGTTTCGCCAGAAGTGACGTCACAGAAAGTCGGATTTCAGTTGCTGGAGGGATCTGGAGATTCGGAATTTCTGGTGATCTATGGCGGATTGGAATTGGCCATGGCGATCGTTTTTCTGTTGCCCTTGGCGAAGAACGACTGGTTGCACTACTCGCTAACGACCTGCCTGATCATCCACGCCTGTTTGGTGGTTTTCCGGACCATTGGTTATCTTGCCTATGCGCCGGTTTCCGAAATGACCATGAAGCTGGCCATCGGTGAATGGGCCATCTTGATTCTGGGAATGGTCGTGTTCAGCTTCCGTCGCCGCGCAGCGCGAGCCGTCGCGGCAATCAGCGCCGAAACCTAATATCGCGTCATGGTTTCGTGCAGGTTCAAGATCACGCGACACACCTGAGCAAAAGCGGCCAGCTGCGGTTTGTCGATGTCGTCTGCAACTGGGGAGGTCGCCCGTTTGTAACGGGTACTGCGAAGTAGCGCGGCTGCCTCATTGCTTTCCGTTTGGTAATGCGCAAGCTGCTTGGCGTGCAGCTTTGTCAACGCGGTCAGCTCTTGGTGCGTCGGGTGTCGTGACAACGCCCGCAGGAATGCCGTCTCCAGCAGCGTGGCAAACTCGTGCGTTTCGCTGGTCGAGTAAATATCAGCGGCCATGGCGGCTGCGGCGTTGGCAAATACAGGGTCGTTCAGTAGCGTCAGCGCCTGTTGCGGGCTGTTGGATAGAGCCCTGTCGGCCGTGCACTCGTCCCGGCGGGGCGCATCGAAGTTGACCAGCATCGGGTGCAGGAAGCTGCGCTGCCAGTGCATGTAAACGCCACGACGATATTGCCGCCAATCGTCATTGGGCAAGTACTTCCGATTCGGGAACTGAATGTTGCGGTAGTGACCTGCCGGTTGAAATGGAAAGATGCTGGGGCCGCCGACGTAGTCTGTGTGTAACAAGCCAGAAATCGACAACGCGTTGTCGCGCACGATTTCCGCTTCCAGTCGTCGAGCGGTTTGTTGCGCCAAAAGTCGATTGTAGGGATCGATGTCGCCAAGGTCGGACCGGACAGCGGCAGCTTGGCGGTAGGTATTGCTGTTAACGATCAGGCGAACGATACGCTTCATGTCCCAGTCACTGCGGACAAATTCGCTTGCCAACCAATCGAGCAAGTCGGGATGGCTGGGCCATTCCCCTTGATTTCCCAGGTCGTCGAGTTTGGCAGAGAGGCCGGCGGCGAAAAACTGCTTCCAAGTCCGATTCACAAAATGCCGCGCCGTGAGTGGGTTCTCTGAGCAGGTGATCCAGTCTGCCAGATCAAGACGAGTCAGGCGCTGGCTTGTGGCGTCCGAACGGGTTGGCACGCCTGGTAGGAAATCGGGGAATCCGGGCGGCGCCAATGCGCCCGATTCATCTTGCCAGTTGCCGCGTGGCAGGACTCGCGAGACAGGAAGCTCATCCGCTGGCAACGATTGTGCGACCAGGGATTTTGTGCCGCCGCAACGCAGCGCCAAAATGTGGTCGCGGAATGTACGGCTGGTAGCAGACTGTTCTGTGATGGGTGTCGTCGAGCGATGGTAAGTCGAAACGAGCGCCGCGGCGAACACGTCCCGCCGGTCGTCAGGTGACGCCTGAAGCGCCTTGGCAAGATCAGCATCGACGGCGTCCCAGCCTGCGGTCGCGTGGCCGATCGGCGTCAGGGCCATCCGAATGCGGCCGATGTCGGCGCTGACGAACTCGAGCCGTAGTGTCGAGTCGGGGCCGATCTCGTAGGGCCGGTCAAAGTGAAGGACGGCGGTGTGGGGCAAACGGGACTCGTTCTTCGGAAGTTGCCACTTGGCAGGGCCCGATCTCCAGACCGGTTCCATGCGCACCGGCTCGCGACCACTGGCGTAAGTCTGCGGGTTACTTCGATCTGCTTCGCTCCAGGCAATTCGAATGGCTGTCTCCCTCGGCATTTCGACTTCTGGAGGCACGTGGATCTGCGTTGACGGATCGGGGCTTGCGAACGGTGTAACGTGCAAACGGCGCCGAGCGTCGTCAAGCAGCACCAGCTGTGCGCCCTCCAGTTCTGATGGCTGCGAGTCCGCAGTGCTGCCCCAGATCGTCAGCGAATCGAGCGGGCGAGCCGTTCTGAGGTCCAATTCCCACCATGGATTCCGTTGGCGCTTGGTCCGGGAAACAGAGGGCGACTCTTCGGCGCTGCCTGGGCGGTTCCCATCGATTGCCCGAGCCGCCTTCCAGCCGCTGTGGTCGGACGATTGTCGCGCCTTGCCGGAAGAGGCGATATTCTTAAGTGCGCCCGTTTCATCGGTCGTAAATATCTCGACTTCCGCCAGCGACAGCTGCCGGTCGTCGCCTGGTAGCTCGATGCGAACATAACGTGGCAACGTTGGCACCGGTTGGGTTGCTGATTTCGGCGCTGATCTCGCCGGAGTGGCGTCTTCCAGGAAGAGGGCGAAATCAGAAATTGCAAAGCGACCGTCCGTACCGCGTCCGACGAACCCCTTGTGCTCATCGTGCGGCAGGATTTCAACGCGCAACGCATTGGCCAGGATTACGTCCGCCACGCCGGCGGTAATCCCCATGGTCTCGCCAGCTTGCGGTGCTCCTTGGAACAGCACCGAACGGTCGTCGAGTACTTGGTGCGCGGTCGCGTTCGCACAGTTGACCAAACGGACATGCAGTGGTGACCAGCCAGTCGGGTGGCCGGAAACGAAGTCGCGCATCGCTGTGCACCAAATGCGGAAGGATTTGGATTCCATAACCTCGGCGCCCAACTCGTCGCACAATAGCTCGTCTCGTGTCCGGCGCAAATGGTGGATTTCGGCACGCAGGGATTTACTTTGGACGCGTATTTCCGGTGGAAACGGAAAGTCGTTGTTGAAGCCGCGTAGGTCGGGGTTAGGCGTGTAGCCGTACTCCGTGTAGACACCCCACTGCTGTAGGTCATCAAAAAAAGCGCCAAACGAATAGAAGTCACGGGCCGTAAATGGATCGTATTTGTGGTTGTGGCACTCGCAGCAGCCCAGCGTCGAGCCGAGCCAGACGGTTCCCAAGGCGCGGACGCGATCGGCGCGGTACTTTGCCAAGTATTCTGCCGGTTGAGCGCCTCCTTCGCGAGTCATCATGTTCAAACGTAGGAATCCGGTGGCGACCAACTGCTCCTCCGTCGGGTGAGGCATGAGATCGCCGGCAAGTTGCTCACGCGTAAATTGGTCAAACGGTTTGTTGCTGTTGAACGCATCGATGACGTAATCGCGATAAGGAAAGATGCGTTGATTTTGGTCGCCATGGAATCCGACGGTGTCAGCAAAACGGACAAGATCGAGCCAGTAAGCAGCCATGCGCTCGCCGAAATGAGGTGAAGCGAGCAGGCGCTCGACGGTCTGTTGGTAGGCGTTTTCCGATGGGTCAGCGAGAAAGGCATTCAATTCGGGCACGGTGGGTGGCAAGCCGATCAAATCGAGCGTGAGTCGGCGCAGGAGCCGCGCCTTGTCCGCCGGTCGCGATGGCTTCAGGCCTTGCTCTTGAAGCCGCCTGAGAATGTAAGCATCGATTGGGTTGGAGATCCAGTCGTCGGGATCGGTCAGCTGCGGTGGTTTGCCACGCGATCGCGGTGCGTATGACCAGTGCTGTTCGTATTCGGCCCCCTGCTCGATCCAGCGACGAATCAACGCCTTGTCACGGTTGGTCAGGTCGTGTCGAAAACTGGCGGGTGGCATGAGTTCGCCGAATTCACTTTGATCAGAAATTCGCAGATAGACTTCCGATTGCAATGGATGGCCTGGCACGATGCCGACGAGCGCTGCGTCGGACGGCAACGCGGCCGTCGCGTGCTCGAACGAGTCGAGCAGGAAGCCGCTCTCATTCGCCTTCGTATCGGGACCGTGACACGTAAAGCAAGTGTTTGACAGGATGGGACGGATGTGGGCGTTGAAGCGGATGGTCTCTGGCAGAGACTGAGGCGCGACGTCGGCCGCGTTGGCCACGGAATGCAGTAGGGCGAACAAGCAAGCGGAAACGAATAGCGGCCAGAATTCGTGTAGGCGGTAAGTTGCCCTTGGTGCGTGGCAGGGTCGGAGGAATTCTTTCGGTCGGCACATGTCAGGCAATGATCTCTTTCACGACTCGCGAAGGCTCAACGCCCGTAAGCTTCACGTCGAGCCCTTGAAACGGAACGCTCAATCGGTCGTGATCGATTCCGAACAGGTGAAGCATCGTGGCGTGTAGATCGCGAACATGGACGATGTCTTCGACGGCGTTGTATCCTAGTTCGTCCGACGCGCCGTAAGCAAAACCTGGTTTGATGCCGGCGCCTGCCATCCAGACGCTAAATGCGTTGATATGATGGTCGCGACCGGTACCCTGGGCCATGGGCGTGCGGCCAAATTCGCCACCCCATAAGACCAGCGTGTCGTCGAGCAGCCCGCGCTGTTTTAAGTCGGCGACCAGAGCAGCAGTCGCGCGGTCCGTATCCTTCGCGGACGTTGTAAATTGCGATTCAATGTTTCCGTGATGGTCCCAGCCGCGATGGTAGAGTTGGACAAAGCGGACTCCCCGCTCGAGCAAGCGCCTGGCAAGCAGGCAGTTGGAGGCGTAGGACCCATCGCCGGGCGAGGCGACTCCATAGGCGTCCAGCGTCGCCTTCGTTTCTTGAGACATGTCGGCCAGTTCCGGCACTGCCGACTGCATTCGGAATGCCATTTCATATTGTGCAATTCGCGTCGCGATCTCAGGGTCGCAGCGCTCTTCGGCGAGCATCCCATTCAGCCGCTGAACTTCATCAATGACTTGACGCTGGGTCGATTGGCAGACGCCATCCGGATTGCCGATGTAGTGGACAGGAGACGAACTGGATTGAAAGGCGATGCCCTGGAACTTGCTGGGCAGGATCCCGGCACTCCATTGTCGTGACGAGATCGGCTGCGCCCCCGGGCCTGCAGAGCTCATGACGACGTAGCCTGGTAAGTTCTCGGTCTCTGCTCCTAATCCATACAGCAACCAAGAACCCATGCTCGGTCGTCCCTTGATGATCGAGCCGGTATTCATGAAGGCATGGGCCGTGTCGTGGTTGATCTGTTCGGTCTTCATGCTGCGGATGACGCACAGCTCGTCTGCCAGGGCGCCGGTATGGGGGAAGAGCTCCGACATCTCTAACCCCGATTTGCCCCAGCGTTTGAATTTGGCAAACGATTTTCTCGCCTTCAATTCGGCAAGTTGCAGTTGGGCGAGTTGCTGGCCCGTGGTGAACGATTCGGGAAACGGTTGGCCGTCAATGCGATCGAGTTCCGGCTTCGGATCTAAGGACTCGATGTGGGAAGGGCCACCTGCCATGCAAAGATGGACAATCCGTTTGGCTTTGGGCGCGTGATGCGGCAGGCCAGGAAGGGCCGGCCACGGTGTGGAGGAGTCGGCGGGCGCAGCCAGCGATTCGGAATCGCTCAGAAGTGACGCGAGGGCAAAGCTGCCAATACCGGCGAAGGATCGAGAGAGGAACGATCGCCGCGCCCAGAGGACTCGACGATGGGCAGCGTCCGAAGAAACGTGAAAGGTCATGGAACGCTCGACAATGCTTGGTCGCGATCTGGTGCCTGCTCATCGCGAGTCTAATCTACCGCGATTCACCTCGCTATGTTCCCAGTGCGTCGTGGCCGGAATCTCCGACGCATTTTGAAGCCTCTCCTTGGATCGATCGCTGGAGGCCCGCGGTGCACCCCAGGTCGCGCCGCCAGCGATTTCGATGGGTCATGACGCCGGTCTTGCTCGGCACCCTTGGGCTGTGGCTGCTCAGTTTGCTGGCGTCGGCCGGGCTGCCACAGCACTTTGCCGATCGAACTCGCAGCGACGATGCGTCATGTGGCCGACAGCGTCAGTGGGTAACCCTTAGGGTAGTGTCAAAAAAAGCCGCCACCAAACGCCCGCAGCAGTGTTTGGTGACGGCGATAGAATCGTCGCAAGCTCGGCCAGTCTATCTGTGACGCCGCGAGATGCTGATCGCAACAAGGCCCATGAGCAGAAGTCCGCCGGTTCCCGGTTCAGGAATATGAACAACCCAGCTCGTGCTACTCGAACCCGGTCCGCTCCAGCCGGCGATCCATTGCCCGTCCGAAGAGATGGAAGAAGCAAACGCCAGGTTCGTCGTCGCGGGTACGTCGATGCCTTGGGCGGCGAGGTAGTCGGAGACGAGCATCGTGCCGACGTCTTCCTGCCAGATCACCGCATTGCCAAAAGTGGCAGGCCCGAAACCCCAGGTGCCGCCCACGATCGTGCGGCCGTCATCGGTGATCCCGGAGCCGGCGAAGCGGCTCTCTCCGCCCGCTTCCAGATTGGGGATCGACTCGTATTCATCCGTGACCGTGTTGTAGCGGTAGGATTCCGCGGCGGCGAAGAAGCTGCCCAATCCCATTCCTGTCACCCATTGTCCATCACCGGAGATGTCAAAGGCTTCTTCGGCGGTGCCGCCACCATTGTCGAAGATCAGTTCTTGCACGCCGTTCACCCAAACGGAACCCTGTCGGCCTGCTCCGTCTTGCCAGCCGGCGACGACGCTGCCATCAAAACTGGCTGCGGTCGCTCGAGCCGAGTTGCCAACGGTGGCGGAGCCCAAGTCGATCGGGCCGACGCCCTCCTGCCATTGAAACGCATGGGTGTCGGCTGAGCCTTCTGTTGTCCAGCCGAGTCCCACCACCGACTGGCCGTCTCCCGAAATGCCCCAGCCAGCGCTCACTTCCGAATCGATCTGTTGCCCGATGACGGGAACCAACCCGAATCCGGTCCAAGTCCCCGTCGTGCTGTCGTAGCGGCTCATTTCGTGATAGCCGGCGGCCGCATTAAACGTCGAGCCGCTGATATAACGTCCGTCGCGCGAAATTTCGCCCTCTCCACCGACGCCGTTGCCGGGCGACACACCGCCGATGTCTTCGGAACCGCCCGAGATCGTCCAGCGGAAGTAATGACCGTTGCCGAGCGTCGAGCCGGCTCCGATGCCATTGTCGCTGATGCCGTCAATGAGCCCATTGGCAACTTCGTAAAACTGAGCTCCGCAAAACGAGCCAGTGACGAGAGTCAGTGCGATGGCCAGTCCGATGATCTTCTTCATTGAATCTATCCCCACTTAGCAACAAAAAAACGATTGGAAAACTAAAGGCGACTGCGGGAAGCAGCCAGCAGTCCCAGGAAGACGAGCAGGCAGCCGCTCGGCTCGGGGACCGTCACGGTCACGTTGTCGATGCGAATGTCCATATTGGCAGGACCAAAGAAGAAGCCAGGAATGGCGCCCGTGATCTCAAATTCGTCCACACTAGCGAGGACCGAGGCAAACGATGCGCCGGTTGGCAATATGGGTTCGAAGGTGTTGGGGTCGTCGTCGCCGAAGCCGATCCAGCCTGACGGCAGCGTCGGCGAATTAGGGTCGTCGATCGTCACGGAGTAGGTCGTCCAGTCATCTTGCAGAGCCTCGTTGAGAGGCGTCTTAAACGTGAAGAAGATGCCCGCATCGCCATTGGGGCCCTGCAGGTCACGGTCCCGCAAGGCGATGCCGATTTCTCGGGAGATAGGACCATTGAAGTTGCGGAGGACATCGGTCCTGACATCAAAGCCAAAAGTGACGCTCGAATACGAAGAGTAATCACCCAGAAAGTTTGGATTGGCCGGTTCATTAAGACCACCGGTCCGTAGCGAATTGAAGAACAGGTCAGGTGCCAGATGACGCGCATTGCCGTCAGGGTTGCCTCCGGCCGCTTCAAAAAATACGTTGCCGATGAAGCCTCCGTCGGTTCCGCCATCAAACCCTTCCACGGTCGACGAAGCGCCTTGCGTTTCAGTAGCGGTAGCGAAAAAGCAGGCGAAGAGGAAAGCGCACGACGTGATGATCTTCTTCATGGAATCTAACCTTCGAGAATGGCACGAAAAAAGAACGTCGCCTATGGGTTCGCAACAAGCTGCTGCGAACCCATAGGTGGCGTTCTTTGATGGCTAACTTCAGTGGCTTTGATTCCCTGATTCTTTAAGGCGACCAACCGCGGTGGGCGTATTGTAGCGGCACGTTCCGGTCCAGCAAGCAGCGGAATGGGCGACGTGAAGTTTCCGAGTGCCACCGATCTGCAGCTCCAAGAGCCCCGGCGACCGTGGGCGCTGGCACCGTCGGAACCAAAACGGGCTGTCGTTCCAGCTCGCTGCTCGATCGCCAATGGGGCCGTTGATGGTGGTTGCGTGTCGTGGGGCGGTTGTGCGGATATCGCGGCCGCGAACGTTGACCTTTTCTGGGGGCAACTTTCCCTCTTCAGGTAGAAAAAGACAACAAACTGGCCATTTCTTTCCAGTTTGACCTACATTTTGGCACTCAACTTGAAATCCACTTCCGCGTTAATACATGTTTACCCTACCAGGCAAATCGAGCTCGACCGAGGCTCTGCTCGCTGACAGCAGCGATGTCGAAGAGCTGCGCGCCCAGCGGGTCTGGCAGTTGGTGCAAGTTGCCTGCATGACATGGGCATTCTTTACACTGTTTTGTTTCGCGCGTGGTTTCCTCCCCGCCGCAACCATCTGCCTTGCCGAAACGGTCATCATCCTAGGCGTGATTTGGTGTTCACGAGAAAGTGATAATTATCGCCGCATCATGAATGTCAGTCTGAGCGCGTGTGCTGGCGGACTGCTCTTGGTCGCGTTAACGGACGAGGCGTTGCATCACACCATTCTGTATTACCCTGCTTCGATACTGATTGCGTCCCAGTTGCTGGGCGTAAGGGCCGCCTTCAAGTGGATGTTGGTCTGTCTTGTGGGCTATGTGACTTTCTATGCAGTTTCATTTGGGGTGGTCGCGTGTGCGACGACGAAGGTCAACGAGCTGACGCTGATCATGGGTGTCGCGGTCTGCATTTTCTTGTGCTGTCGCCAAGGCGAGGCCTTCTATCACGAGCGCACTCGTGGTTTGGTCGCTCTGAGTCAGCGGCTGCGAAGTCAGGGGAGGCACCTGCAAAAACTGGCCACCACCGATTCGCTGACCGGATTGCTAAATCGGTTCAAATTCCAATCCGATTTGGAAGAACAGGTCGACATCGCAACCGAAACAAACGAAACGATGGCACTCTTGCTCATCGATATGGATGGTTTTAAGGAAATCAATGATACGTTGGGCCATCCCGTCGGAGACCAGGCGCTGATCGAAATCTCCAGGCGACTGGAGGATGAGTTTCAGGATGCGGCCACCATCTCTCGACTCGGCGGAGATGAATTCTGCCTTATCTTTCCGAACGTCGGAACGGCGGAAGTCGCGGAGTTAAAAGCCGAGACGGCGTGCCAGTTGCTGACGGAACGATACGAGGTCGATGAATTCGATTTCCCCATGGGGGCGAGTATCGGAATTGCACTCTGTCCCGATGATTCGAAATCGGCGACCGACGTGTTGTCGTTTGCAGATACAGCGATGTTCTTCGCCAAAGAGAAACAGTTGGGTTTTGCATCGTACGTGCCAGAGATGACCAAGCGTTTGGTCGAATATCGTGCCATGCAAGAACAGCTTTCTCATGCCTTGCAGCGGGATGAGTTCTTCCTCGTTTACCAGCCCAAAGTCTGCCTCGATTCGGGCGTCATGACCGGTGTCGAAGCGCTGCTCCGTTGGCGTCATGGAGGGGAGGTGATTTCACCAGTTCAGTTCATTCCGCTTCTGGAGAAAAGTCGTGAAATTATTCCCGTCGGTCGCTGGATCATTCGTGAGGCGTGCCGGCAGCAGAAGGCATGGTCCGACGCCGGGATCGACCTAGAAGTCGCGATCAATGTCAGTTCGATCCAATTCAACGACGAGCGATTTATCGAAGCGATTGCCGAGCCGATCACCGAATTCGACATCGATCCGAAGAAGCTCGACTTTGAGATCACCGAGAGCCTACTGATTGATGACGTTGCCCAGGCGGTCGATCGCCTAAAACAGATCAAGCAGATCGGCGCCAGTGTCAGTATCGATGACTTTGGGACCGGCTACTCTTCGCTGGCCTATCTCCGGCAGTTTCCTCTGGACACGCTGAAGATTGACCGAGCGTTCGTCAAAGATATCCCAGACGGAGATGATGGCGTGATCGCTATGAGCATCGTAGCGCTCTCCAAAGCGATCGGTGTGAAAGTTCTTGCGGAGGGCGTTGAAACGCAGGAGCAGTTGGATTTTCTTAAGTCGATCGATTGCGATTCTTATCAAGGATTCTTCTTCAGTCGTCCCGTTGCCGCCGAAGAAATTACGGCGCTTGTTGAGACCGATGATGCGAACTCGTTAACGCTATAGTCGGTGTCATCCCGACCACCCGTAGGGGCGGTTGGCTCTGCCTCGCGAGGGGGTGTCTTCGCTATATCTAACAGAAACGTCCCAATCGGTAGCCTCGTCAAGCTTGCAAAGAACCCTCCTCTTGTCGGAAAAAGATCGACATTCACTTACTCTGGTTGATACAATACTCACCATTGAATCGTGTGTGGGACGGTTCCGCGAATTGAACGAGGGGGGAATGATGACCAACATTCTTGATCGGGTTATCGACTGCGTTGCGTTGACGACGCGTTATCCAAAACAACTGCTAACTCCAAACGCCGATTTGGAAAATGATCTTGGAATCGATTCGGTAAAGCGCGTCGAGGTCGTTGCCGCGCTGGCGGATGAATTTGAATTGGATCTGATTTCGCAAGAACGTGATCCGTCGATTCGAACGATCGAAGACGTGGCTCGTTGGATTGAAGCGGCGTTGTCCGCGAATGGTTCGACGGCGGGCGTTGGCGAAGCCAAGGCGCCGACTGCGAATGGAAACCGCGTGCCAAGTCCAGTGGTTGCCCCCGCCCCGCCCGCGCCGCCGACGCTGCAAAACGGAAATGGTGGGCAAGGGATTGTCAATGGTGGTGTGAGCCATGTTTCCCCTTCTCGCGGGCTGCCGCAGCCGAACATGCCTGTCTCGCGTCGACTAGAGATGGGGAATCCCTACCGCGGTGCGTTGCAAGGGCGGGTCGCTTTGGTGACCGGTTCGGGACGTGGCGTGGGGAAGACCATCGCCAGATTGCTTGCGTCACGAGGGGCGACGGTCGTGATTAATTCATTCCACTCGCGCGATCAGGGCGAACAGACGGCAGCGGAGATCAATGCCACTGGTGGTTCGGCCATTCACCTTTGGGGTTCGGTGGCAAATCCAGAACAGGTGGCAGCGCTTTTCGCCGAGTTGGATCAACGGGTTGGCTATTTGGACATGCTCATCTGCAACGCGTCAGATGGTCGCATCGGATCGTTCCAAGACGTGACTCCCGAAGATTGGGACCGTGCGTTTCGTACGAACGTTGCCGGTCATCACCAGTGTGCCATGCTGGCCAGTCGGTTGATGGAAAGACGTGGCGGCGGTTCTATCGTCACCATGTCATCGATTGCCGCTCATCGGTACGTCGAAGGCATGGGAGGTCAAGGTGTCATCAAGGCGGCGGTCGAATCGATGACTCGTTACCTGGCTTGCGCCCTGGCGCCTTTGGGGATTCGCACCAATTGCGTATCGGGTGGTCCGGTTTACGGTGACTTGATGGATCAGTATCCAGAAGCTCGAGCGACGCATAACTACTGGGAACGAATCATACCGGACGGACAAATGTGCAGTCCGATGGACCTCGCAAGCACGATCGCTTTCTTGCTGGGCGATGAAGCACGCGCCATCAATGGAGCCATCTGGACCGTCGATCATGGCGCTTCAACACGTGCTCACAGTCGGCCTTTGCCGCAGTCCATGTCCGGAGGACTCACTCCAAGCTCTTCTTAGGCGTAAGGGAATAGACGATGTCTTACTTCGCAACGCCGTACACCATTCACTTTGATGACACGATGGCTTACGGCAGCCATCATTTCTTAACAGCTTTCAAATTCCAGTGCGCTGGGCGCGAAGCGCTGCTCTATGGCGATCTCATTTTTGATCGCCCGGGCGTGAAAGAGGCGCTAGAGAAAATCCACCTCTTCACGGCCGACGCCTATTCGCGCAATCTAAGCCCGGTCTTTTTAGGAGACCGAGTCGCCATTTTGATTTCGTTGGAAGAGTGGGGCCGAGTCAGCGCGCGGTTCTGCTACCGCATGTTGGGGCAGCAAGGGCAGGCGATTTGCGCTGGATTTCAAACCATGATCTGCGCCGATGCGAAAACAGGAATGCCGATTCCACTACCGGTGCCGCTACGTGAGGCGTTTGATGACATTCGTGAAATTACCGAAATCGAAACCGACGAACTGTTTCGGGATCGCGTCCTGGCCGGAGCCGACGCGACGGAGAGATTATTCACCGATGAGATTCGCTCGGCCGCGTTAAATTACCTTTCCGACCGCTACCCCCATCCGCGAATTATTTCAGCGGGTGACGAACCGGTCGCGGTATCGAACGGAGCCGTGCTGAATGACGCCGCCGCCGCGGTCGTTCGTCCCTTGGGAATCACGGACGTCGACCACCAAAGTGGTCCGTCGCCGACCAGTGCTGGCGACGAGGCCTGGGTTTTTCCTGGGCAAGGTGCGTTTGATGCGGTGCTGCTTTGTGAACGTATCCAGGCATGCACTCAGCTGGACGCGTCGCTGCGGTCCACGCTCGATCAATGTGCGGACGTGGTGCAACAGGAGTTGGGGGTTAGCGGAACGGAAATCGTCAGCGGCTCGATCGAAGACTGCCTCAAGGCGACCCGCGACACGGCCGGCCTGGCTCAAGTCGGCATTCACTTGCAAGGTGTGTTGGGCGCGCTGCTGCGCGAGCAACTTGGCGAGCCGGCGGTGCTGCTGGGACACAGCTTTGGTGAGCTGGCTGCCTTAAATGTGGCCGGCTGCTTCGATGTCGTGGCCGGCGTGCGGATCGTTTGTCAGCGAGTCCGCATCGTTGAGGAGTTCGGTCCGCAGGATGGTGGGCTGTTGGTCGCCGCCACAAGCCGCCGTGCGGTTGCGGAAGAGATCTCCGTTGCTCAGCTAACGGGCATCGCAATTGCCGGGCGAAATCATGAGAAACAAACAGTCCTTTCGGGGCAAAAGTCACAATTAGAGCGACTGCAATCACATTTGCGGCAAATCGGTGTGGAGTCGGTCAGCATTCCGAGTCCGACATCGTTTCATCATCCCTCCTTGCGAGAGGCGGCCGATGCCTGGTTTCGTGAATTGCGTTCCACCGTCGATTTTCGGCCACCCTGCAGAACGGTCTACTCTCCCATCGGCCGCCGAGAACTGACCGGCGATGACGATTTGGCAGCGATCCTCAGCAGTCACTTGTTGCGCCCTTTCGACCTGCAAGGTGCGCTGGGCGACCTGGTCGCTGCCGGGACGACTCAGTTCGTCGACTGCGGGTCTGCCGGTTCCTTGCGACGTCTACTACTGGCTGCCGAACCAGATGCGATTGAAGTCGTCGGCGTCGAAGATGGCCTGCCGGCCTCCATGGCCACAACGAGTCGGCAACAGTCGGTGAGTGCGAAGCGGCCGCTGCCTCCCGCGTCACCTGCGATCGAACCGCAGCAGCAGTCGGCCGCGCTGCCCGCCGCAGTGGCAGCGGCTGAGCAACGGTACGAAGAGTCCAGCGCAAGCAAAGTGGCTCGGCCAGCAATCGCCATCGTCGGCCAGGGCTGCCTCTTGCCAGGTCGGGCCACGTCGCCCAGCGAACTTTACGCGGCGATTCAGGAAGGGCGATTGGGAATCGTTGATCAGCGTCAGTTGGATCCCGACTGGGAACGAGACTTCTACTCGGCATCGCTCGTGCCGGACCGCTCGACGTCGGCGCTAGCCGGTCGAATTGACAATCGTGATCTTGTGAAGCCGCCCCAGGTGGACGAGGCGACGTTCGCTGCCTTTTCGCGGCCGCAGCAAGTTCTGTGCATTGCGCTGGCGCAGTGTGCCGACCCGTTACAGAAAGCGGAAAGGGTCCTCTGCCTTGTCGGGTCAACGGCGGATGGATTCAAAGACCAAGACAACTTCGCCGCCCTACGCTACGCGGGGGTGGATGTCTTCGACGCGGAAGTGGCTCAGCGGGTGGGAACGGCACGCGCTGCGAGCCAGGACCCGCATTCGGCGATTCAAGAGGTGTTCGACTGTGTCGTGCGGCCGGGTCTTGAGATCACGCTCATCGACGCCGCCTGTGCGTCATCGCTGTACTCGATCGCATTGGGCATGCAGGCGTTGGAAGACTTCGATGCCGACGTCGTGTTGGCCGGTGGGGTTTTCTGCCCCGGACCTGGTAACAACTGTCTCTTCTCTCAGTTCGGTGGTCTCACCTCGACCGGCTGCCGCCCGTTTGACGCCGGGGCAGATGGTGTGGTGTTTTCCGAAGGCGCCGCCATGGTCGTGCTGCAACGACTGCAGGATGCAGAACGTGAGCAGGCATCGATCTGCGGGGTCGTCCGAGGCGCCGGGCTGTCTAGTGACGGGCGCAGTCCGTCGGCCAACGTTCCACAAACCGCTGGGCAGCTGTTGGCGCTGCAGCGATGCTACGCGAATTACGAAGTCGACCCCGAATCGATCGTCGCGATCGAAGCGCACGGAACCTCGACACCGGTGGGGGACGCGACCGAATTGAAAACCTTGGCAACGTTCTTCGAGCCGTTTGCGAAAGAACCATTGCAGGTGCACAGTCTCAAGGGGCTCTTGGGTCACACCGGTTGGGCGGCCGGTACCGCGTCTGTGATTGCGGCGAGTGAGGCACTGCAAGCAGGTCTGTTCCCCGGCCAAGCGTTTTTCCGTGAACCTTCGAATCAGCTAAATGAGTCCAGCGCCTTAGCGGTGGCGGCCGCCCCACTCACCTTCAGCGACAGCCAGGGCGGCATCGCCATCGACGGCTTTGGCTTCGGGGGCTCGAACGCGCACGTCGTCGTGGAGCCGTATCATCCATCGCATGCTGAAACGGCCGAGCCCGAGTGCGGTCCTCCTGTGGATGACGACGAATGGGTCCTCGTCGGCTGGCATCGTCTGGCTCCAACGGAACAAGAAACGGTCGCCGGTGGAAAGTCTTACCTGCGTTTCGATCGCGATGCGGTCGCACCGGAAGGCATGTTGATCCTACCCGACCTCGCGGACGATATGGATGTGACTCAGTCGTTGGCACTTTCCATCATTGGCGAGACGTTGGCCCAGATCGAGGGTTTCGACGACGCGCTAAAAAGCCGCACAGGCATCGTGCTGGCGCAGCAGGGGAAAACAGAACGAGCGGTCGAGGCGACAACGCGCGTTCTCGAGCCGCGCCTTGTCCGTGACTTGGAGGGATTGCCGGCGGCAGCCCAAGTGCAGGCCGCTGCGAAGCGTGCGCGACCGTCGGGCGCGTATACGCTGCAATGCATGATGCCCAACGTGTCGGCTGGACGGGCTGCGCTGCAGTTCAATCTCAATGGGCCCAACTTTGTTGTCGATGCGGGACACCAATCGTTCGTAAGGGCTTTGGAGGCGGCGAAGCTGCTGCTCCGGAGCGGTCCCGAGGGTGGTTCCCAGGTCGTCGTGGTAGCAGCCATCAGCGCAAACCGTTGGTCGGTCATGGAAGATGCTTCTGCGAACCCAGAAGATGAGTACGCCGTCGCCTTCGCCCTGACGACGCGCCGCAACGCCCAAGCGTGTGGACTGACGGAAGTGGGTGAACTGCCGGACGTGGCGCGAATCATAAAGCCTGGCCAGGGAGTGGGTGAACAGCTGGAAAAGTTCGTCGCGAACATCAGCCATCCGGCGGCGTCGCCCGAGGTCGATCAACTTGTCGACGATGAATTTCCGCTGCATTATCCGACGTGGGTTGCCGCGGCCGCTACGCCTCAGGCGACGGCGGGGAACAGTGGCGAAGAACGTTGGCTGGTCATCGCGGCGGCCGATCGTTATTCGTCGCCAGATGTAGCTGGTTGCCTGCAGCACGTCAGTCGCGACCATTTGGTGGTGCTCGTCGGCGAATCGGCTGCCGAGGTAGCCGGTCAGTTGGCGCTGCCGACGGTCCAGGCGGTCGATCTGCACGACGAGGCAACGGCGAGCGAGGTGCTTGATCGGATTGCCGAGTTTGCGCCCGACGTCGTCCTAGCGCTAGACCAGCCAAGTGGCTGGCAGCTCGAAGAAGCACTGGGGCAAGTCGTCCAAAACGAGCTGTGCGAGTTACTCTTTCTAGCGATGAAGAGACTGGCTCCTCGTTTGCGCGAGGGGCTCACCGAAGTCTGGGGGCTCTTCCCCGGCGGCTGGAACGGGAGCATTCATCCGGTCAGCGGCGGAGTCACCGGGCTGATCAAAGCGGCGAAACGCGAGTTGCCCAGTGCAACGATGGGCGTCCTCAGCTTGGACAATAGATCGCTGCAGGCAGCTGTGACGGCGCTGCAGCAAGAGAGATCGTCCGGCCAGAACACGGAACAGGAGATTGTCTACGAAGAGGATCGCCGATTAGTGCGCCGGTTGCGGGCGGTGACGGACGAATGCCTGACATCGAGCACGGCAATGCCGCAGCTGCCACTGGACCAGCATTCGGTCGTGATCGCCAGTGGCGGGGCTCGAGGAGTCACCGCGGTCGCCGTCGAGGCGCTGCTGCAAGATCACCAATGCACGGTGATTGCACTCGGCCGCAGTCCGCTCGAACGAGGGCCGGCCAATATCAACTCGCCCGAGGTCGAAAGTGAATATTACGCGCGGTATGTCGAACAGAATCCGGGAGCGTCGCCTGTCCAAATGCGGCAGAGCTTCGCAGCGGCTCAGGCGCGTTGGGAAGCTCAGGAGACGATCGACAACTTGGCCGCATGTGGCGGCAAGGTCCGTTACTTGGCAGTCGACGTCACCGATCGAGCAGCGGTCGACGACGCGGTCGAGCAGGTGGTGGCTGAATTCGGCCGAGTCGATCTGCTGATTCACGGGGCCGGGGTGCAGTGGTCGAAACGGATTGAGGATCGAAGCTTGGCCGAATTTCGCAAGACATTCGATGTGAAAGTGACCGGCCTGAATCATCTGATGGAAAGTTGCCGAGCTCGGCTGGGGCGAACGGTGGCAGCTCATATCTTCACTTCTGCCTACAGTATTTTTGGCAATGATGGGCAGCACGATTATGGGGCTGCCAATGAAACGATGGATCGACTGTGCGGTTTGACGGGGCGACTTGCCGATCATCGCTGGGCCAGCATCGCCTGGTCGGCTTGGGATGGAATCGGCATGACCCGTGGTTCCGAATATCGGGCGCTGGCGGAACGGCGGAACCTGCGTCTATTAGGTGCGGAAGGTGGGCAGCGAATTTTCCGTGCGGTCTTGTCGGGTCGAACGGCCGCCGAGATCAATGTGCCCTTGTCGCAAGCCGAACAGGCACGTTACTTAATGCGGACCGTGCCCACGGCCCAAGGGGAAGTGCTGAAGACGAGTGAGACCCGAATCGAACTGACGGATATCGATTGCCTTTCATTCCATCACGCACGCGGGGTCCCGACGCTGCCCGGCGCGTGGATCTTCAATTACATGGCAAAAGCGGCGCTCGATCTCTACGGCAAGCCGGCGAATTTCGTCACGATCCAGGACATCGGTTTTCATCGTTTCGTCCGCCTGGCGAACGAGGTCGACCCGAATGTCCGAATCGTCGTCGATCAGATGCGAGATCGATTCGCGGCATGGATGATCGGCGACATCGTTAACCCGGAGGGGATCGCCTTGCGAACCGATGTGGTATTCGCAAAAGCGATGATTTCGATCGGGGAGGAACGGACCCTGGGAGCGCCATCGCTGAATGGTATTTCGCACAATGGAAATGGCGCGACCCGTACGGTTTCTGATCCTTACTGTGGTCCCGACCAAAGCGTGCAGCTGTCTGGTCCGTTCGACTGCCTGCGAAATATCACGATTGGGGAGTTGGGGCGGCGGGCTATCTTCATGCCCGATCTGTCGACTTGCTGGGATGGCGTCGTCCCTTCCTTGCTGTTGGATGCTTCGTTGCGAGTCGCCGGCATGCACGTTGCGCCCGGGCTGCATGTCCCGACGAAGATTGATCGAGCCGTGATTCCGGTCGGGTTGGCGGCAGATTCGTCGGAGGCGGCTGGCTGGAAAATTCGCACGACGTCTCCTGTCGTGGATGGTGATAACATTCGCTGCGAGACGGTCGAAGTCACCGATGAAAGTGGCGAATTACGGTTGCGCGTCGAAGGTGCGATGGTGACACGGATTCGCTAGTCAATCCCTCATAATGGTCTCGATTTAACGTCAAACGCTCACGCGGCAAGTGCGTTCGACCCGCCCCGTGACTGGCGGGCATTCTGAGCCGCGCCCATGTCCGATATACTTAGGGCACACGCCAACCATGGGACCGACCGGTATCAGTGCGCCGATGCGGATGGGCGATGACGTGACCGGCAGCAAGCACAGCTCGAAACGAAGACCGCATGACGACGAAATACCCGAAGATTGCCCAATTGAAGTCGGTCGCGGATTTTCGTGAGCATTGCGGCGCCCTGAAAATCGACATTCCGATCGATGATGAGGTGCTCACTCGGGCCTCCGGTTCGGTACTGGCCGATTCGCTGCAGATTGGTCGGTTCGAGGTCGGGAATCGTTTCTGCATTCATCCGATGGAAGGTTGGGACGCTCAAAGGGACGGCACGCCTTCCGATCTGACGGTGAGGCGTTGGCAGAACTTCGGTCGCAGTGGTGCCAAATTGATCTGGGGGGCCGAAGCGGCGGCCGTGAGGCACGATGGACGAGCCAACCCGAATCAACTGATGGCGCTGCGCGAGAATCGGGATGGGCTGAGGCAGTTGCTGCAAGCGCTGCAGGAATCGCACCGGGCGAGCGGCGAATCGACGGATGATCTGCTGGTCGGACTGCAGTTAACCCACTCGGGACGGTTCTGCCGCCCGAATTCGAAACAGCTGGAACCTCGTATCGCCTACCATCATCCACTGCTCGACGAGAAGTTTGGGATTGATTCACACGATCAGTCGATCGTGTGGAGCGACGACGATTTAGAGCAGTTGGTGGACGACTACGTGGCCGCTGCCAAGGTCGCTCAGGAAGCCGGGTTTCGTTTCGTCGACGTGAAGGCGTGTCACGGCTACTTGTTACACGAGTTTCTCAGCGCCCGCATTCGGCCTGGGAAATATGGCGGCGATCTCGAGGGAAGGACACGCCTGTTACGAACGATTATTGGCCGAGTCCAGGAAGCATGCCCTGAACTGATGGTGCTCGTCCGTCTTAGTATTTTCGACGTCGTGCCGTTTCGCACCAGCACGCAGACGGGCGAGCCGATGTCCTACGCCGATCTGCAGCCTTACGAATTGGGATTTGGGACCGATCCGGAAAATCCTCTCGATTTCGATCTGGCCGAGCCGCTGCTCTTGATCGACGCCTTGCAGCAAGCGGGGGTGGCCGCCATCAACATCAGTTGCGGCAGTCCCTACTACAATCCGCACATTCAACGACCGGCCATATTTCCACCCAGTGACGGCTACCTGCCGCCGGAAGATCCGTTGGTCGGTGTGGCCAGACAGATCGACGTGTCGCAGCAATGCAAAGCGGCTTTTCCCCATCTGCCGATGATCGGCAGCGGTTACAGTTATCTGCAGGACTACTTGCCTCATGTCGCTCAGGCCGTCATCAAGAGCGGCTGGATCGACAGCGTCGGTTTAGGCCGCATGGTCTTGTCGTACCCCGAATTGCCGGCCGATGTATTGGCGACGGGCAGGATGGCTCGCAAGAAAATCTGCCGCACCTTTAGCGATTGCACGACAGCGCCACGTCACGGCCTGGTATCCGGTTGCTACCCGTTGGACGAAACATACAAGTCGCGTCCAGAATTTGAACAGTTGAAAGCCATGAAGAAATCTCTCACATGAATTCGGAACAACTCGGGTTTTCCATCCGTCCACGTCGCACGATTGTGGGCTACTCGGCTGTCTATTTGCCTTGGTTGTCGCCGACCGAGATTGATTGGTCGGGGTTTGAGTCACTTTTGGAACGGACGGCCGCGGTCGGCCTGATTCCAGCCGTGAACATGGACACAGGCTTTGCCAATTTGCTAACGGCTGAGCAGCGCTCGCAGGTGTTGGAGCGTTCGCAAAGCGTTTTGGGCAGCAGCCCGTTTGCGGCAGGCATCTTTGTTGGAGACACTCCTGGCAGCCCATTCGATCGAGAGGCATACCTGGCGGGCGGTGCCGAGATCCGTTCGGCCGGCGCTACGCCGATCGTCTTTCAGTCGTTCGGTCTGACGGGCCAAGCAGACGCCGAATTGTTGACCGCCTACGAAACGATTGGCAACGAAGTGGGTGAGTTTATCGCTTTTGAGTTGGGCCAGATGTTTGCCCCGTTTGGGAAGATTTATTCGCTGGAGTTCTACGAACGGCTGATCCAGATCCCGCAGTGCATTGCGGCGAAGCACTCTTCGCTATCGCGCATCCTCGAGTGGCAACGTTTGGCCGTGCGGGATCGGGTGCGGCCAGAGTTTCGCTGCTTAACCGGCAATGACCTGGCCATCGATATGGTGATGTATGGGTGCGACTATTTGCTGGGGCTGAGCGCCTACGATCCGGCCGCTTTCGCACAGCGGGATGCGTGGTGGGCAGCTGGTGACGCGCGGTTCTACGAACTGAATGATGCCCTACAGTATCTGGGCGATTTTGGATTCCGTGACCCGGTGCCCAGTTACAAGCATACGGCCGCTCAGTATCTGAAGCTGCAGGGAGCAATCACGAGCTCCGCGCTTCCGGTGGGCTGCCCTGCCCGGCCGGATAGTGATGAGGCGATTCTGGCGACGATCCAAGCTCGGGTTGCGCATGCGATGGCCTGAGCCGATGCGCGCGTGGTCGCGAATGATCGTGCCGATTCCCAAGCGAAACGGAGCCGGCGCGTTGGCGTGGCGGCCGATGGTTGCCAGCAGCTGTTAAGAATCGAGTGCCACTTCGCCGGTGCTTCTCACGAAGACGACGGTCGGAAAAGCTCGGGCCAGCTGTTGCATGCGGTGCACGTAAGCCGCCTCCTCGCCCTCGGGTGGCTCGATCAGCCCCAAGAAGACAACTCCGGCACCGCGCGACGCCAGTTGAATCGCCTCGACCGGGTTGCTGCCGACGACCGCCACTGCCTCGACGTCAATCCGCGCATCCTGTGCCAGCCGTTCGAGATGAGCCGTCACATCGGCGATGCCCGCTTCGTTTTCGATGACTCGGAGGAGCCGGATTTTGTGTTCTCGCCAAGCAAGGTTTTGTTTCAAGAGGTGGGCGAACAGGAGCATGAGGCCGCCGTTGGCTTCACCACGCCACCACACATCGATGGTGCCAGGTTCCGGCTCCCAAGGATCTTCGTTTTCCTCAGAGCAATGGACCGCGACGATGCTTCGATTCAGCTGGGTCACGCGACGCAGCAGCTCGCCGAATGCTTCGTAGCGTTCCTCATCGACGGGCCAGCCGAAGAGGATCGTGTTCGGCGACAACCGCCCGATGCCCGAGCACTGCACCAGCGATTCGACCGCCTGGGCCAAGTCATTCGCGACGATCACCGAGGCGAACGCTTCCAGTTCGGAATCGCGAATCAATCGCTGCAACGCCTCGAGCTGCTTCTCACGACGGCCGGCCAATGCATCGAGTGTGCCCGGGACGACTTGTGTGAGTGTGAGTATGCCGTGGCCAGATGTGAGCCAATGGCCATAGACGGCCAAATTGCGGCGCGTCCAGCCGCCTCCACTCATCGCCAAGACGTTGGGCCGCCAATTCTTGGGATGGTATTCTTCTTGCTCAAGCTTAAAGAGGTTCTTGCGAGCACGCTCAAACAGCACGCCGCTTTTGACGTCTCCCCAACGCGTTGTGACCTTTCTCAGCCGTACGAACCAATAGAGCGCCGCCATCCCCCACAGCGACACCAATGCTGCCCGCCAAGAAATGAGAAACATCACGCCGAAACAACTTGCCGCGCCGGCCAAGGAGGTCGTCCAATGACAGTAGCGGAAGCGAGGGCGATAGCTGGGATTGCCGGTGACCGCTTCATAAAAGGTCGCTAGGTTGAGCGTGCCGTAGGTGATCATGAAAGCCATGGTGATGACCGGCGCGATCACGTCAAGGTTTCCCAGCAGAATGCAGGCTTCGGCGACGAGGAAGGTCAGCCATGTGGCGCGGCGGGGCTCGCGTGTGGGGCCGCTGCCCTTGGCGAAGAAGTTGAGCCGCGCATAGATTTCGTCGCCGGCTAGCGCTTGCAAAATGCGCGGCGCGCCGAGCATGCTCCCCAGCGCTGACGAGAGCGTGGCCGCAAACACGCCGGCCGTTACCAGCGCGGAAGACCAGGCAAGTCGCCCAACGATCAGGTTATCGTTGATCAACGCCGCTTGGGGCGCCGCACCTGCTAAGGCGACCGCCATTGCCAAGTAGACGGCGGCGGTGACGCCGACCGACCAGAGCGTCCCCAAAGGGATCGACCGAGCCGGATCGCGGAGGTCGCCTGACATATTGGCCCCGGCCATGATGCCGGTGACAGCCGGGAAGAAGAGAGCAAACATCGTGAACACACTATGACCGTCGAGATAACTCGGCCCGAAGTTGGCCTGCAGTGTGGGGAGCGAGAACGAGCCCAGGGCGCCGATAAAAAACGAACCGACGGCTGCCACCAAGATTGCCAAAATTCCGTACTGCAGCTTAATCGTCCAGCCCGCTCCCACCAGCACGCAGCCGAAAACAACGACGTTGACGACACTGGAAAGCTGGACAGAACTGAGCCCCAGGTTGGGGAACGACCCCAGGCAGGCTTCACTAAAACCGATGACGTAAAGCGATACAGAAATGGCTTGCGCCAGGAAGAAGACCAAGCCGATGGCGCCGCCATATTCGACGCCCAGGCTTCGGCTGATCAAGAAATAGGCACCACCTCCTTTGACGCGTGTATTGGTGGCGATCGCCGACAGCGAGAGCGTCGTCAGCAGCGTAATCAACTTCGCCAACCCGACAATGAGGATGGCGCTCCACAGGCCGGCCTGCCCAACGACCTGTCCAAATCGAAGGAACATGATCACGCCCAGGATCGTCAGCGTGCAAGGCGTGAAGACGCCACCGAACGAACCGAATTTCAGGTCGGTCGCTGCCGCGATCCCGCGAGCTGGCTTCACTTTCTGCGAACTGGCCTGGCGCTTTTCTGTCGAAGGCAAAGTCTTGTCCAATCTGGCACTCGCAGTGACACCGCGTCGTTGGTGTCATTTGGCGGTTGCGGGGCACGATGTCGTGGTCGGTTATGGCCGATAGCTGGGGTTCATGAAGTGGCCGCCCGCAACGCGAGGACCGTCAGGTCGTCCGGCTTGCCGTTTTCGGATTGGCTCATTTGTTCGCGGCAGCGAGCAGTGAGCGTGGTGAGCGAGCGAGCGAGCGGACCCTTGCGGATCGTTTCGATGATTTCATCGACCGAGACGTTGTCGGAGAGGCCATCGCTGGCAACCAGCAGGGTGTCTCGCTGAGCCATCGGTCGGGTCGGACCAATATCGATTCGCATTGACTTGTTGCCGACGGCGTTCAAGACGACGTGGCGTTCCTCATGATGCGAGGCTTCTTCGCTGTCGAGGAGGCCTGCGGCCAGGCCAAATCCGACGGGTGAGTGAGCCGTCGTCTCCATCTTGAGCTTGCCTCGGTTGCCCACGAGAAGAATCATCGAGTCGCCCACGTGGTAGGGACGCGCTCCCTCGTTCGAAAGTTCGACAATCGAGAGCGTCGTGCCGGAACCATTCGCCTGTTCCATGATCGCTTTGTTGGCCGCCTCCAATCCGTTAATGATTCCGGTCCTGAGGAGTCCACCCTCGGTGGCTGCTTGGGCGAGTGAATCGGCCAGGTGCTGGATCGCGAGTCGTGAAGCGACTTCGCCCGCTGCATGCCCTCCCATTCCATCTGCGACGACCAACACGCCTGACGAGTCATCGAACGGGAGGACGGCCGCCGAATCTTCGTTGACGGTCGTCTTGGCGGGTGATCCGACAGAGAAAAACGCGACTTGCCAATTGAGGAAACGAAGCGAATCGACCGATTGCATTTCGGCTTCATTTACCAGCAGCGGCAAGGCGCGCAATGGGGTCGGTTCGGCCAAGTTAAATCTCCACACTGCACCAGGGGCAGTAAGTCCAATAGTCTTTCGTGATTCCCCAGGTGCACGAATGGCATCTCTCGGTGGTCGTCTTCAGCCGCCACTTTTTATTGGTCTTGCGACTGCACTGGGGGCAGTAACGCATGAATGGCATCAAGGTCCGCTGGCCACATTTCTTGTTCCGGCAAGTCTCCACATACCTTACATCGGTGAATCGCCGCGTCGTTTCCACCTCGAAGCCGCCGCCGTAGCACCAAGCACAGTACTTCCAATCGAGTTTCATGCCACGATAGCAGCGAGGGCAGCATTGCGGGAATTTGGTTTCTGTCGCCAAACGCGTTCGGTCGTGACGGCACCAGGGGCAAGTCATCATCGGCTCGACCACGGGACCGGAACAGTGCTCACAGGCTGTAAACGGCCCCAGCGAAGTACCAAACTGCTTTTTGAACTGGCGAATGCGGTGAGATCGCCAGTCCTTCTTGCCGCGCTTGTTCGTCGGGACCGAGGCGGTCCTGCGGCGGAGCGCCCGGGGGCGGATGCGTTTGAACGTGGCCAACATCTGAACGGCATCTCGAAAACGATTCTTTTCGTCGACCTCGATCGCGCGACGGAGGAATTGGATGAAATCGGGTTGCAGCTGTTGTTGCAGCCTTGCAAAGGCTGGCGGCGGCCAAGTGAACGGCCATTCGGGCCACGTACCGCTGAACATGCGATAGCCAATCAGTCCGATTGAAAATACGTCTGACCGAAACGATGGTCTCCCCATGGCTTGCTCGGGAGCGACGTGACCGACCGTGCCTGCACCGGAACCGGCCACGGTCCGTTGCGCGACTTTGGCAATTCCAAAATCGGTGAGCAGCAATTCGTTGTTCGGGAACAGGATAAGATTGTCGGGCTTGATGTCGCAGTGGATGACTTTGTTCGCGTGAGCGTGTGCAGCAGCACCGAGAAGCTGATGCAGGTAGTCGAGCGCCATCTGGGACGACAGTCGGCGGCCCAGTCGATCGCCCAGCGTCTCTTTCCCCATCGGGAATGCCATGACGAAATGGCCGTCGATCATGTCGGCATTCTTCAGCGGCAAAATGTTGGGGTGTTTCAATTTGGCTACCATCCGTACCTCACGACGGAAGTCGTCCAACGTGGCGGCGTGGGTGTATTGCGGTGCCAGAATTTTGAGAGCGACTCGAATGCCCTCGACGGTATCGCGGGCTCGGAAAACGGTAGCAAAACCGCCTTCGCCCAGTCGCCGTTCAATTTTGTATTTCCCTAGTCGTTGGTTTACGCGAATCATCGTGTACTCAGAAGCAGTGCGGTAGTCGTTTGCACGCCAAGCGAATCAAGCGGCCGCCAAGCGAGGCTGGCATTCTAGCTTCCGTAGGTGCTGAGTCGCCAGAGTAACCTGGAACGAATGTGTGAATCGAGAAACGCCCTAAGGCAAAATCGGGCAGCGCTCGCGTTAGGGAGCCGCCGACGTGGGGAGCGTGATGAACTTCGCGTCGGGGAGCGAGTTGAAGCGCGTCTTCGTTGCCGCGGTGTAGGCGCCCATCTGGTGCCCCATCACAAAGTCACCCGGTTCGAGTTCAGGTAGCAGGATGTTCTCGGCCACGATATCGATCGAATCGCAGGTCGGCCCGGCGAGGACGCTAGGGAAGCAGTCGCCGTCGCGCAGGACTTGCAGCGGGTAGCAGGCGTGGTCGTAAATCTGACCGGAATACGATCCGTAGGCTCCGTCGTCTAAGTAGTACCAGCGAGCCTGATCGCGGATCGATTTTCCGATAATGGTCGTGATACTGGTCACCGCGGGTGCAATCAAGAATCGCCCCGGTTCAGCGATGATATCCCAGTCCTCTGGGAGCGTCTCGAGCGCTTTTCGAATCGGCGCACAGAATGTGTCGATATCGAGGCCGACTTGTGCATAGTCGGCTGGAAAACCACCACCGATGTCGAGCAGGTTGAGCGGCGCGCCGGTGTACTCGTTCATCGAATGCATGAACTCGCGGCTCGCTGCGATGGCTTCGACGTGTTTTGTCGCACACTCGCACTGCGAACCGACATGAAAGCTGATCCCTTTGACATGGATTCCCAGTTCACGTGCCGCCAGCACCAGCTGTTTCGCTTCGTCGATCGTACAGCCGAACTTCTTGGACAAATCGACGATCGCCGTCGGGCTGCGGAAACTCAGACGCAGCAGAACGCCCACGCGTGAACGGTATTCGACCAGCTTTTTCAACTCGTACAGGTTGTCGACGACAAAGGTTGTGACTCCAAAACGCAGCGCGGTGCGGATTTCGTGATCTTTCTTGATCGGATGCGTATGGATCGTCCGCCGTCCAAAGACTTTCAGGTCGAGCAGCAGATCGGTTTCGCCTGAAGAGGCGACATCGAATCCACCTGCCAATGCATCGATGGTGCGGATGACCGCTTCATGCGGATTCGCTTTCACGGCGTAGTAAAGTCGCACGCCTGGCAAGGCCGCCGATAAAGCGTGGTACTGCTTTCGGAGCACCTGAGGGTCGAAGATGAGGAGTGGCGAGCCATGCTCGGCCACGAGCTCGGCATAGCGAGCTGCCATCCCGGTCGGGTCGCCGCGCTGTACCGAACGCTGGTCGGTCACGTCGAACTCTCTTCGGCCATGGCGTCCAGCATGTACTGCGGTAGGGCAAAGGCGGCCGAGTGAATCGCCGGAGTGAGGTAACGCGTCTGCAGGCCGAGGGCCTGTATCCGGTCGGCAATCACGGTCTGCTCCACGGGACGCAAACCAGGGTTGTCGGTTGCCCAGCCAAACGACATGAAGCCGCCATAGTAAGTCGGGATGGGGGCGCAATAAAAGCCGTAGTCGGCGAAATGGTTGCTGAGTCGCTTATGAGTCGTCTTGAGTTCGTCTGGCTGAAAGAAGGGGACTCCATTCTGAGTCACAATCACGCCGCCTGCCGCCAGTCGCTGTTTTGCGAAGCCGTAGAAGTCATTCGTGAAGAGGATTTCACCCGGCCCGATCGGATCGGTGCTGTCGACGATGATGACATCGAATTGCTCGGTCGATTCTTTAACAAAATCAAATCCGTCTGCGTAGACAAGTTGCAGTCGCGAATCGTCGTACGCCCCGGCCGAATGATTCGGCAGGTATTCGATCGCCATGTCGACGACCGCTTGGTCGATTTCAACTTGCGTTACGTGGCTGATCGGATGCTTGACGACCTCGCGCAAAATGCCTCCATCGCCGCCACCGATGATCAGCACGCGATCGACGTTGCCATGCGCCAACATCGGGACATGGGTCATCATCTCGTGATAGATGAACTCGTCCGCTTCGGTCGTCTGCACGACGCCGTCGAGCGCCATGACGCGGCCGAGCTGTGCGTTATGGAAGATCAGCAAATGTTGGTGATCGGTTTTGCTCTCAAAGTAGAGCTTGTCGATGCGGAACTGCTGGCAAACCGCATCGTAGAGTGATTCTTCAAAATGTTTCATAGCCCATGGCCTCTTCTGAAGCTGCGACGATTGTGCCGCGTCGGATCTCTCGGACGTCGACACGTGATGCTTGGAATGCATCTTGGAGCAGGGGCACGGCCCGTTCGGGACGAGCGTCGCCGCACATGAACACGTCAAAGGCAGCAAAGCCCCGTTCCGGCCAAGTGTGGACGCTGATGTGCGATTCTGCCAAGACGGCGACTCCTGAAATGCCCGTCGGCGTGAAGTGATGCAAGTGGATATGCAGCAGCGTCGCACCACAGCGATCGATGACGTCTCGCATCGTGGTGTCCATGTGGTCGAGCTCGTCAAGACGGATGGCTCCCCACAGGTCAATGATGACGTGCGTGCCGGCAAAAACTGCGCCGTCGCGGTGTACGAAGTGGTCAAGCGTCGACGGATCATCGACGAGAAAGGACTGGGAACAGTGGTGCTGCGTGGGCGACGATAGAAGATCGGCACCAGCAGCGCGAATGGATGACGCCATCGGCTTGAAACCTTGTAAACAACTTGTGCAGCTAACGCGCTGTTCGGTTGTTCACTCAGGAAACAACGCGCGATTAGCGGGATCGCATAAAGACCTCTAGTGAGATTCGACAATTAGGACAGATCGATAGTATCGGAAAACAATGGTCGTACCAATGGGGTTTTTTGGATTTCTGTTTGATTTTCAAATGCCGATTTTGGACGGGGTCCGTTTTCGCGGCATCGTCGTAATCGGGCTGCCGCAAAGGCCGCTGTTCGGGGAGGATTTTGCCGATTCTGAAGGGGACAGTTCGTCGAGTCGAAATTCTGTGGTTCGACAAACCAGGGGGCGTGTTAGGCTGCCAGCGGTTGAGGTCGCCTTTCGGACGTTCGGCGCCTTGAAGCCAGGGTCCCGCCGGCCGCCCTGCCCTATTTGGCCCGGGCCGCTTCCTCGATCGGCTGGTGCCAGAGTCGGTAAGGGTCGTCCAGTCGATCCATTTCGTTGCGGAGATGCGTGCGTAGCTCGGCCAGTTTAGGTGCATGTTCGGGCAGTTCGGCCAGATCGATCTGAGACTCGGTTCGAGTGGCCGGTGAGCCATGCTGGGCCAGGAATTCGTGCGGATTTTCGGCCAGGTGGAAGAGCTGCGACTCGCGCACTTGGCCGTCGAGTGTATCGTACTCGATCAGTTTCCAGTCTCCTTTGCGGACGCAGCGGATGCCAGGCTTGGTGCCGCCAGCATAGGCGCCGTAGAGTACGTCTCGGATCGTCGTCTGTTCGCCTGCCAGCACCGGCTTGAAGCTGATGCCCTCGTTGGTGTCGGGAAGTTCGATGCCGGTCAAGTCGCAAAGCGTCGCCAACGTATCCAGCAAATAGATGTTTCCAGGTCTCCTCGTGGCGGCTGGGATACCAGGCCCTGTGACGATGAAGGGGACTCGCCAGGTATGCTCATACAGGTTCTGTTTTCCTTGCAAGCCATGTCGACCGATCGCCATGCCATGATCGGACGTATAAATCACGTAGGTGTTGTCTAACTCATCCAGGGCAGCCAGTTTGTCGAGTACTCGTCCGATCTGGATGTCGATGTTTTCGCTACAGGCGAATTGACGTCCCAGCTCGTTGCGGATGGTTCGCTCGTCCCGATTGCCCCAAACACCACGCACAGCAACTTCGTCCCGCAGGCCTGGATGGCCGTGCGGGAACGGGTGAGCTGGCAGGTAGTTGACGGGCAAGTTGGGCTGCTTGGGATGCGCCGGAGGTAGCGCTGATTCGTCCGTGTGATTTTGTGCTCCGTATTTCGCCAGTAATTCGGGCGTGCCGTCCCGAGTATCGTGCGGATGAGAGAAGCCGAAGAAGATAAAGAACGGCGATTCTGTTTGAGCCACTTTCCGCTCGTCGAGAAAATTCAAGACTTGGTCGCCGTGCCACTCGCTCCCGGTCGCCGCGGTGCCGCCCCGTTTCGTTGCGTCACGCCGAATGTGGAATCGTCGGTTGGCCGCTTCGTAGCTGTTTCCTCGCTTACACGTCCGCATGGTCGCATATCCGGCCCGGTGGAAAATCGCTGGCAGCGACTGGTCGGCCAGTTGAGCAGGGATCAACTGCGATTTGTCGCGCTCAGGATTGCCGGGTTGGCGCCGTCTGCCTGGTATGTGCCACAGGGTGCGGCCCGACATGATCATGGTCCTCGAGCATGTGCAAACGGCTCCCGACCACGAACCCATGTGGTAGGCCGCGTCGAAGACCATCCCTTCGGCCGCTAAGCGATCGATGTGAGGCGTTTCCAGCGTAGATCCCGGATCATAGATTTTCAGATCAAACGGGGACTGATCATCTACCACGATCAGCAGAATGTTCGGCCTCTCGCGCGCGGACGCAGGGTCACACAACGAGAAGATGAGAGCGGCAATGATGCATCCCAAATACGTACCGAAATGGGACGGCGTGGCGGCGGTATATGTGAGGTTCGTCATGACCGATCGGGTGGGGTTTGTGGTTATTCCAGGGGGGGACGGCTTGGGGAGACTTGGTGGGACGAACGAAAGGGGCAGGAGTCTGGCTGTCGCGTGTCGGAAACGTCGGCCATCGATCACGGTCGTCCCCCGTGATCGCTTGGTGGGGAGCGGGGGCCGGACTCTAGTATATGAATTTCTGACGATCCGTACGCTTGCGTCACAATTATTGAGGCGATTGGGTAAGATTCACACTTCATGGTGTTGGTGAGCCTTCATAGAATTGGCACTTCTATGATCGAATTGTGGAGGAGCTGGTTTGAGGCAACTGACATTTCGCGTCCTGATCGTCTTTGCGGCAATGCAAGGAGCCCTCGCGGCTCAGCAGCCGCTGAGGACACTGGCCGAAATAAGGCGGGTTACCGATAGCCAAGTTGCTGGGCAGCTGGTCGACTTTGAGGCGACCGTTACATATACCGATTCACTTTGGAATTTCTTCTTTGCTCAGGATGGCGACAACGCCATCTTTGTCCACGGAGTCGTCGCTCTCGATATCCATAAGGGCGAGGCGGTCCGCATCGAAGGTGCGTTGACGCGGGGCGATCTGTTGCCGTTTGTGTCCGCAGCGAATGTCGAGACACTGGGGAGGCGCAAGACGATCGAGCCCCTGCCGATCGATCTGTCGGAAATACGGATTGGTGACCATGACTGCCGCTATGCGGAAGTGACTTGTGACGTTCGGCAGGCGGTCGTGAATTCCGAGGATACGCTGCTCTACTGTCAGTCCGGCGACAAGCCGCTGTTCGTCAAGGTAAAGCATGCCATCAATGGATTCCCTTCTGTCCAAAATATCGTGGGGAGACAGGTCCGCTGCCGTGGCTGTATGGGGGCCCAGTTGAGCGACCCGGCCTATGTGAAGCCGGGGGAAAGCAAAGGTCGGTTTTTGGCGGTGAAGTTGTTTTGCGAGTCGCCGGAGTCGGTTGAGTTGCTGGGCAAACCGAGTCCGGCCGACTCGATCAGAGTCTGCAATATGTCGAATCTAGCGAGTGAAGATTGGCCGACAGGAAAGTTTCAAACGCACGGACAAGTAAGTCTGGTCGATCATGGCCAAGAAAATCCGCAGATTGTCGTATTTGATGGTGGCCACGCGATTCGTTTTCATGTGCAGTCGTATTGGGATTTGCGTCCAGGAATGGTTTTGCGACTCAAGGGCGAGAAGGTCATCAACGCGGATGGGGATGCCGAATACGACGTGAATCTGATGCAGCAGTTGAACCTCTCTTCCCTTTCTCAGCCTGCCGTTGTCACCATTCCGCAGGCATTAAGTCAGTCCGTGGTCGACCAGCGAATTGCAGTCGAGGGGAAGCCTGTTCGCATCCGGGAGATGGGGGACGAAACCTACCTGACACTTCGCGATGGTTCTCACTATATCGATGCGAGGATCCAGCTTGATGCGCGCGAGTCTTTGGCTTCGGTCGATCCGGAAATCGCGAAGCGAGTTAGCGTGACGGGCGTAGCTTCTTATGTCGCCCGGGATGGATACGATCCAAATGTCGAAATCGTCGTCGCGCGGGCTGATGATTTGGAGTTGATCAGGAGCCGGGTCTCGCCGACTCGATTGATCGCGATTGGCCTGGCATTGTTGGGTGCGGCGGTCGGGATCGGCTTGCTGTGGATCAAAACACTGCGGCTGCAGGTGGCACAAACAACCCAAGATGCACGCGATCGTTATGCTCAACTAAGATCATCCTACGATGCCGTCGAAGACGGGATTTTGGCGATGGATCGGCAGTTCAAAGTGCTGGCTGTGAACCGAGAATTCTTGCGGATTTCTGAGGCCCATTTGCAAACCGGGGACTCGGTCGAGAGTTTGCCAGAAGTGATGGCGAGGCGCTTGCTGCGGCCGGAGGAGTTTCGTCGGCAATGGCACGATTTGCTGACCGTCGATTCGGCGTCGTTGACGACCGAACTGGAAATGAACGGCGATGGGACGACGTGTGTTGTGATGCACTCGGCTCCGATTGTAGCTGCCGGAGGTCAACAGCCGATTGGTCGGATCGTGACGTTCCGAGATGAAACCGAGAATCGCCAGTTGCAAACCGAGTTGCTGCATTCGAATAAGCTGGAGGCGATTGGACGGCTCGTCGGTGGTGTGGCTCATGATTTTAACAATATCTTGACGGCAGTCACGGCAAATCTGTCGATTGCACGTCTGGATAAGAATGTGACCGTTGGCGACGTGGAGACCGAACTAAGCCATGCGGAAAGTGCGGCGTTTCGTGGAGCCGAGATCGTGCGACGCCTGCTGACGTTTTCCAGCAAAAGTGTGTTCGTGCTGGAGCCATGTTCGATCAATAGCATCGTCGGACGTTTGGTCGATCTGATTCGTCACGCCATCGACGCGTCGGTGAAGTTTGAATTTGACCTCAGCGACGACAATCCATTTGTCGAAGTGGAAGGCGCGGCGATTGAGCAGGTGTTGATGAATCTTTACGTCAATGCAAAGGATGCGATGCCGGACGGCGGCACCATTTGGACCACGACAAGCGTTCATTTTGATTCCGTGGCAAAGCGAGACGTCGTCGTGATCTCGGTCGAGGACGACGGGGTTGGCGTTCCCTCCGAGCTGCGCGATCGAATTTTCGAGCCATTCTTTACGACGAAGGAAAAGGATAAGGGGACCGGGCTCGGTTTGTCGGCATCATACCGGGTGATCGAGCAGCATGGCGGCACCCTGCAACACAAGGACCGGCCGGGGCGAGGGAGTGAGTTTCGCATCGTGTTACCGTTGGCCAATTCGATCAATCCTCCTGTCGAACAGGATGTCATGCCTGAGCCGCCGAAAGCCTCCGGATGCGTCCTTGTGGTCGATGATGAAGATCTGGTCAGGGGTGTGGCGATCGCACTGCTCGAGCATTTGGGGTTTGGCACACTGGCAGCAGAGAGTGGTCAGGAGGCGATTGATCTTCTGGCTCGCGATGTGACAGCAGTCGATGCAGTCCTGCTCGACATCACGATGCCCGGTCTGTCAGGTCGAGAGACGCTTCGGCGAATCAAAGATCGCTGGCCGGCAATGCCTGTCGTTCTGTGCAGTGGCTACTTCGCCGGTCAGGAGGACGAATCGGAAGTCGATCGCAGCACGATGCGAGCCGATGCCACGATTGCCAAACCGTTCCGAATGAAGCAGCTGGATTCCGTGATAAAGAACGTGATGATGCAGGAACGGACGGCCTGATCTGGTTATCTACGCGGCCGGTTACTGGGGAAGGTTCTCTTCGTACGTGTTCAGCCCAAGGCCGATCAATAGCAGCGGGCAGCCGCCGGCGCCGCCAGCATCTACCTTGGGAAGCAGCTTCTCCCAATGGGTCGTCGAGGCTCCGTAGGCGGCACCTTTACCTAGCTGATCGAAGAGTGTCTGCAGTTCGGTTTGGCGGGTAAAAATAACACCGACGGACAGCAGCCCTGTCTCGTGAAGTAAGCGAAAGTTGTTAAGGTCTCGATCAAAAAATGGACTCTTGTTGTTCCATTCGACTTCCACGCCGATGCGGTTCTTGAAATTGTCAACCTTGTGCGTCACGGTCGTCCGGGGTTGATTGTCGACGACCAAATGAGCCTCAAAAGATCGTTCTTCCCAGCCCTTGGAAAGCAGGAGGTTGTCGAAATTGGCCGAAATGGGCGACCGGCCGCCTCCCGGTTTTAAGATGTCGTCACGTCGCAGCACGAAGCGATCCAGCGCGTCGATCAAGTCTTGCCATTCTTGCGGGAAATCGGTCGAGAGGATCGCGCTGGCGTGGTGTCGTTCGGTAAAGCGATACTTGTCGCGAATCCTCAACGGCAATTGTTGTAGGCTCATGACCAGACCTTTCACGGCAGGGAACCAACGACTAGCTCAGCTCGAGCCACTCTTCCTCTGCCGCCTCAAGCTGCTTTGATATTTCAGAGACTTCGTTGTGCAACTTCAGCGCCTCGGCGGCGTCCGTCGTCGACAAAAGCGTTTGATTCAGCTCTTTCTTTTGCTCATCGAGCTTCGCAATCTTGCGCTCGATCGCCTTCAGCTTTTTGCGTTGGCTTCGCAGCTCGTTCTGCGAGAGGGGCGTCTCGTGGCCGCTCATCTTTCCTGGCGGGGGTCCGCTTGCCGAGCGGCCGTTTGCGGTGGCTCGTTCGCCTTCGTCGATCTCTTTGTTGATGGCGTAGAGATACGCATCGTAGCCGCCCAAGTAATTCTTGACGCTCCCATCGCGCACTTCGACGATCGAGGTGGCAATGCGTTTCATGAAGTGGCGATCGTGGCTCGTGAAGATGACCGTCCCTCGGTACGCCTCCAGCGCCGTGGCCAACGCCTCGACCGTCTCGACATCGAGGTGGTTTCCCGGTTCGTCAAGCACCAGGATGTTGTAGTCACCCAGCAGTAAGCCAGCCATGCACAGACGGGCGCGTTCACCTCCGGAGAGTACCTTGATCTTCTTGCGGACGTGTTCGTCGCGAAACAGCAGCGAACCGGCCACGGCCAAGATCTGCTGATCGGTCGTGCCCCGCATCGCCATGTATTCGAGGTAATCAAGCACCGTGTCATTCGGTGGCAGGGTCGTATAGACGTGTTGGGCATACGTGCCGATTTCACAGTTGTGGCCCCACCGCACTTCCCCAGCGAGTGGGTCGAGAGAGCCGACCAGGGTGCGCAAGAGAGTTGTTTTTCCCTGGCCGTTGTCGCCAACGATCGCCGCTCGTTGCTGGTGCTCGATCTCGACAACGATCCCCTCCGCGACGCGATGGTCCGGATAACCAATCGCTAAATCGACACACCGAACTGCAGGCCCCTTCTTCGGTTCGACGATCGGGGCGCGAATGTGGGCTGTCTGTTCGGCGGTGCCAATTTCATTGAGCTTGAGGCGATCGAGCTGCTTCTGCTTGGAACGAGCTTGGCTGGCCGTGTTCGCGCCGGCGCGATTTTTGGCGATGAATTTCTCGAGTTGCTTTTGCTTGGCCATCGTGGCCATGTTCTCGCGAATCGCTTGTTGCTGCCGTTCGTGTTGGTATTCCAGGAACTCGGCGATCTTGCCGGGGTAAAGCGTCAATTTTCCACGCGTCAGATCGAGCGTCTTGTCGCACGTCGATTTCAGGAAGGTGCGATCATGGGAGACGACAAGGCACGCTTCACGAAAAGTGCGCAAGAAATGTTCCAAGAGGATCTGCGTGCGCAAATCAAGAAAGTTCGTCGGTTCGTCCAGCAGCAACAGGTTCGGGTCATGGAGCAGCAGCGCCGCCAATTTTACACGCGTCTGCCAGCCTCCAGAAAGTGATCTCACGGGGCCATAAAGGTAGTCCCCTTTGATTTCAAAACGACCGGCAACTTCCCCACATTTCCAGTCGGGCTGTTCGCTGTCCCGCATCAGGAATTCAAGTGCCGACTCGCCTTCCTCGAACGGATCATGCTGCCGCAGGTAGCCGACCCGTAGTTGTGGATGGCGTATGATTTCGCCTGCGTCCAGTTCTTCCTCGCCCAAGAGGATTCTCAACAGCGTCGATTTGCCGGCACCATTTCTGCCGACAAAGCCAATTTTCGCATCGTCGGTAATGGTCGCTTCGGCGTTGTCCAGCAGGATCTGGTCGCCGTAGCTTTTGTAAGCATTCCTGATCTGAAAGAGCACGGCCATAGGGAGAATGTGTGGATCGCAGGTGTGAGCGAAAGATGGCTGAAAGAGCCCTCCAGTGAACCAAGCAGAATAGCCGAATCGCCCCCGTCCCTCAAGTTGAATGTCGGTCCGGTGGTCGGTTTGACTCAATTGGTTCGCAACTGGATGTCGTCAAATTCATTCAAATCATCGAAGGAACCGATGCCGATGCGGCCAGGTCCGAAAGTCAGGTCTTTCACTGACATGTGCGGCTTTTTCATGTCGTCGAAAAAGACTTTGATCGTCCCGTCATGCAAGCGGCGAACGACTTTGACTTTGTGCCATTGATCGTCCCAAGGAGTCGCCCGTCGGTTCTTCGTCAGCGGCATTCGAGGTGCGTCGTTGACGATCAGGATCTGGCCACTGGCCGGATCGGGCTTTGCACCAAGATGGGCGTAATAGAAATGACGATCGTCTTGGTAGCCAAAGAAGACGCAGCAATCGCGATGATCTCCGGTATCTTTGGTGCTGCGTACTCGGAAAACGAGCTCGAAGTCGCCCACTTCCAGGTCTGTGATGAGGGCGACATGTTGCGGGCTGCGGACTGGCGGTTGGTAGTCGCTGTCGCGCGCTACGATTGCGAGCGAGTGATTATCATTCCGCTTCGTCAGTTTCCAGGTGTTGGGATCCAGGATCTCCCAGCGATCTGTCCCCTGCTCGAAATTGTCCTGAAACTTGAGTTTGAGTTTCGGGCGATTATAGACGTTGTAAGCCTTCGCCTGCTGCCAGGGGATGACGCCGGATCGCTCCGCCCATGCGGCATAGGCTGCTGCCAGTTCGGCGACCACTTCGGGATGTTCCGTAGCGATGTCGCGTTGCTCACTCATGTCCTGCTCGATGTCAAACAGTTGCCACGGTTTGTTGAAATAGGCGACCAGCTTCCAACGGCCCTGTCGCACGGTACGGTGTCCTTCGTGCTCGATACAAATGGGCGAGTCGTGGATCGGACCAGTCTCTCCCTGCAGCGTTTTTAAGAGACTGACACCCTCGCGGCCCTGTGTTTCTTGGGCGGCGTGCGGGGTTTGGTCCGGGGCTTTATAGCGAGCGACATCCAAGCAGGTTTCGACAATGTCGGTGACGTAGCCCGGCTGCTTTAGGATCTGATTGGTGGCTTGATTCTTGATGCCGGCCGGCCAATGCACAATCAACGGCGTTTGAATTCCACCCTGGTAGGTTCGACGCTTGTATTCGCGAAACGGCGTATTGGAAACGGTGGCCCAGCCTTTCCCATACTTGAAACCGCCCGTCCCATAGCGGCCAAGTTTTGCAAATTCAAATTGGCCGAAGGGGCCCGATTCGGCTTCGGCGCCGTTGTCGGAGAGGAAGAAGAAGAGCGTGTTGTCGAGTTCGCCTGTGTCGACAAGGTGCTGCTGGAGGTGACCAATGTTCTGATCGATGCGGTCGATCATGCCGGCATACGTCGCCATGATGGCATCCATTTCGGTTTGACGCTGAGGATCGAGCGTATCCCAGGCGGGAATCTCCTGCGGGCGCGGCGCGAGTGTCGTGTTGTCGGGAACGAGCCCCATTTCCTTTTGACGCGCGAGTCGCTGTTCGCGCAACAGGTCCCAACCCTCACGGTAACGGCCACGGTACTTCTCGTACTCGGCCGGCATGCACTGGATTGGATAGTGGGGCGCATTGTAAGCCAGGTAGAGGAAGAAGGGCTGATCGTCATCCTGCCGCTCATGGTCCGCGAGCATCTTGATCGCCTCTTCCGATACGGCATCGGTCAGGTAGTATTCCTTGCCGTCAGCAGCGATGGGTTCGTTGCCTCGATACAGATTGGCCGGATCAAAGAAGTCAGAAACGCCGGACAGGTGGCCGTAGAAACGATCGAAGCCGCGCTGCAGCGGCCAGGTCGTTTGCTGTTCGCTGGCGAGGTGCCACTTGCCCGTCATGTAAGTCGCATAGCCGGCCGACTTGAGCATTTCGGGCAACGTCGTGACGGTCTCGTCCATCCACCCTTGGTAGGCGCGAGGAACGTCCGCACGCTGGGAACTCGTGAGCGCATGATAGGCTCGGTGCTGACCCGGTTTGGATGCCTGACGCTCGCGGATCGGCAAAGCCATGTGTCCCACACCGACCTGGTGCGGATGCAGGCCAGTCATCAGGGCTGCCCGAGTCGGGCAGCAGCGGGCCGAATTGTAGAAGTGTGTGAAGCGGACGCCTTGGCGGGCAAGTTGGTCGAGATGAGGTGTTTCGACCATCCCGCCGTAGCAGCCGATGTTGGACCAACCCATATCATCGACCAGGATGAGGACGATGTTGGGCCGATCTGCGGCTGGCGACGGGCAAGGTTGCCACGCGCCAACGGCAAGGAAGACGATCACGATGGAAAGCAAACGACATTGCATAAAAAAGGCCTGTTACTCATGAGCCCAGAAGAGGAAAGGGCCAATTGTAACAGGCTTCTTGAACGTCGGCAGGTTTAGCCGGCAGGACGAACCGCCGGTGTCGGTTGAGGACCATCGTCAACCACCGGTGCACGAATCTGGAAGGTGTCGACGCCTTCCGGCGCAGGGATCGGTTCTGGCATCGTCTCGGACAGGTCGCGCTGGCTCGTGACGGTGGGAACTGACGGAGTATGGTGCACCGTCGTCGGTTCGGTCGTGACAACGCTGGTCGTAGGAATGCCTGAACTGTATTCGACCACCTGGTTGGGTCCGTAAGGTTCGATGCGAATTTCCGAGGCTTCGACCGGCGGGTAGGTTGTCGACGCTTCGATGGGAGTTTCGTTGGGCAAACGAATTTCCTGGCCGTAAGACGGTTGGCTCGTGACACCGCGAGGATAGGAAGCGTAGGGCGCCGTCACTTGCGCGGGCGGACGGCTGGGGGTGGCGATTTGGCGCCTGATCGAAGTCGGTTGAGAAATCGAATAAGGGGTCGTTGAGGAAACTGCACCGCGGGGCGGTGCCGCGCGGTAGGCCGGCGGCTGAACATTGGTGTAGGTGCGTCCATTCGCGCTGTATGTGTAGACGGTCGGCGTGCGGTTCGGAACGTAACGCTGCCCAGGCACGGGAGGCGGCGTGCGCATCGGTACGGCGTAAACGGGCGCTTGCCCGCGAGGCGATGGAGAGTAGACGTTGGTGCCCTGATAGCCATACGGCGGCGGTGCCGGACGACCAGAACGCAGGTCGTCGCGCAACGTTTTCTCTTGCTGTCGCAGCCAGGCTTTCTGCTGTTGATAGACCGCCTTCGGGGCGGCCATGGTTGCCTGCTGCATTTCCAACTGAGCTCGCATCAGTTCGCGTTGAGCGCGGAAAGAGGTGCGCCAAGGAGGCGCTGCCTCGACGGATGAATCAACGAAGAGAGTGGAGGCGAAGAGAACGACCAGCAGGCCAAACGCACGGAACATGTCAATTCCTTTCAGTGGTGGGGGACACCGGGGGTGGGGACTCATCAAAAGTATACGCGATAACGGCGAAGACGCAGCGAACTATTGCAATAACGGTGTTAGACTTTTCCGGATTCGCAAGCCAGACCCCCGCCGGTGGCAGGGGGCGAGTCGACAAGCGAGGAGGCAGGATCGGAGCTGCGTGCTAGCTTTGCCCAGCCGGTACGGTCGTCGCTCAATTAGGCGAGCAGCGTCTGCTCCCAAGGGCCGGTAATTGCGAAGGTGATTCCGGGCGTTTGAGCATTCACAAACAGCCATTGACCGTCCGGGCTAAAGCAGGCTCCGGCCCACTCCTTGTTGCGGAAGTCGCCTTTGAATCCGTTCTTTTCACCTTGGAGGACGACATTGTTTTGAGCGAACAATGAGAGTTTGCCCTCTTTTGAGAGCACGAAAATTCGTTGCGGGTACTCATCTGCCCCGTAGTCGTTGTCCTCACAGAGAACCAGACCGCCCTGCGGGCTCACGCACAGGTTGTCGGGCATGTTGAGGACGCGCTTATCCGGACTTTCGAACAACAACGCAAGTTGCTCTGCTTGCGGGTCATACTGCCAAATCTGTCCAGCAGCGGCCGAGCCACCGCTGGTCGCATCGAAGTAGACCAAGCCATTGCCGAACCAGCAGCCTTCCAAACGCGAGAACGTGCTGCCTCCCAATTGTTTGCCCTGCGTATAGACGCCCAATTCATCGGGCGGGTTTGTGCCGGGGGTGTGCGCAAGCTGTGGATCGGGGATCGTATGCCAGCGGACGTCGAAGCGGCTGTTGGCTGGTACGCCACCCCGCAAATCGGGCTGCCCGACAACTTCGGCGATTTGCAACGTTCCGCCCGCTTTGAGATTGCCCTTCTCATTCGGCAGGAAGCGATAGAATCCCGCCGTCTCGCGATCTTCGGTTTCGTAAACGATGCCCGATTCATGATCGATGGCGACCGCCTCATGGACAAACCGGCCCATGTCCTTCAGCGGTTCTGGCGAGCCGACCCCCTGTGGGTCGACCTCAAAAATCCAACCGTGGGTCTCTTCAAAATTACGAGGTTTGAGTTTGTAGCGATCGTAATTCAGGTCTGAGCCGAGCACGGTCTCTTCGCAAGAGAGCCAGGTTCCCCATGGCGTTACCCCGCCGGCACAATTGCGGCTTGAGCCTGACAGGCTGACCCAACTATCAAGCCACTCACCGGTCGACGTATTGAACTTGAGCGTCACGCAGCCGCCGCACGCGTTCTTGTCGTAGGGCTTCGCGGTGGGCGATTCGAGTGCGTGGCCGTCTTTGCTGATTTCCTGGTTGCGCACCAGCGTGACGATGTCTCCTTCCGCCTGAATGACACCCATCGCATCATGCTCGGGCGGTGTCGGGACGTCGCCCGACATGGGGTCGCCGGTCCAACTGAAAGTGCGGTAACGAAATCCCTCTGGCAAACGAAGCAGAGGCAAGCCAGTATTTTCGTCGTTGCAAAGTCGAAGGGGCGAAGTCTCGGGGCTGTCGCCGAAAGCGAGTCGTTCATGCATCGACAGGAGCGCGGCCGCGGCTCCGAAGCTGGCACAGGTCGAAAAGGTCTCGTTCAGAAATTGGCGTCGATTCGGTTTCATGCTGCGTTCTACGGCTTCCATTCAATTGGGAAAAATTACGTTCGAAATATGCTAAGGGGTCGCGTCGATATCGGCTACCCTCGGCCCATAAAACGGCCGTTCTAGCCGATTCATGCGATCTTGCGCCGCCCTGAGATCGTGGGACGGGAGGCGGAATGAGGGCCGCCACGCAAATCTGGCCGCCGTGGTGCTGTCGAAACGGACGCCGAATGGAGGGGACAGCTGCGGATCGGGGAGCATCACGACTGTTGTAAACCCTACGTCTGCCGCGCACCTACGGGGAAACCCACGCCTTCTTTGCAGAATCGTGACGCGCGCCACCCGATTCACCCAGGGGCTGTAACGTAACCTTGTCATGTCTTCTTTCTTGTCTGCTGAGGAGTGTCGGAAGTGTATGGAATTGTAAACGCTGCCATCGAGGACCTCGTCGTTTCGACTCACGGTGAATCGACGTGGGAGGCAATTCGCGAACGGGTGGGACTGACGATGCCTACCTTTGTGACGACCGAAGATTATCCAGATGAGTTGACGTACGCGTTGGTCGGTGCCGTCGCCGAAACGTTGAATGCTCCGCCAGAAGAAGTGTTGCGACTGTTTGGTCGGCATTGGATTACGTACACGGCCAAACAGGGGTATGGCGACCTGCTGAAGTTCGTGGGGCACGACATACGTGAATTCTTGGCCAACATCGACCTGATCCATGCGCATGTTGCTTCAAGCATGCCTGGCCTGAGAACGCCGACGCTGGAACTGGAAGACGGTGAAGATGGATCGTACATCATCCATTATCGCTCGCCCCGTAAAGGGCTCGCACCGATGCTGTTTGGGTTGCTGGAGGGGATCGGCGAAATGTTCTCGGTCGAACTCGAAATTACCCAGCGTGATCGACTTTGCGATGGTGCCGATCACGATGTGTTTGTCGTCCGTCTCTTGTCCGAAGTGTCGAGCTAGGCGTTAGTGTTGCTTCATGGATTCTGAATTGCTGCAAGCAATCGTACCGTTTCATTTCTTCATCGACCGCGACCTGCGGATCGCGGGCGTCGGCAGGTCGTTGCAGAAGATGATCCCGACGTTCGCGGTGGGAACGCCGCTGTCGGGTCACGTACGGGTGCAGCACCCCGCCTGTGAACTGACGTATGACGACTTGAGCCGGCGCGTTGACAAGCTGTTCTTGTTCGACTTTCTGTCGATCGAGGCGACGCTTCGTGGTCAGTTTCTAAAGGGTGATGCGGGACTTCTGTTCATCGGCAGTCCTTGGGTCGAGTCGATGGCGATCCTGAATGGCTTGGGGGTCACGATGCGAGACTTTGCCATTTGCGATCCGACCGTTGAGAATTTGTTCTTGCGGCAAGGGCAGAGAACCCAAGCGATCGACCACCACCGGTTGCTGGAGCGGCTGCGCGTGTCGGCCATACGAAAGAAAGAGAACGAACGGGCGAGACGCGCGCTGGTGCATGATCTCGACGCCAGTGGCGACATGCTGATGCGATTTGGGGAGGATGGGATCATCCAGTCGCTGACGGCGGCTCGCAAAGACTACTTTCCTGCCGATTGCCGGTCTCTGATCGGCGTTCCAGTCCAGAACGTCTTGCCTGAACTAGGCCTAGCGATTCAATTGCGCTTGCCCGAGTTGCAAGACAACCATCAGTCGACGCCGATCGAATACGAAATCAAGTGTAAGGGGTCCGAGTTTTCTTTTCGCGGGCGACTGGCCAAAACGCTCTCAGGGGATTACCTCTTATTGGCCTGCGATGAAAGCCAGAAGCGTCAACTGGAAAGACGGCTTGAGTTCCTGGCTCATCACGATCCGTTGACGGGGTTGCCGAATCGATTGTTTTTCGAGCAACGCGCCAAAGAGGTCTTTGAGGCAGAGAAGAACTGCGCCGTGTTCTATATCGACGTCAATGAATTCAAGTCGGTCAACGACTGTTACGGACATAGCGTCGGTGATCAGCTCCTAGTGGCCATTGGCCGCCGCTTGCTCGCCGATTGCCAGAATCGATATTTGCCGGCCCGGTTGGGCGGTGATGAATTTGCCGTACTCGCAGAAGGTTCCATCGATGCCGAATCGGCACGTCGATTGGCGAACGAACTGATGGACAGCTTGTCGTGCTCCCTGCATCTCGAAGAAGTGACGTTGAGTCCACAGGTGAGCTTAGGGGTTGTGCTGCGCAAGCAAGGCGAGTCGGTGCATCAAGTGCTGCGGAATGCCGATGTGGCCATGTATGCAGCGAAATCGGCGGCGCAGACGGTCGGCGCGATCACCGTATTCGAACCGGAGATGTTGCAGGCGTTTCTCGATCGTGTCGAAAGGAAGCGAGACTTTCAGGATGCGCTTGATGGCCAGCAGATCATTGTGCACTACCAGCCGATCGTCGATCTGAGTGACGGGAAGTGCCGCAAGGTGGAAGCACTGGCCCGCTGGAATCATCCGCGGCGGGGGCTCCTGTCGCCCTACCATTTCATCGATATCGCGGAAGAATCGGGGGCGATCGTGGAAATGGGGGCCGTCGTACTGCAGCAGGCATGTCGGGACACCAAACGGTTGCAGGAGATGGGGTTCGCGTTGAGCGTCAACGTGAATGTTTCTGCCATTCAACTGTTGGAAGAGGATTATGCAGAAGAGGTCTTCCGAGTGCTGGCGTCGACCGGGCTCGATCCTGGCAGTTTGACTCTCGAGCTAACAGAAAGTGTGCTGCTGGAACATCCGAAGCAGGTCATCGACGTGTTGGAAAAGTTGACGCAAGCGGGGGTGGCGATTGCAATCGACGATTTTGGGGTGGGGTACTCGTCCCTCCAGTACTTGGCCACCCTGCCTGTCGAAACGCTGAAAGTCGATCGGGCGTTTGTCGGGAAGGTGTCGAGCGGAAACGACAACGACATTCGACTCGTACAGTCGATCATCAACCTGGGCGCCACGCTCGGGCTCAACGTCGTCGCAGAAGGGATTGAAGAGGCGGCGCAAGCGAGGTTCTTGCAGTCTTGTTCCGTGGAATTCGGACAAGGTTATCTGTATGCCAAACCGATGCCGAAGGATCATTTAGTCGAGTTTTTGAACGCGGAGAGGCGATCCGTTCCTCCCGTTTTTCCCGGGCTCACACAGCCGCTAGAGAGCGACCGCCCCCAGCAGTCGCCGTGATCCGGTCTGGCGATTTCGATCGCTCTGGCATTTCCAGGCGTAAGTTGCAACGATGGGGCCGGATCGATCGCCATGCTTGTATCTCATCAGCACAAATTTCTATTCATCCATGTGCCCAAGACGGCCGGCGCCAGCGTGCGCGATGCGTTGGCTCCTTTTGCCGATGAGCCAGAAAAGGTCGCCGTGAATCGCGCCCTAGCGCGGTTTGGCATCAAAACGAATCGCTGCGGTCCCCTGCACTGGCGTCGGGCGCGATCTCACGCCACCGCCGCGCAATTGCGACGCGTTTTCCCCCGACAAGTCTTCGACGAGTACGTCAAGTTTGCTTTTGTGCGGAACCCTTGGGATCTGCTCGTCTCCTATTTCCACTACATCTGCTCGCGAGATCATCATCACCGCAGCCGAAAAGTGCAGCGATTGGACGGATTCGAAAATTACGTCCGTTATGAGATTCAACGGAACAAGATTTCTCAGTCACAATTCGTGGTGGGCAGCGATGGGCAGCAACTCGTCGACTTTGTGGGTCGATTCGAATCACTGGCTGACGATTTTCAAACGATATGTCGCCATTTGCAGATCGAAACCAGCATGCATCGTACCAACACATCGCGGCACAAAGATTATCGAAGCTACTATTCCGATGAGACGGCCCAAATGGTCGCCGATCATTGGCATGATGACATCCGCCGGTTCGGATACTCGTTCGATCCGGTGCCGGCCTCTTCTGCCGGTCGGTGGCTCGCGTCGGCCTAGATTTGAACTGGCTCCTGGGCACGGTTCCTGAACAGAGATTAGGATCGCCGTTGGGCGACGGGGCGGGAGGACAGGACGGGGCGACCAGAAGCCATCGTGCCCGCGCCGAAAGAGAATTCGATCGCGAGGCAGATCAGGAAGACTGGCCGTGCCTTTAGGGGCTGGCTTGGCTCTCGGACGCGACAAGGATGCGAAACTGATCGATATCGCCGGCGGATTCGAGGACGAATGTCACGGTTCGGCGATCCTCGCTGATTCTCAATTGGTCCTGACCGAAATCGATGCGCTCTTCGCGTGAGCGAATGTACTCAATCTCTGGCAGCGCGAAGAATGGATCCTTCAAGCGAAAGCCGACAGAGCCGGTCACGATCGCCAACACGGGATCATCGAACTGCAGGGTCCCCGTGCGCGTTCGTCGCTCCCCTTTGGGCGGATCAAAATGGAGCAGATAGCTGTCGAGCGTGGTCCCTTTGGGGATTCTGAGATCTTGGTGGTAGGCAACAAACTCGCCGGGTCCACTAAAGCCGATTCGGAGGTCACGCGGCAAGACGACCTGTTGCCGTTCCGTCAGCAGGCGGACGTGGTCAGGGTGCTCCCAGCCGTTGACTTCAATGGTCTTCGGTGGATCGGTCACAACCTGAATATCGCCCGAGATGTTTCGCACGCCGGGAACCAACGGCATCGACCGTTTACGTGGCCAGTGTTCAAGGATCGGGTCGACCGTCAACATGGTTCGCTGATCGGGCGAAGTGCGCGCCGCGTGGCCGGCGGTTAACACGATGCGTCGGGAGGATTGGCTGGTGTTCGTCGACGAAGGCGGCACGTTGCCAGGCGAACTGGTCGCTTCGGCCTCGATGAGTCCATCGAAGACGATCATGTCGGTGGCGGACGACTCGTCGACACCGACACCGAAGCGAGTTCCATAGTCGACGACCCGGGCGGTGGCGGTCGTGATCACGAAACCGACCGCCGCATCTGGTACATCGGCAGTGATCTTGCCGGCAACTAGATGGGCTCGGCTGGCCGATTCAAGCCGCAAGTGGGCCGGTCCCTTAATTAGAACGGTCGCGCCCGTTTCGAACATGACTTCCGCGACCCCCGATGCAATTTGAATCGCTTGTCCCGCGACGAGCAGCGTTCCAGGAACAACGGCCGACTGGGGATTCTGCCAAGTGCAGTCCGATTCGACGAGCCGCGCGATCGGTTCCGGGGGCTGCGGTTCGACCGCTGCGCGGCGTGGCAGGAAGAACATGGAGCTCGCCCCAACAACGGCCAGTGTCGCGGCAAGCGTCAGCCAGGTGCGCCAATTGAGAAAACGGTGCAGCTCGCTCGATGAGCCGGCCGGTGGGTTACCGGAATCGCGTTTCAGCCGCTCCGTGGCCAGTGCGGAGGGGCTGCTTTGCTCTTCATGGACCCAGGTCAACAGTCCGTGTAGCGCCAGTTGCTTCGTGTACATTGCGAGCGCTTGTTCGTCCGAGGCAAGGAGCGATCGCAGCTGTTCCAGCTGAGAGGCAGACGCGGTATCTTCCAGCGACAAGGCGATCAACTCTGCCAGCAGTTCTTTTTCGGAAGGGGTCACGATTGGCTCCCTTCGGCTTGAAGTCGACCTTCGATGCATTGGAGCAGCAGCTGGCGAATGCGATAAAGCGCCATGGCCAATGCGGCCGGCGACTTGCCGGCCGTTTCGGCGATCTGTCGGACCGGGGTCTGTTTGGTGTAGCGGGCTACCAGCAGTTCGCGATGGTCGTCCGACAACTCTTGAATGCAACCGTGCAAGTGAACCATGCGTTGGTCAATCCCTTTCGTCTCTGCCTCGGCCGCCGTGGCGATTTGGCTTAATAATGCCTCGCTGAATTGATGCCGATCACGGCCTCGATCGCGACGAAACGCGAGCACTTGGTAATAGGCGATGCGAGTCGACCAGGCCTCGAAAGAGGCAATGTCGGCGTATTCGTCCAGCTTTCGCCAGAGCACAAGATTTGTGTTTTGCAAAACATCCCGCGCTTCATCCGGGTTTCGGAGAAGCGACATGATGTAGGCGAAGAGGCGTGGTTGCCCACGCGTTAGGTCGCTGACAAATTGTTCGGTGAGATCGCTCATCAATGATCTGAATGGTTAAGGTGCAGATTCGCAGGGTGTTGGCGAGCCGATGCCACGGTATCCTGCGGTAGTACCGAGCGGGAGGCGAATCTAACGGACTTTTCCCGAGTTGTTCAGAATCGTGCACTTCCAAACCTGACGCGGTTCGCAGCAGGACGATGCCTTGTGGGCGTGACCATGGAAGCTCGGGCCTTTGCTCGACAAATGGCGATGGTCGGCCTGAAGGCTTCATTCGTGGTGCCCTCCCCTGCTGGGACCCGCAGAAGCAAAAACCGTCGAGGAACCGTAGCACCTCGACGGTTGATGAAGGCATGATCGTGAGAACGTGATCGCGACGCAATCAGCATTCCAGCGGAGTCGCCGCGAGGCGTGAGCCGCTATTCCAATTTTTCAATGACAAGGTCTTTGACCGAGACCGAGCCGAGTTCGTATCCCAACTGGAAGCCGAGGCGGTTGTTGGCCGCTTTGACCTGCTCGGCCTGAAACGTGAATTCTTGCTTCTGGTACTCGGGACGGCAGTAAATTTCTTCGTGGAGGCCGATTTCATGCCAATCGTCTTCATTGATCATGGCGTGGCAAAGGACCTTGACTCGTTCGTCCGATTTGATGGCGAACGAGACGCGATAGCGGGCTCCCTCTTCAAAGTCGAACCCGTGTTGATAAACCTGCACATGCCAGGCATCGTCGGTGATCTTCGTCGTTTTGAATGTGACCGCCTCTTCATCGATGACCATTTCGCCGGCGCCCGATTCATGCGTTTCGAAATACCAAGACTCGGCCACATTGGTTGGCTTTGCCAGATTGACGACGGTCGACGGTTCCTGGGCCATCGCGAAGGCAGGAACCAGCAAGCTAAGAGTAAGGATGGAAGCGAGTTTCATGAGGAGAGCTCCGACGGATAAGAATGATCGAGAATTGTCATCTTCCATAATACAAAAAATTGAGCGACTTCGAGACCGACCACAGCGTGCGGGATTCTCAGCCAAGCAAGCCAACGAACGGGCGGCTGCCGCGTCAAGGCGAAGATGTGGTGTTATGGACAAGTAACGCAAGAAATGAGGGTGGCGAAAATGAACGTGTCACGGGCTCAGCCGCTATCACTGGGGCCGCGTATCGAGGTAAAATTGGGGCTGGGCATGAAGCATGGGCAGGACGTGATAAGGAAGTGAAAGATGGCGCAATACGAACTTGCTCGATTTGGCTACGAACCGTTAAGATTTCAGGGTGAAGTGGTCGTACGGCGAGCCTCAGAGCCGGTCGTGGCTCCTTTGGGTGAGCGATTCGTGGAATTGGCCGTTTATCGGTGCGATGAAGGGGGCTACGTCGCGCATCTTGTGTATCGGTCGAGTGTGGTGGGCGAGAATGAAGTCTCCATCGCCGAACAACTGGACCAGGTGACCGACGTTCAGGACTTCTTTTTCGCGTTTGAGCCAAGCGAGCTGGCGAAGTCAGCCGGCGTGGACGAAGAAGTCGGTTCCGATTTAGCGGCGCAGTTGTACGCCCGTTATGAATCGGCTGCCCGAGAAATTCTGGCGAGCATGCCAGTTCGAAAGGATTCGACTACCGATGGAGCTGTCGGCGAAAAGCCATCACCGAACCCGGCTGAAACGCCTCGTTCTCACTAATTGTCTGATTCTCCTCACCGGCCTCTCGCTGGCCTCTTCGGCCAGCGCTCAGCAGCGTCGTCGCTTTGCGCCACCACGGCAGGTACCGCGACCAACGAAACCGGTACCACGGAACGTCCCCGCGAATCAGCCGAATGAACAAATCAGGCTGCCGCTGACGACGGCTCAGCTTCCGGCGACTCAGCCAGCGCCGCCTGCGACGCCCGGCCCCACGAAGGTCGCCGATACTGTGGTCGCAGCGGCCGAGAATCTGTCGCTTGCCGAAATCGAGAAACGGGAACAGGCAGCGAAAGAACTCCCCGATCTCGAAGAAGATGTCCGAACGCGCCTGAACGACCAGTTTGTCGGAGCGAAGGCAAATCTCGAAAAGACGGCCAGCTTTCGCGAACGCGAAGCACGCTTGCAAAAGTTACTCAACACGGTGACCGATCGTGCTGAAGAGTTGAGGAAGCTCGCGTTGCGATTAGAGGAGACGCGAACGCAACCGCCGTCGGAAACAACGATCCCATTGCTGTCGGAACGGCTCGCTCGCGAACAAGAGGAACTGCGGTTACTTCGGGATCGTAAGCTGCAACTGGACGAGCAGGCAACCAAAAGGGCGGCCAGCCAGCAGGAGATCCGCAAACGTCTGGCGGCAATCGAAGTCGAAATCGCAGAAGCAAAGGTCGACGCGTCGGCCGTCCCGGTCAGCGGCGAAGTGGCCGACCTGTCGGCGGCGAAACGGCTCTTAGCCCAGTCGCGTTTACAAAAACTGTTGTCAGAACGACCCGCACTGCAGGTCGAGTTGGAACTCTTTAGCGCGGAAGCAAGCGAAGACTTGTTGCAGCTGGAACGGAGCGTCAACGCCCAGCACCTCAAGCTGTGGAATGAACAGGTGCAGATCACATCCAGTGCGCTGCAAAGCGCTCGCGAGAAGGCGGCAGGCACCGCGGTGGAAGAGGCGGTCCGGGATGAGCGCGTGGTTCCCGCAGCGCTACAGCCGATCGCCGAAGCGAGTCTGCTGATTGCCGAAGAGAATCAATCGTTGACACTGAAGATCCAGGCCGCCGAGAAAAAACTAGTAGAAACAGAAGCGAAGCTCGACCGGCTCAAACAGCAGTTCGCGACGATTCAAGCCAAGGTGAATTCGGTCGGTCTGGTGGCTTCGGTCGGAGCGATGCTGCGTGGGCAGCGAAAGATGATGCCTTCGGCGACCACGTTACGTGCAAGCGCCAGGGCACGCCAGCAGAAAGAAGGGGAAGCTCAACTGCGCATCTTCGACCTCGATGACGAGATGACGCGATTGGTCGATCTCGAAGCGGCGACGCAGCGCGAGTTGTCGCTGCTTTCCGCCGACGCTGGCACGGTGCTGAGTCAACAGGATCGAGCGGCGGCGAAACAGCTGCTCGAGAATCGGCGAGTTGTCGTTGGCGAACTGTACCGCAGCCAGCAAAGCTATTTCGAGACGCTGACCAGCATCTCGATCATTGAGGAACAGTTGGCACGGCTCGCGGAGGAATTTCGGAATTATATCGAAGAGCGGGTGCTGTGGATTCGCAGCCATCCGGCGCTGCATGAATCGCTCCGTCAGGCCGATTGGGGGGCCGAGCTGGCACTTGTCCAAAAGACTTCGGGTTTGACGCTGGTTGCCAATGAACTGGTACGAGATGGGAAATTGCGTCCCATCACCTACTTCTTCGGTGCCATGACGGCCGGTCTGCTCATGCTGCTGCAGCTCGTTCTCAACGCACCCTTAAGGCGGATCGCGGCACGAGCGCGGGGCAGCGCCTACAGCCACTTTACGCCCAGCCTAATGGCTCTCGTGTTCAACGGCATCGCCTGCCTGTTCTGGCCCTTCGTCCTCACTTTTCTTGGGTGGCGATTGCTGGAAGTGTCGACGGTGGGTGAATTGGGGGCGGCGCTTGGGCATGGCTGCTGGGCTGCCGGGATTGTAATGCTGCCGATTTCATTTTTCCAACAAGTGTTCGCCAAAGATGGCCTGGCCGACGCTCACTTCGACTGGACTCAAACGACGACCAAACTGTTGCGACGGAACATTCGCTGGATCTTGGTCACGCTCCTGCCGCTCGTGTTGGTCGGTGCGACCGTCTTGCACTTGCAAGGGACGACCGGCGCCGGCCTGATTCCGCGCTTCTTGTTTTTGCTGGCCTGCCTGACGATCGGTGTCTTTCAGTGGAGAGTGATGCATCCAACGTCTGGCCTGCCCAGCCGCTACCTTAGTCTTCATCAGGGTGGTTGGGTGGAACGACTGCAAGTCGTTTGGTTTTGGGGGTTGATGGCGATTCCGATGGCTTTGGCCGTGTTGGTCGTCTGCGGCTATTCTTACACGGCGACCGAACTGGCGTGGCGCGGATTTCAGACGGTTGTCATCATCGGGTTGCTGTGGGTGCTGCATGCTCTTTTCATGCGGCTCATCTTGGTGCATCGGCGAAAGCTATCGATGGAACGAGCGCGGGAACGGTACGCTGCCTTTCAGCAAAAGGAGCAGGAAGAAGCGGCCGCGCCCAGCGAAGAGGGTGCGTCGCAAACTGCCGACGAGATGCTGACCGCTTCCAAGCGGGTCATTGCCGATTTGCCCGGTGTCCGCGTGACGGCTGGCGGAATCGTTGTCGAAGAGGATCCATTGGCCGACTTGCGGGCCAACACGGCGCAAAGCCGACGTTTAACCACAACGCTCGTGGTGGGGGCCGGTATCGTGCTGGTCTGGCTGACCTGGCACAACGTATTGCCGGCGCTCGGCTTTCTGGAGAACTGGCCTCTTTGGAATTCGTCCCGAGAGATTGTCGAAACGGTGATGAGCGAAGATGGCTTGGAAGAAAAGAGTATTCGAGAAGTGATCGATCCGGTAACGATCGCCGATCTCGTACTGGCACTTTTCGTGGCGGCCGTTGGCTTCGTTGCCGCGCGGGACCTGCCGGGCCTACTCGAGTTGGCCATTCTGAAGCGGCTGCCGCTCGAAAACAGTATTCGCTACGCGATCACGACGTTGAGCAAGTATGGACTGGTCTTTGTGGGGCTGTTTGTTGCCTGCCGACTGGTCGGATTGCGGTGGCAACAGATTCAATGGATGGCGACCGCCTTAACGTTCGGTTTGGCATTTGGCCTTCAAGAGATGTTCGCGAACTTTGTTGCCGGCATCATTATCCTGTTTGAACGACCCGTTCGTGTGGGCGATATCGTGACGATTGACGAAGTGACGGGGGTCATTTCGAAAATCCGCATGCGGGCGACGACGATGACGAATTGGGATCGGAAAGACTACATCGTGCCGAATCGCGACTTCATCACTGGCCGGTTGCTGAATTGGACGCGCTCCGACCAAGTCTCGCGGATCGTGATCCCGATCGGTGTCGCCTATGGTTCCGATACGGAACTTGCCAAGAAGCTGTTGGTCGAGATCGCCAGCCAACATCCGCTCGTCGAGACCGAGCCGCCTCCGATGGCGACTTTTGATGAATTTGGCGATAGCGCGCTGGCGATCGTGCTGCGGTGCTTCATCGCCATGGAAAACATGCCGATGCGACTGGAAATGATCGATCAGCTTAACTCGGCGATCGACCTTGCTTACCGCGATGCGGGGATCGAAATTGCCTTCCCGCAGCAAGACATTCACCTGCGCGTTGTGCCGGAAGAGTTCCTGGGCAAGCGGAAGTCACCTTAAGTTTCCTGGACCGCCCGAGATTGATACGCTGAATTGCGATTGTCGAGGGCGACGGCCGTAAGGAGTGATCAAATGAAGAGGAAGCACGCGTGAAATTTGGAATGAACTTGTTGCTCTGGACGGCCGATGTGACCGCCGAACATGTACCCTTGATGGAGTCAATCAAGGCCTTGGGGTACGACGGCGTCGAACTACCAATCTTCGCTCCCGACGCCAAAAAATTCGCCCTGCTCGGCAAACACCTCGATGACCTGGGGCTGGAGCGCTCGGCCTGTACGATCCGTGCGGAGGCAGACAATCCTATCAGCCCCGACGCGCGCGTCCGCGAAAAAGGATTCGAAGCGAACAAAGCGGTTTTGGATTCCTGCGCCGCGGCCGGTGTCCACGCGTTGGTCGGACCCTTCCATTCTGCGCTGGGCTCGTTCAGCGGTGCGGCGGCCAATCAAGACGAATGGAAATGGGGAGTTGAGGAGATGCGCCGGACGGCCGAGTATGCGGCCGAACGGGGCGTCGTGCTGGGGCTGGAATGTTTGAACCGGTTTGAGTGCTACCTGTTGGGCACGCACGCGGACACGGCCCGGTTTACTCGGGAAGTCGACCATCCCAACTGTCGCATGATCTACGATACGTTTCACGCCAATATCGAAGAGAAGAACGTGGCCGAAGCGATCCGCAGCTGTGCCGATGTGTTGGCTCACGTCCACATCTGCGAAAACGACCGCAGCACGCCCGGATCGGGCGGTGTCCGCTGGCAAGAGACGTTCGATACCCTCTCCGAAGTCGGTTATGACGGCTGGATGGTGGTCGAGGCATTCGGCTCATCGCTGCCAGAACTGGTTGCCGCGACGAAGATTTGGCGAAAGATGTATGAGAGTGAAGAACAACTGGCGCGCGATGCGTTGGCCTTTATGAAACAGAATGTTGCCGAGCGTTGGTCGAACTTGTCTTGAATTGGGCGAGTGGCGTCGGAGGGTCGGACGCTAGAGGGTCGGGAGTCTTTTTCGTCCGACCCGGGATGCATCGGTAGCTTGCGCCCCTCGAAAAAGACTCCCGACCCTTTCGGTCTCCGCGGCGCTGACGTTTTCCGTCTCCATTGTCCCCTGCCAGGAAACGGCCATGGCTGCAGTGCCAAAACTCAACCTCTCCGCGATCGAATACCGCTCGCACCCGTTTGAATCGTTCGGGCGGCTGCGCGAACAAGGGCCGCTCGTCCAAGTCAGAATGCCGATCATTGGCAAGTTGTGGCTCGTCACGACCTATGCCGCTTGCGAAGAGGTGCTGAAGAACGACAAGCTGTTCTGTCGTGATCCGAAGAATGCCGGCAAAAGGAATTTCCTCTTGCTGATGGTCCTGTTGCCGGGCGTGTTCCGCCGTTTGGCGAACAACATGATCGGCAAGGACGAGCCCGACCATCGCCGCCTGCGTTCACTGGTCGACAAAGCGTTTCAGCGTCGAAGCATCGAAGAGATGCGGCCTGAGATTGAACGGATCGTTGACCTGCAGCTGGACGAAGTTGCCAATGTGGCCGCGGCCAACCATGGGGTGGTCGACCTTGTCGAGCACTTAGCGCGACCGGTCCCGTTGGCGGTGATTGCCGAGCTGTTGGGGCTGCCGCGAGAAGATCGGCCGCGCTTCCGGGCATGGTTTTCCAGCTTCGCTGAAATTAGGTCGCTGTGGAGCATCCATCGTGTGGTGCCCGGGCTGCGTAAAACGCAGCGGTACTTGCAGCAGCAATTTGCCGCAGTGCGCCAGCAGCCGCGGCCAGGTTTGATATCGGCCCTGGTCGAGGTCGAACAAGCAGGCGATCGGCTCAACGACGACGAACTGTTGTCGATGGTGATGCTGCTGTTGTTGGCCGGCCACGAAACGACCGTGCACTTGCTGAGTACAAGCATCTTAACGCTGCTGCAAATGCCCGCTTTGAAGCGGGAATTGCTGGCCGATTGGTCGCAGTGCCCAGCCGCGGTGGAAGAACTGCTGCGTTACAATTCGCCCGCTCAGTTTGCCAAGCCAAGGTTTGTCACGCAGGATACGGTACTGGCCGGTCAGGCACTCAAACGAGGCGAGGTCGTGATGCCGGCGCTGGCGGCCGCGAATGCCGATCCAGCGCGGTTCGATGACCCGACCGAATTTCAAATCGATCGGCCGCGAAACTATCACCTCGATTTTGGCGCCGGACCCCACGTTTGCTTGGGACTGAAGCTGGCTCGGCTGGAGACACAGATCGTTTTAGAGCGATTGTTTACTCGCTGGCCGGAGTTGAAAGCATCGTTTGAATTGACCAAACCCGATTGGTCGAAGCGCATGGGGATGAGGTC
>CAYZRS010000031.1:0-63123 GCA_964480915.1 uncultured Pirellulaceae bacterium | reverse complement strand
TGACAGCCATCAAGGGCCGCCACACGCCACCAAACAACGATCTCCTTGTGCGGTACAGAGACCAGAGTTGTATCGCTCCCATGGACGTTCACGAAGAGTTCCGAGTTTTTCCATCGCGCTGACTTCCAACCATAAGACATGGCTCCGATGACGCTCTATGCAAAGCGACTTTCTGGTATTTTCTCGCTCGCCCTGCTGGCTCCCTTCGTTCTCATCGCGGCCCGCAACGCTCAGTCGGATCCCCCGGACAACGTCGCGGCAGCCGTCGAAGTCGCCGAAGTCTCAGATCGGGCGACCATCGCAAGACTTGACCCAGCCCGCCCCCTCGCGCGAGACACCGTTGAGCTCGTTCGACAAGCACCCCAAGCATTGGCAACGCGCGACACGGGCGTCGTACTGGTCGATTTTGGCCAGGTCGCTTTCGGCAACATTGAACTGACGGCACCGGCCGGCTTCACAGGTCAATTGACGGTTCGTTTCGGCGAGAAATTGGCGGCGGGGTCGATTGATCGCCAGCCCCCAGGCACCGTCCGATACAGCGAAGTCCATGTGAAGATCGACGCCGGGGAAAAAATGGTCATCGCCCCGCCGGCCGACGAAAGGAACACGCAACAATCGTTCGAAGCCAGACGACCCGGCGGCCCCGTCACGCCGCCGGCCGTGCTAACTCCACCTGAATGGGGCGTGATTACGCCGTTCCGCTGGGTCGAATTGGAAGGTTTGCCCAACGGCCTGACCGAAGACGCCATCGTCCGCCAGGCAGCTTATCCGAAGCACTGGAACGAAACATCGGCCGCGTTCGTTTGCTCTGACGAGACACTCAACCGGGTGTGGGAGCTTTGTCGTTACTCCATCAAGGCGACGATGTTTGCCGGCGTCTACGTTGATGGCGACCGAGAGCGGATCCCTTACGAAGCCGACGCCTATTTGAATCAACTTAGCCATTACTACGTTGACCACGATCCAAGCATGGCCCGTTTAACGTTCGATTGGCTCACCCAGTACCCGACATGGCCAACCGAATGGGGCCCCCACATGGTCTTCATGGCTCACGCCGAATGGCTGCGAAGTGGCGATGTCGATTGGGTCGCGGACCGCTACGAGGCGTTGAAGGGAAGAACGCTTGCTGATCGTGTTCAAGACACCCACTTGGTTCACAGCAATGAGAAGCAAATGGGGTGGAACGATATCGTCGATTGGCCTCCGTCGGAGCGAGACGGTTATGTCCGCGGCGAAATCAACACTGTCGTGAATGCGTTCCATGTAGCCGCGATCGACAAGATGGCAGAACTGGCGGAGGCGATCGGGGCCGCAGAGGATGCGCGGAATTACAAGGAACAGTCCCAGCAAAAACGAGCAGCCTTTAACAGGATGCTCTTTGACGAAGAGGCTGGACTTTACCGCGATGGCGCGGAGATCGATCATCACTCGATTCACGCGAACTTTTTTCCACTGGCGTTCAATCTTGTGGAAGCGCAGCACCGACCGCACGTCGTGAAGTGGCTCGCGGAACGAGGCATGCGGTGCTCGCCATACGCTGGGCAATATCTACTGGAGGGCCTCTTTGAGAATGGTGCTGGGGAAGCGGCCGTTGGGCTGATCCTTGCCCCGGGCAAACGAAGCTGGCGACATATGCTCGACTCCGGTGCGACGATCACTTGGGAATCGTGGAATGAGAAAGTGAAACCGAATCTCGATTGGAACCACGCCTGGGGCGCTGCACCAGCCAACCTGCTCCCCCGCTTTGTGCTTGGTGTCCAGCCCCTTTCCGCCGGATGGCAGCGGGCACGGATCCGGCCAAACACCAGCGGACTCAGCTTTGCTCGGGGCGTGACTCCGACGCCGCTGGGGAAAATCTCGATCGAATGGACGAACGAACCATCGTTCGAAATGGAAGTGAAATTACCCGCCGGGATGACGGCAGTTGCTCAAGTGCCGCACGCGCCTAAAGTAGAAGGGGTGCTTGTCAACGGTCAGCCTGTCAAAGCAACACTCGTCGATGGCTTTTGGCTGCTCGCCGAAGAGATCACTGGTGAGTCGAAGATTCAAGCCCGGAAGGCAGATTTACATGAGTGAAGAGAAGAGCCAAGGTGACCGAACGGAGACAGGAGGATACGCAATGTCTGATATTCTGAGCCGGACAACGAACCGCGCTACGCAAGCCGGTCCTGCGCGAGGGATGGTGCGCAGTCGAATCGGGAACCTAGCGATACTGCTCGTACACTTGTGTTGCCTGTGTGGGCTCGACAACACCGCGGTGGCTCAACTGACCGCAACGCCGCTCGACAACATGGTGCTCGACACGAGTGCTCTCGTGCTGGCGACGAGCGGCAACTTCAATCACGTCATCAATGGAACCGCGTTCCAGGAAGACGCGTTGATCACGCACGACGACTATCAGTACACCAGTTGGTATCACCACAACGGCACCAGCCAAGACATTTACGTGTCGCGTCGAAATCTGAACTCAAGCAACTGGGAAACGATCGACACCGGCTACGACATGACGCGTGGCAACCAAAATTGGGATAGCCACAATTCGATCTCGATGGGCATCTCGGGAGATGGGCGGATTCACCTGTCCTATGATCATCACGTCCACAATTTGCGATACCTTACAACGGCCCCCGGAGTTGCGACGAGTGCGGGAGGCGCTTGGAATCAAACAATTTTTGAACCAGAACGCAGTTCGCTAAACTTTGCCGGTTCGACGGTCCAAAGTGTCACCTATCCCCGGTTCGCGAATATCGGTGATGATCTCGTCCTGGCCTATCGAGAACGTGGCAGTGGCAACGGCGACATTCGTATCGCCGACTACGACGCACAAACAGGGCAGTGGAGTTCGACGCGCATGGTGAACCGCGGAAACACCGGGACCTACGACGACGTCAATAACAATCCATCGCCCCGGCGGAATGCTTATCACAACGGATTCGATGCGGACAGCACCGGCAGGCTCCACACGACGTGGACATGGCGCGAGAGCACACAGGACGGAAACCACGACATCATGTACGCCTACAGCGATGACAAAGGCGTTACCTGGCGGAACAATGACGGGCTCGTCGTCGGCACTCCGTCGTCTCCGATGAATCTCAACTCCCCCGGCTTAGAGGTCGTCGACCTGGACCGGCGGCAAGCGATGATCAATCAGCAGGGCCAAGTCGTCGACAGCGAAGGCGGCGTTCACGCGCTCATGTACCACCGGCGGCAGGAACCAGGTTTCGAATGGCAGCCGGGAGACGGCGTGTTCCATAAGGCCGATTCGGCCTACCACCATTATTACCGAGACCCATTCACGGGCGCCTGGGATGTCAATCGCCTACCGGTCGACTATCCGGTCGGAAGTCGACCCAAAATTGGCGTCGACCCCGATGGTCATCTGGTGGGCGTCTACGTCTCGGGTTCCGACCTCATTGTTGCCGGCTCCCAAAAGACATTGAGCGGTTATTCCGATTGGGAAATTCTTCACGAAGCGACCGGCGTCTACCACGGCTCGCCCCAGATCGACTCGAACCGATTATCGGAAGACGGAGTCCTATCCGTCTTCCTTCAAGACCGGCAAACGGGCTCATCTTCCAACCCCACCACCAGCCCGCTGCGGGTGCTTGAGTTCGACATTACTGGACCCACGGTTGTTGATGACTCCGTCTTGATCGCCGGCTGGACGGGCTGGAGCGAAGCTGGGAACGACACATGGAATGCAACGCAGATTGCGAGTGGCATCACGGCTCAGGCCAATGGAACGCCAGAAACAGGAGGTGTGTGGTTCAATTTCAACAACGCCTCGGTCAACAATGGAGCGAGCAACGATGGGCAGTACGGGGGCCTCGGGCCCTTTGGAGCTGACACGTCGGTCGCACTTACAACGGACGGCGTCGCGCTGTCCAACGGATACGACGGGTACATCGATTTCACCCTGACCGACACCACGGGGACGGCCCGATCGTTGACAGGATTTCATTTTGACACCGGTGCGTTCCGAGTGGATGCCGCCTCGGACTGGGAGCTGGAAGTGATCGCCGGTGACATCACCACGGGCTCGATCGCTTCAGGAACAGCGACGGTCAACGCCGGTCCGATCGAGGATGACGTGAGCATCTTTCTCGGCGATCTCGCAGACAGCACACTGGAAGCCAATGGCTCAGTGACATTCCGCTTGAACTTTACGGGGGGAACTGGGGAATCCGGCGCACCGGCGAGTGGTCATCACTTATTCCTAGACAATGTCGGTGTCGCAGGTGTCACGCTCGGGCTGCCCGGAGACTTTAACGGCAACGGAATCGTCGACGCAGCCGACTTCACCGTTTGGCGCGATCATCTGGGAGCCGCCGATGAATCGGCGATTGGTTTCAACGGAGACGGCGGTGGAATCGACATGAGCGATTACGCTTATTGGCAGGCTAATTTTGGTAGAACAGCCCCCCCCGGCGGCGTCGTGCCCGAGCCGAACAGTCTGAGCCTGCTTCTACTGGCATTTTCCGTTGGCATCGCTGCCCTCCGACCTCGCAAATAGAGGGCTCTTCCATGACGACCGGCCTGCCGTTGGGCGACCTTGCCCGCAGGGCTATGCCAGTGCTCGGCACCTGCCTGCTGACGCTGATCTGCAGCACTGCGGCCACCCATGCCCAGTTGTATACGGAAGGCCCCGGCGTCAATCCGCCGTTTGAAGACATTCGGGACGACATCACAAACGGCTATGCGGGAACGGTCATTGACGTGCATAACGGGGACGTCGAAGGTGGCCTGTTCGACGGTTTCGGCATTCAAGACGATCTCCGCTTACATACGCTCGCGAACAGCTCGATTGGCCAAGGTGCCCACGGCAACTGGAGTCGCTGGTATCAAACCGACGGAGCGACCCAGGTCTTTCGCTTGTTTCCTGGCGAAGAGAACGTAAGGCCCAGCAGTTCCGGTGTCATCCGCCCCTTGGCGGCACGCATCGAAGCCTTCGACAGGAACACCGGCTGGAATGTTGATGATGGCGAATGGCATGATTGGGTCGGTCGTTACACCATCGTCAAACCGATTGACGCCACGATTTTTCAGGCAAAAGACACCGACAACGACGATTGGTCGGTGGCTCTCGGCATGAATTCCGACGGCGGCGTGTTTGTGACTCACCGCCGCCCCATGCCCGGTCAGCCGCGCCATGAAGTGCTCTTGGACAATGCGATTGGACAACCGTTCGACATTCGCATTCGCGACAACGGATTGGACTACGAGGTCTACTTCGGCGATCAGAATGTGCCTTTCACGTCGGGTCAGTACATTCGCAACGACGAACCGGGGGACGACTCCGACACTCGGTTCCGCTGGGGCATGTACGTCGGTAGCAATCCCGTCTTGGACGAAGGGATGATTTTCGTCAGCCATGCCTCTGTCGATCCCGACATTGACTTCGGCAATAGCCAGCCACTCGACCTGTATCTGCACGGGAGCATGCCGGTCGGGGCTCGTATCCATGATCGAACGCTTTGGTATGACGACCCGTTGCCCGGCGCAGGAACTTCGCTCGCCGCCTTGGGCCGGGGAATTCCCGGCAACACGTTCTACGTCGACAGCTACAGTGCTCGTACAGAGAACGTTAACGACGCTAGGCTGTTTGATGCCACCTTGGTGCTGCAGGGGACGGGAACAGAACTCATCAACCACACGGCGCATTTTTTGGTAACGCAACTCGACGTCAATGATGATGCACTCTTTGGACAACGGCGGGCCAACCAGCACACCTCGATTGGCATACTGAACCTCAATGCAGATCTGCTGCTTCGGGAACAAACCACCTTTGGCGGCAGCGCGGACTTGACCATCGATGAAATCGCGGGTGACGGGGTCTTAACATTTGGCCGCAACTCCGTCGACCTGGACAACACTTGGGGGTTTCATGCGGTCGACGCAAACCACGATTTCACCGGTACCGTGCTCTTGGAGAAGGGCACCTTGAAGATCCAGGCCGACGCTGTCGAATTGTCGATGGCCACGCTGCAGATTCTCGATAACGACAGTTTCAGTCAGATCGATCTGGCCCACGACGCAACGTTCATCTTGTTACAAGAACTCGACGCGGACAATCTGAGCCACGTCACGACGACGATCTTACCCGGCACGTATACCGCCAGGGAACTCGATACTTTGTTCGGCACTGCGGGGAGATTCACGGGCACCGGTTCATTGACCGTCCTCGGATCGATACCTGGCGACTATGACTATGACGGGGACGTCGATGGCGACGACCATCTCAAGTGGCAACAGACGTTTGGTTCGACCGCAGATTTGATGGCGGACGGCAACCTGAATGGCATCGTCGATGCGGCCGACTTCTCGATCTGGCGAGACAATCTGGGGGCCACGTCTGCCGTACCAGAGTCTCATTCACCGCTGTTCTCTTGGCTGGGGCTAGTCGTGGCGCTGCGGCGACGGCGGAATCCGGACCATCGAGAGGCGCTCACTCGAGTCGCTTGATGTCGTGACGCCTGTCGAGCTCACGCCGGACCAGAATCAGACTGATTGTCGCTGGATCAAGAACTTCGGAAAGTCCTTAACCTGCTCGCAACAGATCTGCTCCATCACCTGCTGCAGCTGGCGTTTGAGAATCGCCATCGTGTGGTCGCCGCCGCGGTTGCCAAGTGCCGCCACCCCGTACATAAAGGCCCGCCCTAAGAAACAAAAAGCTGCGCCACTGGCGAGCGTACGAGCGATATCGGGGCCCGAGCGGATCCCACTGTCCATCATGACGGTGATTTTGTCGCCATAGGCCTTGGCGATTCGAGTCAACGGTTTGATGGAGGATTCGCCGGCGTCCAGCTGCCGGCCGCCGTGATTGGAAACAATCAATCCATCGAGTCCCAGCTCAATGGCGCGTTCGGCGTCCATTTCGTTGGCAACACCTTTCAGCACCAGTTTGCCAGGCCACATGTCGCGAATCGGTTTGATTCTTTCTTCATTCAACCGGCCCGAAAACGTCTTATCCATGAATTGGCCCAGCTGTGCCAAGTCGAGGTTGTCGGGCATATAAGGTTTCAGTGTTTCAAAATTAGGCTGCCCGTGTATCAACGTACGGATCGCCCACTCAGGTCGCCCAAAGATCTGCAAGATATTTCGCACCGTCATCTTGGGCGGCATGGCGAGTCCGTTGCGGATATCGCGAGGGCGGTAACCGAACGTGGGCACATCGCAGAGTATGACAAGGACCGGACAACCGGCTCGTTCGGCACGCTTAATGATGTCGTCTCGGACCGAGGCTTCGGCCGGGTGGTAGAGTTGAAACCAGAAATCGCCTTCCGTCAGCTCGGCGATACGTTCAATGCTGCTGGTACTGACAGTGCTTAAGCAAAATGGAACGTTGTGTTTCTTCGCCGCTTTCGCCAGAATTTCTGGCGCATTGGGCCACATCAGCCCCTGTAATCCAACCGGCGCAACGCCAAACGGAGCTTGGTAAGTCCTTCCGAATAACTCGGTCGTCATCGCGGACCCGGTATGCTCCGTTAGATACTGTGGAAGCAACTCGATCTGGCGAATGTCTGAAGTGTTGCGTGCCAGGTTGATGTCTTCATTACAGCCTCCATCAAGATACTCAAACGCGAACCGCGGAATGCGCTGTCGCGCACGAGTTCGCAGCTCATCAACACTGGGATAGTTGGGATCGTAGTCGAGTGTCATTCGTTTTGTTGTGGTCCGTATCAAAGAACGTAGGAACTCAGCGCGATGAACCTGTCCGACGATTGTGGCTGGCGAACCGACTTGGCTCAAGCCGCCATAGAATCTTTCGCGCAGCACAGCAGCCAAGACGTGATGGGGCATCGTGTTTACGAGCGCCGGGTCGAGCAGGGACCGGAAGGGAACACTTGCCTCGCTACCCCCTGCGCCAGGCGGCAACCGGGATTCGATTTAACAACTCCTTGCCCTGAATCGACGGCTCGCCCCCCCTCAAATGACGCAAATCGACAACACCGCCCCCCGTTAAGGTTCTTTGGCCAATGCTCGCAGTTTTTCAGCTGCAAAATGGTCCAAATATCCGTTTTCTCATCACGAAACGCGAACCCTCCGATGCCCCCACCCGAGCACCCCAATTGTCGCAAAAGGACATCAATTTATTGTTATGAGAGCCCAGAACCATGTTTATACTCGGGGAGTATTCGTCGTGCGGGGAGTTCCCGTGCCCCGTGAGTACTCAAATCGGCACAAACTCTCAAAGGAGTAGCAAATGACCGTCGGACGACTAACAATCCTCTTCCTCGCTGTTCTTTCCATCACCCTGGGAACGCCTTCGGTCCACGCCGGAACGATGGCACTTAATTTCGAATTCAACACGCCAGGTGACGACGAAAGTTGGCAGCATAACGGCTCAATCAACGGTGGTTCGTCCGACATTAACGGGCCGACCGCGGTCACTGCGAGTAGCGGTGAAGGCGTTCTCACTGCACAGCAACTTCCCGGCAACGGTGACTTAAGGGTTCTCTATAACCCAGATATTGCTCTCCCAGCAGGTTTCACCGATTGGTGTTCCATCGAAGTGCGATTCCGTCAGCTCGACGGCCTCAATGGAACTCCGCAAGCATTGGCTGGCAGCCTAGGCCTGTTGCACTTAGGGATTAATACTGCCGCCTTTAGTATTGACGGCAACGACTTCGTCGAGGAGACACCAGGCTCAACCGAGTTTTGGTATACAGGCTCGCTCGACATTTCAGGCCTTGGATCAGCCGACATTCTGCAGATCCGCCTTGATCCGCTCGCGAGCACCTCGCTGGACTACGAACTTGATTACGTCCGAGTTCTGGCGACGGCAGTTCCCGAACCGGCCGGCTTTGTCATGCTGATGCTGAGTGCGTTAACCATGGGAATGCTGCGGCGGCGATAGTGATCACCTCAATAGTTCCTGCCACGATGCGGAACCGATTGTTTAGCTTGAAGTAACAACAAAACAGCCGATCGGGCCAGCGGGCCCAATCGGCTTATTTTTTGCTAAGGAACCGATAGAAAATGGAAGTTCACCAAACAGCGCAGCGAAGTTTTGGGATGATTAATGGTAAAGCGTTGACGAGAGACTACTACGCACGCGCCTGCATTGTCTTGGGACTGCTTCTTCTTTCCACGGTTCGTGCGTTTGCCGTCGATTACCCGTACACGGGCGTCGGCCAGCAAATGGCGACTCTCAGCATCGACAGCTCTAACCCCACACCGTTCAATAGCCGGCTGCTGGGGCTCAATACAAACTTTCCTGAAAACCAATATGGGATCGACGGCTACAACGATGCGGATGGACAGGCGTTGATCAGCGCCTGGGCTCCTCCGTCGCTAAGATTCCCTCACGGCGTGTGGTCGAATTTTTATGACTGGGAAGTTGACGGCCGCCGGATATACGACAACTACGATGGGCCCTATCGCGACGCCGTGGTGAACAATCCCAATTTGCGCTACGGATTCGATGGATTCAAAACACTTCACGACAATCAGGGGTTCGACGTCCTGCACACCTGGAACGTCAACTACGACAGCCCCGAGAAGGGTGTTCGTCGACTTCAGGACCGCAGATCGAAAGGGTTCGACGTCGACCGCATCGAATTGGGCAACGAGATTTTTTGGCGGTCCCAGCGGAGCGAAGCGGTCGAAACGCCAGAGCTGTATGTCGCCGTGGCCCAAGCCCATTCTCAGGCGCTGAAAACAGAGGATCCGAACATTCAGATTTCCGTGCCCGTGACCTGGAGAACGGGAGGCACGGTTCACGGACCTTGGAACGCTGCGTTGGCTGCGGACCAAAGCTATTACGACGCAGTAACGCTACACAAGTACATCCGACCGGGAGAGTCACCGGCGGGATTGCAAGAAGTGCTGGACGCACGCAATCAAATGATCCAAACCGGGGAAGATATCCGGGCCCAATTCCCTGGCAAACCGATCTGGCTATCCGAGTGGAGCATTGACGCTGGAGATAACGCGATTAGCGCACTAGGACTATCGGATGTTTACCTGGGCCTCATCGATCGCCCGGACTTGTTTGATTCGGCAGAGTATTTCCAAATACATAACCACGATTCCCTCATCGTTTATGACCGGTTAGGAAATCCCAAGCACGTGAAGACGACTCGAGGCGCCAGCTATGACATCTTGCGTGACGTATTCCTCGACAGTGATTTGCTTTCGGAGACAATGACTTCCAGCGAAATTGTCCCTGGTCTGGACGCCGCTTCAGCAAAGGCGGTTGTCAAAGATGGCGAATTGATGGTTTACGCCGTCAATAAATCGCCCGTCAGCGTCCCGTTAGACCTCGAAGTCGACAGCCATTTGTTCGACGGAACGTTTTCGCATCAGGCACTGGCATTCAATGACGTCAACGACTTTCCTACGTTCGATCTCGGCGAAAGTGCGCTGTCGGACGTCATTAATGGAAGTGACGGCATCGTTCTTCCGCCACTCTCCATCAGCGTGATTAGCGGTTTTGGCAGCGATTTACCCGGCGACTATAACAACGACGGGTTCGTAGACGCGGCCGATTTCACGACGTGGCGTGACAGCATTGGCGAAGTCGCCCTCAACGGCTTTGGCGCCGATGGCAACCGAGATGGGATAGTCGACCTGGGAGACTACGCGGTGTGGGTCAACAACTTCGGCAATAGGACGGCAGCCGTGCCGGAACCGGCAACCGCGCCGATGCTCTTCGCCATCGGTATCGTAAGCCTGTTAGGGCGTCGACGTTCCATCAGGCGCTGTGGCAAAGCCCATTTCATCGGCTAGCACGAAACGGCAAGCTTTTCCCTTCGTGTGTTTCGGTTGTGTTTTAGGTCACAACAACGGATTTGCTATGCGAACAACCGCTCCATTGTCCCTGGTCGCATTCTTGTTGCTACTGGCTTTCGCTCATGCAGAAGTTCATCACCTACCCGAGCTGTACGAACTGAAGGCCGACCACCTTCACGAACCAATTCAACTCGACTCGAGCACACCTCGACTGAGCTGGAAACTTCGCCCCCCAACAGCCGATGCGCGCAGTATCGAGCAACGGTCTTATCAAATTTTGGTCGCCAGCAATCGTCAACTGCTTGCTGAAGACAAGGCTGATCTTTGGGACAGTGGTGTCGTGTCGTCGCCTCAATCGATTCTTGTTCCCTATGGCGGCCGCGATTTAGTCAGCCGCCAGACTTGCTATTGGAAAGTGCGTATCACCGATAATCGAGGACGCCTTAGTGGCTGGTCCGATGTCGCGACTTGGCAAATGGCTTTGCTGGATGCCAAGGACTGGTCAGGCTCACACTGGATTGGGCTAAAAGATGACACGAGGGATAGCGGACGATCCAGTCGGAAACACCGCACGCTGAACGAAACGCTGACTTCGCATCCATCACCATTGCTGCGAAAAAACGTGGTGCTGGAAAAAGAGGTCCGCGAGGCGCGGGCTTATGTGAGCGGCGTTGGCTACTGCGAGTTCTATGTGAACGGACTCAAAATCGGCGATTCGGTCCTGGACCCGGGGCAGACGAATTATGAAAAACACACCCTTTATGTCGTGCATGATGTAACGACGGCCTTGCGAGCCGGCGACAACGCGCTGGGCCTTTGGCTGGGGAATGGGTTTTATGGTCAAAATCTCGCGTTCAAAAAGACTTTTGGCTACGGCGCCCCACGTGCACGAGTAAAGATATTTGTCGAATACACCGACGGCAGCGCGGAGTCCTTCGCTACCGATGCAAGCTGGAAAGCCAGTGTCAGCCCCGTCGACTTCGACAATATCTATTGGGGCGAGAGCTACGATGCTCGCCGGGAGATGCCCGGCTGGGCTCAGCCACAATTCGACGATTCGAATTGGCAAGACGCCTTGGTGGTTGCCCCACCGTGCCCGGATGAGAGGCTTCGTCCGCAACAATTGCCGCCCATCAAGGAAGTCGAGCGACTGCAGCCCGTCAGCATACGACAGGTCGATTCCGAGACGTGGTTATGTGATTTTGGCAAGAACATATCCGGTTGGGTTCAAATCAGGATGGAACAGAACGCTGGTGACGTCATCGAAATCGTCCCATCGGAAGTGCTGAACAAACAGACGGGGAGGGCGGACCAAGCCACACAAGGCGGGAGCGCGACTGGCAATCCCTATCGATTGCTCTATGTCTGCCATGGAAAAGGGGAAGAATCATGGGCTCCGCGTTTCAGCTATTCCGGCTTCCAGTACGTGGAGATCCGAGGATTATCAACAGCGCCCGTTGAAGGCAGCATCGAGGCGGTGTTCGTCCGCAGCGCCGTGAGAAAAACGGGCGCCTTTGCTTGCTCACATGATCTGTTGAACAAGCAATATGCGGTCAGCCTGTTAAGCCTGGAAAGCAACTGGCATGCGCTGCCCGAAGACTGTCCGCACCGCGAAAAATGTGGCTGGTTGGGCGACGCTCACGCGACAGCGGACCTCTGTTTATACAATTACGATATGGCAAGGTTCTACGCAAAATTTCTTCGTGACATTGAAGACAGCCTTCGTGTCGATCAACGAGTTAGGAAAGTCCTACGCAACAGCGCCGGAGTCCCAACCATGGTCGCGCCCGGCAAGCGGGCCAATCGCGTTGCCAATATCGATTGGGGCGTTGCCTTCTTAATTTTGCCTTGGCAGATGTACTTACATACGGGCGACGTCGAGGCATTCAGACCGCATTACGATCATGTCAAAGACTTCATTACGTATTATCGCACGTTCAAGAACACTGAAGGCGTTATTGAAAATGGATTGGGCGACTGGTGTCCTCCCGGCTGGGATCGGCGACTGGCCCCCGAGCGGATGGAATGTCCCCCTTTCGTTTCCGGAACGGCCTTCTATTACCAAGCGTTGCTGATCGCTGGTCAAATGGCGGAAGTGCTGGGCGACTCCGATTACAGCCGGCGCTGCGGGACGGAAGCTGAAGAAATTAAGACCGCCTTCAAGAGTGCCTATTTGAAACCGCTCGAAGGCAGCCAGCTCGAACACTTCGGCAGCCAGACAGCCACCGTGATGGCCTTAAAGCTAGGAATGGTCGATGAAGAAGAGCTCGACGGCCTCATCGCGGGCCTTCTGTATGATATTCACAAGCTGCACGACGGACACCATTCCTGCGGTATCCATGGCTTGCGACACCTCTACACGGTCCTGGCCGATCATGGCCAAGCAGACTTGGCTTTCGAAATGCTGACCGATACGACCTTCCCAAGCCCTGGCTATGTGCTCGGCTGTGGCCTGTCGACTTGGCCAGAGCGCCGTTTCGAATGGCAGAAAGAACGGTTTCGCAATTCTTTCAACCATCCTATGAATGGCGGCTTTGCTGCTTTCATGCATGAATCCCTGGGCGGCATTCGACCAGATCCGAGCGCTGCTGGTTACAAGCATTTTCGCTTGAAGCCGCAATTGACCGATCATCTCGAGTGGGTCAAATCGAGTGTCGATTCGCCGTATGGCGAAATACGCAGTGAATGGAAACATGAGGCCGATTCGTTCTCCTGGGAAATCGAGATTCCAGTGAACACGACGGCGACGATCTTGATCCCGGATTCACCGGAGAAGCAGCTCATGGAAGGCGGGCAGCCCTTTGACGCCAAGCTGACTCAGGTGCGTGAATCCCAACGGACATGGTTGCAGTGCGAATTCGGATCCGGGATTTATCAGTTTAGCTTTCAGTAGAACCACACCGCTCTCTTATTCCGGCGAATCGTCTTGAGGCGGCAGACGAACGTCGACGACCAAGAGAGGAGCGGGACACCCGTCAATCGGCTCGAGCTTTTGCGTCTCAATCTGCCGGTCTGGTGCCTGCTGGACATAAAGCGACAGGACCTCTTCGTTCTCCCATCGCTCGAGGTCCATGAGCGATTCGCCATAAATCGACAGGGGACGAGGAAGCGCGACCGGTGTCCACTGCCAACCCGAATGCCGCCCAGCCGGTCGTCCTCTGATGATGAACAGCCGCTCTTCATCCGTGTAAACCAACACGAGCGAACCGTCGTGGCAGCCCACCAGTTTGGGGCGGTCTCCCGACCATGGCAGTGCCTCCTCCTGCCACGCGCCGTCCTTCGATCGCCAATGATGGTGATAAGATCGCTCCGCCGTGGCTTCTGATCGCCTGCTCAACACGACGTGGAGCCGACCGTCTGGGTAAGCGTAGTGGGTGTTTGTATTGGTGAGTTGCGAATGGGTCGGGATCTCGGAGACAACCAGTCCAGGTGTATCAAGATGGATAAATTCCGTTCCCGTCTTTCCGATGATCTGCCCAGCCGAATTGAACCACGTTCGCCCATGATCGTCACTGTATGCGTAGCAGAGATCGTGCTGATTGACTGGATGAGTTCTCTCGAACAGGTCCCGCCAAACCCATGTCGCGTGGAGCCGTTGGCCCGCATAGGAGAGCGAGTTCATATAGGGACAACGTTTGCTACTCACTTCCCCTTCAGCGGTGTATTCCCCGCCATCGCGGGCGATGAACTTGCCCAGCCCGGCAGTCCAATCGTGCCGGTTTCCATCGTACTCCTCAATCATTCCGTCTCCGTTTCCAGAGGTGACGGCTCGGTAATACAACATGAGGTTCCCGTTCGGCGCTGGAATAAATCGCGGGTACGTGACCCGACTTGCGGGCTCGACCGAACCGAGCGTATGACGGATGGGACCGAACAGATCGCTATTCCACTCCACTGACTTCGGGCGGTGTGCTGCTCCAATTCTTGAAACGCGATAATTCAGTTGTGAAGCATGGTGATCGAAGGCTAGATGGATCGTGCCATCTTTCCGGCAGATCCCCAAGACCGATACGTTGTGCGAGTCATTCGATGCGAATTTGTGATCTTCAAAACGGATCACATCCCAGGCACCTGCGGGAAGCTCCCTCCGGCCAACGCAAATGCGCCTTTCGGCATCCACAAATGTCACATACTGAAAACCTTGAAAAGTCGTCAGCGCTGTTTGCTGGTGAGTTCGCCCATTCACCGTATTCGAGAAACGCGTGGCAGGACCATTTGCAAACGTTAGCGACCGTTCCTCTATCGTCGAACAACGCAGCCAGGCGGCCGTTTCACCGCCTTGAGTTGCCAGCGTGGCGATGGCCAGGTTCAGACACGAGGCTGCGACCATCGGAATGAGCAAGCGAAGAAGACGACAACGAGAGCGCCTGTCAGGTCTGAAAATGGATTTCCGCAATTGCATTGCACTCGCCGCCTAACTCGAAAGATGCCAGTGTTGGTTTCGTTATCTTGAAAGGAGTGCCATGCATCAGCCAGGGAGAGGCTCGAGCGCTCGACGAGCCGCGGTTAACGAGCAGCGTCCTTCTTGCTCGTCAAAAGCATCTGTTTCAGTTTCGCCGGCGTACCGCTTTTATCTCCACCTCGGTCTGCTCCGGTCAGCCACCAGAAGACCATCCCGGCATCCGAACAATCGAAATAGCCGGTCTGAAACTTAACCACACCATCTTGTTCGGCGTATGCAAGCTGTTTCCAGATCCACCGCATCCTCGGGTCACGATGCTGCTTGGCCCATTCCCATGCATCGGGCGTCGTCTTCAAGCCGACGTTTTGATCTCCAATTTGGTGCTCCATAACGCCATAGGCAAGAATCTGCTGCCAGGAGAAAAAGTCACCAGCGTTGTCGTTGGCCGGATGGTGCGACACGACATGCACGTGCTGCCGTTTCATCGGTTCCGCCGACTGAAGGGCATACCCAATCAAATCGGGTTCCCCGGCTTCGATGATCCACAGTGGATCGCTGTCGGTCGAATGATTGATCGCAACGCGCAAATCCCCCACTGCGGCTTGCAAATCGGTTCGGCAATTAAAGGAACCGGACAGGTTTTTGAACGGACCAAAGTGGCCAACCGCTTCTCGGCACACCTTTTCGAGAATCTGCTGTCGCCGTCGTTCGTCAGCAACGGAAATCCGATCGGTCGGTTGTAAATCGCAAGAGTGGGAAACGTGCACGAGCCTCTCGCTCAGACCGGACTTATCCAACAACCCAAAGATGACCGCCGTCGCGCCAATGTCGTCGGGATCTGGCGAGTTGCCATCTGCGACAATTGCCAGCCGGCCCGCTGGCGGGAGACATGCCGCTTTCTCTTGCGAACTAAGACCTTCCGTCCCGACAGCGACAATGCCGTCGACCTTACCGACACCCGAGTCACGACTCGGAGCTGTCGTGTCCTGCGCAGGCGTTTGCGTGGCAGCCCCCAGGACCATCAGCGAAGCGACAACCAGCCCATACTTCGTTGCTGTTCTTGGAATTCCCATGCCGCTCCTGCAGATTGTTAGACGGTGCATGCGATCTCCTAGTGGTCACCATAAACAGGCGGCTTCCAGTCCTTAGGCAATTTGCCCGCTGGCTTCACTCCGTAGGCGTCCGCTGGAATCGGATGATCTCCTTCAGCCAATAACGGCAAATTGTCGGGGAGGTGCTTGATGCGAATCTCCTTGCATTGGATCTGCATCGCCGGTCCAACGTGCACTTGAAAAGCAAGTACTCCCTCCAGGGAACGTGCTTTCTCGTCAAAGTCGATCAGGTCTGCCGTCGGATGCCCATCGATCCAGTGTCGGTGATGATTGCCCTCCACGACGATTCGAAACTCGTGCCACTCCTCCGCTGCAAATTTTTTCACAGGAACCGTTCCGACGACCCAAGAACGGCCGGCGTCATCGACGATGACCCGCTCGCCAGTGCGCGCCAGAATGCGACGGCCTTTTTCCTCGAACAACATTCCGTTGTAATTTGAATGCTTGGGAACAATGTCGCATTGATACCCCTCCAGGATGTCGAGCCCCAAATCGGGACGCGGCGTGCTGCGATACTGGATGCCGCTGTTACCGGTCGTTGAAATCTTGACTTTGACACGCAGGTCGAAATTCCGAATCGTCGAGTCTTTCCAGGTGATGAAACGGTTTGACTTGAGACTGCCATCGGTGGTACCGGTTAATGCCCCATCCTCGACCGACCAGTGATCTTCGTCTCCGGCCCAACCCTTCAGGGTCCGACCATCAAAGATGTGCACGAACCCCTCTTCGTCCGGTTTGGCCGAGACATTCGCCGCCGCAACCGGATGCGGATCGGTCGAAACCGTAAATTCTTTGGGTGGGGCTTGAAGCGGACCACCGAGCTGCTCAACGGTGGTCGACGTTCGATCCCGCATGGCAACAAGGGTCGCTCTAAATGCCGGATCGTCCGCCAAGTTGACTAACTCGTCGGGATCATTCTCGAGATCATGCAGAAACTCGTGATTTCCGTCATCAAAGTATCGCACGTACTTAAACCGCTCGCCCCGTACTCCTTCAAACGCGGGAATGCGATCACGAACGGCGTAGTGTTCATGAAACGTCTCTTTCCGCCACTCGGCCGGCGCACCGCTCTCGATGATTGGAGCGAGGCTCTGTCCTTGGTAGTCTGCCGGACATGGAGCACCCGCCCAATCAAGAAAGGTGGCCGGCAGATCGAGGTTTAATGCGAACGCTTTTGATACTTTCTGTTGCTTCCCAGCCGGCACCCGCGGATCGGCAACGATCAAGGGAACGCGCAGCGCTTCGTCATAATGGGACCATTTTCCAGCCAATCCGCGACTGGCTTTGTAATAGCCATTGTCGGCCGAGTAAACGACGATCGTATTGTCCGCCAGTCCGGCAGCTTCGAGTGCCTTCATGAATCGACCGATCGCGCCGTCGATGCCGCTTGCCATGCGATAGTAGGCACGCATGTTCGTTTGGTACTTTTCATCCGTGTTCCATCGCCAAAAATAACGTTCCCGATTGATGGTCGTCCGGAGAAAGTCCGGTAGTCCGTCGAAAATCGCAGGATCATTCAGACGAGGCGGTGCGATGGTGATGTCTTCGTACATACCATCCGTGGCCCGCGGCCAAGGGAAATGTCCAATACCGGGTCGACGATCACTATCTTCGGCATGACAGGCGTTGAACCACAGATTGAGCGCAAACGGCTGATCTTTGGGCTGGTTCGATACAAACTCAATGCCCCGATCGACAATCACTTCGGTTTCGTGTCGGAGCGTGCCATCTGCCTGACGCTTGTAATAGGGGTCGCGACCAATCGCCTCGTACTGGTCGAAATGATCCTCGGGCCGGAAGTCTTTTGGCATCTTGGCGTGCCATTTGCCGAAGTATCCGGTACGGTAACCGTGGTTCCGCAAGATATCGGAATAGAGGCTTTCGACAACTTCGGGCCGAGCAAACTCCGGCCTCTCTTTTTCACCAAACGATCGGCCGGTTAACCCAGTCAGAATCGTCACGCGGCTCATCCAGCAGATCGATTGGCTTACGAAGGCATTTTCAAATCGCGTCCCGCGCGCCGCCAACGCGTCGATATTGGGTGTCTTGATCACTTCATTGCCATAGCAACCAAGCGTGTCCGTTGTTTGATCGTCGACGAAAAAGAACACGATGTTCGGCGCTGATTCCGCGTTCACCTCATCCACCATCAATGGCAGCGAAGAAATACAGCAGAGCAAGAATAATCCGAATCTCATAATTTGCTTTCCGTTAGTGGCCTATTGTGACATTTGGGAACGCCCGATGCGCGAGACGGCTCCCGCGCGATCAAAGCGCTCACCGTGAACTAGCTGTTTTTCCTTCGACCCAATCGTCAAGAATGCCCGAGAGTCTGGTAACCTTATCTCCGAACTCCTGCGCTACGTCGTGCCGATCGTCGGCGTCGGTCTTTAAGTCGAATAGCTCATTTCGATCGGGTCGCGAGATCAGCTTGTCCCAACCATCAATGACGACGTGCGCGACCAGCCCGTTTTCTAAATTGTCCAACTGTTGCACGTCGCTGTCGTGCTCATAAACGTCGACGAAGACACGGTTTCGTTTTTTTAACTGCTCTGGATGGCTCAGATCGAGCCCCTGCATGACGGACGGCGGCTCGATATCGCAGGCGCGCAGGATCGTCGTGGCAATGTCGATGTTACTCGCAAGAATCTCGGTATGGCGTTGGGGTTCCAACGTCGCTCCATGCGTCAGAAACATGGGCGTTCGAATGCCTGCCTCGACAGGCTGACGTTTGGACCGCACACTACGGCCCGTTTTGTCTGGATCAGGGACCCAACCATTGTCGCACGTGTATACGAAAATGGTGTTTTCGTAGAGCGCCTCTTTCTTCAGGTATTCGACAATCTGCCCACAACCTTCATCGAACCACTCGACGTTGGCCCAGTAGCGAGCCGTCGATTCGTCTGGCGCGACGTCCTTATATTTGTCGTACAGCCGGGCTGGCGCATTATGGGGCGAGTGAGGCAAGAAAACGCCATACCACACGAAAAATGGCTGCTCGTTCTGCTGTGCTTTTTCGATGAAGTCGTAAATCGGCTGCATCGTTTCACGGCCAATCTTCAGGCCGACGTCGCCATGCCGTCCACCCCGCGTGGGATCGCCATGCGTCATGGCGTCCGTGAATCCGTGATCCAACGGATTGCCTTCCCACCATTTACCGGTTTGCAACGTGGCGTAGCCGTGTTCCCGCAGCAACTGGATGAACGATGGATGATGCTCCATGGAGGCCGTCATCTGCTGGCTTAACTCCGCTCGTTTCTTTTTCCCCTCCTCGGTTCTTCGCCCGATACCAGCCGGCAAACACGGGTCGTTCCCGCGAATCTGAGTTTGATGGGGGTACAGCCCCGTGACAATGCTGGCCAACGACGGGCGACACAGAGGAGCCGTTACGTAGCCACGATCGTAGAGAATCCCCGCGTTCGCCAACTCATCCAAATTGGGCGTAGAAAGATGCGGATGCCCCATGAAGCCATAGTCTGTCCACCCCTGATCGTCGCTGAGAAGGAACACGACGTTCGGCCGCTTCGCCAAAACAACCTGCCCCAAGCAAGTGATCAACACGACTAGAAGCCACCATCGAATCCCGCAAGTCTTCATTTTCTGTGTCCTTGAAATTCGGTCGCAGGTCCGGCGAGGCTGCTTAATGTTCTCGAGCAACCCAGGTTTCCGGAGCGTTGAGCATCAATGGTTCATGAAAGACGGAAAGCTTATCCCCTTGTTCCTTCATCCACGACTTCAGCTCGGCAAACAACTCATCCTGGATCGAACTGAGGCTCGCTTTACCAGCAAGGTTGGTGCGTTCATCAGGATCGTGATGCAGGTCGAACAATTCGAACGTCGGTCGACCGTGATGGCGGGCGACAACCTCGGCTGCTCGTTTATCCGTTTCGGCCATGTCGGTCCATTGTTTGAAATAGTCGCCAGACGTTTTGCGTAGTAATAGGTCGATATGAGTGGTGAAGGCGAATTCCGGATGCGGATTGTAGATCAACTTGAACCGATCGGTGCGAATCGCCCGACTGAGGTAGACGTTCATCTTCCGATCTCCGCTGTGCGTCGTGAAGATTCGTTTACGATGAGCCTCGGCCTTGCCGTCCAGCACGGCGGCGAACGAGCGACCGTCCAGTCCGTCGGGAACCGTGCCTCCTGCGGTTTCGATCAACGTTGGCAAGATATCGATCCAACTGACCATTGCGGCAGTTCGCCTGCCAGATCGAATCCTTCCCCGTTGGGTCACAATGAGCGGAACGTGCGTTCCTTCATCGTAGAGTGTCCATTTCCCGAATGGAAATTGGGCGCCGTGATCGCTCGTGAAGACGAACATCTGATCTTCCGACAGGTACTTCTCCGTAAGCGCTCGCAGTTCGCCAAGATAGGCATCCAGATCTTTTACCTCTTGCAAATAGCGTGACCGCTGAACTCGAGTCCGCGGCGTGTCGAGCAACTTTCGCGGCAAAGAGATCGACTCGGGATCAACAGAAGATTCATTCGGCCACGGAACGTGTGGAGCCGAAACCCCGACAAACAATGCCAGCGGCCGACGATCTTTGCGGTTCACCAGAAAAGACTCGACCGAGTCGCGAAGTTCCACAATCTCCTTTTTCAAATCGTACGTGTCGAAATGAAATTCCGGGACGCTTCGCGAATGGGCCACTTTCCCGAAGGCAGCCGTCTGATACCCGAGCTCTTTCAAAATCATGGGCAGTCGAAGCACCTCGACTCGTGGGTACGTGTGATTTTCTTCGGCGCCATTGCGAGCCGGCATGCGACCTGTGAGCAGCGCTGCTCGACTGGGGGCACACGAAGGGCTGGCCACGAACGCCCAGTCAAACGTTGTCCCGTCCGCAGCCAACTTATCTATCGCGGGAGTCTGAATGTTGTTACCGCCGTAAAGCGGCAAGTCGGCTGCCGAAAGATCATCGGCCAAATAGACAACGATATCAGGACGCTGCGCTGGCTCCTCAGCAGACAGCAGCAGAGCTGACATTTGGAACAGCAGAAGCGCTAGGAATCGTTTCAGCATAGGAAAGGCAGACTAAAATCGTGGGCACGACAGCGTGAACGATGCAACGGCCACGCCGTCAACAAGTAATGGAATCACGTCAACGAGCCCCATCATGATGCCCGCGCACCTTAGCGAGCAGCTCGCGGGGATCTTCGCTCCATGCCGTCAAGGCGATGTCGATCGCGTTCTTGACCGACTGCGAATCGTCTTCCAGCTCCAAGTCATCCAGCCATTTGTCATGGACCGTGGCGGCACCAAGCGGCCGCTGGGCTCGAGATGCAGGACGCAACGCGTCCCAGGCTGTCGTCCCAAGCAATTCGCCCACCGCCTGATCCCGTTCGTGAGCAAGGCCACTCATCGGCTCGCGTTGCCATTCACCGTTCAGCAAGTTGCCTCTGGCAATCGCGGGCAGCGCGACGTCGCTACTCATGTCAAACAAATCACGCCGTTTCCCGATGGGTGGTTGCGCTGGCGTCAGGTTGTCTCGCCAAATGGTGAAGTCGGCCGCATCGACAATTCCATTGCAGTTTCCATCCGCGGCCAGTTCCGTCGTCGAACCGTAGGTATTTTGCCACACGACCAGGTCGCCTTGATCCACGATCGCGTCTCGGTTGTAATCGCCGGGGAGCGGTGTCGCAAACTCGAACCAGTTGACATTGAATTGTCCACCGGTCATCTCCAATCGGAAAACAGTATCAAACGCAGCGAAAGGAGCGAGGTCGATTTGCCCGAACGACAGCGTCGTCCAAGTATCCCAGCCGCCGGTCTCTTCAACATCAACCGTTCCCAAATCGATGAACGTGTTGCCGTCGCCGATCTGTAGCGTCATCGAACCAGCGTTGGCGTTGGCAGAGGCCACCCGGGCCGAAATGTCGTAGCATCCGGCAACCACCCCGGCCGAATACTCCAGCCATTCGCCATCCTGAATCCAGCCAACATTGTAGCCTGGCACTCCGCCGTCGTTGTTGGAACCGATATCCACATCTTCATCCAGCCGCAGTTGTCCGCCGGTGTTCCCTGGAGTGGTGTCGTGATAGGCAATGCCTTGCCCACCTGCGTCAAACCACTCGGCCTCGATGCGCGTGCCGTCGTCAACAATGGTGGGGCTGTCGATCTGGATATTGACCACGCCGCCATTGGGATCGACTTCCGCGACCGCCTCGTAGGTTTGCCCATCGTAGGTCACGGTGACCTGCTGACGCCCATCAAAGGCAAGCGTCTGATACGTCCCGTCAGTGCGTGTCGAGCCGACCGTATTCGTCTGCCATTCGCGATGGACTTGGTCAACAAACACTTCGCCGTTTGGTTTGGCTTCCCAATCCGAGTTGTACCAATGCCCCCCGACGTCATGACGCCAATGAGCAAGTTGGTAGAAACCGTAACCGATGATGAATTCAGTGGCCGGATTGGCAAATACATTCAAGAAATAATCTTCCGACCAATCGGCTTGCGTTTGCAGATCCGTACCGGTGGAATTGATATCAAACTCGGTCATCCCCAAGGGCAAACCAAGCGTGGCAAATTCATCTAGGTGAGCATTGAACTGAGTTGGTGAAGGGGCATCGGCCAGGCCAAAGTGGTTCATGAACCCAACTGCCTCGACCGGCTTCCCATCGGCCAAGAGGTCGGCGATGAGGTTGTAGTACTCTGTTCGTCGAGGAATATCGACAAACTCGATCGTCTGACCCTCGTTAATCATCTGCAAGGTGTCGGGATGAGAATTCGCTTTACCAGCGTCGAACACTTCGCCGATGGGATCGGCCAATGGACCGCCGTCACGAAGGATGTTCCAAATTTCTTTCAACAGCACCGGATGATTAACGGTGTCCCAGTGCGCGACCTTTGGCAGATTGGTGCCTGCGATTGTGCCGCCCAGTTCCGAAGCGATATCTGCCACATGGTCCAACTGTTCCGTGCGCAAATACTCTCGTGCCGCCGCCTGGCTGACATCGTTCCGCAAACGGTTGTATTCGTTTCGTACGGCCGAAGGGATCATGGATAGCTGACCCCAGGTCAAATGGTGCCCGTGCAGCGAGTCGACGTTGTCATTAACCCAATCGACCGTGTCGATTCCACGTTCTCGATCTAAGTCCCATGGAACCCATCGAATTCCGTTAGCGATCGTAATCGTGTTAAACAGTCGCGAAGCAATTGCTGCATGACGCTGCGACGCCGGATCGGAGGCCTGACCTCCGCCGATGTCACTGATGAATTCGGTTCTCAAGATGTTGCCGAATCCATACGAGTGTTCGATCTGATCTACTTCGACCGTAGCTCCGGAGATCGGCGCACCGGCAAGGTTGGTAACATTGACCGTTAAGGGATGCCGACGATTGGCCAGCACATTCTCTCGTGCCTCCCACCGCCAATCGCTGTCGGCGTCTCGTTCCGCGTACGACTGATAGCTCTGTGGCAAGTGCTGAGTCAGATCAGGCGCCGCGCCTTGATCCCAGATCTGGATACCGCCAATTTCGAGGGTACCTAGGCTCCGTCCAAACAGCGCTTCAAATCGCAGTTCACCCGGTTGCGCTGCTTGCCTGGCCGTTATCGTGAATTGATGTTTGGTCCATTCGTTCGTAACGGACAAGTTTTCTCTCAGCAGATTGCGGTTCACGGCAGGCGACTGCTCCACCTGCAGACGGACATCGAAAGGTGAGTCGTCCGTTCGCAACCAGACTTCCACCGTCACAATCGAGCCTTCTTCGATGGCGATATCGCTGTACCAGCCAGCCCTGATCTGCGTGAGAAAAGTCGCGGTGGTATGCACATCGACCGTCAGCGCATTGTTGAATGGCACCTGTTCCGAGGCTGCCGTCGTTCGGTCGGTAAACGTCGCGAATGTGCCCTGTCCAACGCGGATGTCTGTATCGGCGAGATTACCGGCATCGACAGGCAGCGCAGCGACCGCATCATCGATGCTGTCCACGAAGCGCTTCACCTCAAAGTTGGCAATTTCGACCTGGGCCACGTTCGTCCCCAAGAACATCTCGACGCGAGACGCCGAACTCAGAATGGGATCCGTGAGCGAAATGGGAATTTGGGCACGTTGCCAAAACCCCTTGGCGGTTACTTCGGTCTTGCCGAAATCGCGAAATGGCGATGTGGTCCGAACATTAAAGGTCACCTGACTCCACAGCGTCCCAACCCTGCGATAGTAAAATTCTGCATATAAAGTCTCTGACTCGGCAACATCCTGGTTGATATCCCATCGCGCCCAGATGGACGTATCACTAGGCGGCGTCGATGTCGTATCGACCACCAGTACGGTTCCATTAATCGTGCCGCCGTTCTCATCCACAGCCGTTCGATTCGAGAACGAGGCATAGCTCGTCCCATTGATCGAGGCGATATTCGACAAGTCGAGCGGGTCGTCCGCAATCAATGAATTGCCTGCGGGGATCAGATTGCCAAAAATGGAGAGTGTCGTTCTCGTACGCACCGGCGACGTCAGTGCATAGTCGCCCGATCCAGCCACGCTGACCTCGATCGTCTCCAGCACCTCATCCACACCATCACTGACCACCGTCAGGTCGACACTCGCAGAACGCTGACCAGCAGGAATCGTCACGGTCGGCGCGGCGCCAGAATAGTCGACATCTCGAATCGCGGTGCCGCCATAATTCAAATCGACGACGAGATCACGACCAAAGTCATCCGTCCGAGACACATCGTACGTCAGGACTGTCGAATCGTCGGTTTCATTAACGGCCGAGACGACAGCGCGGACGCCGATTTCACCTTGCACTGGCCTCAGTCGATCATGCGGAATCGCTTCCCAATTCAACGCTCCTCTTTTCCATTGAACGTCTAAGCCTTCATAGGTTCCGCTCTCCGTCTGCCGGGCCTCAAAGTAATACCGGACCCCAGCGAGCAATTTGACGGGAGCCGACGTTTGACTGGAATCGACACTCCATTGGCCAGGCACGGTCGGCGAATCGGCCGACGCAATCACCCGCGCCAAACCGGGCGACGCGTCATCGGCCAGCAACAATCGACTGGCGTCGCCACCCGAGATTCGAAACTGATATGTCCCCGAATTTTCGGGCACAATGTATCCACGCGTCCTTTGAGCCGGATGAGTCGTGGAACCTGCGGTCGTGTTGAACGACAAGACGTTAGCGCCGCTGGCGACGTCCGAGTGCTCGACATCACCCGTGTCAAGAAAGTCGGAGCCAACCGCAGCCAACTGTTCGAACAGCGCTCCTCGTGTAGAAGCACCTTCGACGAGATCTTGCTGAGCTGCCGAGAGCGGTGTCCATTCTGGACCCACCACCTCCTTCGGTAACTCGGGGCTGGTCCAGCCGACCCACAGTCGCGCTTGCCCCGTAATATCACGGTACTCCAGCCGGACATCTTTCGCCTGACCCGCCACCAACGAAACGTTGGCGATCAGCTCATCGGTACCAGCGCCATCCCAAGCGTCCACCGTCAGCTGGCTATCAACCCATAACCGCAACCCATCATCAGGGTTCGTCCGCAGGATCAACTGGTGTGTCGCCGTATGATCGCTTCTCAGGTGAGATTCCCAGCGCGCCGAGAAGCCGTCGCTGTCGTTGACATTGTCCAACGGAGAGCGCTCACCCCAATCAAAATCGATCAGTGCATCATGTCGCAGCACCGTCGGCGTCGCATTGGGAGTGCTACCAGCAAAGTAGCTGCCTACCCACCCGACATCGGCCGCCAACATCTGGCGATCCTCCAGCGGTTCGATTTGGAGCGCGGAGTGCCCGGAAGATCGGGAGCCGCTCCCTTTTCGACTGGAACTTTCCAAGAAGGAGCCACCATGCCCCACGATTGACTCTAAGAAGAATCGCACCGTCCCTCCTCACCCGACTGAAGATCGTCTTGCCTCCTAACCACGTCAGTATAGGTAAATTACTGTTCTTTTCCCGTTGTCGTTTTATTGTCATTTTGCGACGCCCTCTGGAATCCCGCGTCATTGTTGGCCACGATACACGTCAATCTCAACGCGCTGGTCCTTTTCGGTTACAAGCGACAGCAGATGGAAAAAGAAGATCACGTTCAGAAGATCACGCTCGCCAGCCGCGCTACGTCGAGCATTCCTGCTGGCATTGGAGGCGATGAATGGATCGATCGTCTGCCGCGTTGCCGCCGCGTCCAAATCACTGCCGATAAAAACGATTCCTCCGCAACTCACACCCACCCAGCCCCTGACAGAACGACGATTCCCATGCAACTCGTTTCGGCCTCCGTCTCTTGTATCTTGTCCGCGCTCGTGGCGATGGCCTTTTTCGTTGCGCCGCTGGCGGCCGAGACGCCCCAGAAAAATGTCTTGGTGATCTTCGTCGACGATCTGAGACCGGAATTGGGCTGCTATGGCGTCGATTCCATTCATAGTCCCTCGATCGACGCGTTGGCAGCCGACGGGCTGCTGTTCGAAAGCGCCTATTGCCAGCAAGCACTGTGTGCTCCCTCACGAATCAGCATGCTGTCAGGTCAGTACCCCGACCACACGGGAATCTGCGATCTCTTCACACCGTTACGGCGGGTCTCGAACGAGACGTTGACGATGCCACGTTACTTTCAACAACGAGGATACGTCACCGCATCTCTGGGGAAGGTCTATCACCATTTCGTGGATGACAAAACGTCGTGGACGGAACTCCCACCACCCCCAACTCACAAATATGCCAACCCCGAAACGATCCGGGCGATCGAACGACGTGTTGCGGAGGCCCAGCAGCAGAAGCTCGCGACGGCCGAATTGCGAGCGGCCGGCAAAGGTCCCGCGACCGAGATGTTTGCAACGGACGACGACGGCTATCGTGACGGAATCGTTGCACAGATGGCGATCGAGTCCCTGCGCAGAAACAAGGACAAACCCTTCTTCATGTGCGTCGGCTTTTCCAAACCGCACCTTCCCTTCGCTGCTCCGCAGCGCTATTGGGATCTCTATCAAAGAGATCAATTCGTCGTACCCCAACGGGAACGCCCCGCTGACGCACCCCAAATCGCCTTCACAAAATGGCACGAGCTGAGAAGCTATCGCGGGGTACCCGACGAAGGACATCTTTCCGATGAGTTGACGCGTGAGCTGCTGCACGGGTACGCCGCCGCTGTAAGTTTTGCCGATGCCCAAGTCGGCAAGGTTCTGACCGAACTCGATCGGCTCGGACTGCGCGAGAACACCGTGGTCGTCCTTTGGGGAGACCACGGTTACAAGCTGGGTGACTACGGCATGTGGTGCAAGCACACGAATCTCGAATTGGACACACACGTCCCGCTGATCGTGTCGGCCCCTGGTCGCGCACGAGGACAACGAACCAAGGCGCTCGTAGAAATCGTGGACCTCTTTCCCACTTTGGCTTTTCTCACTGCAGGCGACATCCCCGCTTCCTGTGACGGAAAGAGCTTCGCAGCAGTTCTTGATGACCCAAGCCAAAACTTCCGATCGTTCGCTGTCAGTCAGTATCAGCGTGGTTCCACCATGGGTTACAGTTTACGAAACGACCGCTGGCGGTACACGGAGTGGATCCAATGGGGTACGCAGAAAATCGTCGCTCGAGAACTCTACGACTGCCAGCAGACTCCATCGCCTCCAGCAAACCTAGCTTTGCAACCGCAGCAGGCCGATTTGGTTTCTCAACTCTCACGGCAGCTCGATGCAGCGGGCCGAATCAAGACGACCAATGTGCCGATGAAAACCAAAGGGAAGTAAAATGGTAAAGCGACATCTAACGCTGACTCTTCTTTGGGCAGCGCTGCTTAGTCCCATGGGCTTCTCTGCTCAAGCCGCCGAGCCCATCACGCCGCCGCCGGGCGGCACCGACCTCGTAACGTTCGCAGACCCGGCCCGTTTCCAGTTCAGTGCCCAACAGGCCGCCACCGAAGGCGGCTGGAATACCATCAAAGAGATGCCATTCGCACGCGCCTTTCGAGTGAGTGTCGCGACACGGCCAAGAGTTAGGCAACAGGTGCATTGGGAGGTGCCGCTCGTTCGATCAGCAGCCAAGGATAGCACTTTGCTGTTGTCGTTTTGGATCCGCCGGCCCCAATCAGGAGGCGAGCCGGGGCCGACGACGATTGCCGTGCGAGCGGGATCGCAACCACCCTACTACAAGCTGAAGCTATCCGCCTACCGCGATTGGCAGCAGCACGTACGAGCGTTCAAGGCGCCCTCCGACATCGATGCCGCAAACGCCTTCATCAGCATCGACGTGGGAAATTCCGGACCGGCGATCGAAATCGCCGATCTCCGCTGCATTGACTACGGTGGCGAGATCGACATCGCCGTTCTTCCCCGATCGGCTGTCACCTACGCTGGACGCGAACCCAACGCGGCCTGGCGTCAGGAAGCGCTGGCTCGGATCGAGACGATCCGCAAGTCGGACCTTACCGTGCAAGTGGTCGATGCGAGCGGCAAGCCGATCCCAAACGCGAACGTCAACGTACAGATGCAGCGGCACGCGTTCGGATTCGGCAATGTGGTCGATGCACAGCTCCTCGGCTTACCGGAAGCAGCATTTCCCTACACCCGCGAGCGCGGCGGCACCGCGATCACATCGTCATGGGCGGATGCGCAAAAGTATCGTGATGTCGTCAAAGAACATTTCAACACCGTCACTTTTGAAAGTGAACTGCGACCGCACAAATGGCAAGAGATGACGAGCGATACGCCGCTGGGCAGACAGCTCTATACGAACTTTGCCCAACGAGCCGTCCCTTGGCTGCGGTCGCATGACATTGCCATTCGCGGCCATTATATCGCCTGGGGCGCCATCGACTTCAATGAATCAGAACGAGAATTCGTTGGCCGGCCGCAGGCGCACCGTCAATGGCTGTGGAACCACATGGCCGACGTCTTGCCGCAGACAGCAGACTACGTGTCGGAATGGGACACGATCAACCACATCATCGGCTGGGGGAAACACACCTATGAAATCGAGTACGGAGGCTACGACATCTATGCGCAGCTCCTACAAGAAGCCAGGAGGCTCGCCCCGGACGCTCGCCATTCCATCAACGAAGGCAAAGTCCTTCCGAATGGATACAAGCGCGAACCATACAAACGGGTCATTCGCTTCCTAAACGATCATGGCCAAGCTCCCGACACCGTCGGGTTCATGGCTCACTTCGAGTTGACATCGCTGACTCCGCCGGTCGAATTACTTTCCGTCTACGACGATTTCGGCAAGATCGCGCCAAGATTGCAATTGAGCGAGTTTGACGTCGAAACCGGCGATGACGAGCAGTTGCAGGCAGACTATTACCGCGACGTGCTAATCGCAACCTTCAGCCACCCCAACTTTGTTTCGATTGTCCAATGGGGCTTCTGGGAAAACGCTCACTGGAAACCGGCAGCCGCCCTGTGGCGTCGTGACTGGTCTCTCAAACCGTCGGGACAAGTCTTTGTCGACTTGGTCAAACGCCAATGGTCGACTGACGAAACGGCCGCGACCGATGCAGAGGGCCATTGTCAGGTGCGTGGCTTCTTAGGCGATTACCACATCAACGTCGACCACCAAGGTCGAAAAGCGGCCACGCAGGCCGTCTTGAAACCGGGCGGCACCCACGTCCAAATTGAAATCACGCAGGATCAATAACGTCGAAACGGCCGCACACGTCTCGCGGTTGATTCGGAGCGCAACGAGCACGAAAGGTACTTCCGATGGATCGCCGACGCTTCCTCAGCTCAGTCGCAGCAAGCAGCGCTGGACTGGCAATGTCGACTCGATTGCTGTTAGGCCAACAGCCGGCAGACAACGCGAGCGGCAGTGAGTTCGATCTGCTTACCAAACGCCTGCTCGTCGACTGGTGCGACGGAATGATGCGTCGCCAGGTCGACCAACCAGACAATCCCAGCCAACATGGCTTGTTGAAGTGCCCCGCGTGCGAACACATTCACGGTCGTTGCTCCGACGCCCTGTATCCGTTCTTACACCTCGCCCATGTAACCGGCCAAGAAAAATACCTGCGAGCTGCCATCGACGTATACGACTGGGCGGAACGCAACGTTAGCCAAGACGATGGCAGTTGGCGCAACGCGATTCACCCGAAAGCGTGGCGTGGCACGACGATTTTTGGTGCGATCGCGTTGGCCGAGGCCCTTCACTATCACGGCCAAGTCCTCGACGACGACCGACGGGCTGCTTGGACGGCGCGACTGGATAAGGCAGCGGGAGGATATTTGTATCGCGACTTCAAGAAGATTGATTTTACGAATCTGAATTATGGCATGACGGGCGTCTACGGATTCCATTTGTTTGGCAAACTCTTGCACAAGCAAAAGTACCTCGATCGGAGCGCGCATTTTGCCGCTCGCATCAAAGAGTTTTTCACCGAGCCGAATCACCTACTGTGGGGAGAAGGCAAGCCGAACAACAATCGCAGCGGCAAGGGCTTGCTGCCAGTGGACCTCGGCTACAACGTCGAGGAGTCGCTGAATGGTGTGGTCATGTACGCGCTCGAAGTCGACGACACGGAACTGTTGAAACTGCTCGTCAAGTCGCTAAGCGGCCATCTCGAATTTATGCTGCCGGATGGCGCCTGGGACAACAGCTGGGGGACGCGCTCGCAGAAATGGAGCTACTGGGGGAGTCGCACGTCAGATGGATGCCAGCCAGGGTTCAGCCTCCTGGCCGGACAGAACCCGGCCTTCGGCACGGCTGCGGTTAAGAACGCACAGCTGCTCGAGCGGTGCACCGCGGATGGCCTTCTGCATGGTGGCCCGCACTACGTTTCGCACGGGATCAAGCCCTGCATTCACCACACATTTACGCATGCGAAAGTCATGGCATTGGTACAGGATAAGATGCCCGTCCTCCCACGGATCGATACCACCACTCCGCTTCCACGCGCCATCGCGAAGGGCGTCAAGCACTTTCCGGAACTGGCGGTCTGGCTCGTCGCGCAAGGGCCATGGCGCGGGACCGTATCCGCCTATGACTCAATCTACAAAACCAAGAAAACGAACCACCTTCAGCAGCCGACCGGCGGTGCGCTGGCCGTGCTTTATCACAACAGAGTCGGCACCTTACTGGCCGGCAGCATGGCCCGCTACATCATGGTGGAATCGCTCAATATGCAACCGAATCCGGGCGAGGACTTCCCCCTAACGACACGAATTGAGACTCGTGACGAAGGCGGCTGGTACACCAACCTCTACGATCTGAAAGCTGAGGTCAGCTACGAAGAGCAAGACCAGACCATCTCGTTTCGCGCCGCGACTTCGCTGCAGGACGAGGATCGCAACGCGGCACCACACGATGCTGCGCCCTGCGTTCTCCACTACGACTTCCAGGATGAGATGGTCACGATTCGGGCGGAGTCGCTTCAGGACCAATCGGGATCGGGGCCGGCTCTGTTGGTCGTACCCATCATCTCCTCATCCCATGAGAGCGTGCGGCTTGTGTCCGATGATCGCATCGAGATCGACAAGCCACAAGGAACGGTGGTCGTGCAAAGTAACGGGCCGCTGACGATCAAGGACGGGCCGGACAAACGGGTCTTCAACATGGTGCCAGGCGCTGAAGCGATCCCTCTCCTTGCTCACCTCCCCAAAGGGGCAGGGGAGCAGGTCACCGTATCGATCTCTGTGATTTAAAAGCAGGTCGACGTCCGTGCGGCGTGCGTTCCCGATAAAACGGTTGCCGTTTTGCGACGCTTGCACCGTTCTGTTCGCCACCGCAACCGCCGTTTACCAGAGAGCAAACGGCCTATTCGGTCTGATCAAAGACTCGATGCCGCTGTTCGAAGTCTGCGCTGTTGCCTGAATCGGACAGAATCGGTGAATCGACCGTCACTTCACGATTCGAATCGACGTGCACTCAGCCGTATAATCGGCGGCGGTTCCGTCGATCGTGTCGGTTCCTTGTACTCTGTCAACGTGCATCCGCTCGCCAGTCGGGGCGCTACGACTTCCCACGGGCCATGGAAACACCGATGCAACGACTCGCTTTCACAATGCAGCTTAAGCCTGGCTGCGCGGTAGCCTACGAGGAGCGACACAAGGCGATTTGGCCCGAGCTGACGCAGGTCTTAAGAGAAGCGGGCATCACCGAGTACTCCATCTTCTTAGACCACGATACCGACACGCTCTTTGCCTTTCAAAAAGTCACGGGAACCGGCAGCTCCCAGGACCTGAAAGACGATCCTGTCGTCCGTCGCTGGTGGGATCACATGGCAGACCTCATGGCCACCCATCCAGACAACTCGCCCGTCTCGAGAAATTTACGAGAAGTTTTCTTCCTAAAGTAATCGACTATGAACGCACCTGTTGACCACCTCGAGCAGACCGCTCCCTTCCGCACCTCGCTTGCGGGAAGCCTCAGCGCTCACCAATCCGTTTCGGCAAGCGACCTTACCCGCCGGCCGAACCATGCAAACCGCTGGAAGAGAATTTTCCTGACAGCCTTCCTGGTGACTTTGGCGGCAACGTCTAACCGCTCACTTCCATCGCAAGAGATGGCGCTCCGCACCCAGACGACAGCCCAAAGAAAGCTCAACCTGAATGCGAATTGGCGATTCCTGCGCGACGACGTGGCGGGAGCCGACTCCTCCTCTTTTGATGATCGTTCATGGGCCGTCGTCAGCTGCCCGCACACGTGGAATGACATGGATACGTTCGACAACTTTGGTAGCGGCGGACATCAGGGCGAATCCGACCTCTGGCAGGGCACGGCCTGGTACCGCAAAGAATTTTCATTGGGTCCCAGCGATCAGGGGAAGCGAGTCTACATCGAGTTTGAAGGCGTCCGCCAAATTGCCGATGTCTACATCAACGGACATCACCTCGGGCAGGACAAGACGGGGTTCATTCCCTTCGGGTTTGATCTAACACCTCACCTGATACCTGGCGGAACCAACGTGTTGGCAGTCAAAGTCGACAACACGGTTTCGGAGAAAATGTATTCGGGAGCGACGCCGTGGCACCACCACAACTGGCACCCGCCGCACGGCGGAATTTACCGAAACGTATTCCTGCACGTGCTTGATCCCGTCCACGTCTCGCTGCCCCTTTACTCGCATCTGGGCACCGAAGGAATTTACACATGGACCGAGACACTCAGCCAGGAACGGGCTGAGATCGGCGCCACGGCAGAGATCGTCAACAATCAACCAGAAGCCGTTGCTGCCACGGTGAAATACAGTCTTCTCGACCGAGACGGACGCCCGGTCGCTCAGTCGGTCGAATCGGCCAACGTTCCGACGGGGGAACGAGTGAAGGTCTCTTCGGCGTTCGCAGTCACTGACCCTCATCTTTGGGAACCGCTCTATCCTTACGTCTATCGTCTGCAAGTCGCGGTGAGCGTCGATGGCGAGACCAGAGACGCCACCTCCGTGCCGTTTGGCTTCCGCAATTTCCGCTTCGACCGAGACTCGGGATTCTGGATCAACGGCCATCAGCAGAAACTGCACGGCTGGGGCCAGAAGCCAACCGCTGCGTGGGCAGGATTGGGCGCCGGCATTCCGAATTGGATGCATGACTACACTTTAAAACTGATGCACGATGCTGGTGGCAATCTGCTCCGTTGGGGACACTGTGCCGGTCCCGCAGTGGGCGCCGACTGCTGTGACAAATACGGATTCGTGACGCTCATGCCTGGTGTGGATGGAGAAAAAGACTGCGCTGGAGAAGCCTGGACAACCCGTTCATCGGCCTTTCGAGACATGATCATTTACTATCGGAACCACCCGTCAATTTGCGTCTGGGAAGGAGGCAACTATAGCGTCAGCGCTGCGCACGCAGCTGAGATGAAAAAGATCACTCAGTTGTGGGACCCGAAAGGCAGGCGCTATTTCGGCTTTCGCATGTCGACGCCCGCGATGATGGATAGTATCGACCTCGAACTAGGGACCGTCGGTCGCACTCGTGCGCTACCCTCATTGCCAGTCGTTGAAACCGAATACGATCGAACAGAAACTCCCAGGCGAGTCTGGGACAAATTCTCCCCTCCCGACTTCGGCAACCTCGGGAAGCTGTCCGCAGAAAACACCTATCAATTGACCTCGGAGGGATTTGCGACGAACGCCATCCAAGACTGGTGGACATTGTTTGGAAGCAAACCGGAACATTCGGGTGGTGCAAACTGGATCTTCTCCGATGGGCCGCACGGCACACGTCAATTGACAGATTGCGCCCGGGCGACGGGCGAGGTAGATGCGGTGCGGCTGCCGAAGGAGGCCTATTGGGCACTGCAAGCGACCTGGGATCACGCCGACCGAATCCACCTCATCGGCCATTGGAACTATCCACCGGACACCATCAAGTCCATGTTTGCCGTCGCGAGGGCGGACAGCGCGGAACTTTTTGTGAATGGCAAGAGCCAAGGCCCAGGCCAGCGCAGCTTCAACACTCTGTTCACTTGGCCCGCTGTGTCGTTCGAGGCAGGCGAGGTAAAGGTCGTCGCCTTTCGCAATGGCGTGGAAGTCGCTTCCCAAACCAAACAGACGGCGGGCGAGCCCGAGGCCATTCGATTGACATCCACAACCGCTCCCGGTGGGTGGCGGGCCGATGGAGCCGACATTGCGATCATCGACTTCGAGATCGTTGACGGGGAAGGGCGTCGTTGCCCGACGGAACAGGTGAGCGTCGCATTCCAAATATCGGGACCTGGCGTCTGGCGCGGCGGATACAACAGCGGCAAAGAAAATAGTACCAATCATCAAATCCTGGACACGGAATGCGGCATCAATCGAGTCAGTATCCGGTCGACCTTGCAAGCGGGTGAAGTCGTGGTCACCGCGAGCCGCGAGGGGCTCGCGCCTGCCACAATTCGCATCCAGTCGATTCCTTTCGATCTCGCGGGTGGCGCCTCGACATCGCTTCCGGTCGTGTTCGAGTCATCACTCCCAGCACGCCCACAGATCGATGGCGCCAAACTGCTAGAGCTTGCAGCGTTGAGAGCTGCGCCACCCGAAAAAGAGCGGAATACCACCGATGACGATCGCATGTTTTCAATGTTTGCCTACACCGGAACGGGGCTCGGCGGTTTAGAAGACGAATACCGTCAGGAGATGCTGGCCTTCACCGATGATGCACGAATTTTCATTAAGGAGGTACCGCAGCACCTACGCGACAGCGTGGTGATTCGAACAGCGAAAAGTGACGCAGCTTATTGGGCCGCTGACTATATTGTTGCGACGGCGGCAAAGGAGCTGGATCTTTATGTTGCCCGCGACTCCAAGCTGCCTGAGCCCGAATGGTTGAAAGCGTTCCGCAAGACGGACGACACAGTCACTCTTAATCGCGGCAAGTTAGCGGTTCATACCAAGCGGCTCGCCCAAGGTGAGTCGTTACGTATTTCGGGCAACATCGATCAGGCAGCGGCCAAGAGGGCAAGGCTAAACATGATTCTGTTTTGCAAGCCAATCCATGAATGATCTTGGAACGCGGTCCTTCGTCAATCAATAGCCTGCATGAGTAAGGCTCATCCTGTGACAACGACATCTCGCCCCATCGCGATCTCCCTTTCTCCTCAGGGAACTGCGGACCGCGCCTTCGTTTAGAACGGGTTTGGTAATCGTTTGGTAATCAAGGCTGCAAATGCGGGTCATTCTGATCGGACGCCATCCGCTTCGAGTACTTCCCCACCTTGCACGCTTTGTCCCACACATCTGCGGGGACTTCATTCATTACGCCGAGGGCCTGTGTGACGTTGAGTGCTTCGACAGAGAGCACGGGATCCTCGGCTGTCCTCAGGATATCGATCAGGCCTTGCTGGCCTCTTTGCTTATCGCCCAAAACCCACAGCGCTTCGGCGGCTGCGAGCCGCACCGACGGCGCAGGATCCTGCCGCAGTTCCCATAGCCGGTTTTTAGTTGTAGCGTCGGCCTTCCGCAGGATCGTACAGCCGGTGGCGCCCCAATAGCGCATCACGGGATGTGCATGCTGCATCGCCACGCGCAATTGCTGCAGAACTCCGTCAGCTGCATCGCCTGCCGCCAATGCTGTTTGGAGAACATCATCGTAAGGAAAGTCATCGTCGTGCACATATTCGTAGATCGTGCCACGCGTCGAAATGGACTCGTACATCGATTCCGGCACTAACCCAGCGTCACCAATTTCTCGCATCTTGCGCATCGTCGCTTCGCGCATCCGCTCCAGGCGCTCTTGCTCCGCCGGTTCTTCGGCAAGATTAGTCAGCTCCCATGGATCCCGTTCCGTGTGATAGAGCTCTTCCACGGGCTGCGGCGCAGCCCAGTAGGCCAGTTGCGTCTCGTTAAGTTTCCCCGCTTGTTTAAGCTTAAGCAGCGAACGCCATCCAGCCTGCCCATGCGGGTAGCCAGCGAGGATTCCCCGGTGCCGGTGCGGATAAAAGTTTCGTATGTAACGATATTCGCCGTCGGTAACCCCTCGCACAAACCGCAACATGCGCGAATCGAAACGTTGGCCGAACAGAAAGACGTAGGGCTCGTTTTCCTTGGCCGCTTGGCCGGCAAAGGGGCGGCCTTGAAATTGCTTCGGAATCTCTACGCCGGCGAGACTGAACACGGTCGGCGGTAGATCGATGAACGACACCGGTCGACCGCTCACCGTCCCAGGTCCCGCTGGCGCCAGGTGTTGCCACTTCTTGGGAAACCGGACAATCATCGGCACGTGCGTGCCAGTGTCGTTGATGTAGCGCTTTGAGCGAGGCAGGATGCCGCCGTGATCAGAGTAGTAGAAGACGATCGTGTTCTCGCGGACGTTTTCGTCATCTAGCTCGTCCAGCCAACTGCCGATCTGCCTGTCCATCGCGGCGATGACGTCCATGTACGTGACCCAATCTTGGCGAATTTCCGCTGTGTCGGGGTAGTGCGGTGGAAGTGTCACCCGCGCTGGATCACGCGTGGGCGACTTTGGTATCAGGCCTTGCCGGCGGTAGTCTTCGGTCTTGTCCTGAAACAAGCTGCTCTCGTGGCTGATCGTCGTATTGAAGACCGCAAAGAATGGCTGTCCCTCGGCACGATGCTTCCAATGCGCCTGCGGACTGCACTCATCCCAATGGCTCTTGTCATCTGTCCGAAAATTGTAGTCCGTCTTGGCTCGATTGACGCAGTAGTAGCCGGCCTCGCGCAACCAGGATGGATAGGCACGAAAACTGTCCGGAACGGGGTAGCGACTGCGCATGTTCTGCGCGCCAGTGCCACAGGCGTACCGACCAAGAATCAATGTGTTGCGAGCGACAGCGCAAACCGCGGCGTTGGAGTAGGCGTACTTGAAGCGAATCCCCTGGGCCGCAAGGCTGTCGATATTTGGGGTACTTGCAGCCGAATTCCCATAACAACCCATCCAATGGTGGCTGTTATCTTCACTGGTCACCCACAAGATGTTCGGCCTGCTCTCCGCGATCGATTCTGCGGCACCGACCTTGGAGATGTCGGACAAGATTCCGATCAGGGCGCATGCCCCGATGATCGGCAACAGCTCCAGTGTACGCATACTGATTCCCTTTACCGGCCAGCGCGAAAGAAAAACCACATTGCCCGACTTCTTGCAGACCAGCGCCATCGCTGTTCTCAATCGCTTGAGACTTCGATTCGATTGATCGACAGCGGCGGGAGCACGATTTGGCCTGCTGACACTTCGACCGCCTCAAGGTACTTGCCGTCCATCGCAAACGTTTTCAATTCGTTGACCGCTTTGAAGGTCAACGCCTGATGCTTCAACGGACCTCTGCTCTCGACCCCATCCACGTGCAAACTGAAAGGTGCTTCTTTCGTCGTCTTATTGACCGCCAGCACGATCAGCTTACCGTCTTGCTCGACTGCCGTGGCGTTCACTGCGTTTAAGCCATTTCCGATTTTTGTCGATTCAACGCTGCTTGCATACATTTCGCCCTCGTCAAATACTTCGCGCACCACCTGATAGGCGGCCCCATAGCTCGTGCGCGTATGGACGCCAGTCTGCTTGTCGTAAGCCACGTGTTTGCTACCCGCATTGATTTGAAAGTAGTTCGCGACTTCGAAGAGTTCTTGATGATCGAAGAAGCCAAGGTAGACATCCACCATCCCCAGGACGCTGAGCGCATTTTCACCACAGCTGACCGACCATTCGGAGGCCCAGATCGGGAGGCCGGGAAAAATCTTGCGAAGGGTGCGACCTGTTTCGATCATGTGCTGCCGCGCGGCGACCGTTTTGGCAGCGCCATCACGATCTTCGTCGTAATGGATGTGTTTATGCAACGTGACGGCGTCGTAATAATGATGCTCTTTCACCGCCAGGTTCCACGGATTCGTTTCGGCAGTTCGCCAATGAACAGGAATCGAGAGTTGCAGGTCTGGCGCAGCAGCCTTCAGCGCCGCCGCGTGGGCTTTGGAGACTTCAATGTACTTCTCAACGTCAACGACTGCATTGCTGCGCTGCGTCTTCCAGAAGATTTCGTTCCCAAGCTCCACCCATTGGACATCAAAGCCCTTGGCTTTCCGGTCGGCCAGCCTGCGGACCGCCTTCTCCGGGGAATCGTAATTGACATTGAACGTCAGCAGCACGTCAAAGTCCAATTGTTGATGCAGACCGTGAAGCCCTTCAAATCCATACAGCAGATCGGGATGTTTCTTGACGGCTGAATCGTAAGGCGTTTTGTAATCGTCCGTGATGCGTCGCCCATCAGACTCCCAGTCGTAAAAGTTCGCCCACACACCGTGCGGAAACCGAAGTGCCGGCGGATCGAGCTCGCTGATCAACCGCTGGGCATGAGCGTGGTTGTAACCCACCTTTCCGTACAGATTCTCAGGCCAACTACAGTTGAGTCCCAGCAGCATGTGATTGACTTTCGATTGACTCGCTCTGTCGACATGCAACGTGGCCTGAATTTCCGCAGGCAACTCAAACGGGTACGGCACCTCCGCACTGGCCGCACCGATTGCTGCACTGATGACTGCACAAGCAAACGCTAGGCGGCTGAGCAGCGCGAACGACGAACCGAACACTCGATTCATGAACTTACTCGAATATCGAACCATGCGATTCGCGCCGACTTGTTTTGTCATCAAAGGCATTCCCAAAGAACTTCATATTTCGTGATTCGTGATAGGGCAACGATCTCGGTTCATCGTTATCCCAAGCTGCCGCTCTCGCAGATGAAGCAGCGACTTATTCGACGGCGGTCAAGAACTTTGTGCGACTCGGCCGAGACATGAGCCGATTGGCCATTTCGTTACCAAGGAACACTTCCTTTTCAGGATCCCACTTAAGTTCTTCGCCGACCATGAGAGCGATGTTACACATATGGCAACTGGTCATCGTCCGATGATGTGTGTAGACGTCCGATATCGGTTCGGAACGATCCTTGATGCACTCAAAGAAATTCTGCATGTGGCTTGTGACCGGCTTATTTTTGTAGAGCCGGGCCATTTCCTCTTCGAGCTTTTCGTTGTCTGCCTCTGTCAATTCTTCGACCGGCTTACCGGTTAGTTTGCCCCGGTTTACAAATATCCGGCCACGGCTGCCGACGAAGAGAATGCCGTTCGGAAACTCTGTACCACCATCTTCTGAGACATAATTGTCGTTGACGTTGATCACAGAACCGTTGGCAAACGTCAGGTCGATACTGAATGTGGTCGCGGCGTTGTAGCCGTTTTCCAGCGTCTCCGTGCCTTGAAAGAACCCGACCCAATCGAAGTCGGGCGGAACGACATCACCAAAACTGCCTGTCCCCCGGATACTATCAGGACCACTTTGATCCATCCCGATGGCCCATTGAGCGATGTCGATATGGTGGGCCCCCCAATCGGTCATCTTGCCGCCGGAATACTCCAGATACCAACGGAAGAACTTTCGACGTTCGAGCGAATAGTCAGCCGCTGGTGCTGGGCCAAGCCAGAAATCCCAATGAAGCTTCTCGGGAACCGGCGTGCTCGTGAACGGCCCCTCTCCAGGCGCGGCGCCAATTGCAACATGAGCTCGGACGTTGTCACCAATGAAGCCACCCTGCACCATGGCGATTGCCTTGAGAAACTTCCGGTCCATTTCCGTCCGTTGCTGCGTCCCGACTTGAAAGACCTGGCCCGTCTCTTTCACGACCGAACAGATCTGTTTCCCCTCATCGATCGTCAGCGTCAGTGGTTTTTCACAGTAGACGTCGCAACCTGCCCGCAGCGCGTAAGTCGCGATGGGAACGTGCCAATGATCATTGGTGCCAATGACAACAACATCGGGCCTTTCTTTGTCGATCAACTTTCGATAGTCGACATATTCAGTGAGTTTCCCTTCGAACAACGGGTCCGCGTTAAATTCAGCGTTATGCAACTCGTCCACATCGCAAACGGAAATCATCTTGCCAAATTGAGCCGCCTGTCGCGCCACCTTGCCGCCGCGGTTGTACCGACCGCGGCTTCCGCCCACGCCGATGGCGGCCACCTTGAGTTCATCATCATAGAGGTCGTCGGCCGTCGCACGACTGGGAAAGAAGTGGGGAACCGCGACCGTGGCGGCCGTCGCGATGGCCGACCGTTTTAGAAAATTTCGACGCGTTGTGGTCAATGCTCTATCCTCTAGCTTTCAGATGAATCAGACACGGTGGTCCCCGACTCGGGCGACGGCGAACCGAGTTCTTTGACACGGATGTTCTTCCACAGAACGGCTCCCTGCTTTCCTTTGTGAATCTGCAGGCCAAAGAACCCCTGAGGATACGAAGCATCGTCGACCCAATGGGCGACCGGGACGCCATTGACCCACGTTTTCACGACATCGCCCTCAGCCGAAATCGTCAGGCGGTTCCACTCGCCCTCCTTGGTCGCGGCGCGCGCCTGTTTGTGTTCTTTCAGCCACAATGGATAGAAGTAACCGCCACAGCTCTGTCCATAAATGCCACCCGACCAGTGGCGTCCTTTCGAAAATTCTTCCATCTCGGCCTGCGGACCGAACACGACGAGCTTCTCTTGTTTACCGGGCCTTGTTCTCGCTCGAAACATGACACCACTGTTACCATCGATTTCCCATTTCATTTCGCAAGTGAAAATGAAATCGGTGAAATCCTCCTTCTCGGTACAGAGATAAGTACTGTCGGAGCCCGCGACGCACGTGCCTAAGATCATGCCGTCGCTGATTTCAAACGTACATGTGCCTCCCTTGCGAATCCAACCGGCCAGATCTTTACCGTCGAATAGCGCTTTGAATCCGTCACGCAGATCGGGTTCCGGATCGGTATTGAGTAACATCGCTGCGGGGCGGGGAGCATTCTCCTGCTTCCGGTAATGTTCAAACCAACCGTTCTGCTGCGGATCAAGCTCTCCAGCCAACACAAAGGGACACGCACAGAAGCTAAGCACGATGCAGGATGTCACGATAGCGAGTCGAGTCATGGCGAGGAATTCTATGGCTGAGTCTGTGGTGGAGGCTCGTTGGCTTCAACGACCTGAAAAAGATGGGTGCCCGGTTCCAATTGGATCGTCACCGATCCGTCGGTCAGCTTGGCGGTTTTCTCGGTCACCGGCTGACCATTGACGAGTACATTGGTGACGCGGTCGGTTGGCAGGATGGCGGTCGCCAGCGTGTTGGGCGGGACGATCGCCTCAACCCACAACCCCTCATCCGAGCGACGCCAACCACTCTTCGCCATCCCATACGGCGTTTCAAGCTCTGCCGAAATTGACTCGAGCGGCCCACCGACGAGTGGACGGACGAAAAAATGCTTGTATCCGGGCTGCTGTGGATCCGGAGTCAGTCCCGCGATGCGTTCGTAGATAAACTGCCCGATGGCTCCATAAGCGTAATGGTTAAACGAATTCATGTTGTCATCGCCAAAACCATCTGCGTGACTGTAGCTGTTCCAACGCTCCCACATCGTCGTGGCACCCTGGTTGATGGAATAAAACCAAGAAGGATAGCTCTCTTTGAATAAAAGCTCGAAACAGATTTCCGGATTTCCCATCTCATCAAATACCGGCGCGAGCAACGGCGTGCCAAGGAACCCAGTGCGCAAATGCCGATCGGCCGCCGCAAAGCGTTCCATCAGCCTCTCTTCAACCATCTCCCGCTGCTGCGGTTCGATCAGATCGTAAGCCAGCCCCATCAAGCACGCGGTCTGCGTGTTCGCGCCTTCTGCAACATCGGCGTCAGAAAAATAACGTCGCGTGAAGGCGGCACGGATGTCGGCATGCAGTTGCTTGTATTGCTCCGCATCTTCTGACTTGCCGAGCGCCGCGGCTGTCCAGTGGAGAATCCGAGCGTCACGACCGAAGTAGGCGGTCGCGATCAGGTCCTGAGCCGTGTCACCCTTGTTGTCACCCTTACGATGAGGCTGCAACCAGTCGCCGAAACCCTTGAGCTGCGGTATCAATCCCTCCGACTCGCGCTGATAAACACCCACCCACTTCTTCATCGCTTCATAATTGTCCGCCAAAATCCGGACATCGCCCGTACGCTCATAGACCTCCCAAGGCGCCGTCACGATGACATCGGCCCAGCCAGGACTCGCGTAACCGAAGCTCGTCGATGGCACCGTGTGCGGGATTTTCCCGTCGGCAGTCTGTTCATCACGCACACTTTGCAGCCAGCGGGCCCAGAACGCATGCACGTCATAATTGAAAAACGACGTCGGCAGGAAAACTTGGGCATCCCCAGTCCACCCCAGCCGTTCGTCACGCTGGGGGCAGTCCGTCGGAATATCAATGAAGTTGCTAAGCTGTCCCCACCGAATGTTGCTTTGCAGCTGATTCAGTTTTGCGTGCGACGAATGAAGAGTGCCAGTCGACTTGAAGCCCGTGTGCAGGACATTGGCTGTAACCGATGCGGTCGTGAGCTCTTCCCCTTGCGACAGTCCGCTGATCTCGACGTAGCGAAAGCCGAAAAAAGAGAGCGACGGCTGCCAAGCAACCTCGCCGGTCGCATTCGCAAGATAACTGGCCTGCGATCGAGCGCTGCGATAGTTTTTCGTGTAAAGCGTGCCGTCCTTCTTCAAGATTTCGGCAAATCGGATCGCCACCTTCTCCCCGGCCACAACGGGCAGCTTCAAGTGAGGAACTCCCACCAAGTTTTGCCCGAAATCGAAGACGTACCTACCCGCCTCCGGCTCGGTTAGCTTGACGGCGGGAACCTGTTTCATCACCCGCACCGGCGCCAGTCGCTTGGGGACGAGCAAAGGCGTCGCCGCGACTTGCGTTGTCTTGACCTCAGCCCAAGCCGAATCGTCGTAGCCTGCCGCATCCCACGACCCAAGTTCCAACGCCGAATCATAGTCTTCACCGTGGTATAAGCCGCCGGCTCGAATCGGCCCAGCGCTGGTCCCTTTCCACGATGGATCGGTCGTGATGGTTTCCACCCGGCCGTCGGCATACGTCAGTTCGAGCTGTCCGATGAGCTTAGGGGTCATACCCAGCAACTCGGCACGCTTGCGAGTCAACAAGTTTCCGGCATACCACCCTTCACCAAGCAGAGCGCCGATCGCATTGTCGCCCGCACGAACCAGCGGAGTGACATCGTACGTTAACGTTTCGACCCGCTTGGCATACATGGTGTATCCTGGACTCAGGACATCGTTGCCGACACGCTTTCCGTTGATTCGAAAATCGCAGATTCCCAACGCGGAGGTGTACAGCCGAGCTTGAACAAGTTCTGGTCCCGCCGTGAAATCGCGGCGGAAGAAATAGCCAGGGTGTGGTTTGAGTGACGGATAAGGCTTAAATAGTCCGTTCTCAGGAATCGTCGCTTTCTTCTCGACGCCATTCACTTCGTATTCCACCCACAGCGTCTTGGCCATCCCTGGTGCCGGATCCCCGCCAAGGCGGGCAGGCTTGGCGCGAATGGTGGTCGCCCCATTGGCCAACGCTCGCTTCAGTCGCTCGGCCACATCCGCGACTTTTGCCGCACCATCATCGCGATTCCCAAACTCTGCGCTGACGATCGTCACCTTGTCTTTGGTGGGCGGATCGCGAGTGACTTCCACCCAATCGGCTTGCCAATCCTCATTCGACAGCAGCCCCATCTCGATGGATGCGTCATCGCTCCACTCGGATTCGCGCCCTTGGTCATCCCAATACTTAACGCGCCACCGCACTTGCTGCCTCGACTCGAACGGTGGACCGGCGTAGGGCACCCACACCGATTGATCAGAGTCGACCTTGCCACTGTCCCAAAGGGCAGCCGAGTCAGCCTCCGCGTCGGAACGGCGCGTCACCTCAATTTGATATGCCGATTGTGACCGGACATCGCCACCAGCAGGCAGTTTCCAAGAGAAAACGGGGCTCGCCTGATGGAACCCGATCGGGTCGACGAAGTTCTCATCGACACATAAAGCGTGCGGCCCCACCAAACGAATCGCTTCGGCAGCGGGCGTTTGTCCCATCGCTTTGCCGACGCAGATCGCCACATTCACCCACACAAACAGGAGTCTGCCTTTATTCACTGCCTTCACTGCCGAACCATCCTCATCTGTCTAGAATTTGCGATCGCTCGCTGCCCAGCGGCTTCGAGTATGGCGATCGCACTGAGCATAGAATCCGAAATCCAAGCCTGAAGTCTAAAGTCTGCGTTAGATTTAGAGGATGAAAACAGGGCTCGCCGGATGCTCGGCTACGGATGTGGAACTGGCTGAGGATGCTGCAGATCACTCGGCCGCATTCAGCTGAGCCTCTTCCTCTTTCTCCAAATCGGTGATGGCATCCTCGCGATCGATTTTGCCTGTCAGGAGCTTTTCATATTTTCGATCGTTGTTGACTTCCAGAATTTTCCGGTTGGAAAGCATGACGAGCCTTGTCCCATCCTTCCCCTCTTTCTCGAACACCAACGGCTCTGTCGAACGTTGTCGATCGGGATTGATGAACACGCCCCAGCGGAACTCGAATTCTTTTCCATCGTTCTCGCTGATGAAGTATTGGTCGACGTTCTCTCGTTCAATCCCCATCAGCTGTAGATTCTTCTCGATCCTTGCATCGCTAGTGAGGAAGCTCTTCAACTCTTCCAGCGAACCAGGGCCGGTGTAGTTGGACCAGCTCGCATAAAGCATGTATGCGTTGCCCATCTTCTTGATATTGGTGTCGTTGGCCGACTTCACAAATTCGACGTGTTGCGATGAACGACAGCCGGCCAAACAGCAAAAGGCAAGAACAAAAAGCGTGGGAAGTCGCAAAGATGGGTTTAACTTCATATCGAATCGCAACCAATTTGGCAGGGGTTTAGCGATACACACACGGCATGCGTGATCAACCGAACTAATGAACGTTAGTAGCTTCTAAAACTCTTCCGAATTGGTAGGCAAGCCGTCGCTGCGGTGCCCCATTTTGTAGAGATTCAACATGTTGATTTCCATGCTCACGGGGTGAACCGACCCATCTCCAAACACGCAGATGAAGACGCCGGTATGAACGGAGCCGAAACTCTGATTATGTCCAAACCTTTTGTAATCAGGGTCTGTTGAACGAGTGCTGTCGGGGTACACCCCACCACGCACGACCCGCAAGGTCGAATAGCCTCCAGCAAACAGGCCTCCAACTTCCGTGTGGTGATCGGGCGATGTGTAGAGATCGGCAGGAACGGCTTTTTCTCCAAACATCAGAGTTTTCGACGAACCGTCTTCGATGTGCTTAAATCCAATCCGCTTGAATTTGACGAGTTCGTTCGCTGGCTGGGAGGCACGCAAATATCCTCCGCGGCTGATGATCCCCTGACAAGTCAGCTTCTCAATCAGATCGACCTGATTGGCGTTACCACGCACTGGGTCGATCAAAGGAAAATCGCTAAACCCAACGTCAATTCCGAATTCATTGGTCACGTCCCTGGCGTGGTAGTAGTCCCAGGCGAACGAGGCGTAGTCGCCGTAGTACTCAAAACTGCCGGCGCCATCTTGTCCGCCTCGAATTCGCACACCACGCGAAGCGCACGACATGCTGGGGACCGCGTTCTCAAGTGTCGTTGGTACGAGTCCTGCCGAAGAACGCAAATCGAAAAAGCTGCTCTCTTCCAAGAACGGCAGCACCTGGTAGGTCCAGGAAAGATTCTCGACACTCGCCTTGGACTGAACGTTCGGTTCACCATTCGGTCCTGGCAACCCGGCACCGAAACCGTTGTAGGCCAATCCGACCGTGGGGAAATGACGGTTGGCCGACTCAAAATTGAGCGAGCCGAGACCAATCTGCTTCAGACTGTTGATGCACTGCGAACGACGAGCCGCCTCACGTGCGCTCTGCACTGCGGGTAATAGCAGGGAAACCAAGATGGCGATAATGGCTATCACCACCAAAAGTTCAACCAGCGTAAACGCTTTCCGGGATTTCGCGTAACCACTCATGGCACATCCTTACGAAGAGTAGGGGTGTTAGAATTTTCTTGCCGATCATGAGCGGATTCTAGCACGAACTCGCGGCATGAACCCACAGGAAGCGTTGTTAATTTGCGACACAGCAGAATGGGGGGATATGCTGTCATACTGCAAGCATATCCTGCCGTGAATGCGACTTGGGTTCGACCAATTGTCCCTATTCAGCAGAGTCCCGCATCCCCTTCCCACCGCACGGTCAGGCGTGATTCGTTTCGCGACGGTTCCCGTTCGATTCACGACGGACCAGAGCATCATCGTGATGGACTTCCGTGGCGGCACGATGACGCTGGGGATCGACGCTAGGGATCTCAACGGACGGAACCAGAGAACAACCGCGGAGCCCTCTGCGCTACTCGCCAAGTGGCTCTCTCCGGTCGAAAAGCATCGCCGCGCCGATCGACGTGAGCGCGCACCGAATTCGCCGATTGGTTAAAGAGAACGATGCCCGGTTGACGCTGCAAAGGTCGTGGTCAACGATGGATTTGAGAGTCAAGAAGGATACGATCGTCAACTTTCCCAGCTCTTGCCAGCCAATTCTTCCTGCGATTCATTGACCGATGTCAGTGTTGAAACTGGCTTTTGCTGTGCGACTTTTGTGAGCCGCAGCAGCCATGAAAGATTCGCATCAGATGAATTGTTTTCATTAACGCAATTGCCGTTTTCACCCTTTCATCCCCATCCCGGCAAGTCTGGTGACCTCGATGCATTCAGCAAACTTCCAATTATTTTCCTGCCGAATCGCAAAATATTCGTTGTCCGAATACGGCCACCGTCGGCACGATGTTTCGATAAATTCTTGGTTCGCGGGGTGGCTTCCAACGGAGTTACAAGAATTCTTGGCGCGTCAATTCTATGTCGACGGTGCCGGCATTCGCCTTCGTTCTGCCGGGCTCGCAGCGAGTAGTTCACGATGACACAGCAAGACGGGCACGATGATTCGCGTGCAAAAACGATGGAAAACCCGGGAAATGAGACGTTCACCTACCTGCCGGTGCCTGACGTCGTCGCGAGACTTGGCCTGTACGTGACGGGCGCCGGGACCGACGTCGTGCCACCGGGGGCTCACTATCCTCGGCAGAAACACCCGGAGCTCTATGACTTTAAATGGAGTTCGGGACGAGTCCTCCCTGAGTATCAACTGCTGTGCGTGACCGATGGTCGAGGCGAATTTGAATCGAAGGAATCGGGGCTCGTGCCGGTCGAGGCAGGCATGGTCATGATGCTTTTTCCCGACGTTTGGCACCGCTATCGTCCGAGCCCTGAAACGGGGTGGACCGAGTATTGGATTTCGCTGGGGGGCGATTTACTCTTCCAATGGCACCAGCGTGGCCTGTTTGACGCAGCCCGTCCGCTGTCGAAGCTTCGGCGTCCGAATAAAACCAACAAGCTGTATCGCGACGTGATCGAATTTGTCATGAAACATCCTGAGCAGGACGCTCCGATGTTGACGGCAAAAGCAATGGCCGTCATTGCCAGCTTTCTCGAACAGGCACCGGCAACGAGTGAGTCGGCCGATAACGATGATGAGTCGCGTGGCTCCAAAGACCCTTTGGTTGAGGAGTCTCTCCGGATTATCTGGAACAACAGCCATCAGCGCGTGTCGGTCGATATGATCGCCAAACAGGTGGGCGCCACCCGGCGGACACTCGAACGCCATTTCAAGAAACATCTCGGCAGAACGCTATTGCAGGAGCTCGTCAGCTGCCGACTGCAACGGGCCAAACGGATGCTCTGCGAGACGCATGTGCCGATCAAATACGTAGCGTACGCGGCCGGCTTCAGCTCGATGCCCAGCTTTTGCAAGGTCTTTCGTCGAGAGATTGGCATCACGCCCGGCGATTATCGGAAGAGCAAAACACGGCGGGCGTAGCTATCTGATTACCCTGTCGCAAATTGGCAACTGTTTGCACGGCTCAAAAGGGGGCAGGGTAGTTATTCTGGTGGTTTGACTGTCCTACGGGCGAATCACGAGTCGCAGTCGGGCCGCTCCTTGCGCCCGGTGCACGTCATTTAGCCAGTGCTCGTCTTTGCGGAGAGAACACGATGTCAGCAACCGCGAAATCACTCACTCACGTCGAATGGCACTGGGATGATACCATTGCCCAATCGCTCACCCCGGCTGAAAGGCTGGTCTATCGCTCCAACTGCCTAGGGGCAGATCAGCGGATCACAAACACGGGTGGAGGCAACACCTCGTCCAAGACCACGGAGCGCGATCCGCTCACTGGCCAGGAGACCGAAGTGTTGTGGGTGAAAGGGTCGGGCGGTGATTTGAGGACGGCCAAGGCGGAGAACTTCGCTTCGCTCTACATGGACAAACTGCTCGGACTGATTCCCCAGTATGAGAGCGCGCCCAACCGAGGCCCCAAGACGCCGGCCGAAGACGCCATGGTCGGTCAGTTCCCCCATTGCACGTTTAATCTCAATCCGCGGGCCGCTTCCATTGACACACCGCTCCACGGGTTTTTGCCTGCCCGGTTTGTCGATCACATGCACCCCAACGCCGTGATTTCGATCGCCGCGAGTCGACGCAGCAAGGAGCTCACCCAAGAAGTCTTCGGTGACGAAATCGGCTGGGTCCCCTGGTTGCGTCCCGGTTTCGAATTGGGATTGGAGATGCACCGCCAAGTCCAAGACGACCCGTCCCTCCGCGGGCTGGTCATGGGGCAACACGGGCTCATCAATTGGGCTGACGATGACCGGGAATGCTACGAACTCACGCTCGAGCTCATCGAGAAAGCGGCTTGCTTTGTCGAGTCGAAGGACAAGGGGCAGCAAACGTTTGGCGGCAGCAAGTACGACGCGCTCGCGGCGGAAGCTCGCGATGCCATCCTTGTCGAGTTGCTACCTTGGTTGCGAGGGCAAATCAGCCAAGCGAAAAAAGTCATCGGCACCATTCAATTCGACGACAATATTCTGCGCTTTGTGAATTCGGTCGATGCGGCTCGATTGGCCGAGCTTGGCACCAGTTGCCCCGATCACTTCTTGCGAACCAAGATCAAACCGCTGTACGTCGACTGGAATCCGCAAAGCGAAGATGCTGCGGCGCTGAAAGAGAAGCTGACCGTGGGGCTGGCCCAGTATCGGGACGATTACCAGCGTTATTACGAAGCCTGCAAACGGGACAATTCGCCCGCCATGCGGGACCCGAATCCGACGGTCATTTTGATCCCGGGAATCGGGATGATTGCTTGGGGCAAGAACAAGAGCGAATCGCGCGTGACTGCCGAGTTCTACAATTGTGCCGTGGAAGTGATGCGAGGCGCCGAGGCGATCGATGAATATATCGCTCTCCCACAGCAAGAGGCGTTTGATATCGAGTATTGGCTGCTCGAAGAGGCCAAGTTGCAGCGAATGCCGCCAGAGAAAGAACTGGCACGCAACATTGTGCTGGTTGTCGGCGCCGGTTCCGGCATCGGCAAACAAGTGGCCCACCGCGTTGCCAAGGAAGGCGCTCACGTCGTCTGCGCCGACCTCAACAAAGACATGGCCCAAGCGACGGCGGATGAACTCGTAGCGATTTATGGCGCCGGAGTCGGCGTCGCGGGCTCCGGCATATCGAGCTGCGGCCCCGCCTTGGGCGTCGGCGTTGACATTACCGATCGCGATTCGATCCGTGATGCGTTGCAAGCAACCGTTTTGGCCTACGGAGGCGTCGACAACGTCGTGGTCACGGCGGGCGTCTTTCTCGCGCCTGACCGAGAAGGCAACTTGTCGGACAAAGCGTGGCAGCTCACGTACGAAGTCAATGTCCGTGGCAGCTTCAACCTGGTCGACGAGGCGAAGAGGATCTTCCAAGATCAGGGATTGCGAGGCTCGGTTTTGCTTACCACGAGCGTCAACGGGGCCGTCTCGAAACGTGGTTCGGTCGGGTACGACACTTCGAAAGCAGCGGCCAACCATCTGGTGCGCGAGCTGGCGATCGAACTGGCTCCGACGGTCCGTGTTAACGCCATCGCCCCAGCAACGGTCATCAAAGGATCGACCATGTTCCCGCGTGACCGGGTGATTGCCTCACTCTCGAAATACGACATCGACTTTGACGAAAGTGAAAGTGATGACGAGTTGCAACTGAAACTCGCCAATTTCTATGCCCAGCGGACACTCACCAAACAAGCGATCACGGCGGAAGACCAGGCCGAAGCAGCCTACTTCCTGCTGTCCGACCGCGCTAGCAAAACGACGGGGCAAATCATTAACGTCGATGGTGGGCTCCATGAGGCGTTTTTGAGATAGATGATGATGCAAGCCCACTTAGCAATCGATTTGGGAGCGAGCTCTGGACGAGCGATCGTGGGCGCTTTGCATGAATCGTCAGGCAAGCCGCTGCAGTTACGATTGCAGGAGGTCCATCGTTTCGAACACCACGTTCACGAAACACCGAAAGGTCCAATCTGGGACTTGGCTGGAATCTGGCGCCACCTGTTGACCGGATTGGCAGCCGCCGCGGAATGGTGCCGCGAAAACCACGTCGAATTGAAGAGCATCGGCGTCGATACTTGGGGCGTCGATTGGGTGCTTGTCGACAAACAGGGTGAACTGCTGGGATTGCCGCATTGCTACCGTGATCCTCAAAACGAGGTCGCCTGCCAACAAGTGTTGGCAAAATTGGGCGGGTTCGAGGCGCTGTACGAGCGGACCGGTATCCAGATGCTGCCGTTCAACACGCTTTTTCAATTGCAGGCGCGATACGTCGCCGAGCCCGCGATGTTTGCGGCAGCCGATCGGTTATTGTTCCTGCCGGACCTGCTCCATTTTTGGCTCTCAGGCGAACAGGCAACGGAACTCTCGATCGCCTCGACCAGCAGCATGCTGAACGTTGATCGTGGCGACTGGGACCGGGAGCTGCTGTCTTCACTGGGCCTCCCGACAGAAATCTTAGGAACGATCGTCGAACCGGGGACTCCGCTAGGACGCCTGAAATCAGAAATCGCCCAGCAAACAGGCGCTCCGGCCGACCTGCAAGTCATCATTCCGGCGTCCCATGACACCGCCTCGGCCGTTGCAGCCGTTCCTGCCAAAGCCGATTCGGACTGGGCATACTTGTCGAGCGGCACGTGGTCTTTGCTGGGCGCCGAACTGACGACCCCGGTCTCCACGGCCGCGGCTCGAGAAGTCCCGTTCACGAACGAACGAGGCGTGGGCGGAACCATTCGCTTCCTCAAGAACATTGCCGGCCTTTGGCTGGTTCAGGAACTGCAACGCGATTTTCAACGGCAAGGCCACGAGCGAACTTTCGAGCAGTTAGCAGCCGAGGCGAGGTCGGCGGAAGCTGGACGCACCGTGATCGATCCCGACTTTCCCGAGTTCGCTACGGCCGGTGACATGTCCAATAAAATCCAACGATACGCGAACGACACCGGACAAGCAGTGCCGGAAACGATGGGCCAGTTGGTCCGTTGCTGCTTGGAAGGGCTCGCACGTTCCTACGCGAAGACGCTCGACCAACTCAGGCAGGTGTCGGGAACCAACATCGACGTACTGCATCTGGTCGGCGGCGGAACACAGAACGAACTGCTCAATGAACTCACTGCCCAAGCGGTCGATTGCGATGTTACCGTAGGGCCCATTGAGGCCACTGCTATTGGAAACACTTTAGTACAAGCCATGGCCTGTGGGCGTTTCGCCAACCTCCCAGAGTTGCGAGAAGTCGTGACTCATTCCTTCCCGTTGAGTAATGCCACCGACGGACAGCCAGTTCTGAACTAGTCTGGAGAAGTATTCTTGATATCAAATCAATTAGCATACGAGCTGGCTCGCGAACAATACTCCGAATGGGGAATTGATACCGATTCCGTGATGCGCCAACTCGCACAGATCTCCATTTCGGTTAACTGCTGGCAAGGCGACGACGTGGGCGGTTTCGAGAACTCGGCCGGGGAACTGACTGGCGGAATCGCGGTCACCGGCAACTACCCCGGCAAGGCAAGAACGGCCGACGAGTTGCGTGCCGACCTCGACCTCGCCTATTCGCTGATACCGGGCAAGCATCGCCTCAATCTCCACGCCAACTATGCCGAGACGGGCGGTCGCTTCGTCGATCGAGACGAACTGACGGTGGAGCATTTTCAGTCATGGATCGATTGGGCCCAGCAAAACGACTTAGGCCTGGACTTCAACCCTACCTATTTTTCACACCCGAAATCGGCCGACGGCTTCACGCTCGCCCATCAGGATGACAGCATCCGACGCTTTTGGGTCGAGCACGGCATCCGCTGCCGGAGTATCGGTGCGGCGATGGGCGAGGCCCTGCAGAGCCCATGCGTCACCAACTTTTGGGTCCCCGATGGCTATAAGGACACCCCGGTCGATCGCGCCGGGCCCCGTGCACGGCTGAGAGAGTCGCTCGACGCCATCTTTGCGGCCGACGTCGATCGCCAATGGAATCGCGATGCGGTGGAGTGCAAACTATTTGGCATTGGTTCGGAAAGCTACGTGGTCGGTTCGCACGAGTTCTATCTTGGCTACGCAGTCCGCAACCAGACGATGCTCTGCTTGGATGCGGGCCATTTTCATCCGACAGAAGTCATCTCGGACAAAATTTCCTCGGTCATGAACTGGGTCGATGGACTCTTGCTGCATGTCAGTCGTGGCGTGCGCTGGGACAGTGATCACGTTGTGACCTTTACCGACGAGTTGCAGGCGATCGCCCAGGAACTTGTCCGCGGAGACTACCTCGACCGCGTCAACATTGGCCTCGACTTCTTTGATGCCAGCATCAACCGCATTGCGGCTTGGGTCATTGGCACGCGAGCGACGATCAAGGCACTGATGCACGCGTTACTGGAACCGACCGCTCAATTGCAACGTTACGAACGCGAGGGCAACCTGACAGCCCGACTCGCGCTGCTCGAAGAAGCCAAAGCGTTACCGGCCAATGCGGTATGGTGCTACTATTGCGAACAGCAAGGAGTCCCCGTCGGCATGGATTGGCACAAAGAAGTCGTCAAGTATGAAAAGTCAGTGCTGAGCCAACGAGCCATCGCAAAAGAGCCCAAACCTATAGCGCCCGGAGAAAAAGATGGCGGACGAGAATACGTCCCAGGATGATTTTGAACGCAATCCACTGCCCGAGAGCGCGCTATTAGGAGCGGGCAAATTCTGGGGCATGTACGCGGGAGAACATGCTGCTGGAACCGAATTTATGATCGGCCCGCTTTTCTTGGCGGCCGGCGCAAGTTTGTCCGATCTGATTCTCGGTCTGTTGCTGGGCAACATTCTCGCGGTTCTGACTTGGCGTTTTTTGGTGGTGCCGATCGCCGTCGCGAAACGCCTGACGCTCTATTACCAATTAGAACGGATCGCTGGCGGTTCGTTGGTCAAGTTCTACAACCTCGTGAACGGTCTGCTGTTCTGTTTTCTGGCCGGTGCGATGGTGACGGTCTCGGCCTCCGCCGTGGGCGTTCCCTTTGGCATCGCTTTTGACGTTCCCAGCAATACGTTTGGTTTGAGCAATCCCTCGTTCACGGGACTGGTGGCGATTGTTGGCGTTGTCATCACGGTGGTTGCTGCTGGCGGCTACGAGCGCGTGGCTCGCTTCGCCAACATTGCGGCGCCCTGGATGATCGCTGTCTTTGCGGCTTGCGGGATCGTCTCGCTCGTTCAAGTTGAAGCGACGAGCCTGACCGCCATCCGGGAAGGAAAGTTCTGGACCGACGCGATCGCCTTCGTCCAAGAGAAGAATGGACCACAATCGTTCGGATTTTGGCAGATCGTCGTATTCGCTTGGCTGTGTAACGGCGCCATGCACTTCGGCATGGCCGACCTGTCCATCTTTCGCTTTGCGCGTAGCAAAAGCTCGGGATGGGCGCCTGCGATCGGAATGTTCCTCGGTCACTACATGGCCTGGATCGCCGCCGCTCTGCTCTTGGCGGCACTGATTAAGATCAAACCCGAATTGGCCTTGGGGCCAGATGGAAAAGTCACGGCGAACCCAGGATTGCTTGCGTTTCAGTCGCTCGGCTGGACCGGGATCATCTGCGTCGTGATCGCAGGCTGGACGACCGCCAATCCGACCATCTATCGCGCCGGACTCGCGTTCCAAGGTGTCGTCCCCAGGAGTTCGCGGACGACGATGACATTGGTTGCCGGTGCCGTCGCGACGATCGCTGGCGCCTTCCCCAATTTATCGGCTCAGCTGCTGGGCTTCGTCGGTACGTACGGAACGATCCTCGGTCCGATGGGAGCGGTCATCTTCGTCGACTTCTACCTGATGAAGCGGTTTGGCTTGCAAGAAGAGTACGCAACGCAGACCGGATCAAAAGTCAACATGGCCGTCATGATTGCGTGGCTGTTGCCGGTCGCCGTTGGATTGTATCTCATATTCCAACGAGGCTTGTTTGCCGCATACGCCGTCATTCCATGCTGGATTGTTTGCGGAGTGCTCTACCTGGCCCTGAGTAAAGTCACGCAGAAGAGATCACCTAACAGCGAAGTCGTGTCGCCCACAAACTAACGAACAACGAATTAACCTCAAGCTTTTCTATGCATGCCATTACAAAAATCGGCTCGCTCATCACGCTCAGTCTTGTGATCGTACCGTGCCTGCTCTATTTCGCCGGTTCGATAGATCTTGCTGCCGTAAAATGGACCGCGTTGGCTGGCACCATTGGGTGGTTCAGCACAACCCCCATGTGGATGGGAAGCAAGCACAATGAGGGCTGAGACGGGTTCCCAATGGCCTCCCGCAGCAACCGTCCTGGCCCCACGTCTCTTCGTGCGGGCGGCAGATTCAGTGTCGCAAAATGATAACTGAATTGAGGCGGCACTGAGAAATGTCCCGACTATATTGGGGACTGAAAACGCCGGAACAAAGAATTTTTTCTCCGTTTTCGGGGCCTGGCACAAGACGATCACCCGAGGCTTCAGAGGTCATCTGAAAGCGTGATTGCTTCCGACTCCGAACCTGTTAACAAAGCCCCTGAGAGGAAAGACATGAAACTCTCCATATGCTCGGCCGCACTACTCATTTGCACACAACTACTGTGCTCTGCCCACGCCCAGACCGTGATTTACGATGGCAGTCAAGACCTCAACTTCTTCAGCGCCTCTCGAGCGACTGATGATTTGGTTTTGCCAATTGTCCAAGCGACTGGTGCTGACCCGAACGTTCTCGAACAGGGCGATGGCGCATGGTTGCGTTCAAGTGGACGCCGGATGCGAAACGTGGATTCGGCAAACATGATTGGTCTGGCGAGTTCTGCTGCGGGCGTCGATGGTACGTTCATGACTGCCAATCCGACAGCGACGAACCCGGACCCAAACAATGCAGCCGACCGTGATGCTCGTGGAACCGGAGCCGGCTTTTTCCTTAACGATGGCGGAGCGACAACGGGGCTGCAAACGCTGAACTTCAGCCTTTACTACAATGATCCGTCACCCAACGGTCCAGGTCTCCCCAATGATAGCGGTGGGTCTGTCGCTGTGAGAGTTTATGGCATCCAGAACTCGTCGGACGCGAACGATCTGTGGAAAGATGACGACTTCACTTTCCTCGCATCAACTGGCTTTGCTGCTGCGTTCATTTCGGCAGGGAATCATCGAGGGCTAGACGACTCGGGCGACGAGCCTGTTGTCGATCGTTTACTGTGGGCTGACAGTTCATTCGACCCGGAACGCCCGGTCGGTTTCGATTTGGTTCCCAGCGCTGACTGGCAAGACGTCAGCTTCCAGTTCGACGCGGGGACTGGCTATGACTGGCTCCTTTTCGCTTTCGGTGGCGTTGAGCAAGATGACACCAACTTACCTGCCGACCGATATGGCTTCGACAACGTTTCCTTCGAATCGGCTCCTGATCTTGTTACGGGAGACTTTGACGGCAATGGCGTTTATGAGTGTGCCGACGTCGATCAGCTGGTGGTCAACATTGCCACGAACACCGGCGATACTCAGTTCGACCTGACGGGAGACGGAAACGTCGATATCGCCGATCTGGATGAATGGCGGGCGGAAGCTGGCTCCGTGGGCGGTCTGACGGCCTCGGGCAACCCGCTGCTTCCAGGTGACGCGAACCTCGATGGCGAAGTCGATGGACAAGATTTCGTAATTTGGAATGCCAACAAGTTCACGGATGTTCCCGCCTGGTGTTCCGGAGACTTCAACGCGGACGGCAGCGTGAACGGCCAGGATTTCGTGATTTGGAATGCCTCGAAGTTCCAATCAGCGAATGACAGCTTGGCAGCGGTACCAGAACCGCACTCGTTTGTGACGCTCCTGCTGCTGGCATTGCTGACGATCCGACGCCAGCGTTAAAGGCTGGTTGATGCGAAATTCCCTAACGCCTCGGCACCTGTTGCCGAGGCGTTTTCGTGCGCACGGCGTGACGTCGCCGACAGGCTTTGTGAGAGAGCGCTCGGGTTGCAGTCGCTGCAACGCGTTGAGGGCGACTGCCAAGCAGTCAGCAATTCGAGCGTGAAATGGACTTTCAGGCCCTGTCGCGATTCGACACCTCTTGCCGGAGTCGATTGATTGCTCCAAGGAGTTGCTGATAACCTGTGCGTGCGAAGCGTCGTGACACTCGTCTTTGACGACGAGTGAACGACTCCTCATGAATTCTAACCGGTGATTGCCTCGCTTAGGGACATTAACAAAGGTGCTAACATGGTTCGACGTCAGATGCTTCGTAGGGATCGATCGATCATTGCCCCATCAGCACGGACAAGGGATCGTCCAAGGCCGTTGAGATTTGAGTCGCTGGAAGAGAAGCATCTCTTAGCGGCGAATCTGGTCATTTCAGAATTCATGGCTTCCAATGATGGGACACTCATCGATGAAGATGGAGATTCCTCCGACTGGATCGAGATCTACAACGCAGGTGATGCGACAGCCGATCTCAACTCCTGGAAATTGACGGACGACGCGGAAGACTTGGGCAAATGGTCCTTCCCCGCCGTGACGTTGGAACCGAATCAATCGCTGCTGGTGTTTGCTTCGGACAAAAATCGTGCCGTAGCCGGTTCAGAACTTCACACGAATTTCAAACTCAGTGCAGGCGGCGAGTACCTTGCGCTGGTAGAGGCCGATGGTTCGACGGTCGCCTTTGCATACGCACCCGAGTTCCCTTCGCAGAACGAGGATATCTCCTACGGCTTGGCGATGGCATCGTCGCCAACGGTCTTGGTTGACGACACGACGCTCGTCCGAACGTTGGTTCCTAACGACGGAACGCTTGGCACCTCCTGGACCCAACCAACGTTCGACGACAGCACCTGGGACGGCGGTCCCACCGTGACGGCCGGCGTTGGTTATGAAGCCGCTCCGACGAGTGTTTTCAGTTATGAGGCGTTCATCAATGCGCCCGTGCCGATCGGCACAACGACCGCCTACGCGCGGTTCGAATTCCAGTTGACCAGTGTCGTCGAAATCAACCAACTGTCGTTGGCGATGCAATTTGACGACGGATTCGTTGCTTACCTGAATGGGATTCGGGTCGCTTCGGAAAATGCTCCAGCCACGCCGTCGTGGAATTCGACCGCCACCGGAGGAACGCCGGACGAGCAGGCGACCGACCCGGTCCTGTTCGATTTAACCGACCATTTAACTGAGCTGACCGTGGGCACCAACGTGCTTTCGTTTCAGCTCTTGAATCGGTCCGCCGGCAGTAGTGATCTTCTCTTGATTCCGGAACTAACTGCCGCACAGTCGGCGCTAATCGAACCTCTGGAACGGGGCTATTTTGCCGATCCAACACCGGGTGGACCAAACGGAACCGCTGCCTTGGGATTTACGGAACCGCCAGTGTTTAGTGTGTCACGCGGCTTCTACGATTCACCTTTCGGCGTCACGTTAAGCACGGGGACGCCCGGAGCCAGCATCTACTACACAACCAACGGCAGCGAACCCAATGCAACGAACGGAACGCTCTATGCAGGGCCGGTCACGGTTGCCGGGACGACGCCCCTGCGTGCCGTAGCCATCAAGGAAGACTTCTTTCCATCGCCTTCCGTCGCCCACACGTACCTATTCGCTGCAGATATCATAGCCCAGCCATCGCAACCGGCCGGATATCCGGACGACTGGGGAACACATAACAACTGGACGAATGGCGACACACCATTCTTGGCCGTCGCAGATTACGAGATCGATGCGGATGTGGTCGGCCCCAACGATCTGTTCGGCGGCATTTATACGTCTCGATTTCACGACGCTCTAACGGCGTTGCCAACCCTTTCGGTGACGATGGACATCGACGATGCGTTCGACGGCGAGACCGGCTTTTATGCCAACTCGGTCAGTAGCGGATCGGCGTGGGAACGGGAAATGTCGGTCGAATGGTGGGACCCTTCCGAGGGAGGCCAATTCCAAGCCAACGCCGGCATTCGAGCCCACGGGGGGGCAGGGCGTCAGCCGTGGCGGACTCCCAAACACGCCATGCGGCTCTATTTCCGCCGAGAGTACGGTCCCGGGCGATTGGATTTCCCACTGTTTGGAGATGGAGGGGTCGCTCGTTTTGATCGCCTTGTCCTGCGCAGTCACTACAACGACTCATGGCAAGCGGTTAGTCCAGCGCTGCACAACCGGGCCCAATACGTCCAGGATCCGTTCGTTCGAAACAGCTTCGCCGACATGGGGAACTTGTCGGTCCGTAGCCGGCCCGTCAACGTCTACATCAATGGCCTGTATTGGGGAATTTACGATCTGACGGAACGGCCCGATGGCGAGTATTTTGCAGACCATCTTGGCGGAGAATCCGACGACTACGACGTCATCACTCACAGCGGACTGCAGGATGGGAGTCGCGCCGCCTGGGACGCGCTTCTTGATCTCGTTCGGACAACAGATCTATCGAGTTCGGCTGGATACGAGGCAGTCAAGCAGCAGTTGGACGTGCAAAACCTTGTGGACTACATGCTTGTCAATTTCTACGCCGGAACGGATGACTGGCCGCACAACAATTGGGTCACGGCGGCAAATCGAGTTGCCGGCGGCGGCTTCAAGTTCTACGTATGGGATGCCGAGATTTCGATGAATCAACTGGGAGCCAATCGCACCGAGGTCGACGCGACCGATTCGCCAGCCGAATTGTATGATCGGCTCCGAGTGAATGCCGACTTCCGTCAGTTGTTCATCGATCGTGCGCTATTGCATCTGTCGGATGATGGCGCCCTGTCTCCGACCGCTGGGACGCAGCGATACTCGCATCTGGCCGGCCTCATCGACGAGGCATTAGTGGCCGAGTCCGCCCGATGGGGCGACGTGCACGAGACGATCCCACTGACCGTCGATGACCAATGGCAAGACGAGCTGGACTGGATCACAGATACCTACTTGCCTCAGCGGACCGGGATTGTGCTCAGCCAGCTACAGGACGCCGGCCTTGCCTCCCACCTCGTCGCCCCCGAATTCGACACGGCGCCTGGTCAGGTACCGACCGGCACGATGGTCGATCTCATCAATGACGAGGCAGGTGCGACGCTCTACTATACTCTGGACGGCACAGATCCACGCGATTCCGCAGGTGGGATTTCGGCTTCTGCCCAAATCTACAACGGCCCCATTTCCATCACCGAGGAAACGACGATCACGATGCGCGTCGTGCTACAAGAAAACTGGTCCGGCTTGGTTTCCGGACAGTTCCGGGTAACGGCTTTGGCAAATGCCACGAACCTTCGCGTGACCGAATTGCACTATCACCCGGCGGGGCCAAACGCTGCCGAGATCGCAGCCGGTTTCAATGATGCCGATGGTTTTGAGTTTTTGGAGCTTGCGAACGTCAGCGCCGAACCGATCGATCTGAATGGGGTCGTACTGGGCGGCGGCGTCAATCTCTCTTTCCTAAACACAACTTTATTGCAGCCAGGTGAACGGTCTGTACTGGTCGAAGATCTGAACGCATTTCGATTTCGCTACGGTGTCGATCCTTCCGTTGTCGGCCAATACGGCGGAAAGTTAAGTAATGGCGGCGAAGACCTATTCCTGTGGGATGCCGCCGGAGAGGTCATCCAGGCATTCACCTATCAAGATGGAAATTCACTCGGCTGGCCGACAACCCCTGACGGCGGCGGCCCCTCGCTGGTCGTGATCGACACCGCCGGGGATTACAACCAACCTGACAACTGGCGGCCCAGCGGATTGGCGAGTGGCACGCCGGCGGCCCCGGAATTGGCAATACCGCTCTTGGATGGCGACTACGACGGAAACGGAATTGTCGCCATAGAAGACTACTATCTCTGGCGGACGCTCTTTGGACAAACAGTGTTTGTGACCGGCATCGCCGCCGATGGCAGCCGGAACGGTCACATCGACGCGGCCGATTTTACGGTCTGGCGAGACAACTTCGGAACGTCCTTGCAGAGCTTGATCGGTTCGGCGGCGCAGATCGCTGTGCCGGCGATGGTGAGGTCCGACTTGCCGTCCCCTAGTGAGGCCGATTTGTTCTCTTTCACCGCGAACGCTGGCGACCAGTTTGACGTCTCCACCAGACTGCAAACCATACCCAACCTGGGGATAAGGATCTTCGATGCCAAGGGAACCGCGCGACTCGTGTACGATGCTCCGCGCCGCTCACCGGATCACGTGGGCCGAATCCTAACTGAGAGCGACGCGAGGCTTGGATTCTCAGCGCCGGCCGACGGAACGTATTTCATCCAGATTTTTGGCGACGGCGGCAACGGAGTTGGTGGATACTCGCTCAGTATCCAGGCCGCCCGAAATTCTTCGTGTCTGGACGTCCCAACGTCGGGATGCGACGTCGCCAGCCTCGCCCCAGTTGCCGGCGGGACGCTGTCGGACGGAGGCGACTGGAGCCAGGTTGCTTGGGAAATCAAACCGCGACCGTTCGATGACGATCCATGGGACCGGAGTGTCAACGGAGAGGATATCCGTTGGGGACCGTTGGGGAACGGCGACGAGAAAGGGAACGTGAATTGGGGCGCAGGCAACGTCGTTGTTGGTCGCGCTGGCTTAGGGCTCGTCGATTCCATCGATTACCCCATTTCCCCTAACTCCTTCCGATTGCATCGCGAGCGCGCGACGGCCGCAGTCGCCACGACACCCGACCGGTCGCTGGCCCGCGCCGCATCCCTTGCCGATCAGGTTTACGCACATTTCGATCTTCACGTAAACGAGGCGGAATTCTCTTTCCTCTTAAGGGATACCAGGCATCCGGGCTAGTGCTCCATTCCGTGCCCTACGCTGTCGATCCGATGGATCGACAGCGGCGGAGAAACGATTCCCCATGGCGGCAAATAAAATGCTGACTTTCGCCATCGTCCCAAAGTCCCGCCGAACTTCACGCGTGGGCGGCTTTGCACAGGCACTTCGGACGGCAGTCGTGCGGAATGAGTGACGTCTCTGCGCACAATCGCGGGCTACGAGGATTCGTCGCGTGCCCTTTGTCGTGCTGTGCAAACTGGTTACGGCATTCACACGTCGACTTGCAATGCCTTTTGAACTCATGACAATTACACGCCTCGCGTCGTCGACTCGCTAAAACAACCCAGCTGGAAACTGACTGCCTCGTACGCTGAACCGCTTCCACCTCGTTCTTGGATATCGAAGCGTGTCTCATCGGCCCGGATGGAAACGCATATGGCCCGCAAAAAACGAAAACGTCACTATCGCAAAGCCAGCAAACCCGGCAGCCCACCTGGGCTACTGCCGACTGAGGGCAAATCGCCAGCGCGACTGGAAGTGCTGGCTTTCACGCCGGAGCATGTCCACGCCATCTCGCCGGCAAATATCAAACAGATCGCCGAGATCGAAGAACGACACGACGTCGTTTGGATCAATGTCGATGGAGCAAACGATGCCGACCTGCTATTGCAACTCGCAGGCCGTTACGGCTTACACGCGCTCTCCCTCGAAGACGTGATGAACACGCATCAGCGGGCGAAATTCGAATCGTTTGAGAGTTACAATTTTTGCGTACTGCGCATGTTCACGAATCGGACAGATTCTGAGCAGCTAAGTATCTTCCATTCTGGAAAGACGGTAATCACGATCCAGGAGCGCGCTGGCGACGGCCTTTCCCCCTTGCGAAAGCGCATTGAGAATAAGGCGGGCCACGTCCGGTTGCGGGGCAGCGATTATCTGCTTTACGCCATCATTGACTCGATCCTCGATCATTACTTCCCGATCCTCGAAGAAATTGAAGATCAGCTAGCCGCACTCGACGATGAAATTGCCAGCGAGAATACCTTGTCGATAGACACGGTTCACCGCCTTCGCCGGGAGCTTACGGATGTGCGCAAATGGCTACGGCCTCATCGCGAAATGGTCAGTCAGATCCAGCGAAATGAAAACAACATTCGTCCTGAAACGCAGGTATTTCTAAAAGACTGCCACGATCACGTGACGCAATTGTCAGAAGGGATCGACCACTGTTTAGAGAATTGTAACATTCTCCGCGACTATCACTTTAACCGCGCGAGCAGTAAGGCCAACGAGGTGATGAAGACGTTAACGATCATCTCGACGATCTTCATTCCGCTGAGTTTTCTCGCTGGGGTGTTTGGCATGAATTTCCAGCACCTTCCGGGACTCGATTGGCAGTACGGTTTTGCGATTCTTTCGCTCGTCATGCTGACGATAAGCGGCGGCATGCTGGCGTGGTTCTACCGCCGCGGCTGGTTTCGCTAGGTTGGAAACACACGTTAACCTTGCGCCTTCTGCCCTTTGAGTTCCTTGAAACACCTTCCAGCAAGACGACGCAGCGTACTGCCTTGCGTT
>CAYZRS010000030.1:54222-63842 GCA_964480915.1 uncultured Pirellulaceae bacterium | reverse complement strand
TGACGAGCGAAAAGTGAGCGTTGGCTCCGGTCGGCCGTCTCTACAAGAGCTGGAGGAGTGCTCGGCTCGCGTCGGTCGCTTCGAAATCGTAGAACGTGAATGCGAAGGTGTCGCTGGCGAAGATGGTCGTTTGGTCGTGCGATTGGTAACGCTGAGTGCCGCGGCCGTTGCCTCGGATGATCGCCTTATCGTTACCGGCCGAAGCGTAGAGATTGAGCGATTCGAATTTGCGGGCGGTGAGTAGGATGCCGTCGCCTTTCAGGCGAGCACTGGTGGTGCGAACGGTGGCCGTGTCGTCGCCCGTCGTGCCGATGATGGTGAGATGGTCGCTGCTGCCCGAAGTGCCGGTGAGGACGATGCGGCGAATGGCGTCGGGGATGACGACGTAACTGGTATCGTTCGAGATCGTGCCGTCGGTCAGGTTGATCGTGAGCGGCGCGTCGGAACCGGAAAGTGTCAGCCGCGTGCGAGTCAGGGAAAGGTTGCCAAATTCGGCTGCGGTGACTTCGATCGGGGCCGTGACCCCGAACTGGAAGTAGCCATCGGTATGCAGCGTCTCGCCTCGAGCGAAGCCCGGCATGACGCCTGCCGCCGTTCTGGTGCCGGTCGAATAGACGTCGGCCGAGTCGGTCTGATAGGTGACACCGGCGACGTCGACCCAGTCGACGTGGAGATTCGTATCGAGACCGCTCGCCGAATCGTATTGGTCGCCGCTGAAGACGATGCGGAGCTGACTCGCTTCGACATCGCCCGCATAAGAGAACGCGTACGTATCGAAAGAGGTACTGACGAACGCCTGACCGATCGAGTCGCCGTCGATCAGCAACTCGAACAGTTCCGTGCCCTCATCACCCGAAGCACGGACGGTGATCGTGGTTTCGGGTAGTCCGAATTGGAAATAGCCATTGGCGTGCAGTGTATCGCCGCGGCCAAAACCGGCCTGTATTCCGTCCGCTTCGGTCCAGGTGCCAGTCGAGTAGACTCCGGCCGATTCGGTTTCGATGATGGTGCCGCCGATCGTCACATTGTCGATCCGCAGATTGCGGTCGCCATTTTCATCGATCAGGTCATTCGTGAAAACGATGCGGACTTGGCCGGCAGTGATCCCTGTGGCGTCGTAGGTATAGGTTTCAAAAATGCCGGCGTCGGCGTCTCCACCAATGTCGTTGAAAGTGGCCACCGTGCTGCCGTCGATCTGCAGCAGGAATTGCTCACTGTTGGTCGTCCCGGCCGCTTGAATCACAATGCCGTCGTAGGCGACGACTTCGCCAGTGACTCGATAGTTGCCCAGGCTGCCGTAATCGGTGTAGCCGTCACCGTTGGGGTTGCCGAGGCCAGTTCCGGTAACGGTCACGAAGTACTGACCGCCGGAGACTAATTCAACATCGAACGATGCGTCGATGCCATCGAGCGGATTGCTCTGACCGATCAGGTTGCCATCGGAATCATACAGTTCGGCCAGGATATCGAGGTTGGCGCCTACCGACAGCGTGTCGATTTCGATCGTGGCCTGCCCGGCTCCGGCAAAGAACGAAAAATAGTCGACGTCCGTGTTGCGTTCGATGATGCCGTACGTCGTTTCGAAGGTGGACGAACCGACGGCGGCGAGCGCCTGAGCGTCCATGGTCGAGTTGCCGTAATCGTCGGCCCGATAGCCGAAGCCGTTTTGCGTCGTGATGATCTGCAGATCGTCTTCCTGGCGATCCGCGCCATTGTATTCGCCCTGGCTCCATTGCGTTAACGAGCGATAATAGGAAGCGCCCATGATCGGGCCCCACGAGGTGTCGCCCGAACCGTGCCCGCTGTAATAGGAAGCGCTGCTTGTGCCGTCGTGTCGCAGCCCCAGTGCATGCCCAGCCTCGTGCGAAGCAGCCTCTGCCACACCGACGACGCTCGTATTGAAGACGAACGCCGGAGTGTCGGTACTCCAGTCAAACGACCCGACGTAGGCGACTCCGCCAGCCGAACTGTAGAACGTGTTTTCGCCCACGACGACGCGAATGCCCCACTGCGAATCGCTACCGCCCGTATCTCGCAAAGCGTCGGCACCTGGGTCCTCGGTCGTTACATTCACATGGAAAGGAGCAAAATCTTCGGCGACGCGTGTCCAAATCTGTTGGATGCGGGCCAGTTCGGTTTCCGAGAACGAGCCCGCATCACCGTCCACATCGTAAGCCGGCGTGGTGATTTCGGCTCCGTAAGAATTATTCCAATACGTACCGGTCGTGACGTGACCGTCGAAGTCCAAATAGATCGTGTGGTCGGCACCGGCCAAACTGTGCAATTCAAAAGTTTGAGCCAGATCGTAATTTGCCCAGATTGGATCGTCGCCTTGAGCTGCAACCGGCGCGAGCGGAGTTACATGAAGCAGTTCATCGTCGTGATGGTCATCGTGATGTTCGTTGTGTAACTGGTTCAAGTATTCGGCATAGGCCGCTTCATCGAAATCGACATTCGCTTGCGAAAATGTCTCTGCAATCGAAAACAGGGCATCGGCCGACAGCATCGTTCGCTGTTCCAATGAATCGACGACAAAGTCCAAATGGTTCTTTTTGGCGGGTCGCTCTTGACGCGGATATGTTGACACGAGTGGTTCCTGACTTGGTCTCTACAGAACGACGGCTGAGGCAATTCTATTCAAGCCGCTACCGATTGGTCTCCCACCCAACTTTGGGGAGGGCGAGTGCTCGGGAGGACTACCAAAAGCCTATGTCCTTATCATCGGGAATCAAAGGTAAATCAGATACACTTCGCTGCTTGATTTGGGAATGGGCCGGTTGCTCGGATCAGATGAGGAGACTGGGCGGAAAGGAGCCACCCGATGTTTACATTTCACAACTTGGTGGTTGGTCGGGTGAGATAAAACGTCATGGTAAAGCTGCGGATACGGTAAAAGTAACGCTGGCGTCGTTAGGGCGGCTCGGCAGATTTCGGCTGCGGGGGCTGGTATAGTCGCTAGAAGTGTTGGCAGAACGTGAGTTGGAAGCAACGGGGCGAGTGTGTGGCTCGACTCGGAAAGTCGAGGTACGGGGCGGCCGAGCACGGTGCTTGGGCAGTATTGATCGTGAGTCAGTGAGTATGAATTTGTCGTCGCTTTCACAGTCGATGATTGCAGCTGGTTTAGCATGTGAGCATCTTGAGGGGGAATCCGGCACGCTGTTGGTGATGCCGTTTGGGGGCCGCGTCATGGGGCTGTTTGCACCCGGGAGTGCCGAGAACTTCTTGTGGGTAAATGATGCCTTCGCTTCGAGTGCAGCCATCACAGCGCTGATGAATGCCGAGTCGTGGATGAACTCGGGCGGCGACCGGACTTGGCTGGCACCCGAAGCCGACCACTTCTTTCCCGAATTCCCCAGCGATCAACGATTCGTGCCCCCGGTGGAATTTGAACCGGGCGCCTATCGACGGATCGCAGAAGGAGGTGCCGGATGTTGCACTCTGCAGGACGAGTTTTCGACAACCGGCGTTCGCTCCGGGAGCGTGAATCGGGTTCGGCTGACGAAGTCATTTTCGCTGATCGAAAATCCGATTGCTGATCCAACGATCGGGCATGCCGCCGAGTATGCCGGATACCGTGCGACAACGACGTTGGTCTTGCAGAACCGAATCGCCGAATCTTACCCCATCAACATCTGGAGTTTACTTCAACTACCGCACGGGGGGACGATGTTGGTTCCGACGGTAGAACGAACCGCGCCCACGACATTCTTCGGCGAGGTGCCGGGCGATGCGATCGAAGTGAGCGACAAAATGGTGCGTTATCGCATGGATGCTACCGGCGCGCAGAAGATTGGCTTGTCAGCCGAAAGTTGTGTGGGGCGAGCCGGCTATCGATATGTGGCGGGCGATGAGGAGGCGTTGATTGTGCGTCAGTTTCAGATTGACCCCGCTGGCGCCTATCTCGATGCGCCGATGAGCGCGCTCGATGACCATGGCTACGCATTCCAGGCGTGCAACATCAGCAACGCCTCGCAAGGCAGCTACGTCGAATTGGAATACCACGTGCCGGCGATTGGCGGTTGGACTGGGCGGACGGAGAGTATCGACGTCAGTGAGGTGTGGGCATATCGTGGACCGTCGCAGGTCATCGACGAGGTGGAACAGATTCTGCTAAGCGAAGATTCAAGCTGAAAGCCGCGATGCGCATCTCACACCTTGTTCCATAGGTGCCTAATCGGAGGTCAGATCGAAATCGATCGTATTGCTTCCCCGTTTCACTTCTGCGGTGAGTTCCGATTCACGATTGTATCTTGCCGGGATTCGTACCGGAACTGATTTGCCTTCTTGACTGACTTGCTGAATGCGAACGGTATGCGTGCCGACGGCGGCCCCCATGACCTCTTTGACGTAGTTGAGTTCGTAACGCCCCTCTTGATCTGTAAGTCCGATGGAGGAGCGAAAGCCGGGGGTCGAGAAACGGACGGCCAATCCGGCAGCCGGTTTTTGGTCGATGGAGACGGTGCCAGTGACTTTGCCAAGCGGTGGCCGATCACCCCGCTGACAACCGGTGAGCCACAGACTGAAAACGCCAATGAGCAGCAGACACACGGTTCGTGCTGCGGCGATCTGAGAACGCATGAACGAGGCTCGCAAACGGAGAAGTTATTCGAGTTGATTGGCGAATTCGGAACCAGCGCGGCTCCCCATGGTCCAATAGACGACCGGATCGACGTTTTCGCTAATGAAGCGAGACGAGGTGTCGGCGAATGAAACCGACGCGCCGCCCGGGTGTTCGCTACCGGCCGATTCGGGTGAGTTCGAGTTGATTCCGTTCACCGTGAAATTCTCACCCAGATCGACGCCGTAAGCTTGGCCGAGGTAGAAAATATCACCGTCGAATGTGTACGATGTGAAACTCGTCGCGATGCCACCACGGAACCAGCCGTCCCAACTGCGAGCGGCGATGCCGCCATCAAAGCCGCCGCTGGTATCGTTGCTCCAATTGCGTTGCAGTTCGCCGATCAAAATCGTCTTGCTTAAGCCATCCTTCACGTGCCGCGCCTTGGCTCCTTCTTTCGGAACCATGATTCCCAACGCCGATTTTCCCGGTCCGGCGCAGCTCCAACCAGTGTGCAGACCTTTGGTTTCGTTGTTGTAACAATTGCCCGAGCCGAAGCAGGCGCCGTAATCTGTCCCCCCCGCGGCGACACCGGAACCGCCCCATTCTGTCACCGGTTCGTTGCTGGGGATTTTTTGCAGCATTTTCCGCTGCTCTTCCGTCGTAATGCCCCCGCGGCGAGAAGGGCAGTAGAGTCCGCTGATGTCGCCTACGTCGTAATTGAGAACTTCGATGTTGTGCGCAACGCTATAGTTCGTATCCCAACCGCCAAGTCGAGCCGCCTCTTCAATGAAAGGCAAAATTTCGACGATCCAGCTGTGGCCACGATAGCCTTCCGTATTGGGCGTGAGATACTCGTCCAACAATTTAGGGTTGGAGTTGGTAACCCACTTGAAGGCGGCGACCGGATTGAGGTTCTTGGCCGGAAACCTCCCTGCCATGGCGGCTCCGGGTGGGAACCTGCCGCGAGCACTTTCGTAATTGAGCGCAGCCAATGCGAGCTGACGAGTTTGATTCGAGCACTGGGTCCGGCGAGCCGCTTCCCGCGCCGAATTAACGGCCGGTAGAAGCAGGCTCACCAAAATGGCAATGATCGCGATCACAACGAGCAATTCAACAAGGGTGAAGGCGCGTTTGCGGGGGAACTCGACAGCGGTTGAGATTGTCACGGCGATGATGTGCCTTTGGATAACGGAACTGCCCCTGAAAAATTATCGTAACCGACGGCGTCTCCAAAATAGCAAAAGCAACGAAACATCGGCCAGAATGACCGCCGATGCCGGTTCGGGGACTACCGACAGGTTGTCGGCGGTTGTGAATTTGTTGTTGTTCCAGATCACGAAGTCTTGTCCGTCCACATTTCCATCGGCGTTGAAATCGCCGGAACACCAAGCGGCCGTCGGTGTGAACTTGTGGGAATTCCAGGCGACAAAATCCTGTCCGTTGACGGCGCCGTCCAGGTTTGCGTCACCCAGTTGAACCGGATTGCCCGAAGCGGTTAGGCCGCCCGTGCTGCCCGCCTCGGCGAGCCAGGCAGTCAAGTCGTCGCCGTTGACGAACCCGTCGCTCGTCAGGTCAAACGACGCATCGTCGCTGCCAGCGAAGATCGTTGCGACCAGGTCGTCGATGTCGCTGCATTCATAAAAGCCGTTGTTATCAAAATCGCCGTCGACGAGCACATCGCCCACCGTACGTGGATCGATTTCTGCAAAGCCGTTGTTTTGATCTAGAAACGTTCCGGAGAAGGCGACGTTGTCGATTTGCGTTTGACCGCCACCCGAGGGTGTATTGGTACGTGACCACTCGAACCGAAACGTCGCTTTGTCGCCAGGCGCCAGTCGCGCCGCCGAATCGATAACGGTGGCAACACTTTGCGAGACATTCTCAACACCGGTGCTCGACCAGACATTGTTGTAAAAGACGCGTTGGTCTAGGACTTCGGTGCCGGTTGCTGCGTTGATCAGATTACCTGGGGTGGCCAGGTAACGGACTTCCAAAGTGTCTGCAGAAGTGGCTGCACCCAGTGCTCGAGCATCGAAATGAATGTGCTCCAGCCGGAAGGAGTAATCACTTTCGTTGGTTACCGAAAAATCTCCCAACAGTTGGTTGGGGCTGTTTTGGGAAGAGAACTTCCAAGAACTGGTGCCCGCTTCGCCAAAAGGTCCGATCCGTTCGCCTGGCGAACCGTCGGCCAGAGTCCAGTCGGTGATTCTGAGACCAGGCGGGATTGTGTTGCTACCAAAAGTGAACCCGTTCAAGAATCCGCCGTCGGTGGATTGGCCAAAGCCGTCCCAGCCCGAGTTCGACGCATCGGGACCGATGGCGCCACTGAGATAGCGACCGCCGTTGTTGGAACCGACCGGCGTGGCATCAAACGTTGAATTGGTATCGGGCGTGTTGTCTGCAATGCCCGATTCGTTGGACGCGCCGGCATTCTCGAATGTTTGCCAGCCAATCACGTGGAGGCCGTAGCTTGGGTTGGCCAACGGAACCAGCAGCATGCTGAGCGCCAAGAACTTGATCATCCGCATCCTGTGAATTCCCACCGTGTCCTCCCCAAAGCCAGTTCAAGCAAGTTGTTTCTGAATAGGGCGGGCATCCGTCAGCCGGAGCCCGCCCGCAAATGGTTCGATCTGGCGTGGACTACCGACGACGGCTGCAAAGACCCAGCAGGCCAAACAAAAGTAGTGGCAAACTTGACGGTTCTGGAACGGCGTTAACGACGATGTTTCGCAATGAAAACGTGCCAGTGCCCGCGTTAGGTCCTTCCAATGTAATGGTGCTTCCTGCTGTCAGCAGGACGGGCGTGGCAAAACTGACCACGTCGGCCGTTCCTCCGGCAAAAGTTGTACCGGCTGGAAGCGTTCCGACCACCGTGCTGGCGCCGAATACATCTACGACGAATCCGGCAAACGAAATAATGGCTCGGTCGTTGTTGTTCGGTGCGACACCGATTCCGTTAAGGTCGATGGAGCAAATCTCGACATCTTGATCGAACGAAAGTTCCAACGCCTCGGCCGTATTTCCGTTGACTGCCCAGGTGCCATTTCCGCGGACGCCGATGCCGTGCGTTGCATCGTCGCTGTCGTTGTAGGCATTGGTATTGCCATTGATGCCGATCTGATTGGATCCGAACCCACTGCCATTGGCGTTCACATCCAATGTGATTCCGCCAACGGTCATCGATTGTGTATTGCTCAAGCCGAAAGTGCCCGCAGCAGGGGTTGCGCCAGTCAGTTCGATCGCGTTCGTGCTGAATGTGATCGAGCCGGCAAAGCTCATCGTGGCCATTGAGAGACAGAGAGCAAACGCTGACAGAATGTGAGTTAGTTTCATTGGAACATCTCGTGAGAAGGAGTTTGTACGTGCGAAATTTTCGCGCCCAGTTACGAAAAAATAATACGAGAGAATCCAACGGATAAAGAAGCGTCGGAGCGACAAGAGATGTCAATGAGAAGATAAACGTGAACCGGTTTTGACACGCGATTAAAACGAAAGAAATTCGAAACACGAATTATTGTCTTCTCATGGACGGCCCCAATGCAATTTAGCTAAGGATTTTCCTGCAAAACTTATTGTAATTTTCACGGCCGATTGAGCAAGGGAATAAATGCCGCTTTGGCGATTTCTCTACGGGCAATCGGCAATCTTCGGTTTTGGCGCTCGGATACTAATGCTCCAGAATGCCGTCTACCATACGTACCGGTCGGATCGCGAATGCAACGGACGCAGGGGTAAATTGTGAAGAATTTTTATCGCATTGTTGGCAGTCTGGCCATTTTCTTGCCGGGTCTACTTTTTGAGGGAACGCTCATGGGGCAGTCGACAGATTTGAGTAAGCAAGTTGCGGACAGTTTTCAAGGTTCGGTGACGAAACAATACGCCTACCAATACTGGCTCTACCTCCCCCATGACTACGACGAAGCGAAGCCGAGCCCGCTCGTCTTGTTCTTGCACGGAATGGGGGAGCGTGGCGACGATTTGGACCTTGTCAAAGTCCACGGACCACCGAAACTCATTGATGGAGGCCAGGCTTTCCCCTTCATTTGCGTCTCTCCTCAATGTCCGGACGACCAAGTGTGGTCACCGGCCGGGCTGGCTGCACTGCTGGATGAGATCGAAGGAAAATACTCCGTCGACAAAAAGAGAATCTACGTGACCGGTTTGAGCATGGGAGGCTACGGAACTTGGACATTGGCCGCTCATCAGCCCGATCGCTTTGCCGCGATCGTGCCCATCTGCGGCGGTGCCAGCTACTTCGATGGTGGCTTGTTGAAGGATCTGCCAATCTGGTGCTTTCACGGTGGAGCCGACGACGTCGTGCCGCTTAGCGAATCGGAGCGGCTGATCGCTTTGGTCAAACGCAAAGGGAACCAACAGGCGAAGCTGACCGTTTATGAAGGAGTCGGCCACGATTCGTGGACCGAGACCTACCACAACGAAAAGGTCTTCGAGTGGATGCTCTCTCAGAAGCTGGCCGACTAGGCGGATCTGCATGGTCAGGCAGGATAACCCTTTAGGATTTTTCTCTAATAAATGGTGCCTCATGATGCGACGTTGTCTTCCTCGGTTGGTCGCCGTTGGCGTTGGTTTGCTCGCTCTGCTCGCCAGTGCCGCCGAACCGGAAACCCCATCGTTTCGTTTCATCGCCACTTGGTCTGCGACGCAGCCGGCCGTCAGTAGCAGTCGCGACGTCATGTTGAACGGTGGCAAGTTGTTGGACGCGATTGAACAGGGCGTCCGAGTCGAAGAGCAAAACGTTAAGAACGCGTCTGTCGGAATCGGCGGTTTGCCGAATGCCGATGGGGTCGTCCAATTGGATGCCTGCATCATGAATGGGCCAGGGCACCAAGCGGGAGCGGTCGCGGCGCTGGAAGATATTCTGCATCCGATTTCGGTGGCCCGCCGCGTGATGGAAGCGACGAAGCACGTCATGTTGGTCGGGGATGGGGCGCGGAAGTTTGCGCTGGAAAACGGTTTCGCGGCAACGGAACTTCTGACCCAATCACAACGGGAAGCGTGGCAGAAGCGGCGAGCGAGTGAGGCGGCCAAAGCGGCCAAA
>CAYZRS010000030.1:11478-54122 GCA_964480915.1 uncultured Pirellulaceae bacterium | reverse complement strand
AAAACCGCGAAAACCGCGAAAGCGCGTGAGGACGAGCTGACTCCGGCGCAGCACGATACGATCGCTCTTTTAGGAGTCGATGCGGAAGGGAATATCGCCGGCGGTTGCTCGACGAGCGGCTGGGGCTACAAGTTACCCGGTCGCGTGGGCGATTCGCCCATCATCGGTAGCGGTTTGTATGTGGACAACGAAGTCGGGGCGGCTGGGGCGACAGGGATCGGCGAGAATGTCATGCGCTACTGTGGTTCGTTCATGGTCGTCGAGGCGATGAGGCAGGGGAAGTCGCCTCAAGCGGCCTGCGAGGAAGTGGTCCGACGAATTGCCGCACAGGACCCCAGCTCATACGAAGATATTCACATCAACTTCGTGGCCATCAACAAGGCGGGTGAGGTTGGGGCCGCCGGGACCGATCAAGGATTCAATTTTGCCACGGCCGATCAGGCGGCGGCCGAATCGAAAGACGCGGCTTGGATCCAGGAGTAGTATCTTGGTCCTTGTTGCCGGACCTGAGTTCGGCCCAGGGCGGGAGGCTCAAGCCGGTCCCTGCTTTGAAACACCACCCGCATTGGTCAGCTCGCCCAGAACGAAAAATATCCATACACGGCGGCAACGAGACCTAAGATGACGATCGTTGCCAGCACGTCGACCGAATTCCAACTGGCGCGGATTTCTTCTCGCGCTGCCTCGTTGGTTGCGTAAGTCAGACCTTCCAGTTGCTCTTCATCGGGTGGGCTCGTCATCAGCGACACCACGACGACGAGTCCAATACTGATCAGAAATAGGACTCCCGACGCGTAGAGAAAATTAAAGTCCCCGACGGTAGCCAGGAATTGGGGTGCGTGCAATTTGTCCGGACTGCCACCGTAAAAAGCTTGGATTGTCAGTTTGGCGATACCCAGTAGGAAGCCCAGGCCGAGTCCGGCCACGGCGCCGGCTCCATTCATCCGTTTCGAAAACAGGCCCAGCAAAAAGACGGCCGTGATCGGTGGCGCCAAATAGCCTTGGACATCTTGCAAGTATTTGTAAAGTCCGCCCCCGGAAATGCGCGGCATGATGGGGATCCACATCAGGCCTAGCAGGACGATGACGACGGTGGCTAAGCGGCCGGCATTAACCAGTTGGTTTTCGGTGGCGCTGGGACGCAGCTTCTGATAGACGTCCATCGTGAACAGGGAAGCGCTCGAGTTGAACAGCGAAGAGAGCGAGCTCATCAGCGCCGCCAGCATGCCGCCGACGACGATGCCTCGCAAGCCGGGCGGTAACATCGTGGCCACCATCGTCGGGAAGACTTGATCGCCGATCAATTGTCCGTCCGCGTCGGTCGGGATGGCGATGGCGTTCTTCTGGTGGAGGGCAACGCCGATCAAACCAGGAACAAGAAAGATCATGACGGGCCAAATTTTGAGAAACGCGCCCCAGAGGGCGCCTCGTCTGGCGGTGCGCAAGTCGCGTGCCGCCAAGGTGCGCTGAACGATGTATTGGTCGGTGCACCAATACCAGATGCCGATGATGGGCGAGGCGATCAAGATTCCGAGCCAAGGGAAATCGGGATCGGAAAGAGGACGCCACAGCGCGTACTGCGCCGGCTCAGCCGCGACGAAGTCACGCAACTCGTGCCAACCGCCCAGCTCTTTCAAACCAAAGTAAGTGATTGCTGCCGAGCCAAACAAAAGGATCAGCGCTTGCGCTGTGTCGGTGTAGACAACGGCGCGAAAGCCACCGAACACGGTGTAAAGTCCCGTCAGCACGACGGTCGTAATCGCGCCGACGAAGAAGGCGTTTTCGGGTGAGCCGAACGTGTCCGGTAGCAACGTCTTAAAAACCAAGGCGCCCGCATAGACCGTGACCGAAACTTTCGTCAGCACGTAGGCGGCCAAGGATGATAGTGACAGAAGCCAGCGCGCGGTCGAGTTGAACCGCCGCTCGATGAATTCGGGCATCGTGTAGACGCCGGTTCGGTAGTAAAACGGCACGAAAATCCAAGCCAACATCACAATGATCCAGGCATGCAGTTCCCAATGCGCCATCGCCATGCCGGTACTGGCACCCTGTCCGGCCAACCCAACGATGTGTTCGGAACCGATATTGGAAGCGAACAGCGAAGCACCCACGGCGAACCAACCAATGTTGCGACCCGCAAGAAAATAGTCGGTCGTCGTTTCCTGCTGTCGCGAAGAAAGATAAACGATGAAGAAGAGCGCCGCGAAATAGGCGACGATAACAATCCAATCAAGCGTTTCCAGCATCTCGTTCTACTTTCATGATGTGTTCGACGACCGAATTCGTGTGATCCTGACTCGAGGTCTACTAATTTGGATTTTATTGTCGCGCAAAACAAGTGGCGGGTGTGCTGAATCGATTTTTGGGAGACAAGGCTGCAGGGGGGGGCAGTTCACGATAAGATAGAGGCTGCAAAGAGGGTTACACGAGGCGGTCTGATGACGCGGAGCTTTGATACGATACGAAGCGGCTTCCTTGCGGCGCTATGGCTCGGCTCGAGCTTTGTTGTCGCTGAGGAACTGCCGGACGATTTCTTTGCCACCTCGGTCCGTCCGATCTTAGAACAGCACTGCGTCACATGTCACAGCGGCGCGAAAGCGAAAGGTGGCTTGCGGCTGACCGATCGCACGTCCATGTTGGCCGGTGGCGATTCGGGACCAGCGATCGATGCCGACGATGTCGACGAGAGCCTTCTGTTAGCCGCCGTAAACTATGACGCTTTCGAGATGCCGCCGACAGGAAAGTTGGCTCAGCCTCGTATCGACACACTCCATCGGTGGATTGCCAGCGGAGCGCCTTGGCCCGACGACCAAGCGTTCGAGGTAGCGGGAGCGGGCGATCAGCCGGCTTTCGAGGTGCCGCAAGTCAACGACGAGACCAAGCGCTTCTGGTCCTTTCAGCCGATCAGGAAACCGAACCTGCCGGTAACGACCGATCCCCAAGGCTGGCCACGAAACGAGATTGATCAGTTTGTCTTGGCCAAGTTGACCGCAGCGGGACTGCGACCCAATGACAGCGCACCACGTGCGGTGCTGTTCCGCCGTGCGCATTACGACTTGCTCGGTTTGCCCCCGACTTCGCAGCAGGTGGCTGCCTTTGTTGACGAGGAAGCGACCGACTCGTTTTCGAAGTTGGTCGATGAGCTGTTGGCGTCGCCCCATTATGGCGAGAAGTGGGCCCGTCATTGGCTCGATCTGGTGCGCTTCGCGGAATCGAACAGCTACGAACGTGACACGGCGAAACCGAATGCTTGGAAATATCGCGACTACGTCATCCGTAGCTTCAATGAAGACAAACCGTACGATCAATTCATCCGCGAGCAATTGGCTGGCGACGAAATGGACGAACGGACCGACGCGCAAGTGATCGCCACCGGATTCTATCGACTGGGACCCTGGGACGATGAGCCGGTCGACGAACGGCAATCGCATTACGACGAATTAGATGACATCCTGACGACGACTTGCCAGACGTTCCTGGGGTTAACCGTCAACTGCGCGCGGTGCCACGACCACAAGCTCGATCCAATGCCGCAGGCCGATTACTACCGATTGCTATCCTTCTTTGCCGGTGTGACGCGCTACGGCGGTCCTGATCGGGGGCGAGATTTGCGATTCTCGCAGGTCGCACTGGCATCATGGGATCAAGTGGCAACGAACCAGGCAGAAGTGAACGAGTTCGAAAAGGAACTGCGTAAGCTCAACGAGAACATCGGTCACGTCGAAGGTAAATTTCGAAGCAAACTGCCGGGCGGTGAGCGGGATGATTTTGCCCACGATCAACACCGGGTCGCACTGGTGGAGAAACACATCCCCGATTTGTTTACTCAGGCCGACTTTGATGATTACGTCGAGCTGCGGCGGCTCCGTGACGAATTGCAGAAGCAGGCTCCAAACGCGTTGCCGAAGGCGCTTGCGGTGACCGAAGTTGGCAAGACGCCTCCTGAAATGCGCCTGCTGATTCGTGGCAATCCGCACTCGGCGGGTGAGTTGGTCGAACCGGGATTTCCGTCCGTACTCGATTTGCCGCCGCCACAGATCACAGAGCCAGAACATGAACGCTCGAGTGGCCGGCGAACGGCTCTGGCCGATTGGGTTGCCAGCGAGTCGAATCCACTCACGGCGCGGGTGATCGCCAATCGCGTGTGGCAATTTCACTTCGGCCAAGGTTTGGTCACGACGCCCAATAACTTCGGGCTCCAAGGAGAACCACCGTCTCACCCGAAGTTGCTGGATTGGCTCGCGGCCGAGTTGATGGAACACGATTGGAGCTTAAAGCATCTGCATCGTTTGATCATGAATTCAGCCACGTACCAAATGGCTTCCGACGACAACGCTCAGGCGTTGGCGAGCGATCCGCAGAATCGTTTGCTTTGGCGTTTTTCGATGCGGCGGCTGACCGCGGAAGAGATCCGTGATTCCATCTTGGCCGTGAACGGGCGGCTGAACAAGAAGATGGGAGGACCCAGTATCTACACGAAGATTCCAGCCGAAGTGTTGGCCGGCCAGTCGCGACCTGGGGAAGGGTGGGGCCAGTCGACCGTGGAAGAACGGGCACGGCGAAGCATCTATATCTTTGTGAAGCGGTCTCTGATTACTCCATTGATTGCCAGTTTCGACGGAGCCGATACCGATTTCACATGTCCCGTCCGGTTTACGACAACTCAACCGACGCAATCGCTTTCGATGGTTAACGGCGAGTACATCCACGAGCAGGCGAGCGCATTACAGGCTGTGATTGACGAACAGGTGACGGGAAGCGTCGCGGCAAAGATCGAGTTCGGATTGCGGCGAGTGCTGCAGCGCGAACCGGATAAGGCTGAGATCGAGCATGGGGTGGAGCTGGTCAACTCGCTCGTCGAGCAAGAAGAGATGTCGCCCGCGGCCGCTTTTCACGGTTTCTGTGTTGTGGCTTTGAATTTGAATGAGTTCATTTACCTCGATTGAATGGTCCTTAAGGTGATGTCATGAGCCAACAGCGGACGAGACAGTTTTGCGGTCGGACGCGACGCGAATTTTTGTGGCAGACCGGTGGAGGTTTTAGCGGTGTGGCGTTGGCCTCGATGTTGGCAAAAGAGGGCTTCTTGGCCAAACAGAGTTTGGCTGCCGACGGGGTGACTCCTTTTGAGAATCCGCTCGCCGCCAAACCGCCCACGTTTGCCCCTAAGGCAAAGAACGTGATCTTCCTCTACATGTATGGTGGGCCAAGCCAGATCGATACGTTCGATTACAAGCCAAACATGATCGGGATGGATAACAAGACGGTCGAGGTGAAGACATTTGGCCGCGGCGGACACAAAAACGAAGGTCGAATTGTTGAACCGCGCTGGAAGTTCAAGCAGTACGGTGAATGTGGCAAGTGGGTTTCCGATCTGTTTCCCCATTTGGGCGAATGCGTGGATGACATCGCTTTCATCCATTCGATGACCGCCGAGTCGCCCATTCACGGATCGGCGATGTTCATGATGAATTCGGGCCGTCTTTTGGGCGGAAGTCCCTGTCTGGGTTCTTGGGTGAACTATGGGCTGGGAACTGAAAATTCCGATTTGCCCGGCTTTGTCGTGATGCTCGATCCACTGGGTGGTCCGATCAGTGGTCCGAAGAATTGGAGCAGCGGTTACATGCCGGCTGCCTATCAAGCGACCGTGCTCCGATCGAAGGGAACGCCGATTCTTGACTTGCAGCGACCAGACGCTTGGACCGATGCGGCTCAGCGAAAAGTACTCGACACGCTGCAGGCATATAACGGTTCACATTTTGCAGCCCGCACCAGCAATTCGTCCTTGGCGGCGCGAATCGCCAGTTACGAATTGGCCTATCGCATGCAATCGGCTGCGCCCGCAGCGGTCGACTTGAGTGAAGAATCGGAAGTGACCAAGGAACTGTATGGCATGGATCGGGAACCGACCGAACACTTTGGCCGGCAGTGTCTGTTAGCGCGACGACTGGTGGAACGGGGAGTTCGATTCGTGCAAATCTATTCGGGTGGAAATCACAACGAAACGACGTGGGACGCGCATGGCGATCTGAAAAAGAATCATGAACGGATGGCCGGCATGACCGATAAGCCGATTGCCGGTTTGCTGCGCGACCTGAAACAACGTGGCATGCTGGATGAGACGCTGATTGTGTGGGCGGGCGAATTTGGCAGGCAGCCGACGGCCGAGTACGCAGAAGGTACCGGGCGAGACCATAATTCTTACGGATTTACTGTCTGGCTTGCCGGTGGTGGCATCCAAGGTGGTATCAGTGTTGGTAAGACGGACGAGTTGGGTGCCAATGCGGTCGAAGATCGATTTCATGTCAGGCGTCTGCATGCCACGATCTTGCACCAGTTGGGGCTCGATCCGAACGGTCTGACCTATTTCTATGGCGGGCTCGACCAGAAGCTGGTCGGTGTCGAGGGGGCGGAGCCGATTCGGCAGGTGCTGGGGTGACGTGAGGTCGGTGAGAGTCCGATCGAAGCAGCCGTTGGTCCATGGCTCGGTGTGAACGATGAGACTCGACTCGGAGCGTCGAGCTACGGGCGGCTTGTCGGGGTGTTCTTGGGTAACTTGCGGGCATCGGCGACCGCTTGGCGAATGCGAACGAGGATCGCCCGCTGCGATTCTTGCGAATCGAGTGAGAAGCCGGTTTGAATCGGCAGTTGTTGCGACTTGGTTACGAGGACAATCCGTTCGGTCGGAAAATCGAGGTCGGACCATTCGGTACGGATGGTTGCGGTGCGAAAGTCGGCGAAGGGAATGGTGCCTTGTTCGCGGCCGAAAATTCCCATTCGCGACCAACGCAGTTCGGCCTTTGATTTATCAAAGATGAAATGAGAACGAGTCGACAGCCATAGGAAGCAGCCACAGAATCCGCCCCACACGATCAGCGGCATCGCGGTGAGGATGATCCCTTTTGGCGAGCCGGTCATGTGCCACACGAAGCAAAGGAAGCTGGTGATGGCGCCGCAAGCCCACCACCAATCAAAGTCGACGAGCACGAGTCGTTCTTGGTCTTCGGTTACTTTCACCCGTTAAGCCGCCGCAATACCCGTCGCCCCTCTGTCTCGTCGCTACGCTTACCCGGCCATGATCGCTTGGAATTTACGACGGCCGCAAGTCGCGATCAACAAGAGCGAAACCCACATCGCATGTGGCTCGGGGACCGGTTGGACATCGGCCGAAATGAACTTATTGGCGTTCCAGTCGAGGAAGTCAACGCCGTTCACGATACCGTCTGCGTTAAAATCGCCCCCGGTCCAAGCTGCCACATTGGTGAACTTGTTGCCATTCCAAGCGAGGAAGTCATTTCCGTCGACCGATCCGTCCAGGTTAGCGTCGCCGAATAAATAGGAATTGCCCGACGCCAAGTTGGCCGCTCCTCCCAATGCAAGCCATTCGACTAAGTCGTCGTAGTTCGTTTCGCCATCGCCGGTGAGGTCAAAGACGAGCGAGCTTTGGTCGCCTGCGATGGCTGCCACCAATGCATCGATGTCGGCCGCATTGAGGCTGCCATCACAATCGAAGTCGCCCATCGCGCAGTGGACGCCATCGTTACGACGGATGATGATCACGTCGTCGATTTCATCGAACATGGCCAGGTCGAGATCGCCGTCGTTGTCAAAATCGGCCATGAGGCTGCAGGAGGCGGCCGCCGGTGCGGACAGCTCTGTGAAGAAATCGAAGTTTCCGGTGCCATCATTTTCGAGAACGACCCATTCGCCGTTGAAGCTGGATGTGATCCAGTCGAGGTCGCCATCGCCGTCCAGATCGCCCAAATCGGAAGCGAGTGGGAATCCGTTGCTGCCGCTGCCCATGCTGGCGACATTGTAGATCGACCGCGTGCCGAAAGTGCCATCTCCATTGCCGAGCAAAATGGAGCCGTTGCCCGTCTGAGCATTCGCGCTGGCGACGTCGATGTTGCCGTCTCCATTCACGTCACCAAGCGATATCTGCCATGAGCGACCGCCGGTCGAGGCGATCGCTTCTGGTGTAAAAGTACCGTCTCCGTTTCCGCTGAGCACACGAATTTGGCTTGAGCCGCCCGAACCGACGACGAGGTCGGAAATTCCGTCGTTGTTCATGTCGCCAGCCATCAGGGACCATTCCGAGGTGACGCCGGCATCAATCGTCGTTGGAGTGTTGCTGAAGACTCCGTTGCCCAGGTTCTCAATCAGCGACAGGGTGCTGCTATTGGCATTTGAATTCACGACATCGGCGTCGCCGTCCCCGTCAAAGTCGAGGACCGCGATGCCGCGCGGTAGCTGTCCGACGGCAATTTCTTGTTGGGGGGCAAATGTACCATCACCGTTGCCGAGCACGATGGAAACCGAATTGTCATTGATGTTGACGACGGCCAAATCGGCATTGCCGTCGCCGTTGAAGTCGGCCGGTTCCGATGGACTGGCTCGATCGCCGATGCTGGTTGTCGGTGTCGAGGTGTAGGGGTGAAAAAGTCCGCTACCGTCGGCTCGATTCATATAGACGCGGAGGTCGGCGGTATCTTCATTCACCGCGGTGATGTCGAGCCAGCCGTCATTATTCAGATCGGTTGCCACGCCGCCGTAGGGACGAGTTCCCGGTCCCGTAGGCATCACGTCGATTTGGGTATAGCTAAGATTCGTTACACGTTGTGACCGAGTCCAGAACTGTTGGCTGAAAGAACCGGTCGGCAAGGAGGAGCCATCTGCGGCCAGCAGACCGTCGGACAGGTTGACCGACACGAGGTCGCCCGAGGTAAAGTTTGCGTCCGGATCGAAAAGAATCGTTTGATTGTTGTCCGCGAGTTGCAGCGTGCCGCCGACGGGACCGGACCAGCGGCCAAAAGCGCCGATGTTGCTGCTGGAGACGGTCGCCGGATCCAAAGGGCGATCGAATTCGATCCGAATCGTCGAATCGAGTGGCGCGTTCAGGGCATTCGGGCGCGGTGTCAGTTGCAAGACGTCCAGCTGTCCCCAACAGTATGTTGCGGACAGTGCCAGCCAACTTGCAACAAAAACGACAGTCGATCGGTTCATTTTTTGCGCCACGAGAGACCTCAGTGCGGGAGCGAGAATAAAACGATATCTTAACCTTGCTGGTATCTGCTGTCAGCGGTTTTGACGATCTGGCTTTGAATTCGATTCGATTGGGTAGGAGATTGCCCGATTGGACTTGAGGGCGAAGGTTGTTGTGGAAGAAGATTGGCAGCCAGAAGTATCCTAAACCCTGACTGCCTGAGTGTTTGTAAATTTCATGACCATTCAAGAAGAGCACCGGGCGCTCCGTGGCCGCTACCGTGGGCAAGTGCTCGATTTCAGCACGCGTCGATCGATTCAATTTCGAAACGAGGCGGAAATCGATCAGCTCGAGTCGAAAGATCACGTGGTCGTCGATTACTTTTTTCACGAAGGCGAATTCTGGACCGCGAAGATCCCACTGGGAAGTGTCTCCGAATTGTTCGGTCAGGCATTCAATTTTTCCAAACCGAAGATGCGAGCAGGGGCCGATGGTCCGGAGAAAATTTACGACGAACGGGGCGTCCCGCGTAGGACGGTCCGAGCCCTCAATCACCTGCAGACACGATTTCAACTGAAGAGCGACGCAGCGATTGAATTGTTTCCGTTGGGCAATGAGCCGGCGGGTGAGCCGGTGCACACCGTGCGGGACTTTGTTTATTCGATCGAGGCAGTGGGGCCGCTGGGGATCGGCTTTGGGCTGCGCGATGGGCTGAACGGAAGCTTGGTCAGCGCCCATCGGCTATTTTCAACGCAGGAGATGGTCTTCGAGCGGTGCGTGGTCGAGAGTCAGTACGTGCTCGAATCGCCACCATTGCCGGTCGACGATGGCGTGAAACAGAAATTGCTGCGCGCGGCCCTCCGGCGCAGTCATCGAGCGGGTGTCACGGAAACCTACTATCTGTATCGCTGCTGCGGCACCAATAATTGCACGTCGGGTCCGTTCCAGATGTTGGACAGCATTGCCCAATATCCCTGGAAACATCGTTTGGGCGCTTTGCTCTACCGTTTGCCTTTGTCTCCGCGGATGTATCTGCGCGTTCGAGGGATGGATTCCGATCCTGACGAGACTCGGTTGGTGCGTGACGATTTCCAAGATTATATCCAGGACAAAGCGACGCAACAGCGGAAGCGGGACTACGTCCGCGCCAAGACTCGCGCATTGCGCGAAGCGAGGAAGCAGCAAGCGTCCAAGAAAGAAAGTGAGTAACGCGTATCTCCACGACAGATCAACATTTCGATCGGTTGCTACATTGTTTGGATCTCGAATCAGAGGCCGAATTGCAACGGCTCGCTGAACGGAGGCGACGAGCCAGCGGTGATGATGCCGAGCGGTCGGGCGACGCACTACTCGACATGGCGATCGAAGATCAATTGCCGGGCGTTGGTGGACGATTGTTGCTGACATTCGTAAAACGGAACCGAACGTTAAGCATGCCTTGGACTCGGCTCAAAGTGGGATCGCCCGTTGTTATCTCGGCGGAAGGGGACGAGCTGGCCGATTCGGTGTCTGGTGTGGTGAGCGCCAAGAATTCGCGTTGCCTGCAGGTGGCCGTCAACGACTATCCGATGGGAGACCGGTTTCGCATCGACATGTCGGCCGACGAAGTGACGCGGAAGAGGCATCGACGAGCGATCATGGACGTCGTGCAGGCGGGTGGGCGATTAGCAAAACTGCGTGACGTGCTGATGGGGCAGACCGAGCCCGCTTTCAACGGCCGCGTTGTGACGTCGCCCGTCATTCGCGACGGATTGAACGCGTCGCAGCAGGAGGCTGTCAAGTTTGCTCTGGCGGCAGATGACCTGGCCATCATTCATGGGCCACCTGGCACCGGCAAAACGACGACGGTCGTCGAATTGGTACGGCAATTGGCCGAGGCCGATCAGTCGGTGCTGGCGTGTGCACCGAGCAACACCGGCGTCGACAATCTGTTGCAGGGGCTCGTCGCGGCCGGTGTGAAGTGCGTGCGACTGGGGCACCCGGCACGCGTCATGAGTGACTTGCAGGATTTGACGCTCGATTCTCTGGTCGCGAACCATGACAACATGCAGTGGGTGAAGAGCCTGCTTCGTGAAGCGGAGGACCTTTTCCGCCAAGCGGGCCGCTATACTCGGGCCCGGCCAGCTCGAAATGCGAAGCGGGGTCTGCGCGACGATGCCAAGCAGTTGAAGCAACAGGCGCGAGAATTGGAAAAGCAGGCGGTCGCCGATGTCTTGAATTCGGCCAGCGTGATTTGCACCACGACCACGATTGACGAAGAGCTGCTTGGCGATCGCTACTTCGATTGGGCCGTTATCGACGAGGCCTGTCAGAGCACAGAACCCGGTTGTTGGGTGCCGCTACGACGAGCCGAACGGGTCGTCATGGCGGGCGATCATTGCCAACTGCCGCCGACGATCCTCTCGAGTGCGGCTATTCAGGAGGGCTTTGGTGTCAGTCTGATGGAACGATCGATTGGCGTGCATCCGGGCGCAGCGAAGATGCTCGAAGTGCAGTATCGGATGCATGAGCAGATCATGCGTTTTTCGTCGCAAGAGTTTTATGATGACCGGCTGTCGGCTCACGAATCGGTCGTCGGCCACACTTTGGCACAATTGGCGAACGTCAAACCCAATCCTCTATTGCCCGGTTGGTTGGACGAGCCACTCTTATTCATCGATACGGCCGGCGCCGACTACGACGAGGAATTGGAGCCGGACGGATTGAGCAAGCGAAACCCACAAGAGGCCGCACTGGTGCTTAAGAAGGTCGAGCAATTGGCCGACTGTGGAATTCCGCTGGATTCGATCGCCGTGATTGCACCCTACGCGGCGCAAGTGCGCCTGATTCGTGCTCAGCGCCCTTCCAGCGAATTGGAGGTCGACACGGTGGACGGTTTTCAAGGGCGGGAAAAAGAGGCGGTTGTCATCACACTCGTCCGATCGAATCGTACGGGAGAAATCGGATTTCTGGCGGATGAGCGGCGGATGAATGTCGCGTTGACGCGGGCTCGTCGGAAGTTGATCGTGATCGGCGATAGCTCGACATTGGGCCGTCATGAGTTCTATGCTCGACTGATGAACTATTTTGAATCGTGCCAGGCCTACCACAGCGTGTGGGAAGAGAAGGCGACGCTCTAACGTCCCTCTTCGTCGGACTGTAGCGGTTGTGTGGGCAACCGCATGGTCAATCTGACGATGCCACCAGAGGAATCAACCTTGGAGGGGAACGCCAAGCTACGCTCTATCATCTGTCCTGAAGACAAAACCTGAGGTGGAACATGATCCGGCAATTGATCGACGCTGTGCGAGTATTCTTGCGAGATGAGAGTGGTCCGACCGCGGTCGAATATGCCGTGATGATTGGGCTCGTGATCACCGCTTGCATCGCCGGCATCCAGCTTGTGGGCGGGAATACTGGTGACAGTTTCGTTGATTCTTCGAGTAAAATTGGCAACGCGACAGGAAGCTAGAGATGGGAAAAGAAGACGACAGCAGGATTCGAAAGCAGATGTGGATCGACGGCGATGTTCAAGGCGCCATCGTTCGGAAGTTCTGTTTCTACTGGGCCGCCTGCCTGCTCTTCATTTCGCTGCCACTCCTCTGGGCCGCCATGGCCAGCGACCCAACGAAGTACGTTTATGAACACTTTGGCCCTCTGTGGCAGCGACATTGGCCCATCTACGTGGCCATGGTTGCTTTGCTGCCGTTTACCCTTTGGGACGCGTTACGGCTTTCCCATCGCATCGCTGGACCGGTCTTGCGAGTCCGGCACCAACTGGCCCGTATCAACAGCGGTCAGCCGTTCTCGGAGCTGGAATTCCGCAATGACGATTTCTGGCACGATCTGGCCGGCCAGGTGAACCAGCTGACGAAAAAGACCCTTTCTTAGTCGTTTGCCGGCGGCCTGCGAGCCATCCGGCTCTCGCCCACTTCCCCTTTTCTTCCAGCTGAACAGGCTCAGCAGCGGGAATTCCCATTTGCCCTTGACGGAAGCGCTGCCAACGCAGATAGTGTCGGGGAATTGAGACTCAGTCTCATCAAAAACCGGCCTCTCGGCAAGCGGGAAAGAACGGCGCCTTGAAAGAACTCTGCAAAATCAAGAAATCTCACCGTGAGAAAGATCTCGCGTCGTACATCGAGCTGGTGAACGCGCCGACCCATGTCTGCAAAAAGTGCGGCCGGGTCGCCAATCAAAAGAAGATGCTCTGTAAGCCCGTGGCGATCAAATAGGCGCCCTGAGCATGCACGCTGTCCCGGCGGGCATTGCGATCTGACCGGCCGTTTTCCCCTGCGGCAACCATCGGAGGCGATGTGCTCGGGCCGGCTGCCCTGGGGTTTGGGCCATGGAATCGGTCGGTCGCGACCAGGCCACGATGGACGATCGGACGGGCGATCCCTTGTGACTTTTGTGTGTCTCACCTGCAAAAATCACGGGTTCGGCAGGATTTTGCTAATGCTTGATGTCCTGGGATGATTGGTGTAATATATCACTAATCCCCTCTGTGTGATTGCTGGTCGATTTTAACGAAACTCGACAGTCAGTTGCTTGCTGATCGACAGGGCAATTGGCTAACTCACACAGCGAACAACGCCGGCAACATTTGTTGCCGGCGTTTTCGTTTCTATGTTTCTTCGTTTCGGTTCAGAGTCGTCGATGCGACGTCTGGGTGGCGGCTGGATCGCCGCGAAGTCCGAGGCTAGATTTTCATCTCGCAGCTCAGTCCGCCGGCCGCCGGAATGTAGCCCACGCGTGCGTAGTCCATGACCATGCGGTGCGAGCTAAATCGCCAAGCGAGCGACCCGATCGAGTTCTTCATGCGTTGAATCCACTCGAGAGGAAGTCCGTCGTCTTCTCGGTCGTAGAAGAGCGGGATGACTTCTTCTTCCAGCACTTGGTACAAGCTATCACGATCGCGCTGATCGGTGATCTCGTCCGACGTGTGCGTGGTGCCATTGCCGATGGCGAAGCCATTGGTGCCGTCATAGGCCTCGGCCCACCAACCGTCGAGTACGGAGAAGTTCAGTCCGCCATTAAGAACAACTTTCTGTCCACTCGTACCGGACGCTTCGAGTGGTCGACGCGGATTGTTCAGCCAGACGTCGACGCCTTGAATCAGGTGTCGGCAAACGTTGATGTCATAGTCTTCCAAGAAGACGATTCGATTCTCGAAACGAGGGTCATGCCGCAGGTTGGCAATCTGTCGAATCAGTTCTTTGCCCGGTTCGTCTTTGGGGTGAGCCTTGCCCGCGAACACAAATTGAACTGGTCGACTGTGACTGTTCACGAGCCGGTCCAAGCGATCGATGTCATCCATGAACAGGCCGGCTCGCTTGTAAGTCGCGAAGCGGCGGGCGAAACCGATCGTCAGGATGCCCGGATCAAGCAAGTTTCGTGCGCTGTCAACCACCGCATCGTTTTCGCCTCTGCGACGAAGCTGGCGACTGACCCGACGGCGAACGAACGAGAGCATGAGGTTCTTTAAACCCTGATGCGTTTCCCACAGCTCACCTGCATCAATGTTTTGAATGGCTCGCCAGACTTCGGGCTCACCCATTCGGCGTTCCCAACCTGCCGGGAAATGGCGGTCATATAGCTGTTGCATCTGAAATGCCAGCCAGCTGGGAACGTGCACGCCGTTCGTGATGTGTCCAATGGGCACTTCTTCCTGGGATCGCCACGGCCACAGATCGGACCACATTCGGCGACTGATCTGCCCATGGAGTGAACTGACGGCATTGGCCCGCCGCGACATTTTCAGCCCCAGCACGGTCATGCAGAACGACTCACCCTGGTTGTTGGGTTCGACGCGTCCCAAGCCCATGAGTTGATCGTGAGAGATGCCCAACGAGTCGGCCATCGGGCCCAGATGTTCTTCGACCAATTCGCTGTGGAATCGATCGTGTCCGGCCGGTACGGGAGTGTGCGTCGTGAAGACGGTTTTCTGCGCGACTTCTTGCAAGGCTTCGTTGAAGTTGAGTCCATTGTCATGCATGAACATGCGAATGACTTCCAGCGGACCAAAAGCGCTATGTCCTTCATTCAGATGGTAGACGCCCGGTTTGATGCCGATCGCTTCCAGCAGCCGAACACCGCCAACGCCCAAGACAAGTTCTTGTCGAATTCGAACTCGTTCATCACCACCATAGAGCCGGCTGGTGAGTGAACGATCTTCTGGCTTATTCCCTTCGACATCGCAGTCCAATAGGAACAGGCGAACACGCCCGACGTTCATGACCCAAACTTGGGCATGAATGGGTCCTTGGCGCGTATCGATACTGATGCGGACCGGTTCGCCATTAGCGCCCACGGCAGGACGGACAGGCAGGTTGTCGATCTGCGTATCGATGTACGATTCGGCTTGGTAACCGTTCTCGTCGAGGCGCTGTTTGAAGTAGCCTTGGTTGTAGTAGAGGCCAATGGCGACCATCGGCAGCCCCAGCCCGCTGGCGCTCTTGATATGGTCACCCGAAAGCACTCCCAAGCCGCCCGAGTAAATCGGAATCGACTCGTGGATGCCAAACTCTGCTGAGAAGTAGGCGACTGGCTGAGCACCCAGGACACCCGCATGGGTCGCTCCCCAACATTCGTTGGTGTTCGACATGTAGGCCTTCAATTGTCGGTAGGCCCAGTTGATACGGCTGTAGAGTCCGATTTCCGTGGCACGAGCTTCGAGGCGGTCGGGCGTGACCTCTTTGAGCAGCGCGATTGGATTGTGGTCCAATTGACGCCACCGAATGGGATCGATGTCGCGGAACAAGTTGACTACTTCAGGATGCCAGGACCACCACAAGTTGTTGGCGATGGCTTGGCACTTCTGGTAAAGCTCGTCTCGTGAAAGCTGCGACGGACTGGTTTGTTGATTTTCCACTTCTGCCTGGCTCATCTGAAGCCTCGTTCCTGGGTAAGTCGCTGGTTGGTTTCTTCGTTTTGGTAGCTGACGCACGATTCGAGGGAATACGATCAGTTTGCCTGCTAGGCAATCGGTAGGAGTATAGCGAAATCTGAGTCTTCCCACGACTTCCGAATCGGCCAATTTCCGCGGCGAAAAATGGTTCTCGCGGTTTGTTACAATGCCGGAGCCCGTGATTGCAATTCCCGTGGAAGGCAATCTGACACGTTTTTTTCTTACGGTAGTCCGGAGAGGTATCGGTTTCGTCATTCCATGACATCCAAGAAAGTCACCCGACCGCAAAATCCGGAACTGAGAGCGCTTTGCGAGCAACTTGCAAAGTCTTCCCATTCCGAATCCGAGGCGTCCCTCTGGCCGCGCGAACAGCTGGATTTGTGTGCCGAATCTGGCGTCTTTGAGTGGTTCGTCCCGGAGGCTTACGGGGGACAGGGATGGACGGCGGGGGAAATCACCGAAGGGTATCTGCTCCTGAGCAGCGCCTGTTTGACCACGACTTTCATACTCACACAGTTAACCGGCGCCTGTCGGCGGATTGCGGCCGCAAGTAACGAAGCGCTACCACAGCGGCTGTTGCCGGCGTTGCTGGAGGGGAAATCTATCGCCACCTTGGGCATTTCACATTTAACGACCAGCCGTCGTCATCTCAAACGGCCGGCCTTACATGCCGAAGAGACAGATCGTGGTTTGATCCTCAACGGAATGAGCCCGTGGGTGACCGGTGGCGGCGAGGCAGATCACATCGTAACGGGTGCCTCGCTGGACGACGGCCGCCAATTGCTGGCGGTCATTCCGACTGACCTCCCAGGTGTCGCCGCCGACGAGCCGACGTCGTTGATCGCGCTGAACGGTAGCCGCACCACGGCGGTCCGGTTTCATCACGTTGAGATCGACCGCAGCACACTGTTGTGCGAACCGTGTGAAAATGTCATGCAGTCGGGCGTCGGAGGCAATACCGGCGGCTTGCAAACGTCGACGTTAGCGTTGGGGCTGACGCGCCGAGCGATTCAATTTTTACGAGAACAGACGACCGCGCGTGCCGATTTGCTCGAGCCGACGGAACAGCTCGAACAAGAATCAAACGCCTTGACGGAGCGTTTAAGAAAACTGGCGAGCGAGCCACGCGGCGCGGAAGCGGCCAGCCAGTTGCGAGCCGACGCCAACAGCTTGGTTTTGCGCTCGACTCAAGCCGCCTTGGTGGCTGCGAAGGGAGCCGGTTTTGTGGCGACGCATCCGGCGGGAAGATGGTGCCGGGAAGCGCTCTTCTTCCTCGTTTGGAGTTGCCCGCAAGCGGTGCTGCAGGCGAATTTGTGTGAACTGGCCGGGATGGATTGAAGCAACAAGTGGCGTGTTGACAAGAAAGTAGCGCGGCAACAAGCATAAGGGAATGTGATGGGTGAAGTCGAAATTACTTGGCATGATCAGTCGGTGTCGCGAACGGATCGTGAGCGGTTGAATGGGCACCGGGGCTGCGTGTTGTGGTTCACAGGGCTGAGTGGCTGCGGCAAAAGTACCGTTGCCAACGCGCTGGATCATCGGCTGCACCAGCGCGGGGCGCACACGGTGCTGCTTGATGGCGACAACGTGCGTCACGGACTGAACGCCTCGCCTCAGATTTTGGCCGACCAATTCGATGAAGCGTATGCTCAGCGATTTGGACTCGGATTCGGTGCGACCGATCGCACCGAAAATATCCGCCGCATCGCCGCGGTCGCTGGCTTGTTTAGCCAAGCCGGTGTCATTACGCTCACCGCGTTTGTCAGTCCCTACCGGGCCGACCGTAACGCGGCGCGAAAACAAATCGTAACAGCAGGTCAGGCGGGCGATTTCTGTGAGGTCTTCGTCGACACGCCGTTGGAAGTTTGCGAATCTCGCGATCCGAAAGGGCTTTATAAGAAGGCACGCGCCGGCGAAATCAAGAATTTCACCGGGATTGATGATCCGTACGAGTCACCGGAAAACGCCGAAGTCGTCCTGGCTGGGGATCGGCACTCTCCCGACGAATTGGCTGCCCAGATTGAACAGTATCTCGAATCGGTTGGCATACTGGGTAAGTCGCCTGCTTAGTAGGGAATCACCTTCCGGCACCATTCGACAATTGTGTTGACCGACGAATCCCAAAACCCATACAGTGCGTCAATGGCCACTACGGTTTCTGCTCCATCTCGAAGGACGTGCTATGAGCTCAATCGACAACGTAGACGACGGAATCGAATCGAAGGTGCAGGACGCTTTAGCGAACAGCCCGCTCTTGGCACTCCGGCGATTGGTCGTCGAATGTGACGAACAGAGCCTCGTGATTTCGGGCCGCGTCGCGACGTTCTACCAAAAGCAACAAGCGCAGGAAGTTGTTCGCAACTTGGCCGACGGCTTGCACGTGGTCAATCAAGTGGAAGTGACCTAACGGCGCAGGAAGTTGCCTCTTTGGATTCCGGTTCGATGTGCCGCCGTCGTTAGCGACGCGAGAATCGATTTGTAGGCATGCCAACGCTGTCCGTGGATCAGCGTTGTGTCGGCAATCCGACCAGCTTGTCCAAGCGTTGTGAAATCTCTTCTTGCTGATCGACTTCGGCGAATGTCAGTTCAATGGCCAGCGACCAAACGGGCATGGCTGTGAAAAACGTCGGATCGATTTTGACGAAGTCTTTTTGTGTGCAGACGAGCGCATCGGCTGCCAGCGACTGAGCCCACTTTGCCAAGGAAGCAAAGTCGTCTTCGCGAAACGTATGGTGGTCGTGGAATTCGCGAAAGCCGACCAACGGTTGGCCACAATCTTCAAGCGTCTGCCGAAAGGCGTCCGGTCGACCGATGGCGCAGAAGGCAGCGACACGAGACGACCGCAGGGTCTCGATGGGCGCCTGTTGCTCGGCGTTGGCAAGGTGCGTTGCCTGATGGCGAGCGTGGCTCCAAACGGCGTGGGGACACAGAGGCGTTGCCCGCTGGCGAATGTGGGCGAGCGTTGCTTTGTCGACTTGGTCGCTGCGAGTCACGATCACGACGTCGGCGCGGCGCAAGGCCGTGACCGGTTCGCGGAGCGTGCCTCGTGGGAATACACGGTCGTAACCGAAAGGCTGCGTCGCGTCGATCAAGACAATGTTCAAGTCGCGATGCAGTCGCCGATGCTGGAAACCGTCATCAAGCACAATGACGTCGGCACCGTGAAGATCGATCGCCACTTGGGCTCCCTGCACGCGGTCGGGGTTTTGGACGTGCGCCACCCCCGGCAATCGCCACTGGAGTTCCTGCCCCTCATCGTTAAGTGCTGGCTCTGCCGTCGCTCGCTTCTGACCCGCGGAAGTTTTTTGTGGCTTGGCCCGATACCCGCGACTGACAATCACTGGCGTGCGGCCGCGTTGCAACATTTCTTGAGCGAGCCATGCGACCATTGGCGTCTTGCCAGTCCCCCCCATGGTCAGGTTGCCGACGCTGATGACAGGCACCTTGACCGCTTTGACGGCGCCGGCCGACCGGTCGTAGTACCGATTCCGCAGGCCGATGGCACCAGCGTACGGTTTTTCGAGCAGCCCCAGCGTGCCACGTGCGATGGCAGCAGCCAGGTCCTGGCGATTGCCGCTGACGATATCATCAAATCGACGTGCGAGTGACATAGTGACCGGGGGGCTTGGTTGACCCTCTGTTGGCGATTTGCTAGTGTCGCAAACCGCTTCGTGGCAACGCTTTTCGAATGTTCCAATGGCTTGAGTGGAATCGGAAGTCGCGAAATGAACAAGATCAAAGTTGAAGATTCGATCGCAATAAAGGCGAACAACGATGGCTAAGTCCACAATTATCTACACGCTGACCGACGAAGCGCCCGCATTGGCGACTCGTTCCCTACTCCCGATCGTCGAGACGTTCGCCGAAGCCTGCGGGGTGAAGATCGAGACGCGGGACATTTCGCTTGCCGCTCGCATGTTGGCCGTATTCGCCGATCAGTTGCCGGCGAAGCAAAAGGTTGCTGACGACTTGGCCGAACTGGGTCAATTGGCTTTGGACCCGGGTGCCAACATGATCAAGTTGCCGAACATCTCGGCATCCGTTCCGCAGTTGAAGGAGACGCTTGCCGAACTGCAGGCGGCCGGTTTCCCATTGCCGGCTTATCCGGACGACCCGAGCACCCCGGAAGAGATCGAAATTCGGGCCCGCTTTGACAAGATCAAAGGGAGTGCCGTCAACCCAGTGCTGCGAGAAGGCAATTCGGACAGGCGTGCTCCGTCAGCTGTCAAGAATTACGCCAAAAGCCATCCCCATTCGATGGGCGCCTGGAGCGGCGAATCGAAGACACACGTCGCCACCATGCGCGGTGGCGATTTCCGTTCGAACGAAAAATCGGTCACGGTCGAAGCGGCCGGGACGCTTCGGATCGAGTTGGTCACGGAAGATGGCAAGACGACCGTGCTGAAAGAATCGGTCCCCGTTTTGGCCGGGGAAATTGTCGACGCCACGTTCATGAGCAAGCGAGCGCTGCTGGCGTTTTTGGAAAAGCAGAAAGCCGACGCGAAAGAGAAGGGGGTGCTCTTCTCGTTGCACATGAAGGCGACGATGATGAAGGTTTCCGATCCGATCATCTTCGGACATGCGGTGCGGGTCTTTTTCAGTGACGTGTTTGAAAAACATGCGGAGGCGATCGAAACGGCCGGCGTCAACGTCAACAACGGACTCGGGCACCTGATGTCGGCGATGGAATCGCTGCCCAGCGATACCCAGGCGGCGATTAAGGGGGACATCGAGCAAGCGATCGCCGACGGGCCCGCCCTCGCGATGGTCGATTCCGACCGAGGGATTACGAACCTGCACGTGCCCAGCGACGTCATCATCGACGCTTCGATGCCGGCGATGATTCGCACCTCGGGGCAGATGTGGAATGCGGCGGGCGAACAGCAAGACACGAAAGCGACGATTCCCGACAGTAGCTACGCCGACCTGTACGAAGAGACGATCAATTTCTGCCGCGCGAACGGCGCTTTCGATCCGACGACGATGGGAACGGTACCGAACGTTGGGCTGATGGCTCAGAAAGCGGAGGAGTACGGTAGCCACGATAAGACGTTCGAGCTGACCGCTGCCGGAACGGTTCGCGTCGTCAACGATGAAGGGACGGCGATTCTGGAACATGCGGTCGAAGCGGGCGACATCTGGCGGATGTGCCAAGTCAAAGACTTACCGATTCAAGATTGGGTGAAGTTGGCTGTCCGCCGAGCGCGAGCGACCGGCGCACCGGCCGTTTTTTGGCTCGATAAGTCGCGGGCCCATGATGAACAGTTGATCGCGAAAGTCGAAAAATATTTGGGCGAACAGGAGACGAGTGACGTAGCGATCCACATCATGTCGGTGGCAGCGGCGACGCGCTACACATTACAACGGACCGCGGCCGGCGATGATACGATCTCAGTGACCGGCAACGTTTTGCGAGATTACCTGACCGACCTGTTTCCCATCCTTGAACTGGGGACCAGTGCCAAGATGCTCTCGATCGTGCCGCTGATGAACGGTGGCGGGCTGTTCGAAACGGGAGCCGGCGGTTCGGCACCCAAGCATGTTCAGCAATTCGAAAAAGAGAACCACCTACGTTGGGATAGCCTGGGCGAATTTTTAGCGCTGGCCGAATCGCTCGAACATTATTCCGAGGTCACAGAAAATGGGGCCGCACGAGTGCTGGGGAAAACGCTCGGCGAAGCGACCGAGCTCGTTCTGCAGAATGGCAAGTCGCCCTCCCGCAAGGTCAACGAATTGGACAACCGTGGCAGTCACTTCTACTTGGCACTCTACTGGGCCCAGGCATTGGCGGCTCAAACAGAAGATACCGAGCTGGCAACCAAATTCACTTCGCTGGCAAAACGACTCACTGCTGATGAAGCCAAGATCGTCGACGAATTGAACGGCGTGCAGGGCCAACCGATGGACGTCGGCGGGTATTACTACCCGAGTGAAGAGAAAGTTCGAGCAGCGATGCGGCCGAGTCAGACGTTCAATGACGCGTTGGCCGAGTTGTCCTAGTCGGTCTGGAGTCCTGCGAACTTGCCTAATCGGCAACTCTGGCAAGTTCACTCATGCCAAAGTGACGAATGGTCTATACTTAGGTTATGGCCACTGGAACCAGCAAGCCGCCGCCTCTGCCCGCCTCGACGCCGGCAACTCGCCTCGTCGACGAACGTCTGTCGCGGGTTGGCAGTTCGGTCAAGTCGAGCGATATCGGCCGAGGATTGATGCTGCTGTTGGCTGGTCTTCTGGCGCTCGTCTTACTCTGGGTCCTCATCGACCACTGGATCATCGGACTGGCAGTATGGGGCCGCTTCTTAGGCCTGATTTCGTTGTTCGCTTGGACCGGTTGGTGCCTCACGAAATGGGTCGTCCCCAGTGCGTTCCGCCGCATTAATCCCGCCTACGCAGCAAAAGTGGCCGAGCAGTCCGATCCGGAAGTCCGCAATCGGCTTTTAAATTTCGTTCTGTTGCGTCGCGAGCGGGATCATTTGCGCGAGCCAGTCTATCGCGAACTCGAACACCAAGCGACGACTCACGCACAGCAGATTGACACAGAGACGGCCGTCGATCGCGGAGCGCTCATTCGCATTTCGATCATCGCCGCGGCTCTGTTCGTGACGTTCGGCCTATACACAGCGCTTTCGCCCAAGAGCCCGTTTGCGACGATGGCGAGGTTGTTTGCACCTTGGAAAACCATCGATCGTCCAGCGCGGGCGCGGATTTACGACGTGCGCCCGGGAGCAGCGACCGTCTACGCTGGCGAGACCATGGAAGTGTCGGCACTGATCGAACGCGTGTCGCGTAAGAAGCCGGTCTGGTTGATCTATTCAAGTGTCGACCAGCAAGAAATCGACCAAAAGATTGCCATGCAGTTTGACGAAGCGACCAGTCGTTACGTCGCGACGCTGCCGAAAGCAAAACGTCCGATAAGACGCGACGCATCAGCGCCGATCGATCCGCTCGGAGGGGGGCGTGGTATTCGGGCTCACCTGGACTATCAGATCGAAGTCGCCGACGCGATGGCTGGTCCCTATCGCGTGACCGTGTCGCCGCTGCCCAGCATGATGGTGGAACGGGTCGAGTATGAGTTCCCCGAATACACTCAACTGCCCGCTGAAACGGTGGACGGACTGGGCGACATCAAGGCGCTCGAAGGGGCTCGAGTTCGTATTTTTGCGCGAGCCAACCAGCCGATCTCATCCGCTTACCTTGAATTCGATCCACTCGATGCCACGAAGCCCCGTCGCACGATTCGCATGCAGCATGATGGGACGACGGCCAGCGTCTCGCTTCGCTTGCGATTGGAAGATGATCGCAGGACGCAATTGCACGACGCTTACCAATTGCGATTCGTCAATGAACAAAACGAAACGAATGAACAACCGATTGTGCATCAAATCGATATCGACCCCGATTTGGCTCCGATCGTCGAACTGCTGCAGCCGGAACAGCGCGTGACCGAAGTTCCGGTCAATGGTGCTCAAGTGTTGGAGATCCGAGGGCTCGATCCCGACTTTGGCTTGGCCGGGATGAAACTGCATGGTGTGGCTCGGGGGCGCGAATTGTTCACGCCACGATCACTGATCAATAAGACGACGACCGGTCAGATCGTCCGCCGCCTGACGTTTCGGCCCAACAAGTTTGGCCTGCGTGAAGGTGACGAAGTCAAGATCTGGGCGACCGGTTTTGACAATCGCTTTGATGTCTTCAACGATACGATGGCGCCAAATCTGGCCGAAAAGACCGATCGCTACACGCTGCGAATTATCGCGCCAACCAAAGAGAGCCAGCAGGAACAAAAGCCGGGCGAAGGAGAGCCAGGGCAAGGCGATGAATCAGGTGGCAGCCAGTCGGAAAGCGCTGCTGGAGATGCGGCTGACGGTGGTGAACCAGGCGAAGCCGGCAGCGATGACGGCTCGCAGAGTAAGGGTGGCGACCGGTCTGGCGAGTCGGGTGAAGAAGGGCAACAGTCATCAGGCCAAGGCCAAGACGGCCAAGAGGGCCAAGAGGGCCAAGAGGGCCAGCCAGGGCAGGGACAGCCAGGCGAATCGGGCCAGTCGGGTGAAAGTGGCGAGTCGGGTGAAAGTGGCGAGTCGGGTGAAAGTGGCGAGTCGGGCGAGAGCGGCTCCGAAAACGGCAATCAAGGAATGGGCGAATCGGGTTCTGGGCAAGGCGAATCGGGCGAGGGTAGCGAGGGGCAGTCTTCCGGTGCCAACGGATCCAAGGGGTCACCGGGTTCGCAAGAAGGTCAGGGCGACAATGGTGGTCAGCAAGGTGGCCCGTCCGAAGCTAGCGATGATCCGAGCCAATCGACCAACGCCAACCGTCGACCCGCCGATTCACAAGGTCAGCAGGGCGATCGTTCCGGCCAAAGGTCGGAAGACGCTCAGCCAGGTGAGGCGGGCGATCCCCAAGACGGGCAGCCGCTGCCGAGCGACGGGAGTAGCGATGGCGATGCCTTCGAACGCGTGCTCGATCGGATGCGCGAATTGAATGGCGAGAACAGCGACGGGACACCGAAGTCCGATCCGGATCAGGCCGATTCGGGCGCTGCCGGCGAACGAGAGAATGGAGCCGAAGGGAATCGCGGGCGTCCAGATCCTGCCGGCCAACCGGCCTCATCGGGTGCGAAACCGGAAAATGGTGAACGGGCCGATCCGACCGAGCCTGGCCAAAAGAGTGAATCGGGCGAACAGGGGGCCGGACAGTCGGGCGAGGCGACCGACTCGTCTGGACCGAAAGGTGAGGGCGAAGGCGCAGGAGAAGGTCAAAGCAAGCGAGAGGGCAACGGAGAAGGCGAGGGCGATGCAAGTGGTGACCCGACGTCCGGAGAAGGCAAGCCGGGCGAGGGGCAGTCGGGCGAGGCAGGAGAAACTGGCGAGTCATCCTCTGCCGACGGCAACGAAGCTTCGGCAGCCGAGGGAGACCCTGCCAGCCAAAACGGTGCCAGCGAGCAAGAGTCCACTCAGTCGAGCGATGCGTCAGATGGGATGGGCGAAGGTTCGTCTGGCGAGCAAGGTGCGGGTGGCGAAGAGGGTGCGGGGGCAAGGGACGGCGCGAACGCGAGTGACGGTGCGGCCGGTGACGGTGCCGGAGGCAATGAAGGACAAGCGGGCGAAAGTGAGGCGGGCGAAAGTGAAGCAGCGCCAGGCGAATCGTCACCAAGTAGTTCCAGTGAGAGTCGCGGAACTTCGGCCGAGTCTGGTCAGGCGGGGGAATCGACCGGCCAAGAGGCGGGCGAGAATCCGGGTGCTCCTGCCGATTCGGCCGGCGAAGCGGGTTCCGCGGCCGACGGGAATCCGCAGGGTGGCAGCCAGGCTCGCGGCGGCGACACGCCATTGCCGACCGGTGACGACCCGGAAGGAACGGGTGGCGATGATGCCAACTTGGAATACGCGAAGAAAGCGACCGACTTGGCGCTCGAGTATCTCAAAGACCAAGAAACTGCGCCCGATCCCGAATTGTTGGACCGCTTGGGTTGGACGCCGGACGAATTGCGTCAATTCGTAAACCGTTGGGAATCCTTGCAAGCGGAAGCCAAGCAGCCCGTCCGAGGCGACGGCGGCTCTGAAGAACTAGACGATGCACTCCGCAGCTTGGGCCTGTATCCTGGGAAAGACCGGATGCGGCGAGGCGGTCTAGCAGACGACCGAGTTCCAGGAGTTCGGGACGCGGGCACTCGGAGTGCTCCGCCGGCCGAGTACGAAAGCTTCTACAAAGAGTTCATGCGTCGACGTGGCAAGCGAAATGCGACTCCACAGCGTTAGTCGGTCGTGAACGGCCCCTAGGGCCCTAGGCATGTGGGCCGATCTGGCTACTTTACCTGAAACGCATTTTAACCCGCTTGAGTCTATGAATTCTATTCCTCGCTATCTTGTCCCCTTCGATCCGAAACGTATTCCGCATTACTTTGTCGATGTGCTGGTCATCGGAGGTGGGCTGGCCGGCTTGCGCGCAGCGTTGGAAGTCGATCCAAAGTTGACTGTGCTGGTCGTGACCAAAGACGAATGGCGCGAATCGAACAGCAATTATGCTCAAGGAGGCATCGCCGGGGTGATCGCTCCGACCGACACTTTTGAAGAGCACATCCAAGATACGCTGGTCGCCGGTGGCGAACTTTGTCATCGCGACGTTGTCGAAACCGTTGTTCGTGCGGCACCCGAACGGATCGAAGAGTTGATCGCTTGGGGTACCAATTTTGATGAATCAGCAGAAGGCGACATCCTCTTAGGTCGCGAAGGTGGACACGGTCAGAACCGCATCTTGCACGCGCTGGGCGATGCGACCGGTGCGGAAATCATGCGGGCGGTGATTGCTCGTGCGCGTCAGGCCGAGCATTTGCAAATGTGGCAACACACATTCTCGATCGATTTCCTGGTCGACGAAGGGCGCTGCCAAGGTGCGCTGATGTGGAACGCCAAGCATGGCAAGACCTTGGTCTGGGCCAAACAGACGATCTTGTGCACTGGCGGCACCGGACAGATTTTTCGCGAAACGACCAATCCGCCCGTTGCGACGGGCGACGGGCACGCGATGGCCTATCGTGCGGGCGTCGAACTGCGCGATATGGAATTCGTTCAGTTCCATCCGACCGTCCTGTACATCGCTGGCAGCAGCCGCAGTCTGATCACCGAAGCGGTGCGCGGGGAAGGGGCTCACTTAGTCGATCACAACGGCTTTCGGTTCATGCCCGAATTCGATGATCGAGCCGAGCTCGCGCCACGCGACATCGTTTCTCAATCCATCGTCAAACACATGGCATCGATTCGCCGGCCGAATGTGTTCTTGGACATGAGCCATTTGGATGCCGAGTACGTCCACCAGCGATTCCCGGGGATCTCCAGAACTTGTCATGAATTTGGCATCGACATCGCGACCGATCGCATTCCGGTCCGGCCTGGAGCCCATTACATGATCGGTGGCGTCACTGTGGACACCGATGGGAGGACGAACATGCCTGGCCTCTGGGCGGCCGGAGAAGTCACCTCGAGCGGCCTGCACGGTGCCAATCGGCTCGCATCCAACAGCCTGCTGGAGGGCATCGTCTTTGGCGTCCGGGCGGGGCAGTTGGCTTCCGCTGCGGCGGCAAGCATCGAGGATACGCTGACGGCGATCCCCCTTTCAAACCGGGTCAACGAGCCGACCAGTGAGCAGCTCGATTTGTCAGATATCGGAAATTCTTTGAAGAGTCTGATGTGGCGTGCGGCCGGAGTCCAGCGGAATGGCGTGTTGCTGGAAGAGGCGGCCGAATCGGTGGAGAACTGGTGCAAATACGCTCTGGCCCGCCAGTTGGACGACCCTGTCGGGTGGGAGTTTCAAAACATGCTGACCGTCGCTCGCCTCGTCATCGATTCGGCGCTGAAGCGGCAGGAGTCGCGTGGAACCCACCTGCGACTCGATTTTCCGGAGCCTGACAACTCGAACTGGATGCGTCATCTGCCGATTCAGCGGAGCCAAGATGAGCCAAGTTTGGCGTCTCGGACTTGAGTTTAGGACCGGATTTCATTATCAAATTGGTTCTGCGGAGGCACCCGGGCGCGCCGCTCGAGCCGTCCAGCCCCGTTTCCGACCTCCGGTTCTTAGCACTCGCAGGAGTGGACCGGCCTTTCCCGGTCAAGAATGGTGGGTCGATACCGGTTGGGAAAGCACAGCGGACAGCGAACCAACGAGAGACGACTTCGTAAAAAACGGTTAAGGCCAAACGGCTTCAGCTAAGCAGCTTGGGCCGTTCCAATTTATTAGTCAGGATTTTGAGTCATGGCGAACACCCCGATGATCGAGGCCAAGGGCCTCTCGAAATTTTACGGACAATTCGCTGCCTGTCGGGACGTTAGTTTTCAGATCGATCCAGGCGAGGTGGTCGCATTTCTGGGCCCCAATGGTGCCGGCAAGAGTACGACCATGAAATTGTTGACCGGCTACCTGGCGCCGTCCGAAGGGGAGGCGATGATTGCCGGCCACAACATGGCCACCGACCGGATTGCCGGTTCGCAACGACTTGGCTACTTGCCGGAAAACGGACCGCTCTATCCCGACATGACGCCCTACACGCTGTTGCACTTTTTCGCCGACGCTCGAGGATTGCAAAAAGGCGTAAAAGATGACCGGATCGACTTTGTGGTCGGGTTGGTTCAGCTCGAAAGCGTGCTCCACAAACCGATTGGCAAATTGTCGAAGGGGTTTCGTCAACGGGTTGGCATGGCGCAAGCGCTGCTGCACGAACCTGACGTGCTGATCATGGATGAGCCGACGGCAGGACTGGACCCGAATCAAATCAGTCAAGTTCGGGATACCCTTTTGAAGTTGGGCGAGAAGAAGACGATTCTACTCTCGACGCACATCATGCAGGAGGTAGATGCGATGGCAAACCGAGCGATCGTCATCAGCGAAGGGCGCTTGAGATACGATGGCCCGATTGCTGAACTGACATCCCGTGGCAAGTCGCTGGACGAAGTTTTCCGCGAACTGACGAATCCCGATAAATCGGTCGCTTAGGCGGCACGAACGCTTGTAGGCGTTTCGAGATACAACCGTAATCATCGTTGGCTAGACAGCCTCCGCTTTCATTCGATTGAGATTGTGAAACATGGAAATTTTTCTCCCGATCATCAAGTTGCTCGTCTTCATCGCGTTACTCGCGATGGTTGTGATCGCTTTGTTGGGTCCGCTGGCGAAAGGCAAGCAGGCAACGTTTGCTGTCATGCGTCGAAATTTCGTTGGCTACTTTAGCAGCCCAACGGGATACGTATTCATTTGCGTATTCATGCTGCTCAGTTCGATCGCCGCTTTCTGGCCCGATAATTTCTTCAATGACAATTTGGCAACGCTGAGCCAACTGAACCATTGGTTCCCATTGATCATGCTCGTCTTCATTCCGGCGATCACGATGAGCATCTGGTCTGAAGAACGTCGTGAGGGCACGGACGAATTGCTGCTCACCATTCCGGCGACCGATTTCGACATCGTGATGGGCAAGTACTTGGCTGCGGTTGCCATTTTTAGCGTCTCGTTGTTGCTTTCGATGGTGACGAACTTCTTGGTGCTGGTTTCTCTGGCACTCGGCGACGTCGATGTGGGGCTGTTTGCCACCACGTATTCCGGCTATTGGTTTATCGGGTTGGCGATGTTGTCGCTGGGGATGGTCGCTTCGTTCTTGACGAGCAACCTGACCGTCGGGTTCATCCTTGGGGCGCTCTTTAACGCCCCGTTGGCGTTTTTGATGTATGCCGATCGAGTCATCCCACAACGTTGGTTGGCACAGGACCTTTCTTGGTGGAGTTACGCTTCACGGTTCGCCGACTTTGGCCGTGGCGTTTTGAGCTTCGGTTCGGTGGCGTTTTTCTTGCTGATCACGACGTTTGGCGTCTACGTCAGCATGATCATGATTGGACGTCGCCATTGGGTGTCGTCTTCCGGAAGTTCAAAATTCGGCCACTATCTCGTCCGCACGATCGCGATGCTTGTGATCGCCCTCGCCGGTAGCCGGTTCTTGGCCGGAAATGGAATACTCAACCGACTGCGGATGGACGCGACCAGCGGCAACATCAGTTCGCTCGCCGGCGACACGAAGGAGCTACTCAGCAATCTCGATACGGAAAACGGGGTGCTGATTGAAGCGTTTATCAGCAGCGACGTTCCTCAGGCGTACGTGAACACGCGCATCGACTTGATTAATCTGCTGCGAGAATTTGAAGCGCGTGGCGGCAAGAACGTCGAAGTTCGTGTTTACGATGACCTAGAACCGTTTACGGAACAGGCGACGCGAGCCGAAGATCAGTATGGTATTACTGCTCGTCGAGTGACGATTCAAAGTCGTGGCGGAATTCGCCAAGAAGACCTGTTTCTTGGTGCGGCCTTCACCTCGGGATTGCAACGCGTCGTCATTCCCTTCTTCGACCAAGGCGTGCCGGTCGAATATGAATTGATGCGTTCGATTGCCACGGTTTCCAAAGGGGAGCGAAAACGGATCGGTGTGGTCAAAACCGATGTGCCTCTGTTTGGTGGATTCAACATGCAGGCGATGTCTCAATCGCCGAAAGAGCTCATCGTCGAAGAGCTAGAGAAGCAGTACGACGTCGAAGAGGTCGATCCGTCTCAACCGATTCAAGCGGGCGTGTTCGATGCCTTGCTGATCGTCCAACCATCTTCGCTGACACAGCCCCAGTTGGAAAATGTCATTGCCGTGATTCGGGATGGCCAGCCGACAGCCATTTTCGAAGATCCGCTGCCGATCACTGCTGCTGCGCCCGGGACGGGCGAGCCCCGCCGACCGCAAGGTGGCATGTTTGGCATGGGAGGGCAGCAGCCGGAACCGAAAGGCGATATTCGGAAACTGTGGGACACCCTGGGGATCTACATGGTGGGTGAAGATTCGCCGATGGGTAGCCTCTTCAACGCCCATGTGATTTGGCAGGACTACAATCCTTACGGCAACAAGATCAGTCATCAGCAGATCACGCCGGAATGGGTCTTTGTGAGTCCCGATGCGCCGGGCGCTCAAGACGATTCACTCAACATTGATGAAGATGTTACTTCGGGGCTTTCGCAGTTGCTGTTCCTATTCCCAGGCGGGATTCGGAACATCGGTGCCCGGGAACTGGAGTTCACTCCGCTCGTTCGCGCCGGCGATCGAACCGGGACGATGACGCCAGAAGACTTACGCCAAAATCAGCGTGATCCTCGCATGCTGAACTTCATGCGTTCGCAGCGATTTTCCAAAAAGCGATATGTCATTGGTGCCCGTATTCGCGGTTTCCTGAAGGACGACCTCACGATGTCGGACGCCCGATCGCCACTGTTAGTAGCCCAGGCGGTACCAGGTGCCGAACCACCGCAAGCCGACGTGGCTGCAGAAGCAAAGGCAGCCAGCGTGATCAACTCGTCGCCCGAGGAAGAACGGGAAAAGGAAATCCATGTCATTTATGTTGCCGACTTGGATGTCATCAGTTCCGATTTTCTACGGCTGCGAGCCCAGCCCGATTCCGAACTGAATTGGGATTTCGACAATGTCACGTTTGTCTTGAATGTTCTCGACAGCCTGGCAGGCGATGAGCGATTGATCGAAATTCGCAAACGAAAAACGCGGCACAGTACGTTGAAGTTGGTCGAGATGCAAACTGAAGTCGCTCGCGACGCTGCGATGGAAGAAATTTCAGAATTCGATAACAAATTCCAAGAAGCGCAAGACGCGGCTCGGGAACGCCTCTCCAAGAATAGCAAGCAGATCGAAGAGAAGATCGAAGAACTTCAGCGAATCGCGATGGAAGAGGGACAGAGCCAGACTCCTGAGATCATTGCGGAGGTGCAACGGTTGGGAATTCAACAGAAAGTTGCCGCCAAAAAGCTAGAGGCGGAAACCGAGATTTTGGAACGCGAGCGTGACCGTCGCTTGCAAGTCATTCAGAATGACCTGGCGATGAAGGTTCGGAAAGTTCAGACCCAATACAAACTCTACGCGGCGTTCTTGCCTCTGCTGCCACCGTTCATCGTGGGCCTGTTGGTGTGGAATGCTCGAGCCAAACGTGAACGGGCCACGGTCGGTACGGAACGGCTCAAGTAGTCAAGAAACATTGAAACCATCAAATCTTGCTGGAGCAAGTCATGAGTGAGACGACCAAAACCATCCTGTTCGTTCTAGGCGCTTGCGGTGCAGTCGCCGCCGCTTGGATGGGGAAACCGAATACCGTGGGCGTTGCCCATCCAGGCTCGATCGGCAAACCACTGTTTGAGCAGTTTGAAGATCCGGACAAAGCGAAGCAGATGGAAGTCGTCGAGTACGACGAAGAACTGGGGCAGTTGACGTCGTTTCGTGTGGCTCAAAAAAATGGCGCTTGGGTGATTCCGTCGCACAACGACTACCCTGCAGACGCTCAAGAAAATCTAGCGGAAGCGGCGACCGTCCTGGTCGGCTTAGAAGTCATCAATGTGATCAGCGATCGCAAGAAAGATCACGCGACCTTCGGTGTCGTGAAGCCAGACGCCGACAAGGTGTCGCTAGGCGACGATGGTGTTGGCAAACTGATCAAGATGAAAGACGAAACGGGGCGGACGTTGGCCGAATTGATTATCGGCAAAGAAGTGCAGAAACAAGCAGGGCAACGCTATGTCCGGGCTGGCGACTTGGACCGGGTCTATACAGTGAAAATCGATCCCAGCACGATGTCGACCAAATTCCAAGATTGGATCGAACAGGATGTGCTTCAGTTGCAGGGCATGGACATCACCGAAATGACGATTCGCGACTATTCGGCCAGTCCCCAAATGACGCAGCGAGGGCAAATTTCGCTCAATGACCAACAGCGACTGGAAATGAACGTCGCGTGGAACGACCAAGATTTCAAGTGGGACCTCAAAGACTTGCGCGAATTGCGGGGTGACGATTTGCAGCCCACTTCCCTGTTGGATTTCGAAGAGCTGAACAAAAAGGCGCTCGACGGAATGAAGAATGCGCTCGACGAACTAAAAATCGTCGACGTGGAGCGCAAGCCGGCTGGGCTGGGTGCCGGGCTGAAAGCGAGAGAGGAATTTTGGAACGACCAAGAAGGGATTCGTTCGCTGTTTGAACATGGTTTCTATCCGGTTCAGATGCCGGACGGTGCGATGAAGTTACGATCCAGCGATGGAGAGGTGATGGTCCGCACGAAAGGCGGATTGCAGTACCAGTTCCGCTTTGGACAGGTCGCCGGCATCGAACAGGGGAGCGAAGGCAGCAAGCTAAACCGATTCGTCATGGTGACGGCTCAATTGGATGAAAGCGCGTTTGAGAAACCGGAACCACCCGCGGGACTAACAGCGCCCGATGCGTCGGAAGAAGAGCCCCAAGGGGATGTGGAGGCTGCGGAAACTGATAGCGAAGAGGCGGGTAAAGACGAGGCCGAGTCTGGCGAGGAAGAAAAAGATGCGTTGCTCAAAGAATACGAGCGGGCATTGGATGATTACAACGAGCAGATCGCTCAAGCCGAATCTCGTGTCCAAGGACTCAATTACCGATTTGCCGATTGGTATTACGTCATTCCTGAAGATGAGTACAAGAAAATTCATCTCCGACGTTCGGATGTCGTCTCGATCGCAGAAACCAATGCTGAGGAAGGATTCGATATGGAATCATTCCGACAGTTGGAAAAAGCGGGGCTGGAAGAAGAGAAGGCTCCACCAGAAGCTGCCCCCAAGCCGTGAGTGGTCTTGCGGTCTTCATCAACTGCCGCTTCGTGCTATTTTCCACCAAAGCTGCGCAGAAACTCTAAAGTGAAAATGCCGGTATCGTGTCCATCGTTAAAATGGATGGCGTAGGCATAGTTGCCCACCGGTTTCATCGTTTCGATGCGAGTCGGCTGCGCCTCTTCGAGTGTTAGCACCGGTAGTTGTGAGCTAGGTTGAGAGTCGGCCCGTCTCTTTTCGCGGCATGTCGCACAAGGACATGCGTCTCGCAAAGCACTGACCGCATGTTCGCTAATATGCCCGTCTTGCCATTCGATTTTCAGCGTTTCAACATTGGGTTGTTCGATCTTTACGGGGACGATGTTCATATCGACGTCAATTCTCCTAGAGTGCTCGGGCAGGCCTGGTGATTCTCGCCAATTATAGCCGGCCGGCGATGCGGTGGTCAGGGCCGTGGAGCCTGTCCGTAAGGGTACCCGAACCAAGTACCCGAACCGAAGGGCAGCGAATGCGTCCCTTCTTCGGTTGCAGACTGTGCTGTTGTGATGGAAGAACGAGCTGAGAAAATAGGCCGATTATCAATTGTCGTCGTGGGCGATCCGCGCGCTGGTGGGAGGTAGGATCGGCTGCGGCCGGCAGCCGTGGATTTCGAATAGTTTCTCGAACTGCCGTTATCCCTACTTTTCAGCAACTCCATCGCATTGCATGATTGCCGTGTGTCACCTGTAACAAATTGTTATCCAAGTCGATAGGTTAGGTTTTCTCGAGAGGGTAGATCGGTGCCATGATTCCTGAAGAACCGGTATCTCGCTGGCTGGATGGGTTGCCTGCGGGTGACTCTTTGGCTCAGCATCACGTAATGCGGAAATTTGCCAAGCGATTAGAGTCGGTGGCAAATCGTTATCTTGGCAAACAGCAGCGGGACGCAGATGGCGAGGATGTTGCCATTAAGGTTCTGAATAGTCTATTTCAGCGGGTCGCCGATGGCCGTCTTGCAGCACCGGCCAATCGGAAGGAGCTTGGGCGGCTGTTGAATGGGATGGCAAAGAACAAATCGGCAGAAGTCATCCGTCGTAAGTTGGCAGCGAAACGGGGACGTGGGAAGGTTCGTGGCGAATCTGGTTTCGCCAATCGTCACCCTCGGAACGGGATCGATGGTGTCGCTGCCAAGACCGTGAGCCCCAAGCAGGCATTCGAAGATTCGCGAGTCTTTCGGGAACTCTTGGCTTCGATGAAGGACGACCAAATTCGACAAATCGCATTGATGCGGATGTCGGGGCATTCGGTGGCAGAGATTGCCAAGGCCTTGCGTTGTAGCAAGAGCACCGTCGAAAGGCGGATCAGTGAACTTAAAAGCCTGTTGAGTCGCCGAAGTTCTGGGGAAGATCTTAGTACGCGGCGATAATCCTCTTTTTTTCTCAAGACTTGCCAGAATTCTGACGGTTCGCAGGTCCCGCTTGCAATGAAGGGTTTAGGGGATGGCCCAGTGTGGTCCTGTCCTCTTGGTCTGTGTTTATGCGCGCTGACTCGATCGGACGATCGCCGATTGGGGTGCTCGGCGCATCTCTTTTCACCTCAAGGAGGCTAACCATGTTCTTCCGTACTGCAAAATCAAACAAAAACCGCCGTCGAAATTCTCAAGAACGAAATGTCGAATTTCACGTCGAATCGTTGGAACTTCGTGAAATGCTGACCGGCGTCGGTGATGACATACAGAACGACGGCGAAACAGGAAATGAGCCGCCGCCAATTTCAGGCGACGGTGGTTGAGGCGGATAACGGGTTATTTTGCTACACCTAGTTCTTTCAGTGTCTCGAGCTTCTTGATGAGCTCTGGGTCGTTGGGAAGATCTTGCATGAGCTTAGTGAGCGCATTGAAGGCGGCATCGAGATCCTCGGCCGCCTTCTTTTGATCCTTATGAGTTTTTGCACGCTCCATGTGAGCTTCAATCCATAGTTCACGAAACTCGGCCATTGTTTCGGTCGTTAGATAGGAAATCGCTTCGTCTAGTTTTTTGCGAGCCACCGTCGGATCGCCATACCTGGCGCTATAGATCAAACATCTTGCCAAGTTCTTCTTGTAGAGGGTGTATTCTGGGAAGTCGTCAATGAGTTGCCGCGTGTCTCTTTCCAGTTCGGCCAACTCGGTCGCGATTAGGGGCGCACGAGAGTCTTTCTGAACAAGGACTTCGAGACGCTTGATGCGAGTGCGGTGGCATTGATATCGTGTGCTCTGCGTCCCGTTCTTATTGTTTTCAGTAATTGCTTCTTGACACGCTTGTTCGGCGAAGCCCAACGCCACGTCGATTTCTCCTTCGTTTATTGCGACAGCACGGAGGATGTCGTAACAATTTAGGAGTGAGGTGAGATCAACCAGTTTCGATTCGGGTGAACTACGAATCCATTCTAATTCCCGGACAGCGGAACTTGCAGTTTCGGTTGCGACGTTGTTATCACCCATTGCGTATGCGAAACTCGCACGCATCGTGTCAACCATAGAGAGCCTTCGTCGGTATTCAATGGACTCTGGCGAATTCTCTACGAGTCTTTCGGCAAGCCTCTTCGCTTTGGCTAGAAGCGGTATTCCTTCTTCCAACAGCCCTTGTTGTTTTTTCAGAATCGCGTAGCGCGTGTAAAGATGGCACTCTCGTTCTTCAAGCTTGGTAGTCACGGGTTGCGATTCGCGCAAGGCTTCTACAATCGTGAGTGCGGTTTCGAAATGTTCGCTACTGGGGCCATTCGCTTTAAGCTGCATCTCTAAGCTAGCCAACGCCCCCAGAGATCGCACATAGGACACAGCGGCATCTCGATTTGAAGGATTCTGAGCGTAGAAAGAGGCCATCACATTGTTTGTTCTTTTGGCAAGCACGTGTCGGTGCGCCTTCTTTTCCGGTAATGTGGCAAGTACTTGCTCTTGAATCCATAAGACGACACTGCCCAGGGAACGCACCGATTCCAGATTCTTGATGGCTGTATCACGCTGGTCCAAAATCGATTGTTGCGATAATTGTAATTGGTGGTTTTTGGCTGCCAGGACGTAGGCCGCGCCGAGGGCTGAAAAAGCAAGCAAGCACAAAAAGACGGTCGACACGGCAAACACGCTTCGGTTTCGACGGTAAATTCTCCCTAGTTTTTCTGTTCGCTGTTCAGCATGGGCCGAAACAGGTTCATCAGCCAGCCATAAATCGATATCGGCGGCTAGATCGCGTGGTGTTCGGTATCGCTCGTTCATGCTCGTCGACATCGCTTTTTCACAAATCGCCACGAGCGGTTTGGAAAGTTTTGGATTTGTGACCAACGGTGAATCGAAATTGCCCGTTTGCACCAGTTTGAGGATCTCTCGAGAGCTCGCGAAGGGCGGGTGCCCAGTAAGAATTGTGTACAGCGTGGCGCCCAGGCTGTAGACATCGGTTCGTTCGTCGAGCGTCTCCGAGCTTCCCATCGCTTGTTCTGGGCTCATGTAGGCAGGGGTCCCAATGATCCGACCTTGCACAGTAATCTCGATAGAACTCCCACTGCTGGGAACAAACGCTTCTTCGTCCGAGCCGGATGTTTCGTTGCTGCCAAGCACCTTGGCGAGTCCCCAGTCAACGACGAGTGCCTCACCATACTTCCCCAAAATGATGTTGCTTGGCTTTAGGTCACGATGAAGAACGCCTCGGCTGTGTGCGTAAGACACGGCCTGACAGACATCGACGAAATTTGAAAGCAACTTTCGAAAACGGACAGAGTGCAGCGACTTGTCATTTAGTTTTTCTTGCGAATGAAATTCCTGTAGCTCCTCCTTTAGACTGTTGCCTTGAATGAGCCGCATCGCGTAAAAGGGCCTTTTTTCATCGTCCATTCCCATGCCGTACACGGGGACGATACCAGGATGTTCTAGTCGCCCTGTAATTTCTGCTTCGAGAATAAAACGTTCGCAACTCTCAGAGTTGTCCGAGTGCCAGTTCTGAATCTTCTTGATGGCAACTTCGCGATTGAGTTCCTTGTCTTTCGCAAGGAAGATTTCACCCAGCCCGCCTTTGGCATGCGAGTGTAATACGTCAAAACGATCGGTCTGCTGCAGTCCGAAATTGCTCACCACCGATTCGCCAGAATTGGCGAGGCCGAAGAAATCGGCCATGTTGATGTCTTTGCCTTTGAACTCTTGAAGCAATGCTTGGACGTCTTCGTCTGCGGCCATGTCCTCGACAATGCTGGATTGGGGGCCCTCTTCGTCGTTGGGGACCAATTGACCGACGGCAGCGTTTAAGATTTCACATTGCTGTTCGGTGATGAATCCACGAGTTACCGCGAACTTGGCAATCGTCAGCCCCGAATCGTTGGACCAGGCCTCAACAATCTCTTCTACCTGAGCGGCCGACAAGATATCCAACGTGATCGCTAACGTACAAAACAAGAAGCACTCGTCGTTTTGGTTCTCTGCAATCGAATCGGGATTGCGAGGGTCACCACCGCTGGATGGATCATTGACAATGGACATGGCCGACCTCCGGTTGATAATTGAGTTGGGGTCGCCAAGTGAGCGCCTAGGCCTGACTTCGCTCGTCGACAAACCGTTTGGATTTCGCTTCGAATCGCGGCAACGAGTCCTTTGGCAAGCCGACGACGTCTACCCGTAATCCTAATCTACGCTGAATCGATTCGGCAACTTTCTCTGGATTCGCGCTCTGTCCATCCAGCTCGATACGTAACGCATCCATTTCACGTTCGCGAAACACGACGATCCGGAATTCTTCGACTTCCGAGAATTCTCGCAGTACGTCTTCGATCGCTGACGGGAAAACGTTCACGCCGCGCACGACGATCATTTCGTCCGTTCGCGCGACGACCCCGCCGTCGAGGGTGACAAAACCGCTCTCTGGGATCTGAGGAATCACGAGGTCACCAGTACGGTAACGTATGACGGGCCAACCGACACGGCCCAAGTTGGTAAGGACGAGTTCCACGGCGCCCATTTCATTTTCGTGTGGTAGATATTCGGCGACGAATTCGGACTCAATGACATGTAGGCCTCCACCATCAGCCGTTCCCACGCCCCACGGTCCGACTTCGGTAGCGCCACTGTGATCCAGTACCGACGCGCCCCATGCTCTTTCAATCTTCGATCGTACGGCAGGCAGCGAGCCGCCCGGTTCGCCCGCGACGATCAGCGTCCGTACCGAGTTGCGTGACAAGTCACGACCGTCGGCCGTGGCCGCTTCGGCCATTCGTAGAGCGTAGGTCGGTGTGCAGCAAACGACCGTCGCTGCAACATCGTTGATGAGATCGAGCCGAGCGAGCGTCGAAAGGCCGCCGCTGGGGATAACCGTGGCGCCGCGATGGATCAGTGCGTCGTAAGCGCTCCAGAAACCAATGAATGGTCCGAAAGAAAACGCCATGAAGGCGCGGTCGTCACAATCAATGTTTGCAGCGTCGAGCACGTATTGCCAGACCTCCATCCACCAATTCCAGTCAGTGTTCGAATCGCTGACCAACAGTGGATGGCTTTTCGTGCCGGACGTGCGATGGATACGGGTATAGTCCGATGGTGGAAATGTCAGGTTGGCAGTTGCATCTCGATCGGTCGCTTCCAATAACTCCTGTTTGGTCGTCAGCGGCCAGTCAGCCAGTTCGCTAATCGAGCTGATCGGCGCTGCGATGTGAGCCAGCTTGTCCGCATAGAACCGGTTTGACGACAGCTGGTTGACCAGTGCATTGATGCGGGCGACTTGGTGCTGCTCGAGTTCGTTGCGACTCATCGAGCGGCATCGATCTCGTGCTTTGCGCAATTGGTCTGCCATGAATCGGTTCCTGCTGCCTAGGACCAGTCGCTCAAAAAACAATCAGTCCATCGTCGGGTCAGCGGGAGGACGTACGAAGAAGGCGAGTACGACACCCATGATGGTGATCGAAGTCAGGTGATAGGTCATTTGCAAACAGGACCATTTGATCGGGAAGAACCACCAGATGTTATTTCCCATCTGCGTCCAAATCGACAGGAAGAGGCCAACCCAAAAGACGAGCATGAGCCTGCCAAAAAACGAACGGCGCCCGGCCGTTGCAACCACAATCGCCAACAGGAACGCACTGCCGAGCATGTGGAGGAACCCTTTGGTCATCACCTCTTTCATGGCGGCTCCATCTTCTGCTTGATACATGATCATTGCGATAGGGCCCGGTTGCGTCGCGGTCATGGACTGTTCCTTGTCCTCGTAGGAAGGAACCATGTAGACACCCGTTTCAGGGATGGCGGCTTGCATGGCAGGTACGAGCGATTCTTGGCTCGGCAAACTCTTGATGACGGTCTTTGGGTACCCGATCTGCGACCAGAAGAAGTAGCCGTAAAAGAAAGCTGCTACAGCAGCCAAGATGACTCCTAAAATGAATCGCATCGATTGGACCCCCTACCGCCGCCTGAGAACTTAGAAATTCCGATGCTCCATGATATGGAATGGAACTACCGACTGCGAGTATGCTGCAACATCACGACGACCAAGTTCCTCTTGCCCAAGTTGCTTCCGCCATGAAAAAGCTTCCCCGGACTGCCTACATCGCTGATCCCAACGAGCCGTTTGAACCGTTGACGTATGGTCAGTCGCTTCCTGAACTCACTTGGAAGGCGGCGCTCTCTGGCATCTTCTTGGGCATGATCTTCGGAGCGGCGAATACCTACCTTGGACTGAAAGCTGGCCTCACGATCAGTACTTCGATTCCGGTCGCCGTCTTGACGGTCGTCGTGTTCCGCACCATCGCCGCTTTCGGTGGCAAATACACGATCTTGGAAACGAACATGTCGCAGACGATCGGTTCGGCCAGTTCGTCGGTAGCCAGTGGTGCAATCTTCACATTGCCGGCATTATTCATGTGGGACATGGATCCTCAGTGGCGTCAATTGACATTGCTTGCCATGAGTGGCGGATTGTTGGGCGTCTTAGCAATGATTCCACTTCGCAAGTTCTTGATCCAGCGTGAGCATGGCAATTTGCCATACCCGGAAGGGATGGCTTGCGCCGAAGTGCAAGTGGCGGCCGAGTCGGGAGGCGAGCATGCGGCCGGCGTCTTCGCGGGTATCGGCGCGGGGATGATCTTCAAACTGTTGACCAGCGGTTTTAAGGCCGTTCCCAGTGCGTTCCATGCCGCCTTGCCGTTCCCGGCAAAAGCGACTGTTGCAATGAGTGTCTCTCCGGCTTTGATTGGCGTTGGATTTATTTTGGGCCTGCGTGTAGCGGCTGTCATGGTGGCGGGTGCTGCACTCTCGTTCATCGTTTTGATTCCGCTGATTCACTATTGGGGACTCGGTTTCACGATTCCGCTGCTCAACTGGTCGGTCGGCGGATTGGACGCTCCTTTCTACCCCGAAACTGATTTGCTCATTCCGGCAATGTCGGCAGGCCAGTTATGGGACAAGTACATTCGCTACATTGGCGCTGGTGCCGTTGCGACCGGCGGTATTATCACATTGATTAAGTCGATTCCGACGATGGTCGAATCGTTCAAGTTGAGCTTGGCTCAACTTCGCGCTGGCTCTGAAGCAGCAGCGGCAGTGCCCCGGACCGACCGTGATCTGGGGATCGGTACGATCGGGCTGGTTGTCGCCGCCGTCTTGGCGACATTGATCTTCGTGCCTGGGATTTTAGGCTTCATCGACTCGATCGCGGTGCGGGCAGTCGCCGCCGTCTTGGCCGCCATTTTCGCGTTTTTCTTCGTGACCGTGAGTGCTCGCATCGTGGGTCTTGTGGGTCAAACGAGCAATCCAATTTCTGGGATGACGATCGCAAGCTTGCTGGGCACCAGTTTCGTATTCTTCATGTTTGGTTGGACCGATACTTTCGGCAAGGCGACCGCTTTGATGGTCGGTACCGTCGTTTGTATTGCTGCGTCGATCGCCGGCGATACCTCGCAAGACCTGAAAACCGGTTTCATCTTGGGTGCCACGCCCAGGCGACAACAACTAGGAGAATTATTGGGCGTCATTACCTCGGCGGGCGTCGTCTGCGCCGTGTTGATGCTGCTCGACAAGACGTATGTGCTTGGCAGTGAAGAACTGCCTTCCCCGCAAGGGACCTTGATGCGGTTGGTGATCGAGGGCGTGCTTGATCAGAATTTGCCTTGGAATCTGATCCTGATTGGTGTGGGGATCGCGATGGTCGCAGCGATGCTGGGACTGCCCGTGCTGGCCTTTGCGGTTGGCGTCTACCTGCCGCTCGACACGATGGCTGCCATCTTCTTGGGTGGAGTTGTACGTTGGTGGGTGACGGCGGGCGTCAGCGAAGAGGTCAGCGAGCATCGCCGGGAGCAGGGTATCCTATTCGGTTCTGGTTTGGTGGGCGGAGGTGGACTGACGGGCGTTCTTATTGCACTCTGGGTCGCGGCGCGAGGCGGCAAGAGTATCCGGGGTCTTTCCGGATGGCTTGACGGCCTGTCACCGGTGTCGCACGAAGGGCTGGCCGTATTGGCCATTGCCGCAATTGCCGGTTGCATGGTTTGGTGGAGCCTTCGTCGTTCTGACTGATCCGTGCTGCGGTTGCAAAAAGAGAGCAATTTGATGCCGATTTGGTATCGTTGATGGCATGTGTTGAGTTCCTTCAACACGGCGAAAAAAACTCCGTTTCAATTGGGTAAAAGCCCGCTCTTCCGAACGATTTTCGAACTACAGTTTCGATGTGCCCTTGGTATTTGGTGTCTCGAACCTGAGTGAATGATGTTGGGAACGCAAAAGAAACGTCGTCGCAAGTCTGACAAGAGACGCGGTGCGGCTGTGGTAGAAGCCGCCGTCTGTGGCGGCATTATCGTGACGCTCACGTTTGCAACCTTAGAGGTGTGCTCGTCGATATATCTCAAGGAATCGGTGACGGTCGCGGCCTATGAAGCGGCTCGTGTCGGTGTGAAACGCAAGGCGACCTTCCAGGATGCGAAATCGCAGGCTGAGAGTATTCTCGAATCTCGAGGTGTCAAAAGTGGCATCATCACGATCTCGCCTTCCGATTTCTCGTCATTGAAGGCGCTCGACCCGATCACCGTCGTTGTGCGGGCTCCGGTCAGCAAGAACGGATTCTTCATTGGAAAGTTCATGTCCAATAAGAAGATGCGTGGTCGGTTGTCGATGTATCGTGAATTTGATGAATAAGAAAACGACAATGAAACAGCCCAAGAAACAGAACCGACGAAGCCGGCAACGACGTGGTACCACGGCCGTGGAATTTGCTTTGGCATTTCCCATGCTGATGGTCCTGACGTTCCTTTGCTTTGACATGGCGCGTCTCAGCATGATGCGCAACTTGGCTCATAACGCGGCCTACGAGACAGCTCGATTTGCCATGATGGAAGGTGCCTCGCAGGCTCAGGCTCAGGCGGTCGCGAATACGGTCTTGGCTCGTTTAGGAACACAGAACGCCGACATTGATATCAATGACGGGGAAGCGCTGTCTGGCGATTCGAATACCGTCGACGTGACAATTGAGATTCCTGTCGCCGACAATGCACTGATTCTGGACAAAGCATTTGTATTCTTCGGACTAACGAAGAAGTGGGGCAACGAGAAAATCGTTTCGGAACTGAGCATGCGGAAAGAACGTTACGAAGGGTTCTTTGACGCAGACGATATTTAGTCGCCCTTTGGCGCGAAACGCCACAGTTGTTTCAGCGCGAAACGCC
>CAYZRS010000030.1:0-11378 GCA_964480915.1 uncultured Pirellulaceae bacterium | reverse complement strand
AGTTGTTTCAGCGCGAAACGCCACAGTTGTTTCAGCGCGAAACGCCGTAGTTGTTTCAGCGCGAGACGCCGCAGTTATTTCATTTAGACAGTTAGACCCGCTTTTCTTACGGAGATCGAAATGGCCCCACGCAGTAAACTACGGCGAGGTGCAATCCTCCCACTCTTTGCGATCATCTTTCCAGTAATCGTCGTCATCTGCGGGTTCGCGATCAATCTGGCCTACTTGCAGCTCGCTTCGACCGAAATCAAAGCCGGCACCGACGCCGCGGCTCACGCCGCGGGCCGTGCCATGAGCATCCATCAGACCACCGACGACGCGCAACGCTATGCTCGGATCGCCTCGCGACGAAACTACGTCGCCAACAAGCGAATGAATGTTCGACGTAGCGAGGCGGATGTCTACTTTGGTACCACTGACCGTCTGAACAACGGCTTCGGCATGTATACATTTTCGCAAGTGAGCAAAGCGGCGGTGGATGCCAACACGGTACAAGCCACGTCTGTCGCTGTCGAAGGCAAAATGGACTTGCCGTTCCTGCTGCCGGTCGCGCCCTCGATGCTCAATTTCTCGCTCGATCGGCGTTCCATTGCAACGCAAGTCGATCGTGATATCGCGCTGGTCTTGGATCGTTCAGGCTCGATGGACATCTACAAAGATGAAGACGAATTGGACGACGTGATGGACTGGTTGTACAACAACGGTCAAATTTCACGCCGCGATCGAAATAATGCCAAGAACTATCCGCACAGCATGTCTTGGGATGTCGTCGATGAACTGTGGCAGCGTCGGAACAATTCATTCTTCACAGAAGTTTATCAATACGCCTACGATCGCCGTTACGCTGGCGGAGCTCCTCGGCACAGTCGTTGGGACCTGTTGGATGATGCGGTCGATGCCTTCCTCAATGTCTTGGAAACAACAGACCAAGAAGAGCTTGTCTCGCTCACGACGTTTGCCTCCTCGGCGTCCAAGGAAACCGACCTCGAGGACACGTACTTCAACATACGGAATAAAGTCTCGAACATTAATCCCAATGGAAGCACTGCCATCGGGAAAGGACTGCAAACCGGATTGCCGCCGATCATTTCCGGTTCAGACGCTCGTCCCTTTGCTGCGAAGACGATTATCGTTTTGACGGATGGGTACAACAACGTGAACCCGACGCCACAATCGGTTGCCAGTTCACTGGTCGTCTCTAACAACGTGACGATCCACACGGTGACATTCACGAAAGGGGCCGACCAAAGTTCCATGCAGACGGTCGCCGACAGAGGTCATGGCCGTCACTATCACGCGGATAATGGTTCCGGACTGATTGCAATTTTCGAAGAGATCGCAAACAACTTGCCTACGATTTTGACCGAGTAGTTTTCATTTTCACATTCGGATCACGGAAAGGGCGGCAACACTAGTTGTCGCCCTTTTTCCAACCGCCACCACCTGGCGTGCGGATGGTCAAGATATCGCCTGGTTGAGCTCGGAACGACGCCACGGACGATAGCTCTCGCTCGCCATCGGTCGTCACCAACGAGTTCCTGCCCGCACGGCCCGCGCCGCCTCCCGCGAGCCCAAACGGAACCGTCGTTCGCCGCTGCGTCAGTAGCGAAACGTCCAGCTCGCGAAGGAACTCGATCGACCTCACGACGCCATGGCCGCCTCGATAGAGGCCCGATCCGCCGGAGTCGTCTCGAATGGCGAAAATGTGTAGTCGCACCGGAAAACGGAACTCGAACACTTCCGGATCGGTCAGTCGAGTGTTGGTCATGTGTGTCTGCACTGCGTCCGCGCCAGGGCCAGTCGGTGTGGCGCCGGCTCCACCACAAATGGTCTCGTAATAGCCAAAGGTTGCGTCGCCGAACAGGAGGTTGTTCATCGTACCCTGACTGGCCGCTGCAACGCCGAGCGCACCAAGGATGACATCCACGAGTCGCTGAGACGTTTCCACGTTACCACCGGCAACCGCCGGCAGTGGCGAAATGTCATTGGGCGGATTCAACATGCCGTGTGGTAGGACAATCTGAACAGGGGCCAAAACGCCCTCGTTTAGTGGGATGTCTTCGGCGATGAGACAACGAAAGCAATAGGTGACTGCGGCCCGCACGATCGCTAAGTTTGCATTCAGGTTGCCCGTGTGGACAGGTGCCGATCCCGTAAAGTCGACAATCGCTTCGTCTCCGCCAATCGTCACGGCGACTTGGATCACGGCACCATCGTCTAACCGATCTCGGAATTCACGCCGACCATCCTCCAGTCGCGCCAGCGCACGTCGCATCTTCCTTTCGGCTGCCGATTGGATGTGTCGCATGTAGGCTTTGACAACAGGTAGCCCATATTGCGTCGTTAGATTTGCCAAATCATGGACGCCTTGTTGATTCGAGGCGATTTGCGCTTGGAGGTCGGCCATGTTCGTGTCGACCGAGCGACTGGGGTACGAGCCAGATGTCAGGAGACGACGCAGCGGTGCCAATTGTTGCTCTCCCTGATCGACGACTTTGAGGCTGGGGATGAGCACGCCTTCTTCTTCCAAGGTGGTGGAATGGGGCCACATCGAGCCAGGCATAACACCACCGATTTCGGCGTGATGAGCTCGGCTCGCCACAAAGAAGACCAGCTCGGCCTGATCAAAGACGGGGGTGATCACCGTGACATCAGGCAAGTGCGAACCGCCCCGAAACGGATCGTTGGTCACAATCACATCGCCCGGCGAAAGTGTCGGATGATCGACGAGCACTTGCCGGACCGATTCGCTCATCGCGCCCAGGTGAACGGGGACATGTGGCGCGTTGGCGACAAGGTCTCCACTGGCGGTAAACACGGCACAGCTAAAATCGAGCCGCTCTTTTACATTGACGCTGCTGGCGGTCCGTCGCAAGACGCTGCCCATCTGATCAGCAATGGCGCGGAAGCGGCAGTTGAAGACTTCTAACAGGATCGGATCGACTTCTGTTGTGGCGAGATCGGCCGGCGGGTGGTTTTGATCTGGAGTGAGCGCTAATTGGCCTGCAGGCGTTCGTTGTACCGTCCAATGTTCATCGACGAACACGGTGGAAGTCGACTGCACGACGAGGCATGGCCCTGGCGTGGGATCGTCCAGCACGAGCGCACGTTCTCGATAAACGGGAATTGACTGAAACGTTCCCCCAACGAAAACTTTGGCGGTCCCTGCCGGGGACCGATCGGTAACCCGTTCGACCGACTGGCCGTGAAAATGGCCCTCCGCGGTCACTTCGACTCGGACAGCGACCGCCTCAATCGGTCGTCCTTGCTCGGCATAGCCGAAGACTTCTTGATGCAATTCATGAAATCGCATTGCAAGCAGCTCCGGATCATCAAGGTTCACCATCAGCGTCGATGTTTGTCCTGTGTAGCGTAGCTCGACCCGTATTCGGGTTTGAAAAGTAGTAACGTCTGCCACCCGCTGGCGCAACTCGTGGCTCAAAGAAGCGGCCAACTCGGACGCGCGAGATGCCATGTTGGTGACGACGCGATCGTCAAGGCGTTCGTAAATCGGCACGACGCCGCTTCTAATCTGATCGGCCGAACCGATGCCGACGGCACTCAGGATGGCGCCGTCAGGATGAATGAGAACTTTTTTCATGCTTAGCATGCGTGCCAGACCGCACGCGTGCTGAGGAGCGGCGCCGCCGAAGGCGAACAGAGTGTAATCGCGAGGATCGGTCCCGCAATTGACGGACATCGTGCGAATCGCTGCAGCCATTTGTGAATCGGCCACGCTCAAGAAACCTTCGGCCAATTGCTCGCAGGTCAGCTTCGATCCGGTTTGCTGTTCGATTTCCGATCGCAGTTGCTCCAGTTTTTTCTGCACAGGAGCCAATGCAAGCTGGAAAGGGAAATCGTCGATCGACACGCGGCCGAGTACGAAGTTCATATCGGTGACCGTGAGCGGTCCCCCATTGCCGTAGCAGGCAGGGCCAGGAATTGCCCCAGCGCTTGCCGGCCCGACCTTGAGCTTGACTCCATCGAATCCGCAAATGGAGCCGCCGCCGGCAGCGACCGTTTCGATCGCCACCGCCGGCGTGTTAAGGCGTACTCCGTTTTTTTCCATCTGGTAGACCGTGTCGATGACGCCGTCGAAGCGTGAGACGTCGGTACTCGTGCCTCCCATGTCAAATCCGATCGCTCGTTTCACATCGGCTTGTCGCGCCGATTCGGCGAAGCCCACCACACCGCCCGCTGGTCCGGAAAGCAAACCGTCTTTCCCACTGAACTGTTCCGGCGACACGAGGCCGCCGGCCGACGTCATGAGCAGCAAACTGCTGGTGCTGGCCAAGCACGTTTGGATCCTGGCGACGTACTCGGACAAGATGGGCCCCAGGTAGGCATCGGCAACCGTCGTCTCGGCACGATCGATGATCCCCAAAGTGGCCGAAACTTGATGCGACAAATAGATGTGACGGAACCCCATCTCAGCCGCCAGCTTTCCGATTGCCAGTTCATGCGTGGGATTCTTGTACGAGTGCATCAGGCAGATTGCTAAGGAATCGATGCCCGCGTTCTGCAGCGTTCGGAGGGAGGCACGCACGTCTGACGGATTCCATGGGTTCAAAATGTCGCCATTTGCGGCGACTCGTTCCGTCGCCTCTACCGTTTGTGAAACGATCGGGACCCGTTTGCGAATCGTCAAGTCGAACAGTTGTGGCCGATCTTGGTAGCCGATGTCGAGCAGGTTCTGAAAGCCTTTTGTCACCACCAGCGCCGTTTTCCTGCCGGTCCTTGTGAGGAGTGCGTTCGTGGCGAGCGTTGTTCCTAGCCGAAGATCGAGCGGTGGAAGGGGATCGCTTATCCCGCAGCGCAGAATCGTGCGGATCGCAAGTATGGGGGCCGGTTCGGTGGAGCCGAGCGAAATCGTCTGGCCCGGTTGTGGGGTCGAAGGGAGCGGTCGATCTAAGTGGAGCGACTTGGTCGCCTCGTCATAGCGACTGATTTGCACACTCGACTTGGCCTCTTCGTTCGTGACACGCAGAGAGTAGCCATCCCAGAAGTGATCGGGGAGCGTCTCTTCCTGCAATGGAATGCACTTTGTTGATGCGCCGGTGGCCACTTGCCGCTTGGTTTCAGCCGAACTGAGCAACTTGGCTCGATGGTATTCGCCCGCCGGGGAAATTGCCAAACAGTCGGTAAACGTGCCTCCTACGTCGATGGCGAACTGCCAGCGTTTCACAGGATCGCTCCGCTTGTCGAATCATCGCGGGTGGAGCCGCGACTAGCGTTCGATCTCATACTCGTCGATCTTTCGGTAAAGCGTCGCTCGGCCGATACCCAGGAGCTTGGCCGCTTGCGGCACGCTGCCGCCAGTGCGCTTCAGCGCTCGTTTGATCAAGCGTCGTTCCCATTCATCGATCTTGAGCGTGTCAAGCTGTTCGGTACCTGCATCGTTGAGACCGAGGTCTTCGACTTCGATTTGATTGCTGCGACTGAGTACGACTGCGCTGTCGATCACATTCCGCAATTGGCGAACGTTGCCGGGCCAAGCGTATTCTAGCAAGACGTTCCGCGCAGAGTCGCTCAGTTCGAGCCCAGGCCGACCATGGCAGTTGCGGAAACGTTGAAAAAAATGATCGAGGAGTAAGCCGATATCGTCATCACGATCACGCAGTGGTGGAACTTTTAGTTCAAAGACCGACAACCGGTAATAAAGATCTTCGCGGAATTCTTTGGCGGCCGCTTTTTCGGCCAGGTTGCGATTCGTGGCGGCGAGCACGCGCACGTCGACGTTGATTTCGTTGGCTCCGCCCACCGGTTGGAACGAGTGCCCCTCAAGGACACGCAGCAATTTGGCTTGCGCTTCGAGCGGCAATTCCCCGATCTCGTCCAAAAACAGTGTCCCCGTATCGGCCTGTTCGAACCAGCCGCGATGGTCGTCTGTCGCGCCGGTGAACGCGCCCTTGGCATGCCCAAACAGCTGGCTCTCGATCAATGTGGCCGGAATCGCTGCGCAATTGACGGCCAGCATGGGGCGATCGACGCGAGGGCTGCTTTCATGGATCGCCTTGGCGACCAGTTCTTTTCCGGTTCCACTTTCCCCGGTGATCAGCACGGGACCGCTGGCGGCCGCGACCCGCGAGATGACCTCCTTCAACTCGGCGATCGGTCGACTTTCGCCAATCAGTTCTTCACAGGCGGCCGAGTTCACGACCAAGCGGCGATGATCGGCGGCCAACTGAGCCTGCCTGCGGGCGCGACCGAGCGCTACGGCGAGCAGCTGTGCCACCGAAATGGAAAACTCAAAATCGATGTCTTGAAAGCGCCCTTTGCCTTGATACAAATGCAACGCGCCCATGAACTGGCCGTCGTTGATCACCGGCACGCAGAGGGCATCGGTGAATTGTCGAAGGCTTTCGGCAGTCGGTGCACCATGACTGGAGACCCAGGCGGCTCGCCGTTGTTCCAGCACGATCTGCGTCAGCGATTTGCTCAGCTGCACGCCGCTCGATTCACTCGGCAGCAGCATTTGAGGTTTGAGTTCGCCCAGGTCATCGACCCACAGGAAGCCGACGACTTCTGCTTTCGTCCGTTTGAGTAGCGTGTCGAGAGTCTTGCGTTGCACCTCGGTCGGCTCATCGCAATTGAGCAGTTCCGTGCTCAGATTGAAGAGCACCATCAACTGCGAGGCATTGTCTTTTCGCCGGAGCGCAGCGAGTGCTAGCCGGCCAGAATCTTCGATGTCGACGGGCGCCTCTCGGACGATCGATTCGGTAAGTCCCTCTTTCGTCGAACCGAGGGTGGGTGGTTGGTCGGCCGAATAGAAGGTCAGTTCCGTATTCCCCAGTCGCAGCCGGTCACCCGGCGTGAGCATCGTCGGCTCGTTCAACTGCCGCTCGCGCAAGAACGTGCCGTTGCGACTCTCGAGGTCCTTAATCCACCACCCCGTCGCTGCGGGATTGGAGTCCTTGAACGAGAGCTCGCCGTGAATGCGCGAACAGATTGGATCCATCAGCACGATGTCGCACTCGATGCCGCGCCCGATTTGATTCGTCTTCGACGGGTCGAGCATGTGAGTCGTGCCGGCGCGCGGACCAGACATCACCGTGAGATAGCAATAAAAATCGGCGCTTTCAGTGTCGGTCATGTAGCCACGCTAGCTGGTCAATTCAAAGGGCAACGTAAACAGTATATCGAGCCTCAGCTTGCTTGCTCGAGCAAAAAACTTGGGCGTTATTTATTCGAGTTGGTCGAGAATCGACAAACACGAATGTCATCGTCACCGTAATGCCGATGAAGCCTAGTGCCGATTGCAAACTGCGAGACGCATGAGTGTGTCGTGTGGCCCCTACTTTGGCAATCAAAGAAAAATGATGCCAGGAACAGGGGCTTAGCGGTAACTAAACCAAGCAGGACAGGCTGCGGGCTTGCCGCAATTTTTATCAACGAGTACGATCCCTATAAGTTGTTAGCTTTAGGCGACTTAGGTAAATCGGGTCCGGTATGCGGGCTTGCTTTCTTCAAAATCTAGGATGGGTCTATGATCTCAATCTTCACCGGTTCGCGTTTGGTCTTTTCCAGAAAACTGGTTCCGGCGGCACTTATTGCCGGAACGGCTTGTCTGGGAATCTTCAATTCTGCCCACAAGGCGTCGGCCGAATTGACGGTTCCTGGGGCTCAAGAGCGAAATGTCACGGTGATCGTTTCCTCGTTGCTGCGGAAAGAGCACCTCAGCAAGCGGCAGTTGGACGACGAGATTTCGCAGCGCGCGATGAAGATGTTCGTCGAGCAGCTGGACCCATTCAAAATCTTCTTCATGCAAGCCGATGTGAACGAGTTCATGAAGTATCGCAACAGCATCGACGACTTCGTAAAGCGAGGCGACACGACGGTATCGTACAAGATTGCCCAGCGGTTCCTGAAACGAGTCGACCAGCGGCTGGTGAAAGTTGACGAATTGGTCAACCTGGATCACGACTTCACCTTGGACGAAACGCTGGAAACCGACATCGATACGATTCAATACGCCCGCGATGCGGCCGAGCTCGATGAACGCTGGCGGAAGCGAATCAAGTACGAACTGCTTGTCCGCAAGTCGGATGACGAGATGACTTATGAGGAAGCTCAAGCGAAAGTTTCTAAGCTCTACACGAGTCTCGGCAAGCGAAAGCATCAGATGGATGCGGATGAGTTGCTGGAGATGTTCTTGACATCGGTGAGTGCCAGTTTCGATCCTCACTCGACCTACATGTCGCCCAGCAATCTAGAAAACTTCAACATCAACATGCGGTTGAATCTGGACGGCATCGGCGCGGCGCTCAGTCCCGAAGATGGCATGACGATCGTCCAGAAGATCATTCCTGGTGGAGCGGCCGACAAACATGGGAAAATGAAGCCCGATGACAAGATCGTTTCGGTCGGGCAAGGCGATACGGGTGAAATGGTCGACGTGATCGACATGAAGCTCAACGATGTCGTCAAACTGATTCGTGGGCACGCCGGTACGATTGTTCGTCTGGGAGTCATCCCGGCGGGCGAAACAGCGATCGAAGAATACAAAATCACGCGGGCTCGCATCGAACTGAAAGACAGTGAAGCTCGTGGCGATGTGGTCGAACTCGAATCGCCCAAACAGGCATCGTCCGAAATTCAAACGGAGGGTAAACACAAGGTTGGCGTGATCAACTTGCCCAGTTTTTATATGGACATGAATGCCGCTCGGACCGGCACGACGAACTTCAAGAGCACGACTCGTGACGTGGGCCGCATCTTGGACGATTTCAAAACGAAGAATGTTGACGTCGTGGTTCTCGATTTACGCAACAACGGCGGTGGCAGTTTGACCGAAGCGATCAACTTGACCGGCCTGTTCATCGATTACGGCCCCGTCGTCCAAGTCAAAGACGCGGATGGCCGTGTGCAGCACTACGATGATTTAGATCGCGGCATGAAGTGGAGCGGTCCTTTAGTGGTCGTTACCAATCGATTCAGCGCCAGTGCGAGTGAAATTCTTGCCGGTGCCATTCGCGATTACCGCCGAGGCATCGTCGTTGGTGACGAATCGACGCACGGTAAAGGGACGGTTCAGAGTCTACTGGACCTCGGCCAGCAGCTGTTCAACGCACCCGATCCACCAAACTACGGTGCTCTGAAAATCACGATGCAGCAGTTCTACCTGCCCAGTGGCGACAGTACTCAGAAACGGGGCGTCCCGGCCAACATCGTGTTGCCTTCGATGACCAGTCAATTCGATCGTGGCGAAGCCGATTTGGACTACGCGATCGACTTCGACCAAGTCGACTCAGCAATGTTCACGAAGTTTGACATGATCACTCCAGAGATCATTGGAGAACTGCAAAGCCGATCAGACGTCCGCCGCAAGAGTTCGGAGGACTTTGCGAAGCTCCTAAAGAAGATTACCCGTTATCGTGAGCAAAAGGATCGCAAGTACGTGACGCTCAACGAAGAACAGTTCCTCAAAGAACGTGAAGAATTGGACTCCGAACGGGAAGAAGAAAAATTAATCGAAGATCAAATGGACCCAGGCAACAAGCCGGTGATCGATCGCAATTTTTACTTCGACGAAGTACTCAATGTGTCGCTGGATTACGTCGAACTGCTAGAACAGCGGCGCTTGGCGAAACTGAACTAGCGCCAGGGCGATTCGCTCAAAACCATGAAAACGCACCCCGCAGCGGGGTGCGTTTTTTTGTTGACAGGTCGTGGCCGTGCTAGCCGTGACACTCGATTTATTGACGTTCGTGGTGAAGCGTTCATCAATTACGATCGAACCTCCTCGTCTGCCTCTTTTCTCAGGAGCGAGCCGCGCATGTCACAGATATCAGAACAGTCCAAGACGTCCGGACAAACTACGACGATCAAAAAACTATTTGTCTTGGATACGAACGTGATCCTCCACGATGCACGTTGCATCAAAAAATTCGACGAACATGACGTCGCGATTCCGATCACGGTGTTGGAAGAGTTGGATCAATTCAAACGGGGCAATGAAGATTTGCATTTTCAAGCGCGTGAGTTCTTGCGCCGCTTGGATGAGTTAACGGGACCGGTCATGTCGAAAGAGGGCGTGCCGCGAGGTGACGGGTTGGGCAACATTCGTGTGGTGATGGGGAAGGGCTTCATTCCAGAGGTAAAAACAGCCTTCATCCAAGACACGCCCGACCATCGTATTCTGAATTGCGCGTATGCACTTAGCCAACAGGTCGATTGCCCGGTCGTCCTAGTGACGAAGGATACGAACCTACGGATGAAGGCCAAGTCACTGGGCATTCAAGCGGAAGATTTCACGGCCGACAAAGTTAAGAACTTTGACAAGCTCTATACCGGGACCCGAGTTGTTGAAGGCATTGACGGCAACGCCATTGATCCACTTTATGAAACGGGCAGTCTAGAGGAAACCGATTTGCCCGAAGTCGAAGCGCCTCGTGCTAATGAGAATTTTGTGCTGCGGAATGGTTCCAAGTCGGCGCTCGCCACCTATTCGGCCCCCGACAAGGCTTTCTTCCGAGTCGAAAAGATGAATGCGTATGGCATCCAGCCTCGCAACGCCGAACAGTCGTTCGCACTTCGAGCATTGCTCGACAATGACATTCGGCTGGTGACCGTGGCCGGTAAAGCCGGCACGGGTAAGACTCTACTGGCGCTGGCAGCCGCACTCGAGTGTCGGTCAAAATATCGCCAGATCATGCTGGCCAGGCCGGTGGTGCCACTCAGCAATCGAGACTTAGGTTATCTGCCCGGCGACGTTCAAGACAAACTGGGCCCCTATATGAAGCCGTTATTCGACAACCTAACGGTGATTCGGCACCAGTTCAAAGACAGCGACCCACGGGCACAAAAAATACGCGAGATGTTGGCCGACGAAAAGCTAGTCATCTCGCCCCTATCTTACATCCGCGGACGCAGCCTGCAGCGAATGTTCTTCATCATTGACGAATCGCAGAACCTGACGCCGCACGAAGTCAAAACAATCATCACGCGAGCAGGGGAGGGCACGAAGATCGTGCTCACCGGGGACATTCAGCAAATCGACCAACCGTATCTCGATTCACTCTCGAACGGCCTCAGCCACCTCATCCACCGCATGACCGGCCAGCCACTGTACGCCCACGTCACGCTGGCGAAAGGCGAACGCTCTGAACTGGCCGACCTGGCCAGCGACCTGCTCTAGCATTCGGCAAGGTTTTCCTAACGACGATCGAAAACGGGTGCAGCGTTCATGGCCCTCTCACGAAAAACAGCCAACAATCGCCGCGCAGGAACAAGCACCTAGCATTCCGACCTGTTCCCTTGCCGGCTCGTTTAGCGAACGATGTACAGCCATTCACGTAATCCGTGTTGATCCGTGTGCATCCGTGGCTTCGTCGGAAGGACTTAGGCCACAGATTGACACTGATCTCCACGGATGTTGC
>CAYZRS010000029.1:21509-64150 GCA_964480915.1 uncultured Pirellulaceae bacterium | reverse complement strand
ACAAACCGAACGCGAAGGCGTGGAACAATTGGCTGGTTCTGCGCGAGTTGGGATGCTGCAGCTGCCGCCAGTGGCGGCGAATTAGCGCCGTCTTGTTGCATGACCCCGCGCCTCAAACGCGGGGTCATTTCTTTTTTCGCTATTCCACGCGAGTTGTCTATCCAACGTCTGGCAAAACGGGAACGGGCTGAACGTGTAAACTGACGGCACCACTCGAGGATCGATAACGCCAATGCGAAAGCACTGAGGTGAAGCATGATGCGATGGTTGATGTTGTTGCTTTCGTTGGCCGTAATAGGCGGCCAGTCTCACGCCGACGAAAATTGGCCCTCTTGGCGTGGCAGGTTGGGGACCGGCGAGGCGGTGGCTGCAGATCCGCCCGTGGAGTGGTCTGAATCAAAAAACGTTCGCTGGAAGGTGGCGATTCCTGGGCAAGGGCACTCGACTCCGATCGTATGGGATGGCAGGCTCTTTCTGACGTTGGCGTCGCCGATTGGCGAAGCGTTCGAACCGAAATACAGTGGCGCGCCGGGCGCTCATGACAATCTGCCCGTGTCACAAAGCTTCCGGTTTGCAGTTCGTTGCTATCGGCTCGAGGATGGAGAACTGCTTTGGGAACGCGAGGTGTGCCGAAAAGAACCTCACGAAGGAGGCCACTATACCGGCAGCCAAGCGTCTGCTTCGCCCGTCACGGATGGGAAGCGAGTCTATGCGTCGTTCGGTTCGCACGGACTCTACTGCCTCGATCTTGATGGGAAGGTGTTGTGGGAAAAGCAACTGGGTGTGTTGAACACAAAGCATGGGCACGGCGAGGGTAGTTCGCCGGCGCTGGCCGATGGTGTGCTGGTGGTAAACAGTGATCATGAAGGCGAGTCTTTCTTAGTCGCTTTGAAACCGGCGACCGGGGAAGAAGTGTGGCGAGTAGAACGCGACGAAGTCACCTCCTGGGCGTCACCAATTATTGTTGATCATGACGGCAAGTGGCAGGCGATCGTGTGCGGGACGCACCGCATTCGTGGTTACGATTTGACGAACGGGGACGTGCTTTGGAGTTGCGGAGGCCTGTCATCGAATGTGGTGGCGACACCGATTTATGCGGACGGTATGTTGTTCGCCGCCAGCAGCTACGACACGCGGGCGATGCTGGCGATCCGGTTAGACGGCGCCGTCGGCGACGTGACGGGTACCGATCATGTTGTGTGGAGCCGGACACATGGAACGCCATATGTTCCCTCACCCCTCTTGTACGAGGGATCGCTCTACTTTCTACGCCACTATCAAGGCATCATGACGAGAGTCGAGGCGGCGACCGGTGACGAACAGGGTGGACCAATGCGATTGGGCGAAATCAAAAACGTGTTCGCGTCGCCTTTGGCAGCGGCTGGCCGAGTCTACGTGTCGGACCGAGACGGCGTGACTCAAGTCGTTAGCCATCAGCAATTCCCGCGCACGCTGTCGGTAAACCGCTTGGACGATCAGTTTTCGGCCTCGGCCGTCGCGGTCGGGAAGCGGCTGATCCTACGGGGTGAGAAGTCACTGTACTGCATTGCGGAAGACGACTGAACCGGCTCCATCTACGCGGTCGACTCGGCGCGTGAAATCAGTCCGGCGTTCACTGCGTGAATGCGCGAGGTGTCCGTGATGCCGGTCAGCAGCGCCACCAGCGCGTGAAAACGACCCACATCCACTGGGTGATCGGCCGGTGGGTGAGTCGAGCTATCGCAGCTGGAGAATGTGCCGTCCTTCCACTCCAGGGAAACCGTTCCGTCGAAATAGACGTAGTTTCTGTCGGAGCGGCGTTCCAATTGCTGAACACATTGGTCGATTCGTGCTTGTAACTGGTTCTTGTTGACCAAGTGAAAACCATCGTGCGGAGCGCCCGCTTCAAATGCGGTCAGGCTGCCGAAGAAGCTGGGCTTCATAAGGTAGGGACCATCGTATTCGGGGCAGAACGTGTCGCAATTTCCACAGTGGTTGCAGTAGTCGGCAAAGTTGGCGATCTGGTCCGACTGTTCCAAAGTGAATATCTGTTTGTCGCCGGTTTCTTGGATTGTGCCGTCAGGGCTCACGATCACATTGCGATAGGCAACATTTGTGGCCGGTGTGGGGTAGACGAAATTTGCGTCATTCGGGCAGACCGGAATGCACTTGTAGCAGGTGATGCAGTCGAATAGCGTCAGGTGCGAGTCGATGCGTCGCGGGACGCCCTGATTCTTTGCTTGGTAGTAGCGAGGATCGGCCTGAGTTTCCTCAATTACGAGCGGCGTGTTGAGGAAACCGGCCTCTACCGGATCGTCGCCGGCGAGCGCCGACTGACCGTGTTTCTTCGATACAAATTCGTTAATGGAACCGGCCTCGACTGCCCGCATTTCTTTCTTGAGATCGTTCAAGTACGGAGGTAAGCGGCCGTAACCGCCCACCTTCAAGAGGTCGGTGCAGGTGGTGATGGGCGTGAAGCCGCAGGCGACCAACTTAGGGAAACTCTTGCGGTCGACGCCTGCCGAAAACGAGATGGGAACCGCCGCTCCGACCGCTTGGCGGTAGTCACCGGCCAGCGTCATGGTGATCACGTGCAGCGGTGCACCCGACAGGTACATCACTTTTTCCTCCTTCGAGAAAAAGTCGCGATGGTTGGTCACTTCGAGCGTGTTGGAGAATTTGGCTCCGAATGACAGCCCCTTGGTTTTGGCCAAGTCAGTCAGCCGCTTTGTCATTTCGACCGACTCAGCGAACATCAGGCCGTTGGTATAGGCGTCTTGGTGGACAGTGATGTCGTGGTAGCCCATCACGTCGTAGAGCAGGTGCTCTAAACGCTCTTTCCCTAGCATCGGCGGATTCATCTTGACGATCGTATGCACGCCGATGTCGGTGAGGAGGTACTCGCAAATGCGTTCGATCTCGTCGGCTGGGCAGCCATGAAAAGTAGAGAGCGTGACGCTGCGGCTGAGTTGCGTCGGGAAGTTCAGTTCTCGTAAGGCGGCGAAACGTTCCGGAATCTCGCCCCTCAAGCGTTCCACGCTTTGGGTTGCGTCGATCATTTCCCGCATGAAACCGGTAACCTTGTCTGACTGGATACCGGCCAAGTCGTAGCCGATCGACATGTCGTAAATCGTACGATCAGCTGCCGCGCGCATGTCAATCTCTCCGAACGGATGACCGAATGCTTCGGGCGCATGGGCCAGTGCGTGAATGAGCATCGCGCCTTGGACATACTGATCGAGCGATTCGTGAACCAGCAGCTCTTGCGACCATTCGATGTTGTAGCCAATGTTGGTGGCGTCGATGCATGGTCGGCCGATGTCGAGCCGGTCATTCAGCTGGACGGTTTTCAGTTCCATGATTCGAGACCCAGCCAGCCAGGAGAGAACGAGGTTCTGTGCCATTTGTGATTGAGGCCCCGAGGCTGGACCGACCGGATTGTCGGCGATCATGTCATGGAATCGAACCGACAAATCGGGATCGCCCGGTTGCGGCAGGTACCATTTCTTCACCGGCAGATCATAGATCGCCGCTTGCGTGGCCAATTCGTGGCGCAGACGGTCGAGCATCTCAACAAACGGAGTGCAGTAAAGTTCAACCATGAAATCTCAGCCTTGGAATTTGTTGAGTCGGGCTCGTAGTGCTGCGTTCGCTTCGTGACTGAATTGGTGGCAGGGAACGACCTGGTAAAGTCTGGCGGTCCGATAGAGCAAGAGTGTGGTGTCGTCGCTTTTCCATTTGAAGATTGCTTTGTAACGGATTCTCGATTCTACGTCTTCCGAGCGGAAGCCGATCCACTCAGGTTCGATGACGTAACAGACTTCACGATTCAGTTCGCCCGGCTGCATCCACTTCTTTGATCGACGTTCGAGGAACCAATCAAAGGCAGAGCCCTTCACTAAGGAGTAGCCTCCCACACAAAGCAGCAGACCTAAGGCGATGGAAGGTCGACCAGCGGCTAAGGTTCTCCAGGCTAAGAAGGCGCCAATCAAGAGTATCAGCGCTCCACCTAAAACAAGAATCACACGGCGAATGATGTAGACCTTGCCGCCGTGCAGTCGTGTGGCTGCTCGCATGGATTTAGCATCGAGCACCACTTTTTCTTCAAAAGTCGTTTCTCCATCATCCGCCATTTCATGAACGCTTTGCGGCGCAGAGTAGGGGTTTGTTGGCGATTCGTCATGCGCGTTCATGAATCCAGTTTAGGCGCGGCGGTTGGTTCGGTGTAGTCTCTGCCGGTCGGGTGAGCTACGATTCGAGAGCGGGGATTTTTTTGGTGGAATTCGACAAACCGACGTTCGGTTCGTGCTTTGCTATTCCATGATTGTTCCCAATGGAGCCACGCTGTTGTCCGCGATGATCAAAAAGGTTGCCTGCATTCAATGCAATCGGCCGGTCGCGGTGCGCGAATCGGGGCAATGGTTGACGTGTGCTGATTGCGGCTCGGACGATGGGATTCTCGATTTTCATTACGACTTGGCGGCGGTAAAAAAAGCATGGGAGCAGGAGCCGCTGGCTGATCGCAATTTGAATCACTGGCGCTACCGCGAACTGTTGCCGCTCGACCCGACTCGAATTCCCACGCATTGGACCGTCGGGTGGACTCCATGCGTCGAGCCAACTCGCCTCGCGGCTGAGCTCGGTGTGAGCCGATTGTGGCTCAAAGATGATGGTCGGAATCCGACTGCTTCGTTCAAGGATCGAGCCAGTTCCGTTGGCGTCGCACATGCGATGGAGCTGGGTGCCAAGACGATCGCTTGCGCTTCGACCGGCAATGCGGCGACCAGTTTGGCCGGCCACGCGGCGCTGGCAGGAATGCCGGCGGTCATCTTCGTACCGGCTACCGCGCCCGAGCCCAAGTTGGCTCAGCTCTTAGTATTTGGCGCCACCGTAGTATCCGTGCAAGGAACCTATGACGAGGCCTACCGGTTGTGTTCGGCCGCTTGCGAACGGTTCAGCTGGTACAACCGCAACTGCGCAATCAATCCGGTGTTGGTGGAAGGCAAGAAGACGGGCGGGTTGGAATTGGCCGAACAGATGCACGCCCTTGGTGTGGCGCCCGATTGGGTCAGCATAAGTGTCGGAGATGGCTGTACCATGGCCGGCATTTGGAAAGGTCTGCAAGAGATGCACGCCTTGGGATACCTGGAAAAACTGCCTCGACTTTTGGGTGTCCAGGCCGAGGGAGTGTCGCCGGTCCTGCACGCATTGTCGCACGACGCCTTGCCGGACCCGGATGGTAAAACAACGATTGCCGACAGTATCGATGTCCCCGTGCCACGCAATTGGCACAAGGCAGTGCGAGCGATTCGCCAATCCGAGGGAACGATCGTCACCGTGTCGGATGAACAAATCTTGTCGGCGATGCGGTTGGCCGGAAAACATGGTGTGTTCGCCGAACCGGCCGCTGCGGCCGCCGTGGCCGGTATCGTGCAAGCGACCAGCGACGGGACGATTGGCAAACAATCCTCGGTTGCCGGCTTTATTACCGGCAACGGACTGAAAGATACGAAATCGGCGATCAAAGCAGGCGGACAACCGATCCGGATTGAGCCTGATCTCGATGAATTGGAAAAAGCGATTCAAGCATGAGCAATACTGAAGTCCTCGCCCGAACGATTGAGCGTTTTAAGGAACGCAAGATTCTCTTGCCGACGTTCGCGCAAATGCGCGAACCGTCGACCGCACCGCAAGCGATCAAGAATCGGCTCAAAGATGTTGGTCTATGGGATGTCGATCCGGCCAACCTGTTCCGAATTACGTGGAAGAATGAACCGGTCGAGCAGGGCGGCCAATTCAACCAAGGCAATTGGGTTGAGTTTCCTTCCGAATTGACAGGTGTCGACGCGAAAATTATCGGCATCGTTGGAAAGTACTTTCCGACCGGAGCTCACAAAGTCGGCGCCGCGTACGGTTGTCTGATCCCCCGTTTGGTCAGTGGCGAATTCGATCCGACGTCGCAGAAAGCGGTTTGGCCAAGCACCGGCAACTACTGCCGCGGCGGTGCGTTTGATTCGGCACTCGTCGGTTGTACGGCGGTCGCGATTTTGCCTGAAGAGATGAGCCGTGAACGATTCGAATGGCTCGGTGAGATTGGTGCAGAAGTGATTGCGACGCCGGGCTGTGAATCGAATGTCAAAGAGATTTACGACATGTGCTGGGAAATTCGCAAGACGCGGCCCGAGTGCGTGATCTTCAATCAATTCGAAGAGTTTGGGAATCCGGTGTGGCATTACCACGTAACCGGGCACATGATCGGCGAAGTGTTCGATTCACTGGGGGGCGATCATCGGCTCTCGGGATACATCTCGGCGACCGGCAGTGCCGGGACGATCGCGGCCGGAGACTATTTGCGGACCATCAGCCCCCATATTCGAGTCGTCGCTGCGGAGGCACAGCAATGTCCGACGCTCTATCAATTCGGTTTCGGTGGTCACCGCATCGAAGGGATCGGCGATAAGCATGTGCCGTGGATCCACAACGTTCGGAACACCGACATGGTAGCCGCGATCGATGACGAGCGATGCATGAACCTCTTTCGGCTATTCAACGAACCGGCCGGTCAGGAGTTTTTGGCCAAGCGATTGCCGAACGAACTGGTGGAACAGTTGCCGCTGTTGGGTATTTCTTGCATTTGCAATTTGGTGACGGCCATCAAGACGGCCAAATATTACGACATGGATGGCAAAGACGTGTTGTTCATCTGCCTGACCGATTCGGCCGATCTTTACCAAAGTCGTTTAGAAGAACTGAACGCAGCGGCGGGTGCTTACACGGCCGTGCAGGCCGAAGTCGATCAGGCGCGACACCTGGACGGGATCACGACCGATTGGCTGCGGGAGCTGAATTATGCCGACCGCAAGGCGCTGCACAACTTCAAGTATTTCACTTGGGTCGAACAGCAGGGCCGATCGGCGGAGGAACTGCGCGAGCTGTGGCAGCCGGAATTCTGGGAACGGACGTTCGACCAGGTTCACGATTGGGACAAACAAATCAACGAATTCAATCAAGCAACCGGTGTCGAGGCTCTACTCTAGTTTCAACATCTGCGTAAATCTGCGGTTAAAGAACATCTCTGAGAAACCCAATGAACAAGTGCTTAACGAATGCCATCCTTGTTCAGCTAGACCCAGCCAAGGTTGAGTTGGGATCGCTCCGCATCGTCGGCGAGAACATTGCGGAGATCGGCCAAGCGGTAACGCCTCAAGATGGCGATGAAGTCATTGATTGCCAAGGTTGCGTTGTGATGCCCGGCCTCGTTAACGGCCACACACACTTGTACTCAGCGCTCGCCGCCGGGATGCCGGCGCCACCCAAAACGCCGAAGAACTTTCACGAGATTCTGAAGTACGTGTGGTGGCGGCTGGATCGAGCGCACGACGAAGCTTCGGTGGAAGCGAGTGGTGTTGTCGGTGCACTGGCTGCACTGCGCTGCGGTACGACGACGCTGATTGATCATCACGCTTCGCCCCATTTTATCGATGGGAGTCTAACCGCGCTCGAAGCCGGTATTGCGACCGTCGGTTGTCGAGCCGTCACCTGTTACGAAGTGACCGACCGCAACGCGCCCGACGAAGCGGCTCGGGGCATTGCAGAGAATGTGCGTTATATCGAAGCGTGTCGAGCAGCCGGCAATCCTCGCTTTGCCGGGATGGTCGGGGCGCACGCCAGCTTCACGTTGTCGGAAGGCTCATTGGCACAATGTGCCGATGCTTGCCGGCAAACAAAGACTGGCCTTCACATTCATGTGGCGGAAGACCCTATCGACGCGAAGCTCACTTCGGAACGTTTTGATTGTGGGTTGATGGATCGCCTTGAACGACACGGAATTCTCGAACTGCCGCAGTCGATCATCGGCCACGCGACTCATTTGTCCGAATCCGAGCTAGCCCGATTGAATGAATGTGGGGAGACGATTTCGATCGCCCATAATCCGAATTCGAATATGAACAACGGGGTCGGCTACACGCCGATCGCCAACTTGGCGAAGCCGCCACTGCTCGGCACGGACGGTATCGGCGCCGACCTGTGGCGTGAGGCGAGGACGGCGCTGTTTAAGAGTCACGATGCGAATCGGGCGATCCCGTTTGATGGGCCGCTGAAAATGCTGGCCGCATCGGCCAAGCTGGCATCGTCGTATCTTGGTTGTCGCTTGGGTGTGCTGGACGGTGGTGCTGCGGCAGACCTCGTGGTGTCACGTTACCAACCGGCCACGCCTTTGACGGCTGAAAATTTGGCCGGACATGTGATCTACGCGATGGGCCCCGAATTCATCCGTGATGTGATGATTGGCGGGGAATGGTGTCTAAGAAACGGTGAAGTCACTTCTTGTGACGAAACGGAAGTTCGTCGTTCCACGTGCGAAGTGACGCATCGTCTCTACGATCGACTCGCTCAGATTGGTGCCGACGACTGATCGTCACCCGGCACGTCTTTCAACAAACGCTTTCAGTCCATCGGTAAACAGGCTTTTCCAGCCATCTTGATACGACTCCACATGCGCTTCGTCGATCTTGCCGTGCCGTGCATCCATCACATTCAGGACGCAACCTTGCTCGGTTTCGGTCAGGGAAAGCCGGAGGCTGCTGGTGCATGGGCCGCCCCATTCGGGTGCGACGTGGCCGATCAGATAGACTTTGTATTGCTGGGGCAGGTACATTTGGACGCTGTACCATTGCAGGGCGGCTCCATCCGCCGTTTCTTCCAGCAATCCTCGACCACCGGCTTGCCGATCAAACGTCACCACCGAATCGGCGCCGGCCACGTGAAAATCGGGAAGCCACCAAAGGTTCGTCTCTTCAAAAATAGACCTCCAAACGCTGGCGGCAGGAGCGTTGATATCAATTTCAAGTTCGTACTGGTGACACGAGGCGGGAGTCGTGGTGGTCATGGTTCGCCTTTCATTCATCGTCGGTCAAGAAACTATTTCTTCACGTTGGCCTTTTGGGTTTGGTTCTTTGACTTGGGCTTGCTGCGCTGTCGCTCTTCGGCGTGTTCCTTCAAGCGAGACATGGCCGCTGCCATCCGCTGGACGTGCTTACCAATCCACCGATCGCACACCGATTGGATCGGCGCTGGATTCAGATAATTCCAACGCGTGCGGCCTTCTCGGCGAACGATAATGAGCTTTGCTTGTTCGAGGATGCCGATGTGTTTCATCACGTTGGTACGGCAAATGTGATCAAATCGAGCCACCAATTCACCAGTCGTTTGAGGCCGTTCGGCCAGAACGTCGAGGATATCTCGCCGGGTCGAATCGGCCAGCGCTTTCCAGATGGCATCGTTGGAGCGTTGTTTATTCATGTCACTAAATGGTGACATAATGTCGGTCGGCTGTCAAACAGGCGATCAGGTGGGTGAGGTGTGCATTCAGGCGCGTACGAGTCGCGTGCCGGTGTCGCCGCTGAGGGCCGAGCTGAGCTTGTCGATATGCGAGATAATCGAAGCCGGATTGGCTTGTCGAGATCGAGTCACAAAATCGATGGCCGCTTCGACTTTGGGGCGCATCGATCCTTCGGCGAATTCGCCGTTGAGCAGATATTGTTTCGCCTGATCGGTGGTGAGTGAATCGAGTTCGACTTGGTCAGGCCGGCCGAAGTTGAGGCAGACTCGTTCAACGCCCGTGGCGATGATCATCGTCTCGACGTTCAGGTGGCACGAGAGCAGAGCGGTCGTTCGATCTTTGTCGATGACGGCGGCCGCTCCTCGAAGGAGTCCGTCTTGTTCCATCACCGGGATGCCGCCACCTCCGCAGCAGATCACCGTCCGGCCCGATTCGCTTAATTGGCGGATCGTTTCCAGTTCGCAAATCGTTTCTGGAATTGGCGAAGGCACAATCCGCCGATAGAAACCGTCGGCCACTTCCTTGATGGACCAATTGTCGTGTTCCTCGTGTCGCTTGGCAATTTCGGCCGGCATCCGCGGGCCGATCGGTTTGCTGGGCGCATCGAAAGCCGGATCGTCGGCATCGACGAGCACATTCGTGACCAGCGTAACGACTTCGCGAGAAATGGACCGCTGATGAAGTTCATTCGTCAACAGCTGGCCGATCATGTAGCCCATGCCGGCCTGCGTATCGGCCACGCAGATTTCTAGTGGGATCGAGTAGAGTTCATTCGATGCGATTTCGACGCGGCGAAGAATGTTGCCGACTTGCGGTCCGTTGCCGTGGGTGATAATCGGCGCATAGCCCGCCTCGATCACGTTGGCGATCTGTTTGACCGTTTCGCGGGTGCGTAGGAACTGTTGGTCGATATTGCCTTCTTGGTTAGGAACGCTGATCGAATTTCCACCGAGTGCGATAACGATCGGTGTGCCGTGGTCGTGACTCATAGGAGAACCGTTTTCGTGATGCTGATGTAAAAAAAGCAGGGAAAGGGTCGGGAGTCTTTTTCGGCCAACGCCCTAACCAGTGGAGTGAATCAGGAGCGAAAAAGACTCCCGACCCTCTGGCGTTCATCGGCACGCCTCAAGGTTGCCGAACTAAAATGGCCGTTCGCGCATCGTGCAGGCCATGATCGCCTTTGCGGTGTGCAGTCGATTTTCGGCCTCTTGAAATACAATCGACTGAGGCCCGTCGATTACGGCGTCGGTCACTTCGCTGCCGCGATCGGCCGGCAGGCAGTGCATGTAAACGGCGTCCTTTTTAGCGAGTCCCATTCGGCGCTCGTCACAAATCCAGTCCTTGTACTTATCGTTTTGGTCCAGACATGCTCGCTGGTTGGCATCGATCTCTTCCTTCGTCGTGGCGTTCTGCCGCTCGAGCATGAGGTCGTACACACCCCAGCTCTTCGGGTAGACGATGTCGGCGTCAGCAAAGGCGGTGTCCATATCGTCCACGATCTCGAACGAGCCTCCCGATGCGGCCGCGTTCGATTTTGCCGCTTCGACGGTCCGATCGATCAGGTTGTAACCAGGGGGGTGAGCCAGCGTCACGTTCATTCCAAAGCGTGTCATTAGGGTGATGAGCCCTTGAGGCACGCTGAGCGGTTTGGCGTAAGACGGCGCGTAGGCCCAGCTGACGGCGATCTTTTTGCCAGCCAAGTCGTGGCCAAACTTCTCGCGCATCGTCATCAAGTCGGCCAAAGTCTGAGTCGGATGATCGACGTCGCATTGCATGTTGATGATTGGCACATCGATGGCGGCCGCCATCTCGCGCATGTATTTGTTGCCTTCGTTTAGCACGAGATCGTGACGGATGCAGATGCCATGCCCCATCGATGCCAAGATGCGCCCGGTGTCGGCCGGCGTTTCACCGTGACTGATCTGAGTCACATCGGCGTCGAGAAAGTGGGCGTGTCCGCCCAGCTGAGTCATCCCGGCCTCGAATGCGTTTCGCGTGCGAGTCGACTTATCGAAGAACAGCAAGAACGCCGTCTGATTGGCGTTCACAAGCGTCGGTTCGCCCCGGTGGTACTTCGCTTTTAGCTCATCCGACGTGTCGAGCAGCAGGTTGAGCTCTTCGAGAGTCAGATCTTGCGTTTCGATGTAGTGTTTGCCTTGAAGATCGGCCATCTGTTTTTCCTTTGGAAACGTGGTGTATTGCTGGGAAGCGATTCGGTCGAAATGACTTCACGTCTGACCGCCTACTTGCGCTTCACGTCCATCTTGGTCTTGTGGGGCCGTCCTGCTGCCAAGTCGCAATAGGACTGAGGGTATGTCGCGTAGAAGGCGGCACACTTCACCATGTGTTCGATCGGTACGGAATCGTTAACCGTGTGTGCCACGCTTTCGGCCGCCGGGCCAAATCCGACGCACGGGATGCCATACATTCCGGCGATAGAAACACCGTTGGTGCTAAACGTCCACCGATGCACGGTCGGCTTCGTCCCCAGGGCATCGCGATACGATTTGATCGCCGCTTGGACTTGAACGGCATCTTCCGGTTCGCACCAGGTTGGATAGTATTTCTCAGTTTCGTAAGTTAGTCCGGTGTAGCTGGGCCGCGCGTAACGCAGCACTTCGACGGACGCTTTCACGCCAGCCCGCTTAATGGCCTCTTTCACTTCCCTGACGGCCGACGTCTTCGTGTCGCCGACGGTGAGCCGCCGATCGAGATGAATGTAGGCCTGCCCAGGTACCGCACAAAGGCTGGGCGTCTTGCAGTCGACATAGCTGACGGTGATCGTTCCTTTACCGAGGAACTCATCCACTTTCAGCGTTTCATTTAGCTTCTCAATTTCGTTCACGACTTTGGCGATCTTGTAGACCGCATTGTCGCCTTTTTCGGGCATCGAGCCGTGACACGATTTGCCTTTGCACGTCACGCCGATCTCCATCCGTCCTCGGTGACCGCGCAAAATCGTGCAATTGGTCGAATCGGTCACCACGACCGCATCGGGGCGGATGTTGTTTTCTTGGACGATGTACTGCCAGCAAAGTCCGTCACAGTCCTCTTCCATGACCGTGAAGGTCATGAGGATGCAATACTCGCTCGTGTCGACTCCCAAATCTTTGAGGATCTTGGCCGAGTAGACCATCGCCGGAATCGCGCCTTCTTGGTCGCCCGCCCCGCGGCCCCAAACCTTGCCACCCTCCACTTTGCCTTTGTAAGGATCGTGTTTCCATTCCGATCGATCGCCGATTCCGACCGTGTCGACGTGCGCATCGATAGCTATCAGTTTCTTACCCTTGCCCGGCTTGCCGACCCAGCAAAGTAAGTTGCCAAGCTTATCGACCTCAATCTTGTCGAAAGCTTTGGTGGACGTCGCTTCTTTTTTGATCCGTGCGATGACTTTGCCTTCTTCGGCCGATTCGCTGGGGATGGCAATCATCTCTCGCAGAAAGCTGACCATCTTCTTTTCGTATTTGCGCGCTTGCTCAAGGTAGGAACTGTTTTTGATCATGGAGAGTGTTTCTTGAATCTGGATGGTCGTCTGGACTGGCCGCCTCGAAGAACGCATCTCGTTAGAAAGCGGCAAATCACGTTAGGAAACGACAATCGTGGTAGCTGATTTCACTTAACCCTTTCGGGTAGTGGTCGGTTGCTGACAGTCGTGGCTAAGCAGCCCTATATATCAGACTGACATATCCGTCGAAATGGCTTTGCGGTCACAATGGGGGAGCGTTGCTGGCGCGGAGGGAGCTGTCGGCCCGGTTTCGCTTGTCTGCCGGTTCGGGATCTGCGAAACTCAGCCCGGTGGAAGGATAGTTGGCATTCGGTTGTTTGGCTTGGTGCGGACATGAGTTGGCCACCGGAACAATGTCAACTGGCTGGCGAGTCATCGCCGGTTGAGTGTGTAACTTAACTGAGGTCAACTCCATGGCGACAACGTCGCGAACGCCTTTTTCCTGTACTCTGAACGGCCGTTCGGTCGAGATCGAACTTCCCGAGGATGATTTGACCTTATTGGACGTCTTGCGCGACCACCTGGGCGTCACCTCTCCGAAGAACGGCTGCCAACCGCAGGCGCAATGTGGCTGTTGTACCGTCCTGGTTGATGGAAAATCGGTCCTCTCCTGTGCGCTCAAACCCGAAAAGGTGATCGGCAAGTCGATCACCACGCTGGAAGGGTTAGACACGGATCATCGCCAGCAGATTTCGGAAACGTTCGTCCAGTGCGGTGGTGTGCAATGCGGGTTCTGCATTCCCGGATTTGCCATGCGAGCGGTCGGGCTGTGCGAGAAGAACCCCTCGCCGACGCGTGAGGAAATTGCCACCGCCTGCAAGCCGCACCTTTGTCGCTGTACTGGCTATACGCAAATTGTCGATAGCATTGATCTCTACGCTCGCGTCCGCCGTGGCGAAACGCTTGCGCCCCCGTCCGAAGAAGATCTGTCCGGGAAGGTCGGCACCAGTCTGCCTCGCTACACCGGTCACGATGCCGTTTTGGGCGATCGAAAATTTGTCGACGACATGACGGTCGAAGGTATGTTGTTCGGCGCGGTTCGTTTGTCTGACCATCCGCGCGCGACCGTAAAGTCGATCGATGCGACAGTGGCCGAGGCGCTGGAAGGTGTAGAACGAGTCATCACGGCGGCCGATATTCCCGGTGACCCGCTCGTGGGGCTGATCGAAAAAGATTGGCCGATCATGATTGCTGTGGGCGAGACGACTCGCTGTACCGGCGATGTGATCGTGTGTGTCGTCGCCCGCACACAAAGGTTGGCACGGAAAGCGGCTGAGGCGATCCAGATCGAGTACGAAGTGCTCGAGCCGGTGACGTGTCCCAAAGAAGGGTTGCAGCCGGAATCGCCAATCGTGCATCCGAACCGTGATACGAACTTGCTCAGCAAGTCGCAGCTGAAGCGGGGTGACATCGACGCCGCGTTTGCCGCGTCGGCTCACGTGATTGAGGATACTTACAAGACACAGCACATCGAGCATCTGTTCCTCGAACCAGAAGCCTGCATCGCAGTTCCGTCAGGCGCTGCGGCCGATCGCACGCTGCACATCTATTCTCAAGGGCAGGGCGTCTTCGACGATCAAAGACAGATTTCGTCCGTCCTCGGCGTCGATCCAGAGCGCGTCTATGTCGAATTGGTCAGCAATGGTGGCGCGTTCGGCGGCAAAGAAGACATGTCGATTCAGGCGCAGACGGCGCTGATGGCCTGGATCGTCGGCAAACCGATCAAGCTGACGCTGACGCGTCCCGAAAGTTTCCGCATCCACCCCAAGCGGCACCCGATCGAACTGCATTACCGCATCGGCTGTGATGACGAAGGTCACATCACGGGCGTTTGGGCGCGAATCATTGGTGACAAGGGAGCCTACGCTTCGGTCGGCGCGAAAGTCTTGGAACGGGCCGGCGGCCACTGCACTGGGCCGTACCGAGTGCCGGCGATCGACATGGAATCGTTGGCCGTCTACACCAACAATCCACCCTGCGGAGCGATGCGTGGCTTCGGCGCGAATCAAGCCGCCTTCGCGATTGAAAGTTTGCTTGATCGACTCGCTCAAAAAGTAGGGATCGACGCATATGACATGCGCGACCGTAACATTCTGGAACCGGGCGAAGCGTTCGCCACGGGTCAGCTGCTCGACAAACCGTTCGGCCTGCGAAAGACACTCGAAGCAGTCAAGGAACAATACAAATCGGCCAAGTTCGCCGGCATCGCGTGTGGAATCAAGAACGTGGGGATCGGCAACGGGATGCCCGACATCGGTCGCGCGGCGCTGACGATCGAAGATGAACATACGGTCCATATTCGTACCGGCTTTACCGAAATGGGACAGGGGCTGTTCACGGTCTGTATCCAGTTTGCCGTGGAAGCGACAGGTTTGTCGCCCAACTTATTCAAATGTTCGACCGACACTTCGTTGAAACTAAACTGCGGTCAAACGACCGCGAGTCGAGCGACCGTGCTGGCCGGCAACGCCATCGCCGAAGCGGGCAAGGCGTTAAAAAAGGAGCTGGAAGCGGGGCAGACGCTGGCCGATCTGAAAGGGCGTGTTTTCCAGGGCGAGTGGATTTGTGACTACACCAGCAAGCTTGGCTACGACATCGATAAACCGGGCGGTCCCAAAACACACCTCACCTACGGTTTCGCCACGCAGATTGCGATCGTGGATGAAGAAGGTGCCCTCACGAAGGTCGTGGCCTGTCACGACGTGGGCCGAGTCATCAACCCGGTCCATCTTGATGGGCAAATGTTTGGTTCGCTCCATATGGGAATTGGCTACGCACTGACCGAAGATTTCGAGGTCGAAGGTGGCCAGATCATGGCAAAGAAAATGAATGACTGCGGCGTGTTGCGTTCGCATCAAATGCCCGAAATGGAAGTCATCTATATCGAAGAAGAGGACCCCGAGTGTCCTTTCGGCGCACGTGGTGTGGGCGAAATTGGCCTCGTACCGACCGCTCCGGCCATCGCCGGTGCCATGTTCAAATACGACGGCGTCATCCGCAAGCAGTTGCCGATGTCCGACTCACCCGCCGGCCGAGCGATCCTCAAACCGAAAAAGAAATAACCGCCCTTGCCGGCTGTTGCTCGCCCGTCCTCGAGAGATCAGATGCTCACCGGATTACTCCTAGCCGCCGGCCGCGGGCGACGCATGGGTGGGACCAAACAACTGGTTCCGTGGCCCCAATCGGACGGGACGACGAAACCGTTGATCGCAGCCGCCTTCGACGCGATCGCGCCGGTGTGTGACCAGATGATCGTCGTCTTGGGCCACGAAGTTCAGACAGTTCAAGCCGCTTTGGAACCGAGGAAATTTCAGTCGGTTGTTGCCGATGCCGACGCGCAAATGTTCGATTCGATTCAAGCCGGCCTGGCCGTGGTCGCTGCTGGTCAACGAATCCTGTTGCACTTGGCCGATCACCCGAACATTGCGAAAGCGACGTTGGACCGGCTCTTGGAGGCGACCGAGCGGTACCCGGCGAAAGCGATCTTGCCAACGCACCTCGGCCAGGGTGGTCATCCCATTATCATTCCGCCGTCGATCGTCACGTCGCTGGCGACCGCCAGTTCGGCGGGCGGACTGCGCGCCTACTGGCAACAGGTTCCCGAAGCTTGTCATCGAATTGCCGTCAGCGATCCGGGAATCCTCTGTGATATCGATACTCCCGATGACCTTCGCAATGCCACGTAGTCGGTCCCGATCTGGCTTTCAGACCTAGCCGGGCATTCGCATAAAAACCGACCGGAAACGGTCGGTGCACTTCGCGTTTTTCATTCCGCACCGTTACAATTGTGCGATGCGCAATTCCATTTTGGTTTACATCAACGGTCAGCGTCACGAAGTCGGCGGTGAGGCGGCATTCCTTTCTCTCTCGGACTACTTGCGCAAAGAATGCAACTTGCCAGGTACGAAGATTGTTTGCAGCGAAGGCGATTGTGGCGCGTGCAGCGTTTTGATCGGACGAGTCGATGCGGTGGCGCCCGACCGATTGACCTATGACGCGATCGATTCGTGCATCTGCTTCTTGTATCAGTTGGACCGAACGCACGTCGTCAGTGTGGATGCCTTGGCCGCGGGCGACCAACTGCACCCGGTGCAGCAAGAGATGATCGATGGCTTCGGTTCGCAGTGCGGTTTTTGCACTCCCGGCTTTGTCATGGCGATGGCCGGTCTGACCGAAGCGCGCGCGGCCCATGCCATTCCCCAACTCGAAGAAGACGATTGGCGACTGGGACTGACGGGTAATCTGTGTCGCTGCACCGGTTACGTGCAAATCTTAGAGTCGGCACAGGCGGTCGATGCGGCTCAGGTCGTCAGCCTCAACACGCAGTTTCCGGCCGAACCCATGCTGTCCGATTTCGCCAGCGCCGGCGAGACGCCGGTCGAGATCGCTTGCGGCTCGCCGCGGCAACGAACCGTGTCGATTCCGACCGACTTGGCTGGCGCGGTGGCATTCAAGGCGGCTCATCCAGAATCACGAATCGTGAACGGTGCGACCGATGTGGGTGTCGTTTACAACAAGGGACGTATCGATCCATCGTCGATTCTTTGCCTGCGAAATGTGAAAGAGGGGAGCACTGTCGAGGTCGTCAACGGTGAATTGCACGTCGGCTTGCGAGCTACCTGGTCGGAAATCGAACGTTGGGCGAAAGAGGGTTGGCCCGAGTTCTACAAAATCATCATTCGATTTGGCTCGCCGCAAATTCGCAACGCGTCCACTTTGATTGGTAACATTGCCAACGCTTCGCCGATTGCCGATTCGCTGCCCCTGCTGCACGTGATGCACGCGCGAGTCGCGCTCACAGGGCCGCAAGGAACGCGAGAGGTCGACATCAACGACTTCTATCGAGGTTACAAGCAGCTTGATCTGCAAGCGGACGAATTGATTTCGTCGGTAACGATTCCGCTGCCGGACGAAAAGGATCGACTGAAGCTCTATAAGGTCTCGCGACGGAACGATATGGACATATCGACCTTCACGGCAGCCGTCCGATTGACGTGCCAGGGTGACTCGATCGAGACGGCCCGTATCGCCTACGGCGGAGTGGGTCCGGTCGTGATGCGCTTACCGAAAGCGGAGGCCAGTTTAAGTGGCGTGCCGCTAAGTGAATCGTCGCTTCGACAGGCGGGGAAATTGGCGCGGACTGAGATCACCCCGATTTCCGATGTGCGGAGCGAAGCCGAATATCGTTATCAGTTGGCCGAAAACATCTTGCTGAAGTGCTATTTTGAATTGACGGGTGAGTGAATTCGCGAGACCAACTCTAAGGTTCGACTCGACCTAACGAATCGTCGATTATTCACGACAATACATTCTCGTGTGAATTGGAGACTGCGATGAAGTGGGGCAGGTTGTGTCGTCAGGCGATGGTCGTGGTTCTGGGTTTCTGTGCTTGCCAGAGCCTTTCGCGAGCGGAGGAAGAAACGACGGAAACGGCGCCGAAGATGTCGTTGCCTGCCAGCATCACGAATGGCCTCATGGAAGTGGCAGCCGAATCGGGTGTTCCCGAAGGATGGATGTTTGTTGCCCAACCAAAGGAATCGCAGACTGCTTCTCTGGATGGCAACCATCCGGCGGAAGGAGAAAGCTCGGCGTTTCTAGATTGTTCCGAGGGTGCCAACCGATTCACCAATCTCATGCAGGCGTTCCGTGCGGACGATTATCAAGGCCAGCGAGTCCGCTTTCGCGCCGCAGTCCGTACTGCCGATCTCCATGCGGCGACACGCGTCCAGCTCTGGTTTCGCGTCGATCGCAAAGACGGAATGGGCGCTTTCGACAATATGCAGGACCGGCCCATCGATTCGGATGACTGGGAGCACTTTGATGTCGTGCTCGACGTCGCCGAGGATGCGACAAGAATCAACATTGGCATGTTCGTGATCGGCAGTGGAAAAGCGTGGCTCGATGATGCAACGCTGGAGATTGTGGACAAAAAGACCAAAACGACGGGTGCGATGATGAACACGGCCGCTATTGCTGCGGCCGCCGACGCGCCGACTCAGCCGCTGTACTCTCACTGGCTGTGGCTGGTATTCATTGCCTGTGTACTGTTTGTCATCTCGCAGTGGGTGCCCTCGCGTCGGTCCGAGTTTGATGACGACGATGACGAGGAAGAGGAGGCGCTAGAGAAGCCGCTCGGCCGGCTGCGAAAATTCGCCTTGTACTTTTCGGTTGTCTATTGGTTGCTCTACAGTTTGCCGAGCCCTTTCATGTCGGTTGCTCCCTTTCTGCAGCCGTTGTATGTCTCCTACATGAAGTGTTCGGATGTGGCGGTGAGATGGTTTGCAGCGAACGCCATGGGCATCGAAGGGGAGCTTGTGGCGCCGAACGGCAGTGGAGACACAACCTACGCCTACGTGAAGGTGCTGCTCGGTTTTCTCATGGCGGTCGTGATTGGCCTCATCTGGTCACGACTTGATCGTCGACACACGGCAGGACGCATGACGAAAGATCTCTTGCGTTCCTACCTGCGATACGTGTTGGCAGCGACCATGATTGGATACGGATTGGCAAAAGTCGGTTTCATCCGCAATCAGTTCCCGACACCCGGGGTCGGTCGACTGGATCAAGCGTTTGGCGACGCCTCGCCGATGGGCTTGTTGTGGACATTCATGGGCGCGTCGCGTGCCTACACGATGTTTGCTGGAATGGGCGAGGTCGTGGGCGGCGTTTTGTTGCTATTTCGCCGGACAACGACGTTGGGTGCCATGGTGGTGTTTGGTGTCATGCTGAATGTCATGATGATGAACTTTTGCTATGACGTTCCCGTGAAGCAATATTCGGCCCACCTCGTTGTCATGTCGCTGTTTCTCTTGCTTCCCGAAACGAAGCGATTGCTCAATGTACTGATGTTCAACCGTCCCGCCGACCGTTTGGAGATGGATCCTCCGTATACCGGTCCGACGTCGATCTGGGTACAGCGGCTGGTCAAGTTGTGGCTGGTCGCCTCCGTGGCGATCATTCCGATCAGTGTTCACACCTACCAAGAGATTCAGCATGCTCGTGCCACCGAGAAGCCCGCGGTTGCCGACAAACTACTGATGAAACGAGGTTTTCGCTGGATCAACGAAGTGCCGTTCAACCGATAGTGGCATCCATGGATTGGCGGTGAGGCCGTTAAGAGAGAATCATCACCGATAAGGCCGATCCACGTAGCCGAGCCTGCCCCAGACTCGGGCCGTCAAAGACCGGCTCAGTTGCGGGTCGAGTTAAACACCTTATTCGTCATCGTCGAGTAGATCGAACCACAGCGTCGACCGCAGCGCGGTAGATCGGATGGGCGTCGTTTCGAAATCGCTTGCAAACAGTCGGTCGATCACGGGCGTTGGTGGGCTTTCCGTGACCTGGGAGCGGCTATCGCTAGACAGCCCGTTGATCACCAGTAACGCATCGAGCGGAGAAACGAGCCCGTCATCATTTGTGTCGATGAACGCGGGAGCGGTTTCCGGAGATAACGGTAGGACACCGTTCGTGTCCGAATAGAGGCGGTCGTTGATCTCATTGATCGCCAGCAGTGCGTCGAGTGGTGCAACGATGCCGCTATTGTCCACGTCGAGTTCCAGTGTTTCGTTGTGCCACGTGGTTGTCAGGCCAGCGGAGATTTGCGTGACCGTGCTGTAGTCGACGAAAGTCTCTCCGGCCGGATCGGTTGTGGCGGCGACGGCGATCTGCACGATACCTTGATCTGCGAGCAGCCCGTCCCAGTCTTTGGCGGAAATCAGAGGCGAACGACCCATCGCGTCATCAAATTCTCCGTCGCCGTCGAGATCCCAGGCGAACTGAGTCGACTCGTCGAGCGGATCGGTCGTCAAAACTGTCAGTTGTAGATCTTCACCTGTCCCGCGCGCGTATGGACCGCCAGCGGAAACGGGCCCCGCTTCTACCGACAGCCGATGGCGCGCCGGTGTGCTCTCGTTGCCAGCCGGATCGGTCACCACAAGCTCCACTTCGTAGATTCCGGTGACATCCGGATTGAGTCCTGTCGAAACGGCCGTCGGATCAGCCAGCGTGGCGTTGCTTCCACTCGGCAAAGTCACGATCTCCCAAGTGTAAGTTTCAATCGGGTCTCCATCGACGTCATTGGACTCTTCGCCGGTCAGTAACGCGGGGATGCCAATGATGGTGGCAGATCTCGAGCCAGTGGTGACGGCGGTCGGGATGTTGTTTTCGGTGACTGTCACCGTGAGTGAATCGGTGTCGGTATCGATGCCATCGCTCACCGTGAGTGCAATTAAGAACTCGCCCGCAACGTCGCTTGTGAAGCTGGGCGTACCACTGTTCGCATCATCAAAAGTCGCGTTCGAAGTTGGGCCGGTGATAATCGTCCAGCTGTAAGTCAGCTGCGCAGGTCCCGCATCGGGATCGCTGGAGCCGGTCCCGTCGAGCATGACGGCCGTGTTGGTTTTGGTGGTAAGGTCATCTCCGGCCATGGCAATCGGAGCCACATTCACGCTCTGAACCTCAACCGCGCCAAGATCGAAACCGATGTCTGCCAACGCATTGCCATCGCGGAAGCGTCCAAACGTTTCACCCCGCTGATCGTACCTGCCAGTCCAATCGAAAAGCGGATCTCCCGCGTCGATGACGGGACTGCCACTCTCTGGTAGGTGCGTTTCGGTCGGTCCGCCGTTGTCAGCGAGAGCCGCAAGTTGCGGATCGATGCCGAGTAGGTTGTTCGATCCCTCCAACACGACGGCTCGGTTCGTTTGGATGAGGCTCCAATCGGCTCGCAACGATTCGATTTCGCCACTCGTATCGTCACTGATGGAGTTAGAGAGTCCGTCGATGGACATGTTTCGGGCGACAATCGAATGGGAAACTTGAACCGGTCCACTTTGATTGATGGCGAACAGACCGCCGCCGGTATCGCCCGTTAGATTCGAGCCGTCGCTGTTCGCCAGGTTGTCAACGATGGTAGCAAACGTAATTTCACCGCCGTAGGTTGAGACACCGCCACCTTTTCCAGCGGCTTGATTTCCAGAGACGGTGGAATTGGCCAGCACGCCGATGTTGTTGATGCCTCCGCCATCACCGCCCGAACTGTTGTTGCTGACGGTCGAGTAGCGAACTCTGAATCGAGAAGTCTGGTTGCAGCAAGTCCCATCGAGCGATCCAACCCCACCACCATCTCCGCCGGCCGAGTTATTGGAAATGGTCGACGAACTTACATTCACGCCAGCGTCGTAGAGTCGAACGTACATCCCACCGCCGATCGCAACGGCCGTGTTGCCGCTGATCGTGGAATTGTTGACCGAGAAACCGGAATTGTTGTTGTCGATGGCAGCACCGCCACCGTTGCCCGCGGCCGCGTTTCCTTCAATCCTTGAATCTTCAATCTGCCCGTCGTACGTTCCCATGATGGCCATACCGCCACCGTCGGCGCCCGCGTCATTGCCGGTGATCGTCAGGTTCGTCAGTTCAATGTCACGATAACCGTAGATGCGTGCGTAGAGTCCGCCTCCGTCCGTGCCTGCAATATTGTCGCTGAACGTTGAATCGTCTGCTGCGAAGGGGGCCATGAAAGTGTCGGCATGAATCGCGCCACCTTTTTCTGCCGCTTCATTGTTCGCAAATATCGAACCCGAAATGGCCGTGGCGGTATAGACGCCTCGCATTTCCAAGGCACCGCCCGATCGATCGGTCGAATTATTGGTGAACTGACTATCGCGAATCGTCATCGTCATATTCGTCGAATTGTCGAGGCTCAACGAGGCAACGGCGCCGCCTCCGGCGGTGGATGAGTTGTCACCAAAGAAAGACGATTCAATCAGGCTCGCACCGTAGATCGCACCCCCGGGGCCGCTGACGTCCCCGCTAAGAATCGAGAGCGACACAAATTCAACTCGTTGACCTTCGTTGGCCAACGTTGTTCGGAAAGCGCGAATGCCATCGCCGTTGTTCAAGTTCGGCGTCGGGTCCGCGCTGGATAGATCGACAGTCGCTCCGCCGGTTAGCGAACTGCCGTCGATACGAATCTCGTCCGTGATAAGAATTTCTTCACTTGTCAGCTCAATGAGCTGGTTCTCCAGCGAAGCATCGAAAACGATGTCGTCAAAACCAGGGCTCGCGTTGGCGAGTGCAACCGCGTTACGCAAGCTGCCGTCGCCGTCGTCGGCTGTGGTACTTACGATGAACGTGGCCAATACCCGGCGGTCCTCCAAGGGCTCGACAAGCATTCGTCGCGAATTGAATCGGCGGCGGTTTCGCAAGTTCATCGGTATCTTCCTCCAGCAGTCGCACCCAATTACCGGTGATTAGCATACCGCGGTCGCCCGGCCGATGCCATTTTTCTCCAGCGATCGAATCAAAAAACCAGAACTCCTCATGGTGGTAGGCCGGCCGAACTAACCCTAGTGAGTGAGGCCGGATTGGCTCGTACTGGGCGTGAGAAAATGGCTACAATGGAGGTTTGTCAGTCTTCGGAGTAGCTTTGCATGGCCGTTGGGAAATCAGTACCGCACGATTCGGCGAAAGGCCACGTGACCGGCGCGGCCATCTACATCGATGACTACGTGCCGAGAGCAGACGAACTGGTCGTTGAATTTGTCGGTAGCCCGACCGCCAGCGGCCACTTGGTGTCGATCGATCTGGATGCGGCCAGGCAAGTGGATGGTGTGGTGGCGATCTTCACCGCCCAAGATGTCCGTGGTCAAAATCACTATGGTGGCATCATTTCTGATGAGCCGTTCTTGACGAGTGATGAGCTGAGCTACGTCGGCCAGCCGGTCGTGATCGTGGCTGCCGAATCGGTCACGGCTGCGAAAGCGGCGCGGGCAGCGGTCAAACTTGAGTTCGAAGCGACTGCTCCGATCTTTACGATCGACGCTGCGATCGAAGCCGAGAGTTTCTTGGGACCGGCCAGGCAGATTGCCCGTGGAGACTTTGCCGGCACGATCGATACGGCCTCCCATCAACTGGCAGGACGATTCAACAGTGGCGGCCAAGAGCAATTTTACTTGGAGAGTCAAGCCGCGATCGCTTTCCCGGACGAAGAGGGACGCGTTGTCGTTCATTCTTCGTCGCAGAATCCGACCGAGATTCAGGTGGTCGTCGCCGAAATATTGGGGCTCGGCCAGCACGAAGTGGTTTGCGTCTGCCGGCGGATGGGTGGCGCTTTCGGTGGCAAGGAAAGTCAGGCAGCGATCCCGGCGACGATGGCCGCAATGGTGGCTGCCGAAACGGGACGCTCGGCCCGCGTCGTCTACAACAAAGACGATGACATGTGCGTCACCGGAAAACGACACCCGTATCAGACCGATTATCAAGTCGCGTTTGATGATGACGGTCTGGTCGTGGCGGCCAAGTTCGATTTCTACTCGGACGGTGGCGCTTTCGCCGACCTATCGACCGCCGTCATGGAACGGACGCTAATGCACGCCGACAATGCCTACTTCATTCCTAATTTTGAAGTCCATGGTCAGGTGTGCCGGACGAACTTCCCGCCCAATACTGCCTTCCGAGGTTTTGGTGGGCCGCAGGGGATGGCGGTGATGGAAAATGTCATGCAAGAGATCGCCATTCATTTGGGTTTGGATGCGCTCGAAGTCCGCCGTCGCAATTGCTATGGAAAAGGAGCGAGGAACACGACCCACTACGAGCAGCCACTAGGCGATCATCGACTGCCGGAGATTTTTGAGGAACTGACCACCTCGAGCAACTATCGGAATCGGTTGGCCGAGATTGAACAATTCAATCAAAGATCGCGGACTCATCTCCGCGGGATCGCGCTGACCCCCATCAAGTTTGGGATCTCGTTCACTAGCAAATTTCTAAATCAAGGCAATGCGCTCGTGAACGTCTACACGGACGGCACGATTCAAGTCTCGACCGGTGCCACCGAGATGGGGCAGGGTGTCAACACAAAGATCCGCCAGATCGTCGCCGATGAGTTCGGTCTGTCGGTCGACCGCGTTCGCGTGATGGATACCTCAACCGAAAAGAACAACAACACTTCACCGACAGCCGCTTCGGCCGGAACCGACCTCAACGGTGCCGCAGCTGTCGTCGCTTGCCGCAAGATTCGCGATCGGATGGCGGCTCACGCTGCGGAAGTCCTTTCCGATCCGGAATCGGGACTTGCCGCCACTGAAAAAGAAATCCGCTTCGCCGAAGGTCACATCTTTGATCGTCGTCATCCCGAACGCCGCCTTGAGTTTGGTTCGTTCGTGGCCAGCGCGAGACGCGAGCGCGTGAACATGGGCGCGCGTGGTTTTTACGCAACGCCCGGGATCGATTTCAATCGAGAGACCGGACGTGGTAATCCATTTTTCTACTTTACGACCGGTTGCGCAGTGGCCGAGGTGCGCGTCGATCGCTTTACCGGCGAAACGCTGGTCGAGCGAGTCGATTTGTTGATGGACATCGGGAAACCGCTCAATCCGGGGATTGATCGAGGCCAAGTCATTGGCGGCTTTGTGCAGGGGATGGGCTATGTGACGAACGAACTGCTCAAATACGATGCGGAAGGCAAACTGCTCTCGCACAGCCCCACGACTTACAAGATTCCCAACATTTCCGATGTGCCGACCGCTTTCCATGTGGACTTCATCGAGAACCATGCCAATCACAAGAATGTCCGCGCGAGCAAAGCGGTGGGTGAGCCGCCACTGATGCTGGCGCTGTCGGTTTGGGCCGCGATCAAACACGCAGTCTCCCAAGCGGATGTCGGTGCGGCGGCCGATCTGCCGTTGCCGGCGACGGGCGAGGCGATCCTGAAATCGCTGATGCGTGAGGACTCGTCAGATGCGGCAAGCCGAGTCATCACCCCAGTCTGATTTCGCTGACGAAGACGGTCGCGGATTCATATTCGGCGTGTAACCTGTCAAACAGTTTTCGTTTTCCAGCAGGCTGCGGCCAAATTAAAAACCCAAAAAAGACGATTGCCGGGCCGTTTTCCTGAATCTTAGAACTGTCATGAACCGCCAAACGGCTTACAATGGAGGCAGTGATTTAACAAAGGCAATTTATGAACCTTATCTTACGTCGATTCTGTTTGGTGGCGTGCTTAGTCGCGCTCTCTCTATGCTCGGGGACGACAACACTGGCTCATCCAGGTGCGATCAATCTCTACGTCACCCCGGACACGAATCAAATCTATCCGTTCCAGCCTTTTCAGCCGGCCGTGATGGGCTTCTTTGCCGGGATTGAAATTTCAGCTCAGTTTCCCGGTTTCGGTGTTTCGTTTCCCGCCAACGGAGTTCTGGTCGGCGAAGCGTTGGAATTAAAAACGACGTTAGGGCTGCTCTACTGGGACGGTCAGGACGTTACCCAGACTCCGAACACGATGACCGTCTTTGCCCCCGACTTCGACAATGATGGAAACTTAAACGACAGCCCAGTCCTCACCTATGACGTCGGTCAAGCGACCAATTTGAGCGGCATGATTTGGGGCACGTATTCCGGTTCGAGTTTCTGGGAGGCGGACAGTCTCTATTTCTTGAACCCGCTCGACGCGGCCCCCGGTATCTATGGGCTTTCCGTCGTATTCGATTCGCCATCGCATGAAGCGAGCGATCCCTTCCTGTTCCCTTTTGTTTACGATCCGGCAGATGCCTTCGATGCGACTCAAGAAGCGGCGGGGCGGTTGCGGCTCGAGCAAACCGTGCAGGCCGACATCAACTTTGACGGCGCTTTGAATTGCCAAGATATCGATCTGTTGGTGCAAGATATCGTGAACCAGTCTCATTCGTCTCAGCTGGACCTGACCGGTGATGCGCTCGTTACCAGTGATGACCTGGATGTTTGGCTGGAGGTAGCCGGCGGCCATAACCAGGGTCGAGCCTACTTGGCGGGCGATGCGAATTTAGATGGAAGCATTGATGGTGGGGATTTTCTCACCTGGAATGCGAACAAGTTCGGTCCAGGTAGCGGTTGGTGTCATGGCGATTTCAATGCCGATGGCGAAGTGAATGGGGTCGATTTTATTGAATGGAACGCGAATAAGTTCTCCTCGAGCAGCTTGTTGGCCGTGCCAGAACCCGGCATGAACGGTCTTTTGTTGTTAATAGCAACGATTTTCGTTGTCCAATCTGCGCCGCGGAATTATGCTAGAGGGAGCTAGGACGGAATCGTCCCAGCCGTTTCCAAAGTTTCAGAGAATGCCAATGTGATCACTGCCATTTGAATGACTGATTCAAATCTGCAGTGATTGTCTAGCTGGCTTCGACGCGTTCAGCGTTGATTGTTTCCTGTGTCGTTTGTTTGCGTCGTGCAAAATGCGAGCAGGCTGTTTCCATGAATTATGAGGGTATTGTCGTGAAAATCGTTCGTCTGTTTCTGCTATCTCTTCTCGTGGCAACTCCTGCCGTTGCTCAGACAACATCGTTTCAAGCGATCCTGAGTCCTGATGCGGTGATCACGGGTGGTAACATGCCATCGTCCGGTGTGTCGACCGCGTCCGGTGTTGCCAACTTCGTACTCAACCAGCCCGTCGGTGGCCCGGTCACACTCGAGTACTCAATTCAAATGAACGGCATCGATCTGAACGGTGCGCAAACGCCCGGTTTTCCTAATGATGACATCACCGCGTTGCACTTTCACGATACGACCCAGTGCTCGCCCGCCACGCCGACCTGCATCGAAGGGACGGATACCGTCGGTACGCAGCATGTACTGAATGTCTTTGGTTTTCCACGATTGGACGATGACGACGTAATGGTCGATCCGGTCGCAGGCATCGTCAGCGGCATTTGGGATGACATGGACGAGAATCTTGTCTTTCCTCCATCCAATGCGCTGACGGGCATTACTGGGGATGGCGATGCGATACTCGATCTGCTGCAAAATGAGCAGCTCTTTGTAAACATTCACACGAACAGTTTCGGCTTGGGCGAAATTGGCGGTTTCATCCGCCAGGTGCCCGAGCCGGGATCCCTATCGCTGGTCTTCTGCGGACTAGCGATCTTGGCGGTACGTCGTCGCCGATAGCGACTGGCAGAGGGGATTGAGACCAGTCGCCCGGCTCCGTGCCGGGCGGCTTTTTTTGTCTCTTGATGCAGCACGTGACCGGTGCTGCGCGAAACCGTCCTTTGTCCGAACACTCTTTCCCTCATCTGGCCATTTGGGCTACAACAACCAATCAACGATGAGGACGAGCAGGCGATCCAAGTTTCAAAGGACGGAATATCGGATATGAACGGCGAGCAAACGGTCAAATCGATCACGCAGATGCAAATAGAGACCGTCAAGCGTTGGCATGAAGAGGATGTCGATAACGTTTTCGATGGCTTGCTGGGCGTGGCTTGCCAACAGCACCAGTTCAACTATCTGCTCTGGCATGAAGAAGACGTTGCCCGCAGTCCCAACGTGGGCGATCAACGAATTGCCGAAGTCAAACGGGCGATCGACAAATATAACCAGCAACGCAATGACTGGATCGAACGGATCGACGATTTCCTGATTCATCAACTGCAGACCGAAGGGGTCGAAACGCAGGCCGCTGCGTCGCTCAACACGGAAACGCCCGGCAGCGCTGTCGATCGTTTGTCGATCATGTCCCTGCGTATCTACCACATGCACGAACAGCTCGACCGAGACGACGCGGACGATGAGCACAAAGCGAGTGTGCAGGCCAAGCTGGATTTGTGTTACCAACAGCATGCCGACTTGTCAGGGTCGTTGGCGATGCTTCTGGATGATGTCTTCGCCGGCCGGAAACAACTGAAGTTGTATCGCCAAATGAAGATGTACAACGATCCGTCGCTGAATCCGTATTTGTACGCCGATAAATCGAAATCGTCCTAATGACCGGCCGTCAGTTGATCACCGATTCGAATTGATTCCATTGATAGCCACCCGGCAATTCGTGCGAAGGTGCAATTTCTAAATGGACAACGCGTCGATGATCGAAAGACTGCGGGTTGGAGGATCGCGAGCCATGTGACAGGAGTGGTCGCATGGCAAAGATGTCGCCGGCTCCGCAGTGAATGGTTCTCGTCTGAGCCTTCGTAGGGTTCTCGTTGCAATGTGATCTGGGGACGACGATGAGTGGTCCATTATCCGCATGCATGGGGTCTAAGTGCAGTCTCAACGTTAGCATTCGCGAGAGCAATGTTTCGTTTGCTTCAACGTGAGGAATGCCGGCTTTCTTCGTTGGCTTCGAGAACGGATCGGGCGGTAGTCGATGCTCGGCGACAGCGATCGTCCGATCTCGATGAAGTGCCAGAGACCAGCTCTTGCCTGGCGGCTTGTCGAAAAACAGGATGCGAACCAAGCCTGCACCGACGCCGACGCAATCTCGAATTAACTTGTCGACCGCTGGCTGGTTCACGATCTGGCGCCAGCCGTCCCAAGTGCTCAGTAGATTCCTTCCACCAACGATCGGATGTCGGGTTGTTCCCGCATCGCTTCCTGCCGCGATGGCGTCACCGGCTCGTTGATCCATGATGGTCGCGATTTGCTGGCCGATTCTGGTGCATTCTTCGGGCGGTAAGATCGACCGGAGCAGGGTGTATCCTGACCGCTCTAGCGTCGCCGTATTGCAGCTCTGCATGGGGCACTCGGCTTCGACTTAGTCTTCCACGAACAACGAAACGAATTTGAACTGATCTACATCGAACAGGCCCCGGTCGCTCAGTTTCAAACTGGGAATGACCAGCAAGGCCATGAAAGAGAGTGTCATGAACGGAGCGCGTAGCGTCGTGCCCAGTTGTTTCGCGAAGGCGTCTAGTTCTGCATACGATTTGTTCACCGACTCGAATGGCTCTAACGACATCAGCCCGGCGACCGGTAAAGGGAGGCTGTGAGTCTCATCTCCTGCCACGACTGCCAGTCCTCCCTGATCTTGGATGACTTGATTGACGGCTCGGCACAGTTCGTCATCGCTGGCACCGACGGCGACGATGTTGTGGCTGTCGTGAGCCACGGAACTGGCGATGGCGCCTCGTTGCAGTCCCATGTTCCGGATGAAGGCCACGGCCGGCGGTTTGTCTTCATAACGGTTCACAACGGCGATCTTGAGGAGGTCTTGCTGAGGGTCAGCGACGACGTGGCCCTCGTGGATCGGCGCGTCAACGATGGCGCCGTCGGTGATCAATTCGCCATCGACGGCTTCGATGACGCGTATTCTTTCGCCGGCGGCGATGATCGCAAAATCGACCGGCTCTCTGGGGCTCGCATGAAAATTATTGATCGGCTGTGCCGGTTGGACATCGAAGCAGGCCAATCCGTGATGCGCCACCAGTCGTCCATCGATGTAGGCACCGACCACTTCAAAGTCTTGGAGGTCGGTGACGACAATGAAATCGGCCGGATCGCCTAATCGCAACAGGCCCACATCGAGGCTGTAATGATGCACCGGGTTGAGGCAAGCGACTTTTAGTACCTTGATGACATCTTGGTTGCCGGCAACGGCTCGGCGGACCAAGGCATCGATATGGCCGCCGGCAAAATCGTCCGGATGCTTGTCGTCGCTGCAAAACATGCAGCGATCGGCAAATTGATCAATCAACGGGTACAGCGCTTCGAAGTTACGCGCGGCGGAACCCTCTCGAATTTGGATGGTGGCCCCGGCCGCCAGCTTTTCCAGCGCCTCCTCCATCGTCGTGCATTCGTGGTCGGTCGTGATGCCAGCCCGGATGTACTTGGCCGCTGCGGCGCCGCGCAGCCCGGGCGCGTGACCGTCGACCGGCTTCTTTAGTTTTTGAGCAGCGTCGATTTTGGCCATCACTTCGGCATCGCCAGCGAGGACGCCTGGAAAGTTCATCATCTCGCTGAGGTAGCCAATCTCGGCCGATTGGAGCAGTTCGCTGACCGCGGCCGCATCGAGCGCCGCGCCGGCCGATTCGAACGTGGTTGCTGGAACACAGGACGGCGCGCCGAATCGCACTTTCAGCGGCGCTTTTTGCGCGTCCTCAATCATGAAACGAACTCCGTCGAGTCCGACGACATTGGCAATTTCATGCGGATCGGAAACGGTGGCGAGTGTGCCATGGACGACCGCCGCTTGAGCGAAGTGAGCCGGTGTCAGCATCGAGCTTTCGATGTGAATATGGGCGTCGACGAAGCCTGGCATGATGAAACGGTCGGAACCGTCGACTGGATTCCCGGTCGGCACAATGTTGACGATGACCCCGCCGGCCACATCGACGCGCGCATGCGTCACACGTTCGTCGTGTAAGTCCACGACGTTGCCGGTGATGCTGAACCGGGCCGAATCTTCGTGGGTTTGGCTGATCAAAACAGGGTGATTCCGAGCCGCAGATGCGGCTCTATGTGTTCTTGTGTTTACTTGCCCAAACCGGATCGTGGTGCGAATCGGAGGAAGATTCGAACCAGCGCGTGAGCGTCATTTTTTGCCTGGTGTAGAAATGTACGCTCTCTTTGCCTTGGATGTGCAAGTCGCCAAAGAATGAGCGGTTCCAGCCGGTGAATGGGAGCCAGGGCATCGGCGCGGGGACGCCCACGTTGATTCCGATCATGCCAGCGTTGAAGCGGCGTTTGAATTCCCGAGCGGCTCGGCCATTATTCGTAAAGATCGATGCGCCATTGCCGTATTCGCAGTTGGCTCCGATGGCGATGGCTTGCTCGAGGTCATCGGTACGAATGACCGATAGCAGTGGCCCAAAGACCTCTTCGGTCGCCAGTTTCATATCCGGCTTCACCTGGTCGACGACGCTCGGTCCGATCAAGAAACCATCGCCGTCCATCTTGTCTCGTCCGTCGAGCGCAATGCTGGCTCCTTCCGCTTTCGCCGTGTCCAAATAACCAGAGACGCGATTCACGGCATCCAAATTGATCAGCGGACCCATGTCAGCGCTCGTGCCACCTTCGGTGGCACCGACGTTGAACCCGCCGGCGTAATTGCACAAAGTTTCAACGAGCGGATCACCGGCGTTGCCGACCGTCAGCGCGACGCTGCCGGCCATGCAGCGTTGCCCAGCACAGCCGTATGCCGATGCTGCGAGCGCCTTCGACGCTTGTTCAATGTCCGCGTCCGGCATGATGATCAGATGGTTCTTGGCTCCGCCGGCCGACTGGACCCGCTTGCCATGCTTCGACCCGACTTCGTAGACGTACTGCGCAATCTTGGTCGAGCCGACGAACGATACGGCAGCCACCTTGGGATGTTCCAACAATGCGTCGACGGCCTGTTTGTCACCATGGACAACGTTGAAAACGCCATCGGGAAGGCCCGCTTCGTGGAGCAGTTCGGCCAGTCGCACGGCCGAGAGGGGGACTTTTTCGGATGGCTTTAGGACGAACGTGTTGCCACATGTGATGGCGACCGGAAACATCCACAGCGGCACCATGGACGGGAAGTTGTACGGTGTGATTCCGGCGCAGACACCGACCGGATGCCGATTAGTTTCACCATCCACTTCGGCAGCGATGTTGGCGATCGTCTCGCCCATGATGATGCTGGGGATGCCGCAGCTGAATTCGACCATCTCCAATCCGCGTTTCATTTCGGCCTTGGATTCGTCGAGCGTCTTTCCATGTTCGCGAGTTACCAGTGCGGCTAGTTCGTCGAAGTGCTGATCCATCAGCGCGTGAAAACGGAACATGATCCGTGCCCGTTCGACGACCGGCGTGGCGTCCCAAGCTGGCAGTGCTGCCGCTGCGACTTCGACCACTTCGTTGACTTGCTCGCGCGAGCAGAGCGGGACTTCGGCGATCAATTGGCCTCGAGACGGATTGAAGACTTCACCAAACTGTTCGGCTTTGCCGTCGATCCATTGACCGCCGCTGAAGACTTTAACTCGTGGAATGCCGGTAGCAGCTTGCGACATGATGGCTCCTTCCTAAGGAGGAAGTTTGGCGTTTTGGAAAGAAAGAACTCTGCAATTGTGGACGCTTCACGTTCGCGCCACGGCATCATTCTGTTTTCGAAAGAGGAACGATCATGGTATCATTCGAGGTTTCCAAGTGCTAGTCGAACGTAGCTTGATACGTCACGGACAAAGCGCTCTGCAATCCACCTACGATAGGGGAAAAGAAATGGCTCGTATTGTTCGCGGCGGTTTGATTCAAGCCACCCTCAGCGAGCCGGCAACGGCTCCTGTCGATGTGATCAAGAAATCGATGATCGACAAGCATGTCGATCTGATAGCTCAAGCTGCCGACAAAGGGGCTCAGGTGATCTGCCTGCAAGAGCTGTTCTACGGCCCCTATTTCTGCGCCGAACAAGATGCGAAATGGTACACGCTCACCGAACCGGTCCCCGACGGTCCCACAACGAAGCTGATGCAAGAGCTCGCGAAGAAGCACGGCGTCGTGTTGGTCGTGCCGATGTACGAGGAAGATTTGGCCGGCGTCTACTACAACACCGCTTCCGTGATTGACGCGGACGGAAGCTATCTGGGGAAATTTCGGAAGATTCACATCCCCCATTGCGCTCCCGGTTTCTGGGAGAAATTCTATTTCCGTCCTGGCAATCTTGGCTATCCGATTTTCGATACGAAGTTCGGCAAGGTCGCCGTTTACATTTGCTACGACCGACACTTCCCCGAAGGTGCTCGCTGCCTCGGTTTGAACGGCGCGGAAATACTTTTCAACCCGTCGGCCACCGTCGCCGGTCTGAGTGAATACCTGTGGAAGTTGGAGCAGCCGGCTCACGCGGTCGCCAATCAATACTTCGTCGGTGCCATCAACCGACCCGGTTTCGAAGATCCCTGGCGCATCGGCGAATTCTACGGCCAGTCCTACTTCTGCAATCCGCGCGGTCAAATCATGGAAGAGGGAAGCCGCGACACCGATGACATCGTGGTCGCCGATTTGGATTTGGACATGATCCGCGAAGTCAGAAACACATGGCAATTCTACCGCGATCGTCGCCCGGAAACGTATGACGAAATGGTTGAGCTTTAAGCGGTTTCATTTTTGGGTCCGCAGATTGCGCAGATTTTCGCAGATTGTTTTTAGATGTTGGCAGAACGCGATCCACAGACGTATGCAATTATTGGGGCTGCGATGGCCGTGCATCGCGAGCTCGGCACCGGATTCTTGGAGGTAATCTATCAAGAAGCACTTTCGATTGAGTTTGCGGAACGAAGTATTCCGTTTTCGGTTCATTCGCGAAAGAAGTGTCAGTTCCCGTTGAATATAAAGGGCGTGAGCTTCCCACTTCTTACAGAGCGGATTGTGTTTGCTGCCGGGAGGTGATTGTGGAATTGAAGGCAGTGGATTCGATGGGCGGTCGAGAGGAAGCACAAGTGATCAACTATTGGAAAGCGACTGGACTCGAACGAGCGCTCTTAATCAACTTTGGCACAGGAAGCCTGCAACACGAACGAGTCGTACTCACAAGAACAAAATCTGCGTAAATCTGCGCCATCTGCGGACCCGATACAAATGCCAGAACCACCAACCGACAGCCGAATTATCTACGGCCTTGAAGATAAACCGCCGTTTCCTCGGGCGTTCATGTTGGCTTTGCAGCATTCGCTCACGATGTTCGGCTCTACCGTCTCGATGCCGCTCTTGTTTGGGCCGGCGATGGGGATGGATCAGGTGCAGATTGGCGCTCTGATTTCTTCCGTGATGTTGTGTGCCGGGCTGGCGACGTTTATTCAGGCCACCTTTGGCTCGCGACTGCCAATCATTCAGGGCGTGTCGTTTTCGTTCATTGGGGCCTTCTTCTTTATTATCAACTCGGTGAAAGATCGAGGCGGCGGTGCGGGCGAAGCGATGCAGTACATCGCCGGCGCAATTATCGTCGGTGCGGTCTTCGAGATGGTTGTGGGTTTCTCGGGACTGATGGGGTTCATACGGCGTTACCTGTCGCCGTTGGTCGTGGGGCCGGTGATCATGCTGATCGGGTTGGCGCTGTATCAGCACGGAGCGCCCAAGGCGGGCACCGATTGGTCGGTGTCGGGCGGGACGATTGCACTCGTTGTGCTTTTTTCATTCGTCTTGTCACAGCGCTCTAAATTCTTCGGCATGTTTCCAATTTTGCTCGCCATCGTGATCATGGTGGGCACTTGTTGGTTGTTGACCGCCATGGGTGTGTTTCAGCCAGACCATCCCTCTTTCGTGAATCTGACCGCTTTTCACACCAGCGATTGGGTGCGCGTTAGCCCCAGTGAAGTCTTCTTTCCTTGGGGCCTGCCAAAATTCGAATTGGCATTCATCCTGGCCGTGTTTGCAGGCTACTTGGCTTCGATGATCGAATCGTTTGGTGACTACCACGCTTGCAGTCAAATGGCCGGCGGTGGCGATCCCACACCGACGCAGATTTCGCGAGGTATCGGCTGCGAGGGCATTGGCTGTGCTTTGACTGGCGTGTTCGGCGGATTTAGCTCGACCAGCTACTCAGAGAATATCGGACTCATCGGCCTGACGAAGGTCGGCAGTCGCTATGTCATTCAGATTGCCGCCTTCATCTTGTTGGCAATGGGCCTGTTTGCCAAAGTTGGCGCGCTCGGTGCGGCCATTCCGGGCCCGGTGGTCGGTGGATTGTACTGCTCCCTGTTTGGGCTCATCAGCGCCGTCGGCATGCAGCAATTGATGAAGTGCAACATGAATTCGGATCGAAATCTATTCGTGGCAGGATTTTCGCTCTTCATGGGATTGTCGGTGCCGGCCTACTTCGCGGCGCGAGGCGAGCCGGGACCGGGGCAATCGGTCGCCACCTACCTACCAACCTGCGAGGGGATGTTGGAGAGCCTGGCGAATATCGATACAACGCTCGCCAGCATCGTCGAGGCGATCGGTTCGACAGGAATGGCGGTCGCCGCGATCATTGGATTGATCCTGGATAACTTGCTGCCTGGTACGCCGGAAGATCGGGGCATTACGAGTTAGTCCGCAGATTGCGCCGATTAACGCAGATGGTTTCGATACAACATGAGAATGGACCGCCGATTGTTTTATCTGCCACTTAGAGCGAATTAATCACATAGGAATTCGAAACCCGATCTGTAATTTGCGTCCATCTGTGAAATCTGCGGACAACGAGAACGGAAAACAAAGCGGAAAACTAAAAATGAGCATCGACAAACAAAACCTATCGCTGCCGATCATCGATCATCGGCCGACGCCGTATTCTGGACCCTCCAAAGAGGAGGTGATCGCGATTCGCCAGCAGTACATTTCTCCCGGCGTAATCACGTACTACAAAGAGCCGATGATGATCGTCGAAGGGCATATGCAATATGTCTACGACGAAAAAGGCACGCGTTTCTTGGATGCGTTCGCCGGGATCGTCACGGTCAGTGTGGGCCATTGTCATCCTAAGGTGGCGGAACGAGTTCAGGAGCAGGTCGGTAAGCTACAACATACGACCACAATCTACTTGAATCCGAACATCGGCGAATTTGGTAAAAAGCTGGCCGAGAAGATGCCGGACGGACTCGACAAGAGTTACTTCACCAACAGTGGCAGTGAAGCCAACGAAGTGGCGATCTTGTCGGCTCGTGAACACACGGGAAATAGCGACGTGATCGCGCTGCGGAACGGTTATCACGGCGGTACTTCGGTGCCGATGAGTTTGACCGCCCATGGCAGTTGGAAATTCAAAACCAATAATCGGGCCAACATCCATCACACGCATGCCGGCTACTGCTACCGTTGTCCGTACAATTTGGAATACCCTTCGTGCGATCTGAAGTGTGCACACGACGTTAAAGAGGTGATCGAATATCAGACTCCGGGTGAGGTTGCCTGTTTCATTGGTGAGCCGATTCAAGGCGTCGGTGGTGCGGTGACTCCCCCTAAGGAATTCTTCCAGGTTGTTTATGACTACGTTCGCCAAGCGGGCGGCATCTGTATCGCGGATGAAGTGCAGGGCGGTTTTGGTCGCACCGGAACGCACTTTTGGTCTCATCAAAACTATGGCGTTGTTCCCGATATGATCACGATGGCGAAAGGGATTGGAAATGGTGCTCCGCTAGGCGCCATGACGACGACCGAAGAGATCGCACAAGTGATGACCAATCGCATCCACTTCAATACTTACGGCGGCAATCCGGTCAGCATGATCCAAGGATTGGCCACGCTTGAAGTGATCGATGAAGAAGGCATCCAAGAGAATGCGTTGAAAGTTGGCCAGTTCCTGAAAGCCGGTTTTGAGAGTCTGCAGCAGCGACACGCGATCATTGGCGACGTGCGCGGCATGGGCCTGATGTTGGGTGTGGAACTGGTGCGGGATCGCGTCACAAAAGAACCGGCAAATACCGAATGTGCTGAGGTGTTAGAACTGGCGCGTGATCGCGGGTTACTGCTCGGTAAGGGTGGCCTCTACGGCAACACGCTGCGCATTAAACCGCCGATGTGTATCCAACAGGACGATGCACAGTTTATGCTGGACTGTCTCGACGAAGTCTTTTCCCTGGTCGGCAAGTCGTCCTAAAATCAAACTTGGAGCAAATCCCATGGCTGACCTCAGTACCGTCGTCAACGGACTCAAACTGCCCAATCCTTTTGTGATTGGTTCTGGTCCTCCGGGCACCAACGCGAACGTCATCGGTAAAGCATTCGATGAAGGTTGGGGCGCCGTGATCTGTAAGACGATCAGTCTCGATTCATCCAAAGTCGTGAACGTCTATCCGCGTTATGCAAAAGTCCGTTCACGGGAAACGAACGAGATCTACGGTTGGGAAAATATTGAATTGATCAGCGATCGGCCGTTCGAGAAGTGGATTGACGAGTTCAAACAGGTCAAAGACAAATATCCGGACGGCGTGCTGATCTGCTCGATCATGGAAGAGTTCAATAAAGACGCTTGGGTCGAAATCGTCGAGAAGTGTCAGGATGTGGGGGTCGACGCTTTTGAACTCAATTTCTCCTGCCCGCACGGTTTACCGGAACGGAAAATGGGATCGGCGATGGGCGAGAATCCAGACATCCTGACCGAAGTGTGCCAGTGGGTCATGGACGTCGCCAAGATTCCAGTCTGGGCCAAGATGACACCCAATGTGACGCACATCGAAGACCCGACACGCGCTTCGCTGGCTGCCGGGTGTCACGGTGTGAGCGCGATCAATACGATTCGCAGCGTGGCGTCTGTTGATTTGGAATCTCTGCGGCCCGAACCGTGCATTGAAGGATACACGACCCCGGGCGGCTACTCATGCCAGGCGGTCCGTCCAATCGCGCTGCGGATGTGTATGGAGATCGCTCAGGTGATCAAAAGCGAATTTCCCGATCGAACGCTGAGCGGAATTGGCGGAGTCGAAACCGGTGGCGACGCGGCTCAGTTCATCCTCTTAGGTGCCGATACCGTCCAGGTCTGTACCGGAGTCATGAAGATGGGCTACGGTTGCGTGAAGCCGATGTGTGAAGAACTGTCTGCCTTCATGGACCAGCATAAGTTCACATCGATCAGTGATTTCAAAGGTCATAGTCTGCAGTATTTCACGACACACGCCGACTTAGTCAAACGGCAAGCCGATGCGAAAGCGGCCAAGAAGAGTGGCAAGATGGTCACGGCCGACGAGGAATGGTCGGGCGACGATTTCGTCGAGCAATCGGATGCGCTGTCGAGAGGCTAAACTGCATAAGTCGGGAATCGCGATCACGGGAAGGCGCCTGTCCCGCGTTCGTAGCCCTTCATAACCTTAGATCGACTCACTCTAACAACGTATCGATCGCCGCTTCGAAGTCCTGCTTCAATTTTGTATTCGCCGCGCCGGTCGCAGGTCCGCTGAATCCTGTGTAGACAGCCCGCACTTGATCGTCTCCATCGATGAAGATGGTCGTTGGATATGAACGAATTCGATCGAGCAGCGGGATCTGTTTGCTCGCTTCTTCTTTTTTTGAAACGCCGGCCAGCAGGCAAGGGAACGAGATGTTGTGTCGTTTCTTGTACCGCCTTACCTGTTCGGCATCGCGATTGGGATCTCCGGTGACTTCGAAGGCCAAACCTAGGATCGACAGTCCTTGAGGGCCGTATTTGTTGTGTAGCTCGCTAAGGTAAATCGCCGCATCGTGGCAATTCGGGCACCAGGATCCGAAGATCTCGATGATCCGCGCTTTTCCTTGGAATTGTGGATCGGCCAGACTGACTTGATTGCCATCGAGGTCGGCGTACACAAGATCGGCCAGCTTGACCTGATCGTTCCACTTGGTCAGTTCGAGCGCACTTGGCAAGCTAAAGTCGTTGTCTTGCACGGCGGTCCAGGTTTCGTGCCACCAGTCGCCCGACCAAAAATCTCCTTGCAGCGATCCGTCCGGTTGCCGCTTGGCGCGAAAGAGAAACGCGTGAGCACCGTCGAAGCAAGAGAGCTCGATCTGCTCGTCAGTCACGATCGGTGCCAAGTAACGGTAGTCGCCGGTCGTCGTTAAAAACGTACCCCAAGTGGTGCGCGGCCCATCGCGGATGATCGCCACGGCCGGTTGGTCGTCGCTTGAGAAATGGACTTTCCAACGACCGACGTAGTGGTCCATGGCCGGATTGCGTTTCAGCGGCTGTTTTTGTGGAGCTATTCGTTCGGCGTGGAAAGGAATCGTGGCAACACTGTCGACGCCACGAACTTTGCGCCAACTGCCGGCCAATGTCTGGTCGTCTTCCGATACGGTGGCCGCGATCGTCGAGTCGTAATGGGCGATATCGATATTGAGTTGCTTTCCATCGAGCTGCACATCGGGAATGAGCTGTTTTTCACCCGCGTTGATCAAGTTGGCCGACAGGCCCGAGTCGTCGTTGACGAACTCGAGTTCAAATTTCAGCTTTCCGCCAGGGACGTCGAGCCACGCTCGCCATGTTCCTTCGACGGCGGTCGATATGTTGGTAGGCATCAGCAGTAGCAGCAAAAGTAGAGTTCTTGGACGCATGTTAGAGACCGAGGGTAATTGGCGCTTGGTGGAATGACGAATCGTTGCATGAATGGGTCGGGTTCTCAAAAACAGTTGGGGTGGATTCAGGGTAGCTGGCCCAACGTCCGGCGTGCCGTCAACGTATTCAAAAATGTGACGGCTGGCGTGCTAGGAACTGCCCGCGGTTTGGTTCTCCGACAAAGGCACCGTCTCGTACTTGAACTTTGCCTCGCACGGTTACCACGTGAGGTCGCCCCTGAATATCCCACCCTTCGAAGGCGCTGTAGTCGATATTGAGCTGGTGTGTAGCGGCCGAGATGGTGCCACGATAATCGGGGTCATAAATAACCAGGTCGGCATCTGCCCCCAACTGGATACACCCTTTGCGTGGATAGAGCCCGAACAGTTTGGCCGCTTGCGTGCTTGCCACGTCGACGAACTGGTTTAAGTTCAGCCGCCCTTCTTTGACACCGTGCGTGAACAGCAAATTGACTCGGTCTTCGAGGCTGGGGATGCCGTTGGGGATAAGCGTAAAGTTGTCTCGACCCATCTCTTTTTGACCTTTGAAATCAAACGGCGCGTGATCGGTTGCCACGGTGCTAACTTGGCCCGTGTTCAGTCCGTTCCAGAGAACTGTCTGGTTGCGTTTGTCTCGCAGTGGCGGCGACATGACGTATTTCGATCCTTCGAAATCGGGCTGTTCAGCGTACGTCTTGTCCAGCAGCAGGAACTGAATCAGCGTTTCGACCCACACGTTGACGCCCCGGTTGCGAGCTCGCATCGCGGCCGTGAGCGCTTCTTCGCAACTGAGGTGGACGATATAGACGTGGGCGCCGGTCAGTTCAGCAAACGTCATCAAATGATTGACGCCGGTTGCTTCGACTCGAGGCGGTCGTGACGGTTCATGGTATTCGGGGCCGGTCTTGCCCGCCTCGATCAGTTCCTTTTGCATCTCGACAATGAGCGAACCGTTTTCGGTGTGAGCCGTGACGATCACGCCCAGTTCTTTAGCCAGCTTCAGCGTGTGAAATAATTCGTCATCCGGTAATTCGAAGGCGCCTTTGTATGCCAAGAATACTTTGAAAGAGCTGATGCCGGACGCCACAATTTCACGCAGTTGCGGGACGGTCGATTCATCCAAGCGGCTGACGCCCATATGGAACGTAAAGTCGCAGGCCGAGTTGCCCTCGGCCTTGCCTTTCCAAGTAGCGAAGGCGTCGCGCGGTTCTTCATCGCGCGCCGGGCAGACCATTTCGATCATGGTCGTGGTGCCGCCGACGAGCGCCGCCTGGCTGGCCGTTTCGTGTGTGTCTTTGGCAAAGGTGCCCATGAAGGGCAGGTAGATGTGCACGTGCGGATCGATGAAGCCGGGGAAGACATATTTGCCCGTGGCGTCGATCACTTCGGCATCGTCCGGTACGGGCAGATTCGTACCGATGGCGGTGATCGTTTCGTCTTCACACCAGATGTCGGCAGTGAATGTATCGGTGGCGGTGACAATTTCACCGTTTTTGACTAGCAGAGGCATCGCGATCTCCTGACGAATGGGACGTCAGTATTCGAACAGCGCACCGCGAGCCGTTCAAGCCGACTCGCCGGTTGCCGTGAATGGCCGATCTGATATCGGCCTAATCGCCAACGCCCAAATCATCGTCGAAAATCGAGAGTAGCAGTTCGGCATCGCGATCTTCGTGCAGACGCAAATCGATCGTAAAGTCCTCGAACATGGCAGAGATTTCTTCGACGGAAGAGGTCGGTTCGGGTTCGAGCAATTGGTCGGCCGATTTGACGATCGTTTTAAGTCGAGCGAAGATGTGATCGTGTTCAGACCGCAGTTGAGCCGCCTTTTGCGAGAGCCAAGGGGCTCGCAGGCGCTCTTCTTCGCCGTAGCCAAAGGCTTCTTCGAGAGTAAAGTGGACGGCCAGTCGGTGTTGCAATTGACGCAGCGTGATGGCGATCTGTCGGGGTGGATAGGCTGGTCGATCGGTCGCAATGCCCAGGCTGTCTTTCGCAATGCACAGTAGGTCACGCAGCTCACGATAATCCCGCTGCATGTCGGCTCGAACCGTGGAGTTCGAAAATCGGCCGGAAGAAATCATCGGTCTCTCTCCCTATGCAATCACTGGGATCGAATCGCAACCAAGGGAGTGCTGGACGATTCATGACGCCCAGCGACAGGCCCAATTTTCGATTCGATGGCGGGCAGGCGGGTAGATGAGAGAGTATGAAAAGAGACCTATGACGTTCCCCACTAACCTTGCCACCGCCCATCTTACTTGAAGCGCTGCGGTGCGTCAAAAAAGTGATTTGCTGAGGGAGATGTTTTCCCTACACGTAACAAAACAGTCGCCGTTCGTGGCTCGCTGAGATCAAGAGCGCTAAGATGAAAATGAAAAAAAACGGCCCGCTCAATGGATGAGCGGGCCGTTTGTGTTGAGTGAAACTAGGTCGATTGACGTTCTTAGTTTACAGCACTCGTGCGAATAACTCGGTTACTTGGCAAGAATGCCGAAGGGTCAACGACCGGCGAAGGTGGAACTTCGTCAAGAACGGCTGGAGCATCAACTTGCACTTCGTTGACAGGCGCCAATTCGTTCGTGACCTGGACAGGTTCGGTCGACATGGCAGGAGCACCGTAGCTCATCGCAGCACATCCGCAGCCCGGTTCGCAGCTTCCGCCGCATCCGTTACCGCAGCCAGCAGCACATCCGCCACCGCAACCAGCAGCACATCCACCGCCACACGAGCTGGTGCATCCGCCACCACATCCGTTGCCACAGCCAGCAGCACATCCGCCACCGCATCCGCCGCCACATGCACTTTCGCATCCGCAGCTTGGTTCGCCACATCCGCAACCGCCTCGGTTACCACAACGGCTGAACAGTCCACGGCAACGTCCGAAGAGGCTACCTAGCAGACGACCGCGTCGGCATCCACAGCTGCTTCCGCAGCCACCACCGCAGGAGCTTTCGCATCCGCATGATGGTTCGCATCCGCCACCGCATCCGTTGCCACATCCAGCAGCACATCCACCGCCGCAACCGCCAGCAGCACATCCGCCACCGCAGCCACCGCCACATGCACTTTCGCATCCGCAGCTTGGTTCGCCACATCCGCATCCGCCAC